>JAWLDA010000003.1:0-356182 GCA_041686855.1 Limnochordia bacterium
AGCGGTGATGGTACTGCCGGGGCAACCCGGTGGGAGCGTAGCTCGTTGCCGACACACTTTTATGAGCCTCACATCAAACGATGTGGGGCTCCTTTCTTTGCAGCCGCCACCGGGTTGCCCCGGCAGGGGCGACCGGTGCCACAGCTGAGACTTTGCGTAGCAAAGGCCAGCTGAAGGCGCGGGGCGATTAGTCCTAATCGTCCACGGGGTACCTAATGAGGAAGTAGAGAGTTATTACCCATATTCCCACTGTCAAGGCCAGGGACCACACAGAGAAGGCCCGAGTAATGGGGCGAACCAATTCGCCGAGCATGATGAGGAGCGCTATGATTGACTGTAGAAAGATTAAGAAAGGCATGCTATCGATCTCCCGTTTTTGCCCGCGAACTCTCTCCCAAGCCCCGCAGCATCGCTATGATCCAAAGAATGAGGGGGATCACAAGAGTGGAGACGAGTCCGACTGCTGAGATGATTGGGAGCGCCACGTCTTGTACTGATTCGTAATCTTGTGGGAACATGCTAAACCAGTACGAGCCAAGGCCCACAGGTACAATAAAGAACTTGGTCTTACCCATATCAAAGTTAAAGGCTTGAGTGGTGAAAAGGGAGATTCCCCACAGCAGGACGGTGCACAAGCAAAAGACGGAGGCTGTCCAAGTGACGAGAATGAAGAGGCCCGTCCGCTCAACGAACGTACCTGGTATCTCAATGAGGCGGAGGACGAGGATCCCCGGCCAATTGAGTGTTTTGGCCGCCTCCGTACCCGCAATTCCGGAGACGGAGATGAGAATCAGAATCAGCAGTCCCCAAAGGAGTCCGAGTGCAATGAACGCTGCGCGAGTTACTTTGACTCCTCCCGGCGTGAATGCGTATGTCACGAGAGTAATCTGAATCCCCATGACGACATAGTAAGCGTTGAGCGCCGCGGTGACGATGGGTTCTACCCCTACAAACAGGGGCTTAGCCGTCGTTGGATCGAAGTCTTTCAGCGAAAATAGGAAGATGGCGCCTATGGCAAGGTATGTAAGGCTCATGACGAAGACTGAGAATCGCCCGATCGTTTCGATCCCCTTATACGCTACATAAGCAACGCCTAAAATCATCGTGAAGGTGATGATCTCTAACGGTGTCTCTCGGAGGATCTGCGTGCTGATTAGGTCCGAGAAGATCCGGACTGCAATGCCAAGCCAAAACGTATGGGCGATGATAAGTAGTACCATGAGAGGGACGCCGACAATTCTCCCCGTAATCTCAGGCAAAAATTCGCCCACGGATCGACCGGGAAATCGCGCCGCCAACTTATTCATGATAACCATTGCAACCGCTGCGATGACTCCAATGAGAATGAACGCGTAAATGGCAGAATGACCGGCAGATAAATGGAGGTCGTTAGGAAAGATGAACAGTCCGAAGGCCAAGGTCTGAGCCACGATCATCGCACCGTGTTCGACGCTTGAGATCCTCTGCCCGAAGTGCACGTCGTATCACCGTCCTTTCGCTGTGCAGCTCAACGCGTTAGACCCTTTCCACGCAGTTTGGTTTCGATCTCTACCTGCATGTCAGCTTGGCGAAACGCTTCGTTCCAGTCCTCGTCCCAGTTGTTCACCTTCCATAAATCCGGATAACGTTTGTGAACCATTTCACCAAAGTCCGTAATATCAGATCCTAGGAGTTGTAGTTTGCTCAGGGTCTTTTCCACCGTTTGCTTGACGTAGCGCTCAAGCAAACCTTCGGCCTCTCGAAACGTCTCCGGGGCTTCCACGGACCCGGCGCCTGACATGCGCCCAATGTTCCCCTCAAGAAATATCCGAATCTGAAAGGCGATAGATAGATCCTTGACGACGGGAGTGACATCCGCTGAAGAACGCAGGTCGCGGGCAACTACAAAACTCGTGGGATCTCCCTCGTAAGGGACGGTGATGGTACCACCAAGGAATTGATTGGTCAAAAGATTGAACCCTACAGTCTCTTGGGGCCCTAGCCACCCAACTAATCCGGCACCTTTGAAGACCGCGGAGCCATCAAGGGCGATCTGATCACGACTCACTGTGACACTCGCTGCGCCCGACTCCCGGCCGGGAGTGCGCCAGTCCCGATAAAAATCCCACAGCCTGGTGAGGTTGGTGACACCGGGCGTGTCGTCCTTTTTCCTGAAGGAGGTTAGGAACTCCGCCGCGTTCTTCGCGAGTGGAGGGGATGCCACGAGCACTTCACGGGCGGTTTGCTCTTTGGCCACAAGCAAATCGACCAGGCTGCTCACGTCGGGATCACGCATGAGCTCATCCACAAGGACGTCCCAATGTTGTCGCGCGACTCCTTCGCTAATGACAAACACCTGCAAGTGCCCGAAGTACATGGATCGGCTGAGCCGCATTTTGGCGTTTTCAATGGCTTCTAGGAATGTGTGCCCCTCCGCTCCGATCACGAAGAACGGGGGCTCTTGCGCGCCGCCGCCACTCGGCCCGCCGGTCGATGACCTTGCGGCCAGCTCGGGTTTTGCGATCATGAAGGTGATAGCCAGTTTATCGTCACCACTCGAGGTTGCCATACCTTCCACCTCCTCTAAGAGGTCAATCCCAATCGCCATCACCAACGACCTCGTATCTAGCTCCTGGGTATCCCAACATCCGGCGGCGCTGAAGGTGAGAAGGCACAGCATCGCGGCGCATGCGAGCCGTTTTGATTTACCGTGTGCGCGCAAAGATATCAGTCCTCGTCGTCCAATTGCGGTCCTTTGGTGGGTTGCTCGTAGCTCCCTTTAGAACGTCGGTCCTGAGGCCGCAGCCAACTGGGGCGGGTCTTGATGAGCGGGCCCGGCCAGGTGAGGAGAAGGCTGTTTTTGAGAAGTGAGGTGCCCCGCACGGGAGAGTAAGGAGTCAGGTACGGGACGCCAAACGAGCTCAGCGAACAGAGGTGTCCGATGATGACTAAGGCGAATATGCCCATGCCGTATAGGCCCAGGAATGCAGCCGACATAGCGAATCCCCATCGCATCAATCGCGTTGGGATTGAAATCTCAAAACTGGGGGGCGCAAACGTTGCGATCGCGGTGAGAGAGACGATGATAACCATCAGGTTTGAGATGATGCCCGCCTGGGCGGCTGCAGTTCCAATCACAAGACCTCCGACGATACCGATCGTCGCTCCCATTTGGCTGGGCATCCGAATGGCTGCTTCCCGCAGAATCTCCATCGTGATCTCCATCATGATCACTTCCACGATGGTAGGAAAGGGGAGGCCTTCCCGGCTTCCAGCGATGCTCATCGCCAACTCTGTCGGTATCATCTCCGGATGAACGGCGGTGAGCGCGATGTAAAGTCCCGGCAATTGCGGAGCGATCAACGCCGCCGCAAGCCGAACCCAATGAATGATCGTGGCGTTGAAAAACGCGTGAGTGATATCTTCAATTGTCTTGTAGAAATCCTGGAGCACCACGGGGACCGTAATGGCGAACGGAGTATTATCCACCACAATGATAACCCGTCCCGTTAGGAGCCATTTGACGCACAAATCCGGTCGTGGGGTAACCCGCGTTAGAGGAAAGATCGAATAAGGGTGATCGTTGAGGTGTTGTTCGATGGTGGCACTCTCCAGCACCCCGTCTACGTCGATCGCTGTCAGGCGTTCTTCTGCTGCTTTAACGATCTCCTTGTTCGTCAAGCCTTCGATGAATAGGACTGCCACCCGGGTCTTGGTCCGTTCGCCGATGGTGTGGTTCTTAATTCGGAGATTTGGATCTTTGAGTCGGCGGCGAATGAGGCTCAAGTTGACGTCAATCGGTTCCGTGAACCCTTCGTTGGAGCCGCGCACGGATCGCTCCACACTTGGCGGCTCGACGTTGCGATGTTTAAATCCCTTTGTCTCCAACGCCCAGACGCTCTTGACACCATCGATTGCCAAGACGGTATCTCCGTTTAGAACGGCTTCTACCATCCTATCGAACTGGTCAACCCGATCGACTTCTGAGACCGTGACCGTTAACTTGTCAATCTTCTCTCGGATCTCCTGGAGCGGGAGCTCGTTGGGGGAGCGTCGGGCCTCGTGCACGAGTGGCTGCAGAATGTCCTCAGTGATCACTTTTCTTTCTACCATCGACTCTACATAGATTAAGGCCGCTGGGGACTCCCCTGCGATGATAAACCGCCGGATGACGATATCGTCGCTCTCTCCAATCGTCTCTTGTACAGCTGTCAACAGATTCTGGAGATTCCCTGAGTGATGAGGCCTAATGTTCGGGCGCGGGACGTGTCCGCGGGGTTCCGAACTCGGTCTAGAGGCGAGAACCCTCTCAAGAAACCGTCGTATCAACGTTTGCCACCTCCCCCACGTCAGGCAGATCTCATCTACAGAGTCTCTCCTGGGACGGTTGGAAGTATTCACCATGACCTGGTCTCGGCACCGTACGATCCCCTGTAAACCTTTATCAGGCTCGTTGCAGACCGTAGGGGGCAGGGGCAGTCATGTCGTATGATACTGTGAGTTGCCAGTGTACGATTTACCATACCAAGAGGGGGAGAGAGTGTGAACGACCCTTCGGCACACGTTCAAAGATTTTGGACGAGCGCAAACCTGATTACGCTCAGCCGTGCGATCCTATCGGTGCCCGTGGTGTGGGCCATCGTGCAGGGAGATGGCTCGTCGTGGGCGGCTCTGATCCTCTTTGTCATTGCGGCTGCCACCGACGGTTTGGATGGATACGTTGCCCGATCCCGAGGTGAGATCTCTCGCTTCGGGACGCTGCTCGATCCGATCGCCGACAAGGTGTTTGGCCTCCTTGTCTTTATCTCCTTAGTGTGGGTTGACGCCTTACCGATTAGTCTGTTTTACATTCTCGCGCTCAAGGAGTTGATGCTGCTGGTAGGGGGAGCAGTATTGCTGCGGGGGGCCGACCGGGTGGTTTCTGCGCGATCGTTAGGCAAGATTGCGACCGTGGTCCTCTTTATCGGTTTTGGAGGAATACTAGCAGGGATGTCAACGCTTGGGACCTGGCTCGCATCCCTCGGCGTAGCGCTCTCTGTAGCTGCCGGAATTGACTACGCCGTGCTGGCCTGGCGTAGCGCCCTCAGCGCGCGCAATGCCCGCTAAAGTGGCCGGATAATCCACCGATCTGCGGGGATGACTACCCGTGACGCTCCCTGCAGAGGATGAGACGCATGAACATTCTCGTTTTACTCCTTGTCTCGTTGGTTCCGGGATTATTGTGGGTGTGGTTCTTTTACAGGCAGGACCGTGAGAAAGAGCCCAAACGGATTATCCTGATCACCTTTGTCGCCGGCATGGTGGCCATCATTCCCGCGGCGCTGTACGAACTCCCGTTTCAGCACCTGTTAGGTGGTGGGACGACTCCTCAGTTGACCCAATTTCTTGTTGCTGTCTTCGTCGTCGGGTTAGGGGAAGAGGGCGCTAAGCTGCTCGCCACGTACTGGGCGGCGTTTCGACGGAGCGCGTTTAACGAACCAGCCGATGGGATCATTTACGCAGTCACCGCATCGTTGGGTTTCGCGGCGCTCGAAAACCTTCTTTACACGTTCACCTTTGGTCTAAACGTGGCGCCGGTGCGGGCCGTCGTCACCTCACTCGCACATGCCTCTTTTGGAGGCGTTGCTGGACTCTACCTGGGACTTGCCAAGTTTCGAGAGGATGTGGGCTTACCCCAGGTGTTACAAGGACTGGGAATTGCTGCGCTCTTGCATGGCGTATACGATTACATCATCATCGCGGAGTTGGTCCATCCTTTGGTCTCATTGGCAATCGTGTACGCGACGTATCGGTATATCGCGTGGAAGATTCGCGTGCCGGATGGGCCGGTCGGGGTGCGCTAGTGCAATCGACAATTCGACTTAGATTGTGGTAAAGTTGGAGTAGTCTATAGGGGAGCGATGCTCGGTGGCCGGACACTCCAAATGGGATAACATTAAACATAAAAAGGCCAAGGAAGACGCCCGACGCGGGAAGGTCTTCACCAAGATGACTCGCCTTATCTCAGTCGCTGCGCGAGAGGGCGGCTCTGATCCTGAGAGCAACTTTCGGCTGCGACTGGCGATCGATAAAGCCAAGGCCGCCAACGTGCCTAACGAGACGATTGAGCGGGCCATCAAGCGCGGTGCTGGGGAGCTCGGCTCCGACTCGTACGAGGAGATCGTGTATGAGGGGTACGGTCCCGGAGGGGTTGCGGTCATGATGCAGATCATGACGGATAACCGCAACCGTACCGCAGCGGATATGCGTCATATCTTTTCGAAGCACGGTGGCAATCTCGGCGAGTCGGGGTGTGTCGCGTGGATGTTTGACAAGATCGGCGCCATCACGCTCGAGGCCGACGGCGCCGACGAGGACGAAGTAATATTGATGGCCTTGGAAGCTGGCGCGGACGACGTTGAGCGCGACGGCGACACCTTCACTATCACAACCACACCGGAGAGCTTTGAGAGTGTTAGGGAAGCCCTGATCGACGCGGGTTACACTGTCGATACCGCCGAAATTACGATGAGACCGACCAACACTATCGAAGTGGATGCAGCGATTGGCAAGAAGTTACTACAAATGCTCGATGCAATTGAGGATCACGATGACGTGCAGGATGTTTACGCAAACTTTGATTTGACCGAAGAGGCGCTCGCCGCGATCCAAGGGTGATCTCCTGGAGTCCTAACTCGCACGACGCGCATTCATACTTTGGATCCTCCCCGGGAAACCTACCCAAAGATTCTGGTAGATTGTGGGGGAGGACCATTGTCGAAACGAGAACGTTTAATTATTTTGGGGGTGGCTGCGGTCCTATTCGTCGCCACCTTCGGCCTTACTTTTCAAAGGTTCACAAGCGTGCCGCTGCCCGACGAACCGAGTCAACCTCAGGCCCAAACCGTCGTCAGGGAGAACGCCGAAACGGTCGTCCACTACCTCATGGATGACGGTAAAGTCGCCATGACTGAGGTGGGAAGCGTTAGTGACGATTTGGTGGGCAAAGGGATCGCAGAGATTCGGCATTTGAAACCTGAGTGGAGTATTGTAAGTTTCGCCGGAGATCGTATCGTCGCCAGTCGCCCCTGCCCCGAGCAGACTGGGACCGTGGGCTTCATCCGACCCGTCGATGGAAACGTGGGGATATTCCTCGGAGAACCGGAGGGATGCCACGAGTTGGCCGACGTGACGACGATCGAAGTGGCAGCCTTACAAGAGTCGGTTCGAACGCTGGTCGAAGCAGGGATTTCGTTTCAAGACCGGCACGACGTACCGCAAATTTTAGACGGACTGCTTAGTTCGCGTTGAAGGTGCATCTCTTTGGTAATCTTGGGAATCGACCCGGGGACTGCAACCACCGGATATGGGGTCGTTGAGTTTCGGGCGGGTCAACTCAAACACTGCCGCCACGGAAGTATCCGCACGCCCGCGAAGCAGGGACTTCCACATCGGCTGAAGAGTATTTATACGGAAGTTCGGGATCTGATTGACGAGACGTCTCCGGATACAGTCGCCGTCGAACAACTTTTTTTTAGTCGAAACACAACGTCTGCGTTAGCCGTGGGACACGCACGTGGCGTCATCCTCCTTGCCGCTGCTGAGCGTGGCCTTAGAGTCGTGGAGTACACTCCGATGCAGGTGAAACAGAGCATCTCGGGGTACGGAGGGGCAGACAAGATGCAAGTGACGTTTATGGTGCGGGCTTTGCTTTCTCTCAATCAAAACCCGACTCCCGACGATGCCGCTGACGCACTTGCCATTGCAATTTGCCACGCACACGCCGTCACGGCCGAGGGACGCATGGCCCGAGCGTTTGAGGAGCAGACGGGTCAAGGAGGGGTTTGATGATCGCTCGACTGCGCGGGAGCCTCGTTGAGCTGAACGCTGGGGATCTCATTTTGGACGTGAATGGCGTCGGGTATCGGGTCTTCGTGCCCGAGTCCACGATCCGCGCCGTTGGCTTGGTTGGCGAGCAAACGTCCCTACACATCCATACACATGTACGCGAAGACGCCATCCAGCTATACGGGTTTGCGACAAAAGCCGAGTTGCGCCTCTACGAGACTGTTGTGGGAGTCGGAGGTGTGGGACCTCGACTGGCGCTTTCAATACTCTCTCACGTCTCGGTGGAAGCGTTTGTGCGAGCCGTCTTGAGCCAAGAGAGCAGCGTGTTGACGAAGATTCCGGGAATCGGAAAGAAGACGGCGGCACGGATCCTTTTGGAACTGAAAGATAAGCTGGCTGACGCCGGCTGGGCGGAGCTCTCGCAGAGTGCTGTACAACAAGCCCAAGAGAGCAAATCGGGCGCTGCCATCATGGACGACGTACTCGGAGCGCTCCTGGCTCTTGGGTACAGTGAGGAAGAGGCGCAACAGGCCGTTGCACAGGTCGCAGAGGAGAAAGAGACGGTCGACGAGAGCGTGGAGCGACTCATCACGCTGGCTTTGGGGAAACTCGATCGAGTGAGTTAAGCGCGATCGGAGGTGAGCGACGGTGGCCATGGAAGAGGAGCGTCTGGTCGGTCCTGGGCAGCGAGAAGGGGACGAGGAGATCGAGGCCTCTTTGCGTCCCAGTCGCCTCGGCGAGTACGTTGGTCAAACGCGAGTCAAGGAGAAGCTGGACATTTTCATTCAGGCAGCCAGGAGTCGGGGAGAGGCGCTGGATCACGTACTGCTGCACGGGCCGCCGGGCTTGGGCAAGACCACCCTGGCGCATATTGTGGCAGCGGAACTGGGTGTCTCAATTCGCGTCACTTCGGGACCCGCGATCGAGCGTCAAGGAGACTTGGTCGCTATCCTGACAAACTTGCAGCCGCGTGATGTTCTCTTTATTGACGAGATACACAGACTGAGTCGGTATGTTGAAGAAGTGCTCTACCCCGCCATGGAGGACGGAGCAGTCGATATCGTCATTGGGAAAGGCCCGGGAGCCCGTTCGGTCCGCTTGGAGTTACCCCCCTTTACGCTCATAGGCGCCACGACTCGCGCCGGAATGCTCACGTCCCCTTTACGCGATCGTTTCGGTGTGATCGAATCGTTGGAATTCTACTCGGGGGACGAGTTGACAGAGGTGCTTCGGCGAGCCGCGCACGTACTCAACGTGCCCATCGAGGAGAAGGGGGCTGCAGAGGTGGCTCGGTGTTCCCGCGGCACGCCTCGCATCGCACTCAGACTCCTCAAACGTGTACGGGATTTTGCTCAGGTGCGGGCGGACGGTCGTATCACGCAAGAGGTCGCTCAGGAGGCGATGCGCTTCTTTGATGTCGACCAGCTCGGACTCGATCGTCTCGACCGCCGGCTGCTGGCGGCGATTATCGACAAGTACCAAGGTGGGCCGGTGGGGATCGAGACGCTGGCTGCATCATTGAGTGAAGAGACGGCCACACTTGAAGATGTCGTGGAGCCATACTTGATGCAGCTTGGTTATATTCAACGTACCCCACGCGGTCGCGTAGCAACGGTCGGTGCCTATCGGCATCTAGGGCGCGTCTACACTAGTGACGAGGTCCAAAACGACGAGGATGGCGACCCTCAGGTCGGCCTCTTTGACCCATAAACGGGGAGGTGTCTCGTTGGCGGAGCTTGGACGTGTGGTCATCGTTGGTGGAGTCGTACTCATCGTCATCGGTCTTATATTGACGTTTATGGGCAAAGTGCCTATGATTGGACGTCTCCCCGGCGATATTACGATTAAGCGTGACGGTTTTACGTTTTACTTTCCTCTCGCCACATCTATCCTCATCAGTGTGATTTTATCGCTGCTCTTGGCCTGGTTTCGCCGGTAGTGCCCGCATATTGGCGGGGGTTAAAACTCACGCTAGAGTTGGGTCGTGGTAGGAGGGACGAACACCGCTCTATGGGACAAATCAGCGAACTCTTTTGGCGCTTGTTCCAGTCTTCAGGTCACGTCGGAGCTTACCTACTCTACACGGATTATCGGGGGCTCGACGACGTCGTCAGGCCGCCGCAAGATTCGGCGAAACAGGGTGTACCAGGTAGAACACACGTCGACGTCCGAGTGAAAACTGTCGGAGACCGAGTCACAGGGGAAGGGTGACGTTGTGGCGCTCTATGCCACCGAAGGGATCGTCCTTAGAACGCGCAATCTCGGTGAAGCGGACCGTATCGTAACGCTTTACACACGCGATCACGGGAAGGTGGAGTGCGTCGCCAGAGGCTCCCGGCGGACACGCAGTCGGCTAATGGGGGCGACCCAACTCTTTACGCACGGGGAGTATCGCCTCTTCTCCGGACGGAGTCTCGATACACTGAGCCAAGCTGATATTCGTGAGAGTTTTGCGCCGTTGCGTGAGGATCTTGCCGCCATGGCTTATGCAAGTTACTGGTCAGAGTTGCTCGACGCATGCGTTGAACCCGGCGAGCCAAGTGAGGACCTCTTTCACCTTTGCATTGGAGCCTTCAAGGCGTTGCGGGACGGGGTACAGCCGGAATTGGTGAGCCGATGGTTTGAGTTCACGTTTATCTCGTTACTCGGATACACTCCGGAACTCGACGTATGCGTGGGGTGCGGTACGGATGAGCTCCCCGCAATACTATTTAGCTCAAAGGAGGGCGGGGTGCTCTGTCGCGGCTGCACACAGCGGGATGCGAGTGCCATCTCCCTGAAGCGCTCGACGCTCGAGTGGTTGCGCCGATTGCTGACGTTGGCTCCTGAGCGTCTCGGGGTCGTGCGCATCTCGGTCGATGACATGCGCCTTCTCGAAGCGGTAGGCCGTACATACATCGATTTTCGTGTACCCCGGCCTATCAAATCGCTCAGCTTCCTCGCCTCGGTCAAAGATTTGGCTTAATGCTTGCCGTGTGCGGGCATGGAGGCGTCCGACACGATTGACTCTCCTAGGGTGATGTGGTATCTTCTTCGTAATTCCATAGTGGTAAATGAGGAAGAGGAGTAAGCGTTGATTGTCGCGCCACGACCTCGCGATCCGTTGCGAGGCAAGAGAGCCGGGGCCGTGGGCTGCAAGCCCTGGATGAGCGCACGCGCTGAAGGCGCTTCTGATACCGCATGATTCTTGAGGTGGACCTACGCCTGACGTGGGCGAGGGTCAACCAGGGTGGAACCGCGGAAGGAAACCTTTCGTCCCTGAAGTGTTGGGGCGGAAGGTTTTTTATTTGCTTTACGAGAGAGGATTGATGAGCTACGTGAACCTACAAACGCTTCTGCTGGAGTTGAGCCGGTACTGGGCCGACTACGGTTGTGTCCTGCACCAGCCGTACGACGTGGAAGTAGGCGCCGGCACCTTTCATCCCGCCACCTTTTTGCGCGCTTTAGGCCCCGAACCGTGGCGGGCCGCCTACGTGCAACCGTCACGTCGCCCGACCGACGGTCGGTACGGAGAGAACCCCAATCGTCTGCAGCATTACTATCAGTTTCAGGTGATTCTCAAGCCCGCTCCCCATGACGTACTCGACCTTTACATCGAATCTCTCCGTCGGGTCGGGATTGTACCTGAGCAGCACGACATCCGCTTTGTGGAGGACGACTGGGAGTCGCCGACGCTAGGCGCTTGGGGTTTGGGATGGGAAGTCTGGCTCAACGGGATGGAGATCACCCAGTTCACCTACTTTCAACAGGCGGGGGGGATTGACCTCATGCCGATCTCTGCCGAGATTACGTACGGTGTTGAACGCATCGCGATGTACATGCAGAACGTGGACAGCGTGTACGATCTAGAGTGGGTCGACGGCATCCGATACGGCGACGTCTTTCATCAAAACGAAGTGGAGCAGTCCCACTACAACTTTGAACTTGCCGATACGGACGCATTGTTTACGCTTTTCGACATGTACGAGCAGGAGGCTACCCGCGTCCTTGACGCCGGTAAGACGCTCCCCGCTTACGATTGGACGCTCAAGTGCTCCCATGCGTTTAACCTCTTGGATGCGCGCGGTGCGATCTCCGTGACAGAGCGGACAAGCTACATCGGACGTGTACGCAACTTGGCCAGACGCTGCGCAGCCGAGTACCTCAAGTCACGAGAGGCACAAGGGTTTCCGCTCCTGCGCGAACGGGAAGGGGTTGTGGTCAAGTGAGCGCACCTTTCTTACTTGAAATCGGCATGGAAGAGTGTCCGGCTCGCTTCGTCGATCGAGCGTTGCGAGAACTTGCGACGGGGCTGACCAAGAGCCTGACAGATCATCGCCTGAAATACGAGTCCGTGCGAACGTTGGGGACGCCCCGACGGCTGACGGTGATTGTCACGGGTTTGGCAGAGCGTCAGGATGATCTCCATGCGGAAGTGAAGGGGCCACCGGTTCGCATTGCGTTTGATAAAGAGGGGAATCCTACCAAAGCGGCATTGGGGTTCGCGGCCAATCAAGGGGTTGCCGTAGACGCGCTCGTGCAAAAGGAGACGGACGGAGGCGCCTACCTCTACGCTGTGAAAGAAGAGGTCGGGCGAGCCGCCGCCGCTGTCTTGGTCGAGGTCCTGGGTGAGGTGGTCGCGTCCCTGCGTTTCCCCAAGTCCATGCGCTGGGACGAGAGCTCTCTACGCTTTGCACGACCGATTCGGTGGGTCGTAGCGCTCCTCGATGAACGGGTTATCGAGTTTGAAGTAGCCGGGGTCAAAGCAGGGCGTGTCACTTACGGTCACCGATTCCTCAGTCCCGAGCCGATCGAGCTCGCAGGAGCGTTAGAGTACGAAGATGCACTCCGAAATAGGGGGCACGTAGTGGTCGATGTTGACGCAAGGCGGGAGATGATCCGAACCCAGTCGATCGCTTTAGGAGATCGAGCGGGCGGGACCGTAGCCATCGACGATCAGCTCTTGGCAGAGGTGACTCACCTGGTCGAGTACCCCACGCCGCTGTTAGGCTCGTTCGACCCTGCATTTCTGGAGGTTCCATCCGAGATCTTGGTGACCACGATGCGGGAACACCAAAAGTACTTTCCGGTACGGGCAAACGACGGTGCGCTCCTGCCGCACTTCGTCGCTGTTCGCAACGGTGGGGCAGACTCGTTGGAGAGAGTCCAGTCGGGAAACGAACGCGTTCTGGCCGCGAGACTCTCGGACGCGCGCTTCTTCTACGATGAAGATCGCAAGAAGCCCCTCGAAGCGTACACCGACGCGTTGCGAAGCGTCCTCTTTCAGGAGCAGTTGGGTACAGTATGGGAGAAGGTCGAACGCGTGCGGGCAACGGTTGAGAACGCCACGAGGGCTTCGGAGAAGGTCGATGCCGAAGTGCTGCAGCAGGCGGATCGCGCTGCGCAGTTATGCAAGGCTGACTTAGTGACGCAAGTCGTTTACGAATTCCCTGAGCTACAAGGGATGATGGGGCGAGAGTACGCTCGACTTTCGGGTGAGGCGCCTGTCGTCGCAGACGCAATATTCGAGCATTACCTACCCCGCTTCGCTCAAGACGATCTCCCGCGGAGCCTGCCGGGCGCCCTCGTCGCGTTGGCCGATAAGACGGACACCATCGTTGGATGCTTCGGAATCGGGCTTATTCCAACGGGGTCTACGGACCCGTACGCGCTCCGTCGGCAGGCATTGGGGATTCTCCGCATCCTGTTGCAGTTGCGACCCCCTGTAACCCTTGGCGCTCTGATCGATGCGTCGTTGAAGGCATATGGGGAGCGCCTCAGCGATCACGAGTCCGTGCGTCGCGCCGTGATGGAATTCTTCGCGGGGCGCCTTAGCACGCTCTTCTCAGAACGAGAGTATCGCTACGATTTGATTGAAGCGACGCTTGCGAACGGGATCGAGGATCCGGTGGCAGCGGAGGGGCGGCTGCTCGCGTTCACCCGGGCACGAGAGAGCGGACTCCTTAGCGACGTCGTCACGAGCTTCCATCGAGCGGTGAAGTTGGCAGCTTCAGCTCAGCACAACGAGGTAGATCCTGAGCTCTTTGAGGATAAGGCCGAACAGGCCCTTCTGACCGGGGTCGAACGACTCGAAGATAAAGTGCCTGCCCTCATTGAGCAGGCGCGCTTCGATGACGCCATCGGCATTCTCGCCGCGCTGAAGAGCGAGTTGGACGCTTTCTTTGATGCCGTGCTAATTATGGCCGACGACCCGGCGGTCAAAGGAAACCGTTTGGCGTTGCTCGGCCGGGTCGTAACGGTTTACGGCACGTTGGGCGCCTGGGAGCATATTGCCGAGGATTAAACTGGAGGAACCGACTCTTTCAACCAGAATAAATACCACGATAGAGTGTGTTCCGGGTGGTACAAAATCTGTCCCGCCGGGAACGCTCGTGGTGCTCCACCGAGTACGGGGTTTGTATTCAACTCGGAGATTCATACCGAGTGGAACTGAGGAGGATGACGATGTCGAGCAACAAGATGGTGTACTTTTTCGGTCCGGGTCGCACCGAAGGCGATCGGTCGATGCGTAACCTTTTGGGTGGAAAGGGCGCCAACCTGGCCGAGATGACGAGCCTAGGTGTTCCGGTTCCGGCGGGCTTTACCATCACCACACAGGTGTGCACGGATTACTACAAAAACAATCAAAACTGGCCCCAGGGCCTTGAAGACCAGGTTCTCGAGAATCTCGCCAAAGTCGAAGAGGCGATGGGCGCTTCATTCGGCTCAGCGGATAATCCGCTGCTCCTGTCTGTCCGATCGGGCGCTCGGGTCTCTATGCCCGGGATGATGGACACGATTTTGAATCTTGGCCTTAACGACACGACGGTACAGGGGCTGATCAAAAAATCGGACAACCCCCGCTTTGCGTTTGACAGTTATCGCCGCTTCGTGCAAATGTACAGCAACGTGGTGCTCGGCGTCGCCCACCACCACTTCGAGAGCTTGATCGAAGCGCTGAAGGAGAAGCGGGGAGTCTTGCTCGACACCGAATTAGGGGCTGAGGACTGGGAAGCTCTGGTCAACCAGTTCAAGCAGCTCGTCCGCGACGAGACCGGCAACGATTTCCCGGACGATCCTAAAGAGCAGCTGCGAGGCGCGATCAATGCAGTCTTTGATTCGTGGAATACCCCGCGGGCGGCTCGTTACCGTCGCATCCACGATATCCCCAACGATTGGGGCACCGCCGTCAACGTCCAAAGCATGGTCTTTGGCAACTTGGGCGAGACTTCCGGCACGGGGGTGGCGTTCACCCGCGATCCCTCTACCGGCGAGAAAGTGTACTATGGTGAGTATCTGATCAACGCGCAAGGCGAGGACGTGGTGGCGGGGATTCGAACGCCTGAACCCATTAGCCGACTCGAAGAGCAGATGCCTGAGGTTTATGCAGAGCTCACAGCGATCTTTGACCGCCTTGAAGCGCATTACAAAGATATGCAGGATTTGGAGTTCACCATTCAAGAGGGGAAACTCTACTTGCTGCAGACTCGTAACGGCAAGCGGACGGCACACGCAGCCGTGCGCATTGCCGTCGAAATGGTGCGGGAAGGAGTCATCGATGAGCAGGTGGCGGTGACTCGGGTCGAGCCCGAAGCGCTTGACCAACTCCTTCACCCTAACATCAGCGAGAAAGCTCGGACGTCGACTGAACCGCTCACCGTCGGCATCGCAGCCTCTCCGGGCGCCGCGGTAGGTCGAGTCGTCTTTACCGCCGACGACGCTGAGGAGTGGGTCGCCCGGGGTGAGTCCGTGATCTTGGTGCGTGCCGAGACCTCTCCCGAAGATATCGGGGGCATGGATGTGGCTAAGGGGATTCTCACCTCCCGCGGTGGCAAGACCTCTCACGCAGCCGTCGTGGCTCGCGGGATGGGTAAGAGCTGCGTAGCGGGAGCGGGGGACGTCAAGATCAGTGAGGCATCACGCCAGTTTACTGTTGCCGGTGTCGACGTCAAGGAGGGAGATTGGATTACGCTCGACGGTGGTACGGGCGAGGTCTTCCTTGGCAAGCTGGAGCTGGAAGAGCCTGAGGTCTCAGGTGACTTCGCTCAACTGATGGAATGGGCCGATCGCTACCGTGTTATGAAGGTCCGTACCAACGCCGACACGCCGCACGACGCCCAAGTGGCCCGAGACTTTGGTGCCGAAGGGATCGGTCTGTGCCGCACTGAGCATATGTTCTTCGGTGAAGGCCGCATTTCGGCCGTACGTGAAATGATTTTGGCAAGCGACCTCCAGAGCCGTGAGAAGGCACTGGCAAAGCTCTTGCCGATGCAGCGTGATGACTTCTACGGCATCTTCAAGGCGATGGCTCCCTATGCGGTGACCATCCGCCTCCTTGATCCGCCCCTGCATGAGTTCCTCCCCCATGAGGAGCATGCGATTAAACAAGCGGCTGACGATCTAGGGGTTTCGACGGAGGAGCTGGAGCAGCGCATTGAGTCGCTCAAGGAGTTCAACCCGATGTTGGGTCATCGTGGATGTCGCTTAGGTATCACATATCCCGAGATTTATCGTATGCAATGCCAAGCGATCTTTGAGGCGGCGGCCCAACTCATCAAGGAAGGGCAGAACGTCGTTCCTGAAGTGATGATTCCGCTCGTCGGCACTCGACGCGAGCTCGAAGAGATGAAAGCGGTGTGCGACCAGGCGGCGCAAGACGTTATGTCTCAAACCAGCACCGAGATCGAGTACCAAGTGGGGACGATGATTGAGGTTCCGCGGGCGGCGTTGGTTGCCGACGAGATTGCCGACGAGGCCGAGTTCTTCTCTTTTGGAACGAACGACCTCACCCAAATGACGTTCGGCTTCAGCCGCGACGACGCGGGTTCGTTCCTCGGTTCCTACGTCGATCAGGGCATCCTCGAGAAGGATCCGTTCCAGAGCTTGGATCAGTTAGGCGTGGGACAACTCGTCGAGATGGGCGTGGCTAAGGGACGATCGGTGCGTGCCTCGCTCAAAGTCGGCATTTGTGGTGAGCATGGTGGCGATCCATCGTCCGTCAAGTTCTGCCACAATACGGGACTCGACTACGTGAGCTGCTCGCCCTTTAGAGTACCGATTGCCAGGCTTGCAGCCGCCCAGGCCAACATCGAGTCGCCTCGTTAAGGGCAACATTGCACTTCGCGCTCGATTGATCTGATCAACAGGCCGCAGCCTCCGCTGCGGCCTGTTGACTGCCCCCGCAGAGTGTTCATGCGTGCGTTGTGACAGGGGCACAGGACTCGGTAACACGGTCTGTAACGTACTCGTAGACTGCCTCAATTGAAGGAGAAGCGACGCAATTTGCCGAAATGAACTGGCGAGACAGGGGTGATTGGATTGTCCCGTCTGCCCGATCATGTGATCGACGAAGTCCGATCCCGGATCGATATCGTCGAGATAATTTCCGAGCACGTAAAGCTGCAGGGGTCGGGGCGGCGATACAAAGGACTCTGCCCGTTTCACAACGAAAAGACTCCTTCGTTTTTCGTCGATCGTGAGACGCAGTTGTACTACTGCTTTGGATGCCAGTCAGGAGGAAATGTCTTCAACTTTTTGACCGAGTTGGAGAAGGCTCCGTTTGCCGAGGTAGTGCGCCAGCTTGCTGATCGGGTAGGTATCCCGGTCGAGGAGGTCGAGGTGTCACCACGCGAGGCGCGTCGACGCAAAGAAGAAGAGGCGTGTTGGCGAGCTAACAAAGTGGCCCAAGAGTTCTTTGTACGCTGCTTATTCTCGCAAATGGGGCAGGCGGCGCGGGATTACTTGAAGCGGCGCGGTCTCACCAAAGAGACCGTTCAGCGCTTTCAACTTGGCTACGCACCCGATGATTGGGGACGTTTGCGTGATTACCTGCGCTCTCAGGGCGTTCCAGAGTCGGTCGGGATTAAAGCGGGTCTCCTTTCGCAAGGGCGTCGGGGCGCTTACGATCGTTTTCGTGGCAGAGTGATGTTTCCCATTACTGACGTGCGCGGAAATGTCGTGGGATTTGGCGGACGTATTCTGGCGGGTGAGGGTGCCAAGTACATCAATACGGCTGAGACTCCGGCGTTTTCTAAAGGCAATCATCTGTATGGTCTCGAAATTGCTGCCGCAGAGTTTCGGCCAATGGAGCGTGTCGTTTTGGTCGAGGGATACATGGACGTCATCGGCCTCTACCAACGTGGATTTGGTCCGGCAGTCGCATCGTTGGGCACGGCGTTTACAAACAACCAAGCGCAGATGCTGAAACGGTATACACAACACGTTGTCCTAGCCTACGACGCCGACGCTGCGGGACAAAACGCAACGCTACGGGGCTTGGATATTCTTAAGGGCTCGGGGCTATCTCTAAAAGTAGCGCGACTGCCCGAAGATGAGGATCCCGACTCTTTCGTCGCCTCGCACGGCAAAGATGCCTTTGAACGCCTTGTAGACGGTGCCGTACCGCTCATCGAGTATCAGTTGGAAGAGGCGCTACGTACGGTGAATGTCCAAGGGGTCGAAGGTCAAATCGAGGCCGTTAAGCGTCTCCTGCCGGTCTTGAGTGGCATTGAGAGCCCGGTCGGTCGCGAGGGGTACGTTGCGCAAATGGCCGAGCGGATAGGTGTGAGTCCGTATGCGCTCGCGGACGAGCTGGCAAAATTCGAAGGCTCAAATGGGAATGATAGACGGGATCGCCCTGGCATGCGTGCGAACGGAAGGTCGCGGCATAATTTGTCAAGAAGTCGTTATACTAATACGGATTTGCCTTCAGGCAGTCGCTCCGGGCAGGGCGAGAGGCCAACGGCGCAAAAAGCATCAGGTCGGTCCAAATCCAGCCGGGCAATCCCTGGGGCGTCGGTTGAGGCCGCATTGCTGGCATGGCTTTTGAAAGAGCCCCAAAGGATTGGTGAGCTAAATGAATCGTTGGGTGAATCACCGTTCATCGATGAGCGCTATAATAAAGTGTTTGAGTGGTTGGCCCAAAATACGGATCGGGAAGACAACCCAGAAAGCATCATGGCACAGTTAACCGATCCCGATTTGGCGAAAATTGCAGGAGAGGTACTCATGCGCGCAGAAACGCCGGTAGGCCCATTTCGCGCGTACCTTCAACGAGCAATTGACGAACGAGCGCGCTGGCACATACAAGGCTTGGAGGCGAAAATAGGCTCACTGATGAAAGACGATTCGATCAGCCCATACGAGATAAACCGGTTGGTATTGGTCTACAAGAAGATTCGGGAACGCTTACGACACGCGACGGAACAGGTTGAAGCATCCTAGGAAAGGAGGGGGAGAGAATGGCGGGTAAGGAAGAGCTTGTGGAGAGCGAAAGCATCAAGGAGTTAATGGAGAAGGGCAAGCGCCAGGGGAATCTCACGTATAACGAGATTATGGACGCGTTACAAGACGTCGAACTCACAGCGGATCAGATTGACGAGATTTACGAGCGCTTCACCAATCAGGGTATCGACATCGTCCCCGACGGTACCGAGAACGGCTCGGCAACTGCCGGCAAGAACGACGACGATGTAGAAATCGAACTGACGGTTCCTGAGGGAATCGGGCTCGATGATCCCGTGCGCATGTATCTCAAAGAGATCGGTCGAGTCCCATTGCTAAGCGCCGAAGAAGAAGTCGCACTGGCTCAGCGGATTGAGGACGGTGACGAACTGGCAAAACGGCGCTTGGCTGAGGCTAACCTCCGCCTAGTTGTCAGCATAGCTAAGCGTTATGTTGGGCGCGGCATGCTATTTTTGGACCTTATACAAGAGGGTAACCTTGGACTCATAAAGGCCGTCGAAAAGTTTGATTTTCGAAAGGGTTTTAAGTTTAGCACGTACGCAACGTGGTGGATCCGGCAAGCCATCACCCGCGCGATCGCCGATCAAGCGCGGACGATTCGGATTCCTGTTCACATGGTTGAAACGATCAACAAATTGATCCGTATCTCTCGCCAACTCCTCCAGGAGCTGGGTCGAGAGCCTACACCCGAAGAGATCGCCGAGCAAATGGAGCTTCCGGTCGAGCGGGTGCGGGAGATTATGAAGATTGCTCAAGAGCCCGTCTCGCTCGAGACACCCATCGGTGAGGAAGAGGACAGTCACCTGGGAGACTTCATTGAGGATCACGAGGCGCCTGCACCGGCGGAGGAAGCCTCCTTCCAGATGCTCAAGGAGCAACTCGAAGGTGTGCTGGACACCCTAACTCCGCGAGAGGAGAAGGTGCTTCGTCTTCGGTTTGGACTGGACGATGGGCGCTCCCGTACCCTCGAAGAGGTCGGCCAGGTATTCGGTGTCACTCGAGAGCGTATCCGTCAAATCGAAGCAAAGGCACTGCGGAAATTACGACATCCGAGTCGTAGCAAGAAGCTCAAAGACTTCCTCGATTAACTTCATGAAGTCATACCTCCTGGGGCGTTGATTCTTCTCGCCTCACACGCTGTAGGAGGTATGACTTCCCGGCAGCCTATTCGCTCCAGACACTTTACCTCTCGCCGCATACGGTGATATAATAGCATGTGGTTCGGGTAAGGGCCCGTAGCTCAGGGGTTAGAGCGTCCGACTCATAATCGGCTGGTCGCAGGTTCAAATCCTGCCGGGCCCACCATATCACACCGTTCTTCATCACACTTGAGGAACGGTTTTTTTGTACTCTGGTACTTACGAGTGCTTAACGATCCCGAGGCAGTTTGGGACGCGTTGGGACGACGGTCGCGAATAGACGGACAAACGGACGCGAAAAGAGCGCCGGGATCACTGAGGACTCCGACGCTCTCGTGTGAAAGCAACGACGAGCGCTGCCTTCTTAAGTGTGGCTGGTACCCCCAACGGGATTTGAACCCGTGCTACCGCCTTGAAAGGGCGGCGTCCTAGGCCGCTAGACGATGGGGGCTAGTGGCCTGCGACTCACATACTATATCTTAACACATGCTGAGGGCGTTTGTCTAGACCTAACTTTGCGTTGTACTCGCCTGTTGTTGCCCTGTCTGTTCGATCCGAGACTGGCGTTCAGCCGCCCGTTCCTGCCGCCGACGAGCGGAATTCTCCTCTTCCTGGCGCACCCAGCCAAAGAATGCCCGTGTGAGAACGTAGAGGAAGACGAACATGCCTCCAACCTTCATCACGATACCTGCGAGCTGCTGGTCTTGGTGGGGAGAGATTCCCCATAGGCGTGGGGCCGTTCCATAAAACGCGTAGAAGACATCGTGGGCAAAGGTGACGACTGCAAAGATGCCGATTTGCGCCGCTGCCATAAAAAATAGGTAAATGATCTGCAAAGCCTGGGATATTCTCGGAAGCTCGGGTACATTGCTGGTAATCGGCCACCACATGAGCACAGCGCTGCCGGTCATGACAACGTGCTCGAGAAGGTGCACGTTGTGGTTGTAGAGGGCCGCTTCGTAAAGAATCGGCAGATGCCACAACGTGTACAGCGCGTTGAAAAGGGCGAGCGCCATGATCGGGGAGGTCAGAAGGCGAGCAATAGGCTTGACGCCCTTGACGAGGAGGAACCGAAAGCACCATCCAGGTAAGCCCAGCAACAGGAGTGGCGGCATGACGAGGGTCAACAGAATGTGCTGCAGCATGTGGGCGCTAAAGAGGTACTCCTCGGAGACCACGTGTAGTGGACTCCCCTCGGCAACGAGGAAGATAAAGAGACCGAGGGCGAAGTAGCCGATTTGGCGCAAACCGACCGGTCCGCCGAGGCGAAACTTGCGGCGAACCGGTCCAATGAGTGCCAAGTATGCGACCATCACCCAAACAACCCCGGCGATAGCTTGGGGATACCATGTGGCCGCTATAGCGGCGTATACGTCAGGCGTTGCTGGAGTCACGGGATTTCGTTAACACTCCGTTCAAGCCGACTGCTTCGGCTGGGTTAGTTGGACATCACAATAACAAAGAAGTACACGATGAGCGCTACGAGCATGCCAAAGGTGAAGAAGCCTGTGTATGCCCGTGCGTCCCACTTGAGGTGCATGAAGTATCCAACTACCAACACGAACTTTAGAACTGAGAGAATGATGAGAATCGGCGCCAAGACGCCGCGAATCGCGTCAATATACACCGCCCATACTTCGAGGGCCGTAATCACGGTCAGCCACAACGCAACCTTCCAAAAAAACTTGGGAGTCGGGTGCGCTGCGTGCTGTGCCGTTGTCTCTCCGTGCCCGTGAGCCATGTCACGTTGCTCCCTTCGTTAATAAGTCTCCGAAAGTGAAGGCCTCAGTGATTTACGCCCAAGAGGTAGACCACCGTGAAGACCACAATCCAAACAATGTCGACAAAGTGCCAGTAAAGACCGGCCACTTCCACGTCGAGGGCTCGACGTTCGGCGGGCGCCTTGCGAAACGTCTCGACAAACAAAGCGATCAACCAGATGACGCCTCCGGTCACGTGAGCGCCGTGAAAGCCCGTCAACACAAAGAAAGTGCTACCGAAGAGATTTTGACTAAGGGAGAGCCCAACGTGGTAGAAGTGGGTAAACTCATACACCTGAAAACCAAGGAAGACGCTCCCCATCACGATGACGGCGAGTAGTGAAAGGCGCGTGCCTCGCATGTCCCCGCGCTGTGAGGCATTAACGGCCAACACCATCGCCAAGCTGCTCATCAACAGCACGAAGGTGCTAATTGATGTGAGCGGGATGTCTAGGACATCGGTAGGGTATGGTCCTACGAGGCTCTTACCTTGGTAGACCAGGTAGGTGGCAATCAGCGCACCAAAAAACATGCACTCAGACGAAATAAACAGCCAGAAGGCCAGCTTCCTATTGGGAAGGCCCGTTGAGGAATGCTCTACATACTCCGATGCGTGATTCATTGCTGCGCTCCTCTCGGTGTGATGTGGTATCCGCCGACGCCTTCAAAAGCCCAAGCGATCATCGAAGCGAGTCCAAGCGCCGCGCCCCCAAGGGTGGCCGCCAGGCTAAAGATGAACCCGTACGCCATGATGGTGAGGCCTAGAGCAAGGAGGAACGGGAAGATCGACTGACCAGGCATGTGAATCCCATGCTCGGCGTCTCCATGAGAGTGACCCGCTGCCGCAGTCTCCCGTTCAACTGTTCCGGCCTGCTTGCGCTCCCAGAGTTCGTCACGCTCGGAGATAAGCGGAATCTCAGCGTAGTTGTACGGCGGGACCGGTGAGGGAAGCGACCACTCGATGGTGCGCGCATCCCAAGGATCGGCTACGGCCTGCTCTCCTGAACGAATGCTTACAGCAAGATTGATGAGGAGGAAGAGGACGCCGAAGCCCAGCACAAACGCACCAACGGTGGAGGCCTGGTTCCAAAAGCCCAGACCCAAGTCGGCATCGTATGTGTAGATCCGACGGGGCATACCCATGAGACCCAGGAAGTGCATTGGGAAAAAGGCAATGTTAAAGCCGACGAACATCAGCCAGAAATTGAGCTTACCCAGCTTCTCACTCATCTTGCGTCCGGTTAACTTGGGGAACCAGTAGTAAAGGCCCGAAACCAGAGCAAAGAGGGTACCACCGATGAGTACGTAATGGAAATGCGCAATGACGAAATACGTATCTTGCTGTTGCGCATCCGCCGGCGCTGCAGCGTGCATCACGCCGCTAAATCCGCCGATCATAAACATCCAGATGAAGCCGATGGCAAACATCAGTGAGGTGGTGTAACGCAGTGAGCCGCCCCATAGTGTCGAGACCCAGTTGAAGATCTTGATACCCGTGGGGATCGCGATGGTCATCGTGGTCAGGGCGAAGACCGTGTTAACGACGGGTCCAAGTCCGACCGTGAACATGTGGTGCACCCACACTGCAAAGCCGAGGAACGCAATGATGATCGTCGAAAAGACCATGACCGGGTACCCGAAGAGCGGTTTTCGGGAGAAGGTCGGCAACACTTCGGAGATGACTCCCATCGCGGGGAGGATGAGGATATAAACTTCTGGGTGTCCGAAGATCCAGAACAGGTGTTGCCAGAGGACCACGTCTCCGTTGGCCGTCACTTCAAAGAAGTTGGTGCCGTACATGCGGTCAAACATCAAAAGGATCAGGCCGACCGTGATCGCCGGGAACGACAGGATGATGAGGAACTGGGTTACGAGCGTCGTCCAGACAAAGATCGGCATGCGCATGAGCGTCATCCCGGGGGCTCGCATGTTGAAAATCGTTACGATGAAGTTGAATCCGGCAGCCAATGATGCGACCCCGAGGAGCTGTAACCCCAACACCCAGAAGTCCATGCCGAAACCGGGGCTGTAGGTGGTGGAAGAGAGGTTGGCATAGCCGAACCAACCACCATTAGGCACCTCGCCGAGGAACCAACTGGTGTTGATAAAGATGCCGCCCAAAAGGAAGAGCCAGTAACTAAAAGCGTTGAGTCGCGGGAACGCGACGTCCCTGGCGCCGATCATTAGAGGCACCAAGTAGTTAAAGAAGGCTGCAGAGAGCGGCATGATCGCTAAGAAGATCATAGTGGTGCCGTGCATTGTGAAGAGCTCGTTGAAGCTGTCGGCTCCGATCACAGAGAGATTGGGTCCCGCCAGTTGCAGACGGATCAGCAATGCTTCAATGCCGCCGACGACAAAGAAGAAGAGCGCGCTGATGCCGTAGAGGATGCCGATGCGCTTGTGGTCGACCGTAGTCAGCCAACCGAGGAGGCCGCGCGTCGTCTTGGGGCGCAAGGCACCGCCGACGTGCTCCGTTTGGTGATACACTTCCTCGTAAGTAGCCATTTGATTCTGTCTCCTCTTTCTTTCAAGAACGTTAGAGTGCTCTCAACGCGACTTGACGTAACGTTACTCTAGTGATTCAAGAAACGCCACGAGGGCGGAAACATCGTCGTTGCTCAATCCTAGGTTGGGCATGAGCGCTCCGGGCTTAACAGCTTGCGGATCGCGCAACCAAGCGGCCATATTCTCGGGCGTGTTTGGAACGAGGCCGGCGGCGATCGTAGTACGGCTGCCAACGTCCGAGAGGTCAGGGCCGACTTTGCCGGCTGCAGTCGTACCGTCCACAGTGTGGCAGGCGGCGCATGCGGAATTGACGAAGACGTCGTGTCCGCGGGCGACTAACGCATCGTCGGAGGCGAAGGCGGCAGCGGTTTTACGCTCTTGAACCCAGGCGTCGAACTCTTCCTGGCTTACTGCTTGGACGCGGAAACGCATGTTTGCATGCGACGTACCGCAGTATTCAGCGCACTGCCCATAGTAGACGCCGGGTTCATCGGCCTGAAGCCACATACTATTCACGCGATTTGGCACGACGTCGACCTTGCCTGCGAGACGGGGGACCCAAAAACTGTGGATGACGTCCTCAGACTCGAGGGTGAGGTCAATCGGTTGGCCGACGGGAATGCGCATCTCGTTGGCAGTCACGATTCCCAATTCGGGATACTCAAATGCCCACCACCATTGGTAGCCGATCACTCGCACTTTGACGGCGTCATTGGATGGAGCCGCTGCGAGTTGAAACGAAAGATTCACGGTAGGAACGGCAATAAAGAGAAGAAGAATGACAGGGATGACAGTCCACAACACTTCGAGTTTGGCATTGCCGTGGATCTGTTTGGGTTGAGCGTCGCCCGGGCGACCTCGAAAGCGAATCATAGCATAACCGAGAGCGATTGCGACGACGACGAAAATAAAGATTGTGATCCACAGCGTCACGTTAAACAGGTCTAATTGCATCTTGGCGACCGGTCCTGCTGGATCAAAGGTCGACTGCGGTAGTGCAGCGGCGGCAGGGTACGCGATCGTCAGTAGCATTAGACCGACGAGGAGTTGGGTGATTCGTCTTGCGAAGCGGCGATTGCGTTCCATGATTCCTCTCCTAGAATACTTGGCGTCCCCAGTGTTGGTGATGCTTGATCACGTCGACTGAAGCCAATGTGATGAAACCCACAAATATGTGTGGTTCCCGACACGATAGGCAATTCCTCTCGGGATTGTTCAAAAGTTTGCTCCCCAAAAGCACCCATTCGACGGAGTGTTACCGGCGGTGTACAGGAGAGGAGCACGGGTGGGAGGAAGGGTTATTCTAAACTGGTGAGTGATTCGACTACGGCGATTTGATTACCGATTTGTTTACAAGGAAGGGCGTGTTCGACGTGTCTACACGGGTGTCGGTCTTTGAGGTCATGCGGTGGATCGAGGAGTTGGCGCCGTCAAGGTTAGCGGAGTCTTGGGATCAGGTGGGGCTGCAGTGCGGCAGAGAGGATGCTTCGATCTCCAGAGTGCTAACTGTTCTGACCCTCTCTGAAGATGCAGTGAATGAGGCTGTGCGACTGGGCGCGGAGATGATCGTAGCGCACCACCCGTTAATCTTTAAACCTTTAAACGCCATCGCGCCGGATACGCGGGTTGGTTCCCTACTATATAGATTGATCGAGAGCGGTATCGCCTTTGGCGTCGCCCACACCAATCTGGATAAGGCGAGCGCCGGTGTGAACGAAGGATTGGCCCGTAGAGTTGGACTGATCGAGACGACCCCGCTTGTTCCAGAAGCTGAATCTTCACCAAACGTCAAGCTGGTCACCTTTCTTCCCGAAGAGGCGGAGGGTGCCGTCCGCGGTGCGCTGGCCGCAGCGGGCGCCGGCGTCATTGGCCGTTATACCCACTGCGCTTTCTCCGTCCTTGGAGAGGGTGCGTTTCGTCCATTGGCGGGCAGCGTACCGCACGTCGGCGCGCCGGGCGAACTCACTCGAGTCAATGAGCTGCGATTGGAGAGTGTTGTGAATCGTAGGGACTTGGATGGAGTGGTCGCGGCGTTGAACGAGGCGCATCCGTACGAAGAGGTACCAATCGACCTGTACCCACTCGAAAGCGTTTCGTCGACGAGCGTGGGTTTGGGGCGAATAGGAACTCTTCCCAATTCGATGAATTCGCAGGAGTTTGTAAACCATGTCAAGAAAACTCTTGCGTTACCTTGGTGTCGGATTGCCGGTAAAGCGACAGGTGCCGTGCGCCGTGTTGCGGTAGTTGGAGGCTCGGGAGGCGGCTTTGTCGAACGAGCCCGAATGGCCGGAGCCGATGCGATTCTCACAGGTGACGTGGACTATCACGACGCGGACGAGGCCGCTTATCTCGGGATTTTGGTGGTCGACGCCGGGCACTACGGCACCGAGAAACACGTCCCTCACGACTTAGCTGCGTACTTGCGGAAACGCTCACAGGAAGCAGGTCGTACGCTGGCGGTGGATGTGTTTGATGAGTCCGATGTGTTTGTTTTAGGATAGTTGAGCCCGGCATCAGACCGCGAGTGAGAGTGCCGCAAGTGAAGGGGGCATCACGCTTGAGACGCTGGTGTGAGATGTGTCATGCTGAGATTCCCAACGAGAGACTCGTGGCGCTGCCGGAGACGCGGCGGTGCGTCGACTGCGCTCGGAGGAATGGCTCCGACATGCGCCGCCGTAGAGTCGAAGTAGGCATGGATATAGAGACCTACAAAGATCTGTTGGGAGCGATGCGTAACTAAAGGAGTCGGGGAGGCCCATGCAGCAAATCGAACGACTCGTTGACCTACAGGAGATCGATCAGGCCATCGTCGCCTTGCACGACGACGTGACGAACTCGAAAGAGGCGGAGAGGCTCCGTCGTTGTGAGCTGGCCGATCGGGAGTGTGCAAAGAAACGTGCCAACCTTGCGGCAAAGATTCAGAGCGTACGACGTTCGATGAGGGCCCAAGAGGACGAATTAGCGGGTGTCGAAGGCGACATCGAAAGCTTGCAGACCAAGTTGTTTGCAGGTGCGGCGCAAAGCCCCAAGGAGCTCGTCGGCTTGGACGAACGCCTACAAGCCGCAAAGCATCGGAAAGGTGAGCTCGAAGAGGGGATCCTTGCGGCATTGGAGCGTGTCGAAGAGCTCGAGAAAAACTTGGCGACGTTAGATCGCACCGCCACAACGATAACGGAGCGACTGGAGGGGGCGCGAGCCGCCCTGGACGAAGCAGAGCGTCAATGGAGCGCCGAGCGCGCCCGACTTGAACAGGAGCGTGCCTCCCGACGAAGCGCAATCGACTCCGAATGGTTGGCGAAGTACGACGCGTTGTATGCACGCTTTGCTGGTCGACCTGTGGCTAAAGTGGAGAGTCGCACGTGCACGGGGTGCCATGTCTCACTTCCGACGAGCGCGAAGTCGGCGCACGATTCCCAGTGCCCCCAGTGCGGTCGCCTATTGATATGGACGTGAACTAGCCGACAAATATTGCGAGCCTCCCACAATCCCCCACTCGCGCTGTCTTGATCGACTCCAGGTGCATCCATCCTGTCCATCGCGCATCCTAGTTGATGCCTTTAGGCCCTTTACACACCTAGTGTAGAGGGCTTTTTGTTGGCCTGCGACACCCGCCATCGGCGGGTGTTTTTTTCGCTCTGTCCATAACGGAAAAGGGAAGGAATTGGAGAGACCAGGAAGAAATGGGGCAAGACAGTGGTGGAAAGTGGGGCAAAGTGGAGAGTTCGGATGACGAGTGGAGGACTGGTTCGGTGTTCATGGGGGAATACCAACACAGCCTCGACAGCAAGGGGCGGGTGATCGTACCGGCTAAGTTCCGGGATCCCCTTGGTGGCGAGTGTGTGGTGACACGAGGGCTGGACCAGTGCCTGTTCCTCTATCCGCAAAACGAGTGGGCCAACGTGGAGCAAAAGTTGCGCCAGCTGCCGCTCACGCAACGAGACGCTCGGGCGTTTGTGCGCTTCTTCTTTTCGGGAGCGACCAACCTCGAGTTTGATAAACAGGGACGAATTATGTTGCCCCAAGCGTTGCGCGAGTACGCCGGACTCTCCAAAGACGTCGTCATCATAGGGGTTTCCACCCGGGTGGAGTTGTGGTCCAAGGAGATCTGGGAGAAGTACGTCTCCGAAGCCGAGTCGTCGTTTGAGACGATCGCGGAGAAAATTGTCGACCTTGGAATTTAGGGTGGTGCCTCGTGGGCGCGGAGTTCAAACACAAATCAGTCTTGGTGGCTCCCGTCCTTCACTATTTGCGCGTGAGACCGGGCGGTGTGTACGTCGATTGCACGCTTGGAGGCGCAGGTCACGCCCGCTACATCTTGGATCAAGCGGGTGGCGCAATCAAACTCGTCGGCATCGATCGGGATCCTGAGGCGCTCCAGGCAGCGCGAGAACGCTTGGAGCCGTACGGGCAGAGTGTAGTGACCGTTCAAGGGAACTTTCGGGATCTGACTCGGATTTTGGACGACTTGCAGATCGATCGTGTTGATGGCATTCTCGCCGACTTAGGGGTGTCCTCACACCAACTAGACTCTTTGGAGCGCGGTTTCAGCATTCGGGGCGAGGAGCTTGACATGCGCATGGGGCCCGATGCTGCGGAGTCGGCGCTCGATCTTGTCAACCGACTCGAAACAACGGAGTTAGCTTACATACTCAAGGCGTACGGAGAGGAGCGCTGGGCGGACCGCATCGCCCGCGAGATCGTCACTCACCGCACTCGTCAACCGATTCAGACGGCAAGCGAGTTGAGTGAGATCATCAAGATGGCAATCCCTGCTGCGACGAGGCGACATGGGCCGCATCCAGCCCGCAGGAGCTTTCAGGCGCTCAGGATAGCGGTCAACGATGAGCTTGGCGCCCTAAAGGAGCTGCTTGCGACGGCGATCGATTGCCTCGTACCGGGTGGGCGGCTGGTAGTCATCAGTTTCCATTCGCTCGAAGATCGTCTTGTAAAACGTGCATTTGCGGACGCCGCACGAGGATGTGTCTGTCCGCCTCAACTGCCGGTTTGTGTCTGCAATGAGCGACCGTTGGTAAAGGTTCTGACCCGAAAACCCGTTCTTCCTGACACGGACGAGGTGACCGAGAATCCAAGAGCGCGCAGCTCAAAGTTGCGTGCCGTGGAAAGAGTTCTCGGTAAAGGAGAGGAAGAATAACCATGTCACTAGCACACGCCAAGTTTGACGTGATAGCTCCGCAGAAAGATCCCTCGCCGAATCGGGCAAGGAAGCGTCGGCGGCGGGTCGACCCGGCGATTTTGATCTCGCTTTTCGCTGTGGTCGTGTTGGCGAGTGCCCTTTTTCACGTAGGGCAAAGGGCCAAGCTGGCCGCACTCTCGTACGAGATGCACCAGGCCCTCACCCGACTCGACCAATTGCAGCGGGAGCAGACCCGACTTTTAGTCGAGATCGAGCGGGCGCACTCGCTGGAGCGGATCGAAGCCGACGCTCGCGTTCGCCTCGGGATGGATCGTCCGCAGACGGAGCACTTGGTTGTGGTGCACCCTCTGCGCACGAGCCCCGATGCAGAAACAGCAAGTCGTGACTCCGACAATCTCTCCTGGATGGCGGCGATCTCGGGTTGGTACGATCGTGTGAGCACACAGATTCGTGCCGCATTGCCGAGTCCCGCTTGGAATCGGGAGGGGCGATAACAGAGGTTCTTACGAGAGCGTAGGGAGGTCCTGAAATCTTTGAAGCGGTTTTCGTGGATGTTGGTACGGCGTCGGGTCGCGACGCTTTTCCTCCTCGCGGCCGCGTGTGCCCTTGCGCTCGGTTTGCGTTTAGGCTACCTGCAAATCGCTCGGGCAGATTACCTGTCATCACTCGCCCTCGAACAACGGCTCCGGCCCGTTCCACTCCTCGCTGAACGCGGCACAATTTACGATCGCAATGGAAGCGTCCTGGCTGCCAGCATGAGCTTTGAAGCCGTCTATGCTGTCCCGATTGAAGTGCGGGACGCCAAGGAGGCAGCTCGCCAACTCGCGCCCATCCTTGAGTTGGACCAAAGCTGGATCGAAGGTCGGCTCAGCCGCCGTCAGGCGGTAGTCTGGCTCAAATTGCGCCTTTCGCCCGAAGAGGCAGACGACGTTCGCCGATTAAACATTCCCGGAATTGGTGTGCAGGAGCGGCCACTCCGTTTTTATCCGAACGGCGAGTTAGCCGCCGCGATCCTTGGCTTCGCCGGAATCGACAACCAAGGGTTGGAGGGGCTGGAGCGCCACTATGAGAGTGTCCTGAAAGGCCAGGACGGGATGATAGTACGAGAACGAGACGCGGCGGGCCGCAGCATTCCAGGTGGAATCGAACGGCGCGTGGAGCCGACCGACGGATTTGACCTCGTCCTCACAATCGACAAGGTGATTCAATACGTGGCCGAACGCGAATTGGAGCGCGGTGTGTTGGAGGCGGACGCCGATTGGGGTGTCTTTGTAGGCTTGAACCCAAAGACCGGCGAGGTCCTCGCACTCGCGAATTATCCGTCCTTTGATCCGAATGAGTATTCGGAGTATCCACCCGAGTCATGGCGTAACAACGCCGTAACCGGCTTCTTTGAGCCCGGTTCAACCTTTAAGATGATTACGGCGGCTGCTGCGCTGGAGACAGGAGCGGCTTCGCTGGACGATTCGTTTGTTGATCCTGTCACCCTCAATATTGCAGGAGGGCGAGTGAGCTGCTGGCGCGCGGGGGGACACGGGCGGCAGTCGTTTGTTGAAGCGCTGGAGAACTCGTGTAACCCGGTCTTCGCGATTCTGGCTGACCGACTGGGCTCGGAGCGTTTTCACAAGTATGTTGCGGCCTTCGGTTTTGGAAAACGCAGTGGAATTGACTTTCCAGGAGAGTCGCCAGGTTACGTGCCGCCCGCTAATGCGCGTCCATTGCGCTGGGCGAACGTAGGCTTTGGCCAAGGGATTGGAGCGACGGCAATACAGATGGTAGCGGCAGCTTCGGCCATTGCCAATGGCGGTGAGTTGATGCAACCGTACCTCGTTAAAGAGGTGCGAGGGCCCGACGGTGAAGTCGTACGGTCGTATTCGCCCCAAGTGTTGCAACGTCCCATCTCGAAGCAGACGGCGGACGAAATGCGCATGAGTCTCCGCTCTGTAGTAGAGAACGGCTCAGGGCGTCAATCCGACATCCCCGGATACAGAGTAGCGGGTAAGACCGGGACGGCGCAAATTGCATCTCCTAGCGGCGGTTATCTCTCGGGACCCAAGTCCAATATGGCGGCGTTCTTGGCCTTCGCCCCGGCTGATGATCCCGTCTTCGCCGGCATCGTTATGCTCTACAAGGTCGGGCGACAACCTAGTTACGGTGGTGTTTGGGCTGCACCGGTCTTTGGGCGTGTGGCCGAAGAGGCGCTGGAGTATCTCGGCGTGCCGCGTGCTGTGAATGATGGGGAAGAGCGGGATGACACAAGTGTACGCGTACCGAACGTTATGAATTTGGACCACGCAGACGCTGAAGAGATCCTGATGGTGCACGGCCTCTCGGTCGAAGTCGAAGGGACGGAAGGGTACGTTTTGGATCAGACTCCGCCCTCCGGTGCCCGCGTGGAGCCCGGAACCCGAGTTGTGCTCACACTCTACGAGACCCATGACCATTTCGGGGAAGAGGTGGAAGTGCCTAACGTCGTTGGGCGCAGTGTGCGCGATGCGGCGGCGAGTCTGGGACAGAGGGGACTTCTCATAGAGATTGAAGGGAGCGGTTTCGCCGTGAGTCAGGACCCTTCGCCCGGCACCAAACTGCACGAGGGGGAGGTCGTGCTCGTTCGCTTTGCGGCGCCGTCGCCGTAAGCTCTTGCTGCAACGATATTTTGGCGGTGATGGGGCAACAATTTGAACGAGTCTCCAAACCCTGTGACTGCCGATAAACTCTCGATTCCTTGAGGCAGGTGGATGTGACGAATGGGGCTTTCTGTATCCGAGGTTGCCGTTGATCTTCCCGGCGCTCGCCTCGTTGGCGGCACCGCGACCAGGATTAATGGCCTCACCTACGATTCCCGCAAGGTGAGGCAAGGCGATTTATTCGTTTGCATAAAGGGTTTCGTATACGATGGTCACTCCTTTGCCGACCAAGCTAAAGAGAAGGGGGCCGCAGCCCTCTTGGTAGAACGGGAGTTGCCGGTGACGTTGCCGCAAATCGTAGTGGATGACGCTCGCCGAAACATGGGAGTGGTGGCCGCGCGATTGTACGGACATCCTTCTCGGCAACTCCGGGTGATTGGTGTGACCGGTACGAACGGGAAGACGACGACGACGTATCTCATTCGTTCGATTATGCAGGAGGCTGGAAGAAAGTGTGGTCTTCTTGGGACGATTGAACAGACCGTGGGTGCCGATCACGCTGCGGAGGCCCCGCGCACAACTCCGGAATCAGCGGACATCCAACGACTACTCCGCGAGATGGTGACGAATGGCTGCACGACTGCCACCATGGAAGTCTCGTCGCACAGTCTCGTCTTACATCGCACGGTGGGCACAGAGTTTGATGTTGCCGTCTATACCAATTTGACTCAGGACCATTTGGACTTCCACCGTAGTCTCGAGGATTACCGCGCCGCCAAAGGACTGCTCTTTCGTTCTCTTGTCTCGACCAACGGCGACGGTGGCAAGGCGCGCAAGTGTTCCGTGATCAACGGTGACGATTCGAACGCACACTACTTTATGCAGGTAACGACCGTTGCTAAGCTCGTGTATGGACTTAGCGAGGGGTGCGACGTGCGAGCCGACAACGTGCGCGTCGAACCCGACGGTGTATGGTACACACTCCACACGCCTTGCGGCCATCGCGACGTTCACCTCCGGCTGACGGGGCGCTTTAACGTGTACAATTCGCTAGCTGCAATCGCAGTTGGAGTCCACGAAGGCATCGACCTGGACACCATCGTGCGCGGTATCGAACGCACGGTTGTCCCCGGCCGCTTTGAGCCGGTCGATGAGGGCCAGGCCTTCAGTGTAATCGTCGATTACGCGCACACGCCGGACAGCCTTGAGAATGTACTGCAAACGGCACGCGCCCTGTGCAAAGGGCGTATCATCACGATCATTGGCGCCGGCGGGGACCGAGACAAGGGGAAGCGACCGTTGATGGGCGAAGTAGCGGCGACGCTCTCCGATTTTGTCATTGTCACGTCTGATAATCCGCGCAGCGAGGAACCGGCTCGGATCTGCCAGGACGTCGCCGAGGGCGTGAAACGACATCCGACCCCTTATGACGTGGTGCTCGATCGTCGAGACGCGATTCGGCGATCGGTCGGCTTGGCACAACCCGGAGACTTGGTATTGATCGCGGGCAAGGGACACGAAGATTATCAAGAGCTTGACGGACGAAAGATTCACTTCGACGATCGTGAAGAGGTGCGCAAGGCACTGCAGGAGCTGGCCCAGGGTGGAGTGTATTAATGGTTCCAGTGACGGTAGCACAGATAGCGACATGGGCCCGGGGCCAAGTGGTCCGGGGAGATGAAGCGCGCGTTTTGACCGGCGTGTCCACTGATACTCGCCGCCTCAAACAGGGAGACCTCTTTATTGCCCTCAAGGGTGAGCGCTTCGATGGCCACGATTTTCTAGCTGGCGCTGCGGAGCGCGGCGCCGGTGCCCTTGTCATCGAGACTCACCGCGATACGTTGTGCGATCGTTTGCCGTCTCCATCACCCCCAGTGGTCGAAGTTGCGGATACGACGGCAGCCCTCGCCCACATTGCTCGGGGCTACCGCGGACTCTTCACCGTACCCGTGATTGCCGTAACGGGCAGTAACGGTAAGACGTCGACTAAAGATATGATCGCCACCGTTCTCGGACAGGTTTGGCCGGTGTTGGCGACGGAGAAGAACTACAACAATCATATTGGGTTGCCTCAGACCTTGTTGCAGATCGAGCCACGGCACGGCGCCGCGGTGGTTGAGTTGGGCATGTCCAATCTCGGCGAGATTGCCGCATTGGCCCAGGCTGCCCAACCGACGATCGGTGTAGTGACAAACGTGGGACCCGTCCACCTGGAGACGCTCGGCAGCATTGACCGAGTGGCCGATGCAAAGGCTGAGTTGGTGGAGGCTTTGTCAGGTGATGGACTCGCCGTGTTGAATGGCGACGATGAGCGCGTGCGGGCGATGGCGCATCGAACGTCGGCCAACGTGCTCACTTATGGGCTGAGCGAGGGTGTCGATGTGCAGGCCGTTGACGTGGTAAGCCGAGGACTGGACGGAAGCCGTTTTACGCTCAAGTTTCGTGGCACTGAGATCCCGATTCGCCTCAACGCGCCCGGTCGGCACCTCGTCTACAACGCGTGTGCGGCGGCAGCCGTCGCTCTCTCGCTGGGCACAGATCCCACGGTGGTTACTGAGGGTCTTGCGGCGTTTCGCATGGGAGAGATGCGACTCGACGTCTCGCATCTTGTCAGTGGGATTACTCTGATCAACGACGCGTACAACTCCAGCCCACTCTCAGTGCGTGGCGCGCTCGATGTCCTCTCCCAGACTAAGGCACAGAGGCGGGTGGCAGTCCTTGGAGACATGCTGGAGCTTGGTGACCTGACAGAGTCGGCCCATCGACAGATTGGCGCTGATGCCGTGAACTGCGGGGTCGAGTGGCTTATAGCCGTGGGACAACAGCGAGGATTGATTGCGGCTGGGGCTCGCTCCCAAGGGCTCGATTCCGAGCGTATTGCGGAGGCGAAAGACGCGGCAGAGGCTGAACGGATCGTGCTGCAGGGAGTCCGACCAAACGATCTCATCCTCATCAAGGGATCCCGCGGTGTTGGGCTGGAGCGAGTAGCGCTGGCGTTAGCCGCCTCCTACCCGGTTGCGGATCCTCAAGCCAACGTAAAGGAGACGCGCGAGCCGTGAGAAGTATTTTTTTGGCCGGCATCATGAGCTTCGCTGTGGCGCTGCTTCTAGGCCCGCTGACCATTGGAATTCTTCGACGTATAAAAGCTGGCCAAAGCATACGCAAAGAGGGTCCTAAGAGTCACGCCGTAAAGGCGGGGACGCCGACGATGGGTGGCGTCGTGATTCTCCTGGGTGCCACGGTCGCGACGCTCTTTTTCGCGGAGCCGATGAGTGCGGACGCGCTCTACTTACTCTTGGCGTTTATCGGGTTCGCGTTGATCGGTTTAGGGGACGACTTTATTAAGGTGGTAGCCAAGCGCTCCCTCGGGTTGAAGGCCCGTCACAAGCTAATTGCTCAAGTCGTAATCAGCCTGCTTGTTGCGGTGTACGCACTAAATGCCTCCCCGTTAGGGCCCCATATCATGATCCCGTTTGCCTCCAATGTGTTGGCGCTGCCGCCTCTGCTCTTCGTAGCGATTAGTCTTGTCACGATTATAGGCTCGGCTAACGCCGTCAACATCACCGACGGGCTGGACGGGTTGGCTGCCGGATCAACGGCCATCTCCGCAGCTGTCATGAGTGCGATTAGTTTTGGGCTTGGACACCCCGACGCGGCAGTTTTCGCGGCCGCGCTGAGCGGCGCCTGTTTGGGTTTTTCGTGGTACAATGCGCATCCCGCGCAGGTGATCATGGGCGATACCGGTAGTTTGGCGCTTGGGGGCGCCTTGGGCACCCTCGCCGTACTGACAGGGACGCACCTGGTCTTACTCATCGTGGGTGGACTCTTTGTGATCGAAACGCTCTCCGTCATGCTGCAAGTAACGTATTTCCGACTCACCCACGGGAAGCGGATTTTTCGTATGAGCCCCATCCACCACCATTTTGAGCTGAGCGGTTGGGCGGAGCCTCAAATCGTCACTCGCTTTTGGGTCGTCGCGCTGCTCCTGGGACTCGCCGGGCTGCTCGCCGTGAATTGGGGATAGTGAAGTCTGGCGGACATAGCGAAGTACCCACTTCCATAAATATGGACATGAATACGTGCCTCTCCTGGCCCCTTTTAAAAGCTTGAAAGGAGCTTCGCTTTTGGCGTCCTTAGAGCGTAGGCCCGACCCCGTAATCTTCGCCTCGGCCGTAGGACTCGTCGTCATCGGATTGATGATGGTCTTCAGCGCGAGCTACTCTACGGGAATGCAAACCTACCAGGATCCTTATTTCTATATTAAACGGCAGATGATCCACGCGCTTCTTGGGATCGTGGTGATGGTCGTTGCGATGCGGATTGACTACCGGGTGTGGCGGCGCCTGGCGCTTCCCGGCTTGTTGGTCGCCATCTCTCTTTTAGGTCTAGTTCTGCTCATTGGTATCGAGGTAAAAGGCTCGCGGGCGTGGATCGACCTAGGAATTACCAGTTTTCAGCCGGCAGAGTTCACCAAGTTGGCGCTTATCAACTTTACGGCGGCCTATCTTGCGTTTCGACGCGACGACATCCGTAAGTTTTGGTCAGGATTGCTACCCGCCCTTGCGGTCCTGGGGTTTATCTTTGGCCTAATTATGTTGCAACCCGACTTTGGCACCGGCGTTGTCATCTTAGGCTCGATCGTCCTCATGCTCTTTGCCGGCGGCGCCCATCTGGGCCAACTAATGGCGATCGGTGCGTCGGGTCTGCCGCTCCTTGCGTATATGGTCTATTTAAAGCCGTACCGGCTTCGGCGTATCGTCTCCTTTCTTGACCCCTGGCAAGACCCGTTGGATTCCGGATGGAATATCATTCAGTCACTGCTGGCGATCGGCTCAGGCGGCCTGCTCGGTTTGGGATTGGGTGAGGGACGCCAAAAGTTTGCCTACCTCCCGGAGCAACACACGGACTTTATCTTCTCGATCCTTGGAGAAGAGCTCGGCTTTGTTGGGACGGCGCTGGTGTTGGTCTTCTTCTTCGCCTTGGCTTGGAGGGGATTCCGAGTGGCTCTCAGCGCGCCGGACCTCTTTGGCTCAATGTTGGCGGTCGGCATCACCTCGGTCTTATTCTTTCAAGCGGTGCTAAACATCGGTGTTGCGACAGGGTCGTTACCGGTGACGGGCGTGACCCTGCCGTTCCTGAGCTTCGGGGGCACGTCGTTGGTTGCGTCGATGGCGGCGGTTGGTGTGCTTCTAAACATTTCGATCTCGGCGCAAAGTGGGGGAGACCGATGAGAGTGCTGCTTGCGGGCGGCGGCACCGGAGGACACGTGTACCCAGCCGTCACCATTGCTAAGGCGCTGCAGGAGAAGGGTGCCCAAATACTTTTTGTGGGAACCCAGCGCGGGTTGGAGCGTGAGATCGTGCCTCGGGAGGGATTTGACCTCGCGTTTATTCCGGTTGAATCATTCCCGCGACGACTCACATGGAGACTGGCGAAAGCTGGCTTTACGGCTTTGGCAGGTTTCGGTCGGGCGCGCTCGATCTTGCGTTCTTTTAAACCTCACGTGTGCATCGGCACCGGCGGGTACGTAGCTGGGCCAGTCGTCTTGGCTGCGGCGCTTGAACGCATTCCTACCGTCGTGCAAGAACAAAACGCCCTGCCCGGGGTGACCAACCGCATCCTGGCCCGATTCGTCGATAAGCTCGCTCTTGGATACGAGGCGGCCAAAGACTCCTTTGGCCGCCCGGACAAGCTGGTTGTGACGGGGAATCCGATACGGCCGGAGATCGTACAGACGAGCCGCGCCGAGGGAGCGCACAAACTAGGACTCAATCCGCGACGACGAAACGTGTTGATTTTCGGCGCCAGCCAAGGCGCACGCACAATCAATCAAGCCGTGATCGATGGGTATGACGCGTTGATGCGACACGACGCACACTACATTTTAGTCACGGGAGAGCGAGGCTACGACGAAACGCTAGCGTTGATGACGGAGCGGGGCCATCGCCTCGTCACGCTTGATGGCAGTAAGGGAGTGACCAGCGGCAACCTCCGGCTGGTTCCATATATGTACGAGATGGCGGCAGCCTTGGCGTCGGCCGATCTGGTCGTGGGACGCGCCGGCGCTCTCTCGATCTCGGAGATCACTGCGCGCGGCCTGCCCTCGATCTTGATCCCGTTCCCGCATGCTGCCGAGAATCACCAGGAAGTTAACGCCCGCGTCCTGGAGGAAGCGGGTGCAGCACGCATGATTCTCGATCGTGAACTAACAGGCCCCCGTCTGGCGGATGCCGTCGGCGAGCTTTTGGGCGATCGTGAGACCTTGCAGAAGATGGGGGAGGCTGCCACGCGCCTGGGGCGCCCCGATGCCGTCTGGGACATCGTTGCCTTGATCGAAGGCGTCGTGACGGCTCGGAGCCGGCGTTAGACTCGGGGGCACCGGAGCCAGGGGGAACACTTAGCTTCAAGCGGGCATACCGTAGTACTGCCCTTTAGGAGCCGTAGGAGGCCATTGACATTGAAGAGCCTGAGCGAGAGGCTGCTGAAGGACGTTACCGGGGAGGTTCGCTTTAACGAACCGTTAAAGCGTCACACAACCTACCGCATTGGCGGACCGGCGGAGATATTGGTGTTGCCGTCGAGTGAGTCGGATGTGATCTGCACGCTTCGCCTGAGTGCGGAGCATGGAGTCCCTGTATACGTCATGGGAAGTGGGAGCAACCTCCTGGTAAGCGACGAAGGCATCCGTGGAGTGGTCCTGCGGTTAGGGCATTGGATGGGGCAAATCACGATTGCAGGAGAGTCCGTCAGAGCACAAGCAGGCGCTTCTCTGCCCAAGTTGGCTAAAGTGGTTGCAGACCACGGACTCGCCGGACTGGAGTGGGCAGGTGGCGTCCCCGGCACGGTCGGGGGTGCAGTAGCCATGAACGCCGGTGCACACGGCAGCGATACGAGCCGCTGTCTGACCCAATCGTTCTTGGTGACCCGAGACGGAGAGCCCGTAACGCGTTCGTTGTCTGAGTTAAAGTTTTCGTACCGTAAGAGTGGCCTGCTGCGCGAGGAGCATCTCGTGGTCCTCGCGGCCGAGTTTCGACTGCGTCGGGACGACCCGGAGGCGGTGCTGGCCCGAATGAAGGGGTTCGCCGCCAGGCGTCGATGCACTCAGCCATTAGGTATGCCCAGTTCGGGCAGCGTATTCAAGAATCCACCGGGCGACTATGCGGGACGCCTCATCGAGGCCTGTTCGCTAAAAGGGAAAAAGATCGGTGGAGCGCAGGTCTCAACGGTACATGGAAACTTTATCGTCAACACAGGCAATGCGCGCGCTCGGGATGTGTATGGCCTCATCAACCTCATTCGCCGAAGGGTGAAAGAGGAGTTCGACATCGATCTTGAGCCTGAAGTTGAACTCGTGGGGTGGGATGAGAATTGAATTTACACTCCGGCTCCGTAACAACGCCATTGAGTGAGCGGCACAGCGGGAGGAACGGTACAACCGCATCAAACCTGCACGTCCAGGGGCGCCGCCCGCTTGAAGGTGAAATCGCCATCAGCGGGGCCAAGAACGCTGTCCTAAAACTCATGGCAGCCGCGCTCTTAACGAAGGAACCGTGTGTCATCCGGAATGTGCCGGTTATCGGTGACGTGCTGAGTATGATCGAAGTGCTCGAGGGCCTCGGGGCTCGTTGCAGCCTCGATGGAGACGTGTTGACGATCGAGGCGAGCGACCTGAGAAGTGAAGCTCCAGAGGGGCCGGTACGTGAAATGCGCGCATCCGTGCAAGTGATGGGCCCGCTCCTCGGACGTTTGGGCGAAGCGAAGATCGCGCTGCCGGGGGGGTGCGCCATCGGGGCACGACCCGTCGATTTTCACCTGGCAGGTTTGAAAGCGATGGGCGCCCAGCTCGATGAGGCGCATGGGTTTATCCATGGGCGCACCGGTAGACTCCGTGGGGCGGAGATACACTTTGACGTCCCCAGCGTTGGGGCGACCGAGAATATCATGATGGCGGCGGTCTTGGCTGAAGGCGAGACCGTGATCCGCAACGCAGCCAAAGAGCCAGAAATCGTCGAGGTGCAGAACTTTATCAACTGCCTGGGCGGGCGAGTGAGAGGCGCGGGAACCGATACCATCAGGGTGACCGGAGTGCCGGGGCCGCTAAAGGGAGCCGATCACTTCGTCATTCCTGATCGCATTGAAGCGGGGACGATGATGGTAGCCGTCGCGGCTTGCGGCGGGGATGTGCTACTGCGCAATGTGATCGTCGAGCACAACGAGATTTTGGTCTCCAAGCTGACCGAAGCAGGGGTTTCATTGCAGGTCGACGGTGAGAGTGTGCGTGTTCGCCGCAAAGGATCATTGGCCCCGTTACAGATACGTTCTCAACCGTATCCGGGCTTTCCCACTGACATGCAACCACAAATGATGGCGCTGCTGACGCAGGCTGACGGCACCAGTATCGTCACTGAAACCGTCTATTCGAGTCGTTTTAAGCACGTCGACGAACTGCGTCGGATGGGCGCAGAGATCACCGTCGATGGTCGAGTCGCCGTGGTGCGAGGAGCCAGCGCTCTGACCGGGGCACGGGTCGAAGCCTCCGATCTGCGAGCCGGAGCCGCGCTGGTGATTGCCGGTCTCGCGGCCGAAGGTGAGACGATCGTGGAACACGTACGCCACATCGATCGAGGGTATGAGAACCTGGTCAGCAAGCTCGCTGGCGTGGGTGCATCGATTCGTCGAGTCGCCGACACCCCTGTCGATTCCTCCAACGTGTAAGGAGCGCACGAATCACCCGTGCAGTAGATGGCGCCCTGACGTCACCAGTGATCTCAGGGCGCCTTGGGGTTCCTGCCGCCAAACTCTCTCCACTTCGCTCTCTTCTCACATGGTATAATCGTTCACAGCGTCACCACGTTTTCGGAGGAACGCCTGTGGCCGATACATACTCCAACAAGGCTTTCACCATCGCGCTAGGCCTCTTTATCGTTCTGTTGGCAAGTTATGCGTTCTTACAGAGCCCTTTCTTTTCGCTCCAGTCGATCGAATTGCTTGGGAACGATTACTTGACTGAAGACGACGTCCTAGAGGTAGGAGAGGTTTACTACGGCATCAACCTTACTGAGATTGATGTACGGGCGCTTTCTGATGCATTGCGCGAGCTGCCCGTTGTGGCCGAGGTGCGCGTTTCGCGCCGCCTTCCTTCGACGCTGGTGCTTAGAATCACGGAACGGTCTCCTGTCGCCTACGTTAGCGGGGAGCGTAGGTTTTGGACGGTTGATGGGAGCGGGATGCTCCTTTTTCCCAGCGACACCCTGACGAAACCCCTTCCGCTCATCACCTCGACGCCCGAGATCACGCCGAGAGCGGGAGGCCGTTTACAGGAGCCTCACCTCCTGGCGGCCCTTCGCTTCGCACAGGCGCTCACTTTGAAGGGTCAAACCCAGCTAGCGGAGGTACACGCCTCCGATGATGGGATCACAGCATTCACCACTGATCGGATCACCGTCAACCTTGGTGTCACAGGGGATATGCAGGAGAAGGCGGCCGTCCTCGAGGCGTTGCTTGCGCGAGCGGCTCAGGGAAACCTCTCCATTTCTCACGTTGATGTGCGTCATCCTCGCAGCCCTGTGGTAGAAGAGAAAAGATAGTCCACCCTAAGGGAAGGAATCGACCAAGAGCTCGTGGAACCTGAGCACGTGTCGACAAGGTTGATGTGGGGTCGTTCGAGTTTGGAGGAGGTTGCCCGTGTTTGAGTTGGACGCCGAAAGTGGCCAGTTTGCAAACATAAAAGTAGTTGGTGTTGGTGGCGGCGGGAGTAACGCCGTCAATCGCATGATTGAAGCTGAGCTCCAAGGGGTTCAGTTCATTGCAATGAACACCGATGGGCAAGCACTTCAGGCGTCAAACGCGAGTCACAGAATTCAGCTTGGCGGCAAGTTGACGCGCGGTCTTGGGGCCGGCTCCGATCCCGAGGTGGGACACCGCGCTGCCGAGGAGAGTCGTGAGGAGATCCGCAGCCTTATCGAAGGGGCGGATATGGTCTTTGTGACCGCCGGAATGGGGGGCGGCACGGGCACCGGCGGTGCACCGGTGGTCGCCGAGGTTGCCAAGGAGCTTTCTGCGCTCACCGTCGCCGTTGTCACCAAACCCTTTGCGTTCGAGGGTCGGCGCCGACTCACGCAGGCGGAGCGCGGCATCGCCCAACTCAAAGACAAGGTTGATACGCTCATTGTAATCCCCAACGATCGTCTCTTGCAGGTGATCGAGAAGCGCACGACCATGATTGACGCATTCAAAATGGCCGACGACGTCCTACGTCAAGGCGTTCAGGGGATATCGGATTTGATCACCGTCCCGGGGTTGATCAACCTTGATTTTGCTGACGTACGCACTATCATGACGGATGCGGGCTCCGCACTGATGGGGATCGGTCGGGCCTCAGGTGACGATCGTGCGCCCAAGGCGGCCAAGCAGGCCGTCTCAAGCCCATTGCTCGAAGCCTCCATTGAGGGCGCTCAGGGCATCTTACTCAACATCACGGGCAGCTCTAACTTGGGGCTCTTTGAGGTGAACGAAGCGGCAGAGATCATCGCTGAAGCGGCTGATCCGGAGGCCATGATTATCTTTGGCGCCGTGATTGACGAGACCTTGCAGGACGAGATCCGGGTGACAGTCATCGCAACCGGATTTCAAGGCGACCAAGAGTCCGCCGGAGACGGCCGGAGTGGGCGCGGTAGTTCTAGCGGGCCGTCGTCAGGCAACAAGCTGGACATCAAACCATTTGCGACAGACGATCTTGAGATTCCCGCATTCTTGCGGCGCCGTTCCTAATTGCGGCGCCGCTTCATTCCATCCGCCGGATCTCTCGTTCCAATTTGCTCAAGATCCTCTTTTCCAGGCGTGAAATGTAAGACTGCGAAATGCCCATTACGTCGGCAACCTCTTTCTGTGTCTTCTCTTTCCCGTCCCGCAGCCCAAAGCGTAGCTCCATAATCTTCTTTTCACGAGCGCTCAACCGCTCCAACGCGCCGCGCAGGAGAGATCGATCCACCTCTTCTTCGATGTACTTGATCACGTCGCTCTCCATCCCCAGCACGTCTGAGAGTAGGAGCTCGTTGCCGTCCCAATCGGTGTTGAGGGGTTCGTCGAACGAGACCTCGGAGCGCGTCTTGCTGTTGCGCCGCAGATACATGAGAATCTCGTTCTCGATGCATCGTGAGGCGTACGTGGCGAGCTTAATCTTTTTGGTCGGATCAAAGGTGTTGACGGCCTTGATAAGTCCGATCGTTCCAATGGAGACGAGGTCTTCAATGGAGATACCCGTGTTCTCAAATTTCCGAGCAATGTAGACGACGAGTCGCAGATTCCGCTCGATGAGGGCTCCCTTAACGCTACGGTCGCCCTTCTCCAACTTTTCGAGCAGGTTTGTCTCCTCATCTCGGGTGAGGGGAGGCGGCAACACCTCGCTGCTGCCGACGTACGCAATGGGATTGCGTGGCGCCAGGCGGCACAACAGCTTGATGAGGATGAGTCTCCAAGCGATTCTCGCACTAGCCAAGCGTGGAAACATGAACTGATTCTCCTTCTTTGCTCGAAGTTGCGCGTACCTGCGGTGGGCCGACTTCAAGCGAATGCTCAAGCAACTCCGGATGAATGAGCGCTCGGTACGAACCGTCCGGATCCAGGTCGTTCGGCGAGATTCCAATTACGACATTCTCCAGATTGATCCGCCTCCCCTCAAAGTCAACCCACACACCATCGGCGCGGATTCCGATCAAAAGGCCGTTCTCATTACCTAACGATGCGAAGGGAATGACGCGAAACCGTGCCGATAAGCGGGCCGAGGTGAGGAGTCGGCTAATCTCGCTCAAGTCTCCTCGCTCCATGCGCTGCATCACGTCTTGAAGATGGCGAGGGAGTAAGTGTGCGATCGCGCTATGCTCGACGACGACGACCTGGGAGCCTCGCAACGGCTCCCTAAGTCGGTTGCCGGTGTCGAGCAGCGCGAGTACCTGTACTCGCTCGCCGAAGAGTTCGATACCAAGAGGGATATGATACAAACGCTGCCACAGGCTCTTTTGGACGACGCCCCACCCTAGTTCTGCCGTGATCAGGATGGCGGCGATGGAGACGAGGAGTTGCCCGGTAACCCCCCAGCCAAGCGCGTACCCGGCCGCCACACCGGCCCCGCCCGAGCTGACGGCAATGAAGTAAAAGAATCCCGTCACGCGCAGTAGGGGGCGGAACGCGATCGGATAAAACGCCACCACCACCATAAAGATCGATGTGGCCAGGATGACTGGCCAAAACCTGAGCCAGCCATAGTAAGGTAAGACGCCTTTCGCCGAAAGATAGTACAAGATGAAGTAACTCGTCCCTACCAACGCGCCCAAGGAGAGTCCCCATACGCCACGGTTGACCTTGGTCACTTTGGAAGTCGCCCACAATAAGAGATAATCCATCGTAAAACTGAGCACGGCCAACGAGATCAACGTGTCAATGTAGATGACTTGAGGTATCGGGGTCACGAGCAAAACACCTGCCCTCCGCTTGCGAACGTCTCTTCGTCACACCGCTTAGAAAAGTGTATTAACACCGACAGTACTACAGTCGGATCGCAACGATTCCTCCCGTCTCGCGAGCGAAAGCGGAATAGCTCCCAAATCGAGCGGCAATAATGGTGAATGGGTGTTAGGCCAAGATGAGGGAGCGATGGTGCTTGAACAAGGTAGAGATCTGTGGTGTCAACACGTCTCAACTGCCCGTACTCTCCAATGAGCGCATGAAGAAGTTGCTGCGCAACTTGCGCGATGGCGACGAAAGCGCCCGGGCAGAGCTCGTCCAAGGAAACCTTCGCTTAGTCCTCAGCGTGATTCAGCGGTTTAACAATCGCGGCGAACATGTGGACGACCTGTTTCAAGTGGGTTGTATCGGTCTGATGAAGGCGATCGACAACTTTGACCTCAGCCAAAACGTTCGCTTCTCTACATACGCCGTACCGATGATCATCGGTGAGATTCGGCGCTACTTAAGAGATAACAACCCGATCCGGGTGAGTCGTTCTCTGAGAGACGTAGCGTACAAGGCGCTTCAAGTACGAGACGCGCTTGTGAATAAGCACTCCAAGGAGCCGAGTGTGGCTCAAATTGCGGCTGAACTTGGTCTTCCGAGAGAAGAGGTTGTCTTTGCCCTCGACTCAATCCAAGATCCGATCTCATTGTTTGAGCCGATCTATCACGACGGCGGCGATCCCATCTTTGTGATGGACCAAATCAGCGACGAGGAGAGTGAGGACGGCGCTTGGATGGATGGGATCTCCATTCGCGAAGGCATGTCAAAACTGAATGATCGGGAGAAACTAATCTTGACGATGAGGTTTTTTGACGGACGGACGCAGATGGAGGTCGCTGACGAAATCGGCATCTCTCAAGCGCAAGTATCGCGCCTCGAGAAGGCGGCGTTAAAGAATCTGCAGCGGAACATGGCACTACAGTCTTAAGCGCAATCGGGAGGAGGGATGGACATGTTCCTAAACGTTACACCTCGTCGCAAACTCGCCGCGTACACGGTGGGTAGCTCACTCATCGCCATGCTCGTTCTCTTACTCGTCTTTACAGGTGGAGAAGGAGTCACAGGTCTGGCTCACTCGCCGGAGAACTTGCTGAGGCTTCACGTTATCGCGCATTCCGACGCTCCAGATGAACAACAAGTGAAACTGGAAGTGCGCGATGCCATTCTTGAGGAGATGGGCACATGGGGAACGCCGCATTCAGAGATGGCGTTAGAGAGCCTTTTGCGCGAGAATGCGCATCAACTCGAGGTGGTGGCACGCAGCGCTTTGGCCCAGTCCGGCTTCGAACACGGTGTCAAAGTAGAGGTTGGCGACTTCGTGTTTGACGAACGGCGAACTGGGGAGTTGCTATTGCCGGCCGGAACCTACCGAGCTGTGCGGGTGGTTATCGGCGACGGAGCGGGGCGGAACTGGTGGTGTGTCCTCTTTCCCCCGTTGTGTTTCGTCGATGAAGGCGGCACAGTTGACGTAGAACGAGGCGGTGAGCGACGTGAGGTGGACGGACCTGCGCCGATGAACCGCCTGGTGTACGAGAGGCGCGGGGACGACGAATCCGGCCTCTCCGAGGAGCGCCTCACAGCAATGGCGCATAGTGATCCTTCACAACGAACCCAGGAGTCCAACCATCGTGCGGAGCGCACCCCCGAGGTACAGTGGCGCCTACGTCTTTGGGAGTCGATTAGCCGCAGTTCGTACACGGAAGCGCTGCGCGAGATACTCCTTGCTTCCTCAAACGAAGAGCGCTGACCTTACAGCAGATCTTTTTGCATAGCAACCGACCAGACCAAAGCCTCGATCCGTGCGACGTGCGGTTCGAGGCTTTGCGCGCGCCAGCCTTTCGGGCGCGCCATGGACATGGCACCCCTTAATGCAAGTATACTATGTAAGAGGGTCGCCCTGACACCCGCGCCCCGCATGGAGGTGAACGCCCGTGCTGGTTAAGACGTCCGATCTGCGCATGCTTGACGTCGTAAACATCGGTGACGGCCGTCGCCTCGGAAGCGTATACGATCTCGACATTGACGTTGAGACCGGCGAGATTCTGGCGCTTGTAATCCCCGGTGAGGGCGGACTCTTTGGGTTTGGGCGCGGACCGGATTTAGAGATTCCTTGGAATCGGATCGTGCGCATTGGGGTCGATGTGATACTGGTCGATTTGCCGAGCGCTCGTCCGACCAAAGATACAAGGGAGTCGAGAAGATGACGTTTTTAAAGGAGGCAGGGACCGAGTGCTCATGGTGGCAATCACCGCTCATCTCAAACGCGTGCCCCGACGTCGTCCACGGGGTGTCTCTGCGCGTCGGCGGTGTGAGTGACCATCCCTATGCATCACTCAACATGGGCCTGCACGTGGGTGATGATCCCGGGCGCGTGCGAGCCAATCGGGAGCGAGCACTCGGCTCACTGGGCCTTTTGCTCGATTCGAGTGTCTGTGCCGAGCAGGTGCACGGAGTGTGTGTTCAAGCCGTTGGCCGTCGTGAGTCTGGCCGTGGAGCGCATCACTATGCCGAGGCCCTAAAAGGGGTTGACGGCCTGATGACGGCTGAGCCGAACGTGCCGCTGCTCGGGTGCTTTGCCGACTGTGTCCCTCTACTCTTTGCCGAGCGGGAGGGCGCGTGGGTGGGTATGGCCCACGCGGGCTGGAAAGGGAGTTACGGCTGTATCGCTTTGAATGCGATTCAGACTTTGCAGACCCGCGGCGTCGATCCACGCAACCTCTACGTGGCCCTTGGTCCCAGTATTCAAGCGTGCTGTTACGAGGTGAGCGAAGCGTTGGCGGAGCAATTCCGGCAGCGCTTTGGTGAGACAGGCCAACATCTCAGTGACACGGGTCGTCCCCATCTCGACCTGACGGCGATCAACGTGCAGACACTGGTGGATGCGGGAGTGCCCCGAGAGCGAATTGACGTCAGCGCTGACTGCACCGCGTGTAACACCGATCGATACTTTAGCCATCGGATTGAGGGGCCAAAAACGGGGAGAATGGCCGCAATTATCGCGCGCACTGCTTAGATCAAGACGACGCTTGCAACGAATGGCTGAGACAGGTATTCTCAAAAGGGGGACCGAATGTATGGCGTACGTAGAGGAGGTCCACCATGTCTCAACCAGCACCGATCGAACCAAGGGGAAATGGACGGCCCCGAGAGATTCTTGCCATCGTTGTGATGGCCTTCGCTGTCCTCACGATCGTGAGTTTGCACAGCAGCGCGTCGGGTGTGGTTGGAGTCGTACTCTCGACTTGGTTACGTTCGATTTTTGGCCACGGAGCTGATATCCCCGCTCTCTTCCTGTTCATTGGGGGCGTTTCGCTGTTGCGCAGGCGTGTCCCTGAGGGGCGCGGCCGGCGGGGGAGCGCCGTCCTGCTCTTTTTCCTAGTCTGTCTTAGTGCATATCACACCATCCTCACAGGGATGAAAGGGCCACTCAGCCCATACTGGGCTACCCAAGTCGGCTTTAATGGAGAAGCTGGCGGTTATGTCGGCGCGTTTTTGAGCGCTCGGCTCCTGTCGGCGTTTGGTCCGTGGGGTTCGGCAGTCGTCATGATCGCACTGGCCTTTGTTGCTGTGATTCTCTACTTGGAGACACCATTTAGTAGGATTCTTTCGTATATCGTCCGATCAGTGATCGGTCTGCTGCGCAGGATCGTTACGGCTATCACTGACTTCGTGACCGGCACGGGGCATGAGTTGCGCGACTTGGTCGGCTCGGTGCGCGACCGTCGTGAACAGGCGGCGGCCCGTCGCCAAATGCGCTCGGCACGTCGATCGGAGAGACAGGAGTCGAAGGAGAGACATCGAGATGTCGAACGCACTCCTAAGCCTTCTGAGGAGTCGCTGGTGAATAAGGCGAAGCGACTCTTTGCCGTCGGAAGCGACGAGGTGTCCGACGAACTCCCTGATCGGTCCTCAAAAACCGCCTCGACCCAAAGTCCGCCTCGTGGAGCGCGCGGTCTTGCAGCGGTCCTGGAGGACGCCAAAACGGATGGGAAGTCTTTGCGTTCGGCGGCGCGCGCTGCCCGAAGGGAGCAAGTGGCGGACACCAAAAGCGAAAAGACTCCTGAGGATCCGGACGATCATGAGGAGAGCGGAGTAGACGAGGCGTATCAGGAATACGAGGAGCGAGCGTTGGAATCCGCACCAGATGCCCCATCAGACCAGCAGCCGGTAGAGAGGGGGACTCAACGCTCCGTCAATGGCGCTTCGCAGCGTGGGGCCAGCGGTGCCGCGGCCGAATCGGAGGCGTCTTCTAACCAACCGCTCCCGCTTGCCTTGGAACCAGAGACCGAAGTGACCTATACGGTACCACCGACCGCGATCTTGCACCGGGCAAAAGAGAGCGGCCGTGTCAAGAAGGGCGCTGTCGCCGATCAAAGTCAGCTCCTCGAGGAGACCTTGGCCACGTTTGGTGTGCAGGCCAAGGTGGTCCGAGCCAGCCGGGGCCCAGTGGTGACGCGTTATGAGCTTCAGCCTGCTCCGGGAATTAAGGTGAGCAAGATCGTTAACCTGGCGGACGACGTGGCGCTCAATTTGGCTGCGGCGGATGTCCGCATCGAGGCGCCCGTCCCTGGCAAGTCCGTGGTCGGCATTGAGATCCCCAATAAGGAGACCACAACGGTCTACATACGCGAAGTGTTGGAGTCGCCTGAGTTTAAGGACTCAGCGTCTAAACTCGTCGTCGGTTTGGGCAAAGATATTGCGGGCAATGTCGTGGTTGCCGATCTGACCAAACTTCTACATGTGTTGATCGCCGGGGCCACCGGCAGCGGCAAGAGCGTCTGTATCAACTCCATCATCTGCAGCATCCTCTTTAAGGCCCGGCCGGATGAGGTAAAGCTCCTGATGATCGACCCCAAACGAGTGGAGTTGGCTGTTTACGACGGGGTGCCGCACCTGATTACACCGGTCGTCACAGATCCTAAAATGGCCGCCAATGCGTTGAGATGGGCGGTCAAGGAGATGGAGTCTCGATATAAAAAGTTCTCCGAGGCCGGTGTACGTAACATTACGGGATACAACCAACAGGTGGAGGACGGTGTTCTCGAGGACCAGCCGATGCCGTACCTCGTCGTGATCATTGACGAGTTGGCCGACTTGATGCTGGTGGCTGCCAACGAAGTGGAAGATAGCATTTGTCGCTTGGCGCAGATGGCCCGAGCCGCGGGTATCCATTTGATTATCGCCACCCAGAGGCCGTCGGTCGACGTAATCACTGGTCTTATTAAAGCGAACGTGCCGTCTCGCATAGCATTCGCCGTATCGTCGGGGGTCGATTCGCGCACGATCCTGGACACCATTGGCGCCGAGCGCCTGATCGGAAAGGGTGACATGCTGTATTATCCGATTGGAGCCAATAAGCCGTCACGTGCCCAAGGCGCCTGGATTTTTGACAAAGAGGTCCAGGCGACCGTGGATTTCTGGAAGAAGCAAGGAGAACCGGCGTACGCGTCCAGTGTGACAGAAGTCCCCAAGGCCCAAGGGAGTCTCGAAGAAGGCGATGACGAACTCTTCGACGACGCCGTCCAACTTGTCGTCGACACGGGAAACGCTTCGATCTCGATGTTGCAACGCCGATTTCGGATTGGGTACGCCCGAGCCGCCAGACTGATCGACATGATGGAACTGCAAGGGATCGTCGGTCCCTACCAGGGGAGCAAGCCGCGAGAAGTGCTGCGCAGCGTCGAGGAGAGTCAGGAGATCGCCAACTGACGCCGTGAGAGCATCCGGGAATACGCTGAAGTGAAAGGGTCGACGCCGACGTGAGCCTTGAGGAGTTTGGAGCAGGACTAAGGGCGAAGAGAGAAGGCCAAGGGCTCTCGCTCTCAGAGGTGAGCGAACGCACACGGATACACATTCGGCACCTCCGAGCCATCGAGTCCGGTGAGATTGCGGCGCTCCCAGGGGACGTCTACGCCCGAGCGTTTATAAAGCATTATGCACGCATACTCAACTTAGACCCCGAGGAGACTGTTAACGAGTTTGACGCGGTGAAAGTTCGTCTCGACCAAGAGCGAGAGGGGCGGAGTCACCGGTCGCGGCGCAAACGAAGGCGAGCGCGGCAAAAGACCAGGAGCGCCTGGCCTTGGATAAGCGTCATCATCGTGTTGGCGCTCCTGGGAATATTGTTGACACGATTCCTCTGACCCGCGCGCCCCATTTGGGGGCCCGGTACCCGTGTTTAAGGACGGATGAGTGATGCCGAGTAAGGATCAAGTGATACACGTAACAGCAGCAGATGGTCGTATCCGAGGTTTAGCCGCCCTGACGACCCAGGTGGTCGAAGAGGCTCGATCGCGTCACGGCACTTACCCGACGGCCTCGGCCGCCCTAGGCCGAACGATAACGGCGACGGTGATGCTGGGCGCGGATCTCAAAGAGGCGCAGAAAGTGATGACCGAGGTGATCGGTGACGGTCCCCTTGGCCGTGTTGTCGCCGAGATTGACTCGAGCGGCTCAGTTCGCGGTTATGTGCAAAATCCCCACGTCCACCTGCCGCTGAATAAACAGCGTAAGCTTGACGTGGCGGGCGCTGTGGGCAGCGGTAGGTTCTACGTCACGCAGGATCTCGGTCTTCGGGAGCCTTACCGCGGGATGGTTCCGCTTGTCTCAGGGGAGATCGGCGAGGACTTCGCGTACTATCTGAAGCAGTCGCAGCAAACTCCCGCAGCGGTGGCTCTGGGAGTGCTGGTCGATCCCGACAACTCGATCCGGGCCTCCGGTGGGATCGTCGTACAACTCATGCCCGGAGCTGTCGAGGAGACAGAGTTGGTCGACGAGATCGAGCGTCGCACCCTGTCGATGCCAATGGTGAGTCGGGCGATCGACAACGGGATGCTGCCCATCGAGCTGCTAAACGGCATCTTGGAGGGGCTCAATCCGCGCATGGTCGGTACCCGCCAACTCGATTTTCACTGCTCGTGTTCGAAGGAGCGGTTTGGACGAGGCCTTATCGCTTTGGGGCGCGCAGAGATTAAAGATATGATCAAAGAGGATGGCGGCGCTGAGTTGGTCTGTCACTTTTGCAGCGAGCGGTACGATTTCAGTGCCGAGGACTTGTTCTCGCTGATCACGGAGATTGAGTCGCAATGAACCTTCGGCGTACACTCTCACGGGCACGCTGGATGATCCTTGCCTTACTGGGGGCGGGTTTCGTCGGCGTCATGCTCTTGGCCCGTACGGCTACCGATTGGCTATGGTTCGATTCGCTGGGCTACTCCGAACTCTTTGTGCGCCCCATCCTCTGGCGACTGGGTGTGGGCGTCGGCGCGTTCATTCTCTCACTCCTCTTTCTCTACAGCAATTTGCGATTCACCCGCGAGAGCGTGGTGCAGGCCCTTTCCCGATTTCAGGACCGGTTCCCGCCGGCGTTGGGGCGGCGGTGGGTCGGCCGGGCCCTGCTCGTCGTCTCTGCGGTGATCGCATTCCTCAACGCATCGGCCTTAGCGGGTTTTTGGGAGCGGATCGCATTTGGGATTCACGGCGGCTCGTTCGGAGCCGCGGATCCGGTGTTCGCTCGCGACATCGGATTTTACGTGTTTACACTTCCCATGTGGGACGTGTTACGGACGTTGGGGACTAGCCTTTTCGCGCTGACGGCGCTGTTGTGTGGAGCGGTTTACGTAGCCGCCGGCGGCGCCGAATGGCGGGGACTGTCGATTCGCCTGGAAACAAAAGCTCGCGTTCACCTAAGCTTGTTGGTCGCCGGTCTCTTTGCGTTTAAGGCGCTAGACTACTACCTCAAAGGTTTTGAGCTGGTTTACTCCACTCGAGGAGCGATTTACGACGCTGCTTACACAGACGTTCACGCGGTCTTGCCGGTCTTGCGAATTCTCACCGTAGTCGCTGCTCTCCTCGCTATCTTGGCGATAATCAACGCTCTGCGCCCGCTGATGCGCTGGCTCCTCATTGGTACGGCGACCCTTTTGGTCCTCTCGTTTGGGTTGGGCGGAATCTACCCGGGATTCATTCAGGAGTTTGTAGTGCGCCCCAATGAACTCGAGAAGGAGTTGCCGTACGTTCGCCACCACATCCAAATGACGCGCCAGGCATTCGGCCTCGACGGAGCGGTGACGCGCACTATCGACGCAACAGACGAACCGACACCGGGCGTAATCTCCGAGAACCCCTGGCTTCACCAAAGCGTGCGGCTGTGGGATTGGCGCCCGCTTATTGATACATTCGGACAGATCCAGTCGCTGCGTCCCTACTACGACTTCATTGAGGTGGACGTGGATCGATATTGGATCGATGGCGCGTACCGCCAAGTGATGATCTCCCCACGGGAGCTGACCTCCGCGAAGTTACAGAATCAGTCGTGGGTGAACCTTCATACGCAGTACACCCACGGTTACGGCGTCGTGGTGAGCCCGGTCAATGAAGTGAGCCCACGGGGACTCCCCAACTTCTTGGTCTCAGACATTCCTCCGCGTGCTCGCACATACGAGCTGACAGTAAGTCGCCCCGAGATCTACTACGGTGAACAAGAGAGTGATTACGTCATCGTTCGTACACAGCGTCCGGAGTTTGATTATCCCCGCGGCGACGAAAACGCGACTACGTTTTACGAAGGTGACGGAGGAGTACAACTCAGCAACTACGTGCGCAAACTGCTCTTCGCCGCCCGTTTTGCGACAACGCGCATTCTCTTTTCAAACGACATCACGCCGGAGAGTCGCGTGATGTTCAGGCGGCAGATTGTCGAGCGAGTTGCAACGCTTGCGCCCTTTTTGCGCCTCGACGGCGATCCTTACATCGTGGTGGCGGACGGGCGGCTCTACTGGATGATTGATGCGTACACTACCTCGGACCGGTACCCGTACGCACGCCCATTGAGCGACTGGGGGAATTACGCCCGCAACGCAGTGAAGGTCGTCGTAGACGCGTATCACGGAGCCGTCGACTTTTATGTGGCGGACCCGGAGCCCGTCGTGGCCGCTCTTAGTCGAGTGTACCCTGGGACTTTTAAGCCGATCGATCAAATGCCCGAGTCGCTGCGGACGCATGTGCGCTACCCTGAGGACCTCTTCCTAGCCCAAGCGACCGTTCTTACTCGATACCACATGCAAGATCCCCAGGTCTTTTACAACCAAGAGGATGTATGGGATCTGCCGCGGGAGATCTACGAACAATCTGAGATAGGGCTCCAACCTTATTACATCACGACGCGTCTACCCGGAGAGAGTGGCGAAGAGTTTGTGATCATGCTTCCGTACACACCGGTGGGTAAAGCCAACATGGTCGCATGGTTGGCGGCCCGAATCGATGGTGAGAAGTACGGAGAGCTCCTCCTTTACTCCTTGAGCAAGCAGGAGATTGCCTTTGGACCGATGCAGTTTGAGGCTCAAGTGAATCAAGACACCGAGATCTCATCGCAACTCACCCTTTGGGGCCAGCAAGGTTCACGGGTGATTCGCGGCAATCTGATCATCATACCCGTGGGAACATCGTTCATGTACGTTGAGCCCCTCTTCCTCCAGGCAGAGCAGGGGCGCATGCCCGAGCTGAAGCGCGTCATTGTCGGACTGGGCAGTCGCATTGTGATGAGAGAGAGCTTCGCGGACGCACTCTCCGCCTTGGTGGGAGAGGGGGGCGTCGTCACGACGCCCGCGCCGCAGGATCCGCTTTCGGCGGGAGAAGCTTCTCCTGAGGTAGGTGGCACCGTCGATATGGCGGAGGTTAGGAGCTTGGCCAAGAGGGCAGGCGACCTCTTTGATGAAGCGCGACGGCACGCAGCCGCCGGCGCATGGTCTGAGTACGGACAGACGCTTGCGGAGCTGTCCGAGACGTTGGAGGCGTTGGAAGGCTCGATCGAGTAGGCCCTGGCATATTTGCCTCACCCCCTTGAATAGACTTGTCTCTGACATGTTAAGGCACAGGGGGTAGATCGGCTTGGCAATCAAAAAGACGGTATCAAACCGGGGGCCGGGGCTTCTTTACATCATCGCAGCTTTGGTCGTCGTAGCGGTCGCGGGAGCGCGCTTCTTTGGCTTTGCGCCCTCTGCGGACGTGGAGGATCCCGGCGCCTTGGATAATCCGCCCCGGGTCGAGCGACCGATGGACCAGTCGGGCGTCGTTCCCGATCCGTCCAAGATGACGCAAGTCTTGGTGTACCACACCCACGGGACTGAGAATTACTCACCGAAAGATGAGTTCTCCACCAAGGGTCCAGGAGATGTCATCTCGGTGGGTAATGCTCTCGTAGAGGCGCTAAGGCGGGAAGGGATCGAGTCTGTCCACATCCAAACGGTGCACGACTTACCGGAGTGGAATCAGGCATACGCGAAAACACGCACCAGTCTGCAAGAGAGCCTGGCCCGCCACAGTGGTATCCGACTCTTGATTGACGTTCACCGCGACGGCGTCCAGTCCGACGCTGAAGGGTACGCAACGGCGACTGTGAATGGAGAGAGCGTGGCCAAGGTGCTCTTTGTGGTGGGTTCGACCGACAACCCCCTGGCGACAGAGAACCTCCGTTACGCCGAGAGGCTGCGAGAGCGTCTCGAGGAGATGGCGCCCGGCATCACACGTGGGGTGCGGGTGATGGCACGAGAGACCAACCAAGACATCCATCCGAACACGCTGATCGCGTACGTAGGCGATCATAACGATAGCACCATCGAAGAAGCCATGCGCACAGCCGAGCTGCTTGCCAATGCCGTTGCCTCCCTCCTTCGAGAAGATGGATGACGCAAAGGACGGACGAGGGATGCCGCACGCGCTGATGGCGCAAAAGGAGAACAAACCTCGTATGGGCAAACGCATTCATTTTGTAGGCATCGGGGGAGCGGGTATGAGCGCCATCGCGCGGGTACTGCTCTCTGAAGGAAAGCGAGTGAGTGGCTCCGATGTCGAAGGTTCGGCTGTCATCGACGAATTGCGCCAACTCGGAGCAGAGGTACACATCGGCCATCGTGCCAACCAAGTCCTCGGAGCCGATGAGGTCGTTTTGTCGACGGCGATCGACCCGGAGAATCCCGAGGCGGTAGAGGCCCGGCGGCTGGGGATTCCAGTGCGCCATCGCTCCGAGGCGCTCGCCGACCTCATGAACGCGAAGACCGGTGTCGCAGTTGCGGGCGCCCACGGCAAAACGACGATCACTTCGATGATCGCCTGGACGCTTCACCAAATTGGCGAGCCGCTCACATTCCTTATAGGCGGGCTCCTGCCGGGAATTGGTGGCGCCAAGGCGGGCCTCGGGCCAATCCTTGTCGCCGAAGCCGACGAGAGCGATCGTTCTTTCTTGCGTTATCGTCCAGCAATCGCCGTGGTCACCAGCATCGAGCCAGACCACCTCGAATACTATGAGAACAGTTTCGCGGCTCTGCGTGAGGGATACGAACAGTTTTTGCGCCAGGTGAAGCCTGACGGCGTGCGTGTCCTCTGCGTCGATGACAAAACGGTAAAGGAGATCGCCGATTCGTTCGTGCCATCCGAGACTCTCGTTACTTACGGGCTTCAATCCGGGGCAAAGTATCGGGCAGTGGGGATCGAAACAAAAGGATTCCACTCGGAGTTTCGTCTCGAAGTCGCTGGCGTGGAGGTTGGTCGGTATCGCTTGAGTGTCCCGGGAAGGCACAACGTCCAAAACGCACTGGCCTGTATCGCAGTCGCAGACGCCTTGGGCATGGATCGCGAGGGGATTCGGCGCGAGCTGGAGACGTTTCGCGGGGCTCGGCGGCGCTTTGAGGTCGTCGCCCAAACGGATGAGAATCTGATCATCGACGATTACGCTCACCATCCGACGGAGATACAGGCGACGTTGCGTGCGGTGCGGGGGGGCTTCCCCGGTAGGCGAGTGATCGCGGTCTTTCAACCTCATCGGTACAGCCGAACGTCTCAGTTGATGGAGGAGTTCGCCTCGAGCCTCGGGGCCGCAGACCTTGTTGTGTTGACTGATATCTACGCACCCCCACCGGAAAAACCCATTTCCGGGGTGACCGGCGAGCGGCTGGCAGCGCTTGCGCGGGCCGAGTTGGGCGAACGGTTAACGTACGCCCCAGGACTTGAAGAAGCGGCCCAAAGAGTACGGGAACTGCTGTGTCCGGGAGATGTAGTTGTCACAATGGGCGCCGGGAACGTATGGAAGGTGGCGCGCCTCTTAGCCGGATTGACACCGGAGAGACTCTAGCGGGTAATCCTGTAATATGTGGGAAGGATAAAGCGCGGGGGCACGCTCAAGAGTGGAGATTCGTTATCACGACGGGAACGGCGCAGTCTTAAAGCGCCTGGCCGATCAAGCGTTCGATCGCAAGGAATGGTTTGATCTCAAGACCGAAGCAGAGCGCCTTTCGCTCACTGAGGGGTTTGAGCGTCTACTCAGCCTCGATGTGTTAAATCTCGAACTCTTTGAGCACCAGCGCCGAGCCGTCTTGCGGGTACTGCGTGAACTGCGCGGTCGAGCCGTGCTTGCCGACGAAGTGGGACTCGGAAAGACGATTGAGGCGGGAGTGATCTTAAAGGAGTACCTTTTGAGGGGATTGATCCGCCGCGTCCTCCTCTTGGTGCCCGCGTCGCTGGTCTCTCAGTGGCGCTTGGAGTTGCGCGAGAAGTTGGAGCTTCACTTTCGAGTGGGCCGCACGGAGCTTGACTTCCGCGATGGAGAACTCGTGCTTGCTTCCATCGATACGGCCAAACGCCCAACGTGCTCTCCGGCGATCCTCGACGGCGTTTGGGATATGGTCGTCGTCGACGAGGCCCACCGGCTTAGAAACCAAAAGACGCTCAATTGGCGGTTTGTGAACAGTATCCAAAAGAAGTACCTCCTCTTGTTGACCGCAACGCCGATTCAAAACGACTTACGCGAGTTGTTCAATTTGGTCACTCTCCTCAAACCGGGACAGTTGAAGACGTACTCGCAGTTTAAGCGCTCTTTTATGCTGGACAAGCACTCTCCTAAGAATACGACTCAACTCAAAGCCGTTCTGTCGGAAGTGATGGTCCGTTCCGGCCGGCGCGAGAGCCTGTTGCCCTTCCCCAAGCGGGAGGTACGCACACTTCAGGTCGAGTTTAGTGAGCCCGAACGCGCGTATTATAACGAAGTTCTCGCGCGTATGCGGGAGGCGTACCGCTCCATGCCTAAGGATAAGCGGAACATGTTGCCGCTCATTCTCGTAATGCGGGAAGTGTGCAGCCATCCAACAACAGCCTTGAAGAGTCTGGCGGCCATGTGTGGGAAAGAGCACCTGCGCACCGTCACGCCACAGACGGTGAAGGCGTGGCAGCAGAGCGTCGACGCGGTTACGCCGGCCAAGGTCGATTCACTCCTCACTTACCTTAACGGCCGCTCGGATTCTGCGATCGTCTTCACGGAGTTTCGCGAGACCCAAAGGGAGTTGCTGCGGGCGCTTCAATCCGCCGGATATACCACCCATGCCTTTCACGGCGCTCTCGACGCTCATGCCAAAGACGAGGCGATAGCAGCGTTCCGCCGCGAGGGTGGCGTCTTGGTGAGTACGGAGAGCGGTGGGGAAGGACGGAATCTACAGTTTTGTCGCACGGTGATCAACTATGACTTGCCTTGGAATCCCATGCGGGTTGAACAGCGGATCGGGCGCGTCCACCGCCTTGGACAGCGACGCAGCGTCGAGGTGGTCAACATGGTCCTCTCTGACGCCATCGACGGTTACGTCCTCTATTTGCTCGAGAAGAAGATTCGAATGTTTCATCGCGTGATTGGAGAGGTTGACGAGATCCTCAGTACGTTGGAGGGTAGCTTCGAGCAGGGAGTGGCCGAAGCGTTGTTGGAAAGCGAAGCGCCAGACGAACTCGGCCGGCGCATCGAGGCATTCGGCGAAGAGTTGGAGCGTGCGTACCGGAGGTACGACCATGTCCGCCGTCTGAACGCATCTCTCTTTGAGAGTGTTCCGGAAGGGGGGCGCTGACGTGAGTATCACCAAGGAGGCCGAGATTGAGGCCTTTGTCCGGAGGTTCCTTAAGAGCGTCGGAGCGACATTTGTAATACGGGAGAATGGGGGTATAAAAGCCAATCTTCCGGCCGATGTGGCGCGTCTGCTCGACTGCAATCGCCGCTTAGAACTCGATTTGCGTCGGTCTGACGAGGGGGTGGACACCTCGACGCGCACAAACACGTCGGAGTTTGTAACCTTTGGGCACCCACTCCTCGAGGGCATGCTCGCACTTGCCAAAGAGCGAGGCAAGGCCGCCAATCTCTTGTTCACGTTCAGTATGGAGCCTGACTTCGTTGAGCGCGTCATGCGTCTCGACCCGTTTAATGGCGCCCCAACCGCTGAGGCGAAAGGTGCGTCGCTTGCAGGCCCACTTGCTGAGTTACTTCGCAAGGCTCAGAGTGTACGGGTTGCCGACGGTCACGTGCGCGTGTTGGGGCGGCGGATCACCCACCAACGCCAACTCCTCTTTTTCTTTAAGGTGTCGATGCTCTCGGACGACAAGTGGGAGAGCACACTTCCGCTCCTGATCGATCCGGTTACCGAGGAAGTGGACCGTCCCGTCGACTTGACCGGCTCTGTCTCGTTCGTCCCCCATCGGCACCTCCAAGGCCAGAGACCCTCGCAGCAGGAGCGCTACACCGTGGAGCGTCTCTATCGCAAGGCGTGTGACCATCTCGAGGGTCGATTGGCGAACGTGATGCGGCACTTTGAGCTCCGGGCGGCCGAGCGGGCCCGCAACGAACGAAACCGAATCGAGGAGTATTATCGGGGGCTCGCCGCAGAGAGCTTGGAACCTCTTCGTAACCTCTTCCGCCGCATCTCGAACGTGGGTACACGCGCCGAAATGGCACGCTCATGGCAGATGCAAAACCGTTACCAGGAGCAAGTGGACGCACTCAAAGAGGAGGCTCGCTCACTTGAGTCAGTCTACCAGGCCGAACGGGACGCGCTTCAGCGAGAGCAGGCGCAGCGCCTTTTGGAAGTGGAAGAACGCTTTCGACCCCGGGCGGAGATTACACTGACGCATGCAGCGTATGTCATGGTGCCGCGCATTGAATGGCGACTGCGCATTGAGCGGGACCATGTGACGCGCGAGACGACCATTCTCTACGACCTACTCAGACGGGTCTGGGTCGACTGGGTGTGCGAAGGTTGCGATCGACGGATTTTGCGGGACCCGGCCCACCTGTGCTCCTGTGAAGCGATCGTGTGCGAGGAGTGTCACTCGTCGTGTTCGACGTGCGGCCGTACCACTTGCGGCGTGTGCTGCGACGAACGCTGCCACCTCTGTGGTAAGACGACCTGCGAGACGTGTGATTCGGCGTGTCCGTGGGGAGAGAAGGGCTTCGGCGTGGAGCTTCCTATCGTTTGTCAGTCGTGTCGAGCTGAGTGGTGTGAGAGCTGCATGGGCCTTGGTCTCGTGTACTAACGAGGGACTGTCCTAGCCTTGTCCGACAGGGTCTTCCGACTTCGACAGCGAATGAGATGATCATGAACGTAAAGCGGTTTCTCGACTCCTTAATGAGTAGCCCAGAGTATCGCGATCAGCTCTGTCACATGGAGATGATTCCCGAACGCTCAGCACGGACCATGGCGCCGGAGCGCTCCGTTGAGCCGCGATTGCAAAAAGCGCTATCCGGCCTGGGAATCGAGTCGCTCTACACGCACCAGGCCGAAGCGCTGAACGCCGTGCGAGCAGGCGAGTGTGTTGCGGTCGTGACAGGGACCGCGTCGGGAAAGAGTCTGTGCTATCACATTCCGGTACTCGAACGGATGTTAGAGCGCCCTGAGGCGACAGCCTTGTACGTCTTCCCGACCAAGGCATTGACTCAAGATCAACTCAAGGGTTTGCTCCGCCTCAAAGAGGGCGGGGACGGCCTCGAATTTCACGCAGGCGCCTACGACGGGGATACACCGTCCCAAACGCGCAAGAAACTCCGAGAGAGCGGCAACATTGTCATGACCAACCCTGACATGCTCCACTCAGGGGTGCTACCGCGCCACACGAGCTGGGGACGATTCTTTGGGAATCTAGAGTATGTCGTGTTGGACGAAGTGCACACCTACCGCGGCGTCTTCGGCTCTCACGTAGCCAACGTCATACGCCGCCTGAAACGAGTCTGCTCCCATTACGGGTCCAACCCGATCTTTATCCTTTGCTCGGCCACCATTGCTAATCCTAGGGAGCACGCGGAACGCTTGATCGGTGAATCGTGCACACTCGTAGACAACGACGGCTCGCCTCGGGGTAAAAAGTACTTCGTGTTATGGAACCCTCCCCAAATTGGTGAGACCGTGGAGCGTCGCGGCGCAAGCACCGAAGCGCGCGAGATTATGGTCCGGCTTATTTCGGAACGGATCCAGACCATCGCGTTCGCCCGTTCGCGGGTCGTAGCGGAACTGATCTACCGCTACGCCCGAGAGGATCTGCAGCGGGTGAGTCCCAGCCTTGCACGTGCCGTACGGGCGTACCGCGGTGGTTATCTTCCGCGTGAACGGCGTGAAATCGAGCAACAGCTCTTTTCGGGGGAGTTGTTGGGAATCACGAGTACGAACGCGCTCGAGCTCGGCATTGATATCGGCGGGCTCGATGCGGCTGTCCTCGTGGGCTACCCCGGATCGATCGCCAGCACGTGGCAACAGGCCGGGCGAGCCGGGCGCGGCAAGGGTGAGGCGATCACGTTTTTAGTAGGTTTCAATGCGCCGCTCGACCAGTACTTGATGCAGCACCCCGAGTACTTTTTCTCTCAGAATCCGGAGAACGCCGTGATCGATCCGGACAATCCACACATCGCTCTGTCACATCTGCGTTCAGCCGTCTTTGAGCTGCCGCTGGGCGTCGAGGAGGAGGCGGGTTTCGGCCCTTCCGCGCCTGCCCTCCTCGATCTGCTCGAAGAGGATCGCCAGGTGATCCTGCGCGGGGACCGCTGGTACTGGACAGGAAGAGGGTATCCGTCCGACGACTTCTCGTTGCGCAACAGCACAGAGAATACCTACACTATCGTCGATACGACGGACTCCCGGCGCAACGTGATCGGCAGCACCGATGAGATCTCTGCGTTCATGCAGCTGCACACCGAAGCGGTCTACCTCCACCAAGGCGAACCTTATTTCGTATCGGAGCTCAACACCGAGGAGCGTGTCGCTTATGTGCATCGTGCGGATGTGGACTACTACACGCAGTCCATCACCGACCGGCGCGTCCGGATCGACGATCAGCAGATGGAACGTGAGTGGCGGCACTCCCGGCTTGGTTTCGGCGATGTGAGTGTCGCATTCATCACGTACATGTTTAAGAAGATCAAGTTTTACGACCGTGACAGCATCGGTTTTGGACAGATCAATCTCCCCCCGGTCACCTTGGAGACTTCGGGTATGTGGCTGGTTCCGCCTTTGGATGCCCTTACCGCCGCTCGGTCAGTGGGGCGGAGCCCGTCCGAAGGAATGTTGGGCGTGGCCAATGTCGTCGGTGACGTTCTCCCGCTCTTTGCCATGTGCGACACTCATGACGTAGGCACAGTGGTCGATTCGAGCAACACAGGCGTTCCAACACTCTTTTTGTTCGATCGATACCCCGGAGGGGTCGGCTTCTCGGCGAAGGCGTACGAACGCATCGAAGAAGTGCTCGAGGCGAGTTGCGCGCTTATCCACGGCTGTGGATGTGCCGACGGCTGCCCGTCGTGTGTCGGTTCGCCGATCCCGCCTTTCTCGAACGGTGAGACCGACGGCGACGCGCGCGGTAAGGTGCCTGACAAGGAGGCGGCGTTAGTCATCCTCCACGCGCTGCTTGAGAAGGCTCCCTACATTCCCGCGCCCAAAGCCATCCGGCCGGCGGCGGGAGGCGAGGCCGGAGAAGGGATGGAACAGGGAGTAAGCGTGAAACAGCGACCGCCGAGCGAGCCTCTGCCAGCTAAGTTGGAGATGCGGTTGCGACGGCAAGTGCAGCGACTAAAAGCGTCACGAGAGGGGAGTCGATAATGGAAGTGGAGCTCGAAGGCGTACGACCACAAAGAGGCGCCCGAGTATTTGTCGCACCGGGGGCGCGAGTGATCGGTGAGTGTACTCTCGGCGACGACGTGGGGATCTGGTTTAACGCTGTCTTGCGCGGCGATTTAGAACCGATCGAGGTCGGCGCGCGTTCCAACGTTCAGGACGGCGCCGTATTGCATACGGATCCAGGGTTACCTTGTATTATCGGTTGCGACGTCACTGTGGGACACGGAGCGATCGTTCACGGGGCGCGGGTGGAAGATGGAGCGCTCATCGGAATGGGTGCCATTCTCCTCTCCGGCGCTGTCATCGGCGCCGGCTCCCTCGTGGCGGCCGGGTCGTTGGTTCCTGAAGGAAGGGAGATACCTCCCGGTTGGTTGGCGATGGGTTCACCGGCAAAGCCGGTTCGTCAGCTCAGAGAGGATGAGCGTGAGCGAGCGTTGAGCGGAACCCAAAGCTACGTGCGGAACAAGGATCGTTACCTAAAAGAGCTCGAAGGTTAAGTGCTGGGCCCGCCCAGCCTCGTCGTAGGTGACGGGGAGCGTGAGCTCACCGACGCTTCGCACGTGCACTTGGACCCGCGGCATCATCTCGGTCAGCTCGAGCAATCTTTGGTTGCGCTCGGCGCTCACGTCGTCTCCTTCCCGCTCGCGGATCGTGTAAAACTCCTCGAGGCGCGCTCGTTCTTGCTCCAACTCCCACCTTGCGGCGTCCGCCCACTGTGAGCCGGCGTGTTCGAGGTGCATCATCAGCTCGTCGAAGGCGAGTCCGAAAGCGCCGTCTAAGCCGAGCTCCGGCGCTTCAAACGGCGCAGCTTCGCTTTGGGGCGGTGAGCCGTCGAGTAGAGGAAGTCCAGGGAGTGCCTCGGCGAGCTGGCGTAGTGCGACTCGGTCGACTCGGTCAACCGCGATGTGAAGGTTGGAGAGTGGGGGCGGGGAGCCGTTGGTATGTACGCTCAACAGAAATACGTAAAACGGTCTGTAGAAGACGTACCGAGGGGGCCTGGCCATACGCTCGACGCACTCGTACGCCGGCAGCCACACCTTGAAGCTTCGAGTCAAACGGCGTACGGATGCGACGATTTGCTCGAGTCGATGTGATCCTGCCGCGATGAGCTCCACGTTGGCCGCTTCGTCGACTCGCTCCGGATCAAAGGTGAAGTAGTAGGTCGCGTGAGCCCGTTCCGAGTTCCACCATCCCCAGGAGCTTCCCTCGAGCTCGGCGGCCGCCTCCCGCGGCAATTCGACTCGGAAGACGCCGGGAGCGCACTCGTCCAGCGCACCCCCGATACGTGCCAGGTACGATGTGACAAACGCCTGGATCTCCACTCGCTCTCTCACCATGTGAGCAATCGGTCCAATGCGTCTGACTCCTGTGCATCGTTGCGAGCTTGAAGGATGTTGTCCGCCAACTCTTCGAGCCGCCGCTTCATATCCTCGGAGGTTTCGGAGCCGACCAGGATTTCGCTCAGCTTGCTCTCAAAGGAACTCTTCATGCGGAGATGACTCAAAATGGCGTCCATCTCTCCCATCACCATCTGGAACATATCGATCTTCTCATAGAGAAGGTAAAGAATGTGCTCTTCGATCGTCTCCTGCGTCGCGAGGTTGTAAATTTGCACGTCGCGCTCCTGGCCCAACCGGTGGACGCGCCCGATGCGCTGTTCGAGCCTCATTGGATTCCAGGGAAGATCGTAATTCACCACATTCCGGCAGAATTGGAAGTTCAAACCTTCGCCCCCGGATTCGGTGCTGACGAGGACTTGGCTTTGGGAGCGAAAGAGCTCCCGGATCCATCCCTTGCGGGAGGCTGAGAGCGAACCATTGAATCCGAGTGTAGCGATACCGGCTTTGGTGAGTCTCCAGCGGATGTACTCCTGAGAGGCTCGGTACTCCGTAAACACAATCACTTTCTCATCGGTGCTACCGATGAGATCGACGAGGAAGTCTACCTTGCTGTTGTGCTCCATGGCCACCGCACGGTCAAGGAGCTCTTGCAATCGGCGCTGAACCGCAGGGTCGGCGGCTCGGCTCTTGAGTCGCTCGAGGGTGAGAGCAGCGGCGATAGCGCTCGAGCAAATCTCCCGTTGCAGCGTGATGAGGGAGAGGACGTTGCGCGGTGATCCCATGGCATTGCGGTACTCAGTGCGCACGTAGGAGCTCACGTCATCGTAGAGTTCGCGTTCGGCTTCGGAAAGGGTGATTGGCACCGAATGCACTCGGCGGGCCGTGAACTCAACACTCCCTTTTCCGCGTCGGTTCCGTATCATCACCCGCTCGAGCAGCCCTTTCAGCTCCTCGGTCTGTTTGGGCGTACGCATGTCTAAGAGGAAGTCCTGCTTAAACTGGCGGTAGGTACCAAGTTGCCCGGGGCGGATGAGGTTTATGAGGTTATAAAGCTCTCTAAGGTCGTTTTGCATGGGAGTGGCAGTCAGCATAAGACAGTACTTGCGCTGGATCCCGTTGATGAACGAATAGCTCTGCGTCGACTGATTCTTGAGTTTGTGCGCTTCGTCGACGACGAGCATGTCCCATGGAATGCGCTGGATGATCCCGCAATGCGGCTCTCGCTTCGCTTTGTCCAGTGAGGCGATGAGAATGTTTGTCCGCTCCCAGTCGTACTCACTGCGCTGCATTCCGCATGCGAGATTGAACTTCTCCTTGAGTTCGTTGTACCATTGCCAGCACAGCGAGGCAGGGGTGAGGATAAGGATGCGCCGGGCGAGCCCGCGCAGCAACTTCTCCTTGATGATGAGGCCGGCTTCGATCGTCTTGCCAAGACCGACTTCATCCGCAAGGATCGCTTTGCCTCCCAGCTCGTGAATCACCCGGCGTGCCGTTTCAAGCTGGTGTGGGTACGGGATGACTCCCACCTGACGCCACCGTTCGGCCAAGTGTAGAGGGGCGAGCAGCTCACCGCGAACAAGAGCCTGCCGCGAAGCTCGTTCGGCCTGAATCAGAAGGCGGTACCAGTCGGCGCCCGGCTGGTGGGGCTCCCCCAGGGCCTCCTTAACGTTAAGGAGGCTGGTGATGGAGTATTGGACGGGGAAGGCGCCGTTGATCCAGTAGTCGCGACTCCACTTCTCCTCGGGAGGCGGTTGAAAGAAGTGCAGACTCCCAGTGCCTAACAAAGGAACGGTGATGGGGAATGTCTTGACAGGGATGTTCTGCAACACACTCAAAGCCCGGACCCTCCGCGTATTAAAACTCGGTCGTACCTAAATACTCTTACCAGACCCTCCTGAGATAATTCATCGCTCACAGCGCGATTTAGGTATTGGATTCCTAAAGCAGGTGGTGTATAATTAGCTTTGTCCCAAGGGCCTGTAGCTCAGTTGGGAGAGCGCTGCGTTCGCATCGCAGAGGCCAGGGGTTCGAATCCCCTCAGGTCCACCAGAGGATTTATTCCAGCCTCACCGGAGAGTGTAATCTCACCGGCGAGGCTTTTTGTATGCATTATTGCCGCCCCTACTCTTTTCTTTAGGTGGAGGTCGATGTATGAGTCGTAAAAGGCGGGTGGGAGGATCGCAGTCGCCGCAATCGAGGGAGCCGTCTCCGGGCGCTCCTGCCGTGGGCGCCCCCCTTTCACTCGAGATCACCGATCTCAACCATGACGGGGACGGGGTGGGCCGCACTGCGGAGGGATTTGTTGTCTTCGTCACAGGAGCTCTTCCGGGCGAGCGCGTACAGGTGCGCGTGGAAACGGTCAAAAAGCGACATGCTATCGCCTCTCTCGAGAGCGACGCCGACGTCGACGGGAAGAGAGTGCGCTGGGCTCCGACGCGTACACAGCCTCGCTGCGCGGTGGCCGGCGAATGCGGTGGATGTCGTCTTCAGCACTTCGATTACAGTGCCCAGCTCGCCTGGAAAACGGAGCGAGTGCGTGCTGCATTAGAGCGCATCGGGGGATTGTCGGCCGTTGAGGTGAAGCCGATCATCGGAATGGACGACCCCTTTCATTACCGGAATAAGGCTCAGTACCCGGTGCAGCGGGGAGGAGACGGGCGTCCCCTTCTCGGCTTCTACCGTCGAGCAAGTCATCAGATCATCCCGCACGACGAGTGTGCCATACAACACCCGCTCATTCCACCGATCGCTCAAGTGTGTCGCAACGCAATTGAGGCTCTCGATATTCCCGTTTACGACGAAGATCAGCATACGGGCGACATTCGACACGTGGTAGTCCGAGCAAGTTTTCATCGGAATGAAGCGCTTGTCGTGCTTGTCACAAGAACGGACAACCTTTCACACGCAGAGACTCTGATCGACCGGATCCGGGCAGAGGCGCCCCAAGTGATCGGCGTTGTCCAGAACGTAAACGCCGCACGGACCAACGCGGTCTTTGGGAACGCCAGCCGCACGCGGTGGGGTGAGAGCGTTCTGATCGAACGGTTGGGAGCCTTGGAGGTAGAGATCTCTGCGACCTCTTTTTTTCAGGTGAATCCGCGCCAAAGCGTACGCTTATACGATACTGTCGTGGAGCTCGCTGATCTGTCGGGGGGACGGGTGTGGGATCTATACTGCGGTGCGGGGAGCATCGGACTCTACGTTTTGCAAAGGGGCGCCGCCACTACACTCAGCGTCAGAGGGGTTGACTCGGTCCCCTCCGCAATTGGTGATGCTCGTCGTAACGCTAAACGAAATGGTCTCGAACAGGGAGCGCAGTTCGAGGTTGGGAGGGCCGAGGCGGTAGTGCCCCGTTGGGTGGCAGACGGCGAGCAGGCCGATGTCTGCCTGTTGGACCCTCCGCGCAGTGGTTGTGCCCCTGAACTCTTAGATGCTGTGCGCGCGAGCGGAGCGCGACGAACGGTTTACGTCTCGTGCAATCCGAGCACGTTGGCGCGTGACCTGGCTATTCTAGCGAAACTTGGGTACCACGCTCGCCTTGTACAACCGGTCGACATGTTTCCGCAAACGTCGCACATTGAGACCGTTGCGTTGCTCGAGCGAGCGTGACGGGTAACCACTTGACATAGCACTTTTATCTATGGTAGGGTAGGGCCAAGTCGAACGTAGGTCGGCTGCAGTCACCTATCTAGGAGGCCTATTTGGTTTATGGAAAAAGGCAGAGTGAAGTGGTTCAGCAACGAAAAGGGTTATGGATTCATCGAGCGTGAGGGTGGCGAGGACGTCTTCGTGCACTTCTCCGCGATTCAGGAAGAGGGATTCAAGACTCTTGACGAGGGTCAAGAAGTCGAGTTCGAGATCGTCATGGGCGATCGCGGGCCGCAAGCGTCCAACGTTGTCAAGACGGGTCCTGCGCCCACTTCCTATTCGTTCGGCGAGTTTTAATCATCCCTTTCGTTACGACACTTCGTTCATGATACATTGGTGTTAATGTGTACATGCAATGGCGGCCTCGGACATATGCGTCCGAGGCCGTTTTAGTGCTATGAAGACCAAGCATTGACAGCCCAGATCCGCATTGCTTAAAATGGGATTATGTTGGAGATACTTCCGCTTTCGCTGTTGCTACCGTTTGCCGCAGCCGTCGTCGTCCCCTTGATCTACCCTCTGCTTGGACGCCGGTTAGGCTGGGCCGTCTTAACTATTCCGTCAATCCTCTTTATCTACTTTGCATCGTTCTTAGGCTCCGTTGGAGCCGAAGGTGTGCGTCACACGTGGAGTTGGGTTCCCTCCTTGGGGATGCAACTTGCGCTGGGGCTCGACGGTCTCAGTCTGCTATTCGCCCTCTTGATTACCGGCATTGGCGCTCTTGTTGTCTTGTACTCAATCTACTATCTGAGTGCCCGCGAAGACCTCTCGAAGTTTTACGTCTACATCCTGCTCTTTATGGGTGCGATGATCGGAGTCGTCCTCTCCGAAAACCTGGCGCTCCTCTACATTTCATGGGAGCTCACGAGTGTGAGTTCATTCCTGCTCATCGGTTTCTGGCACTCCCGGGCGGAATCACGGGACGGCGCACTCAAATCGCTATTGATCACCGTGCTCGGAGGATTCGCCCTGCTGGCAGGGTTCGTGCTGCTCTTTGCAGCTGGAGGCTCCTACGACTTCCGGGAGCTGGTGGCCAATCGCCAGGTCGTGCAGAGCAGCCCCTACTACCTGCCGGCCGTGCTTCTGATCTTTTTGGGCGCGTTTACCAAGTCGGCGCAGGTACCGTTTCATATTTGGCTGCCAGCCGCTATGGCGGCTCCAACCCCCGTGAGTGCGTACCTCCATTCGGCCACGATGGTCAAGGCCGGTATCTTTCTAATCGCCAAGATGTCGCTCCTGCTCGGCGGCACCCAGTTGTGGTACTACGGGGTCGCGGGCGCCGGCGCGCTCACCGTCGCGTTTGCGGCAATCCTGGCGATTCGCCAGATCGATCTCAAGGCGCTATTGGCATTCTCAACGGTGAGCCAACTCGGACTCATCTTACCGATGTTCGCAATAGGCAGTGATGTTTCAGCGTTGGCGGGAGCTGCGCACATCATCAATCATGCGACCTTTAAAGGCGCCCTCTTTTTGCTGGTGGGAATAATCGACCACGAAACGCACACGCGCAATATCGATCGGCTCGGCGGACTTTGGCGACGAATGCCGATTACGTCGGCGCTCATGATGATTGCGGCGCTCTCAATGGCGGGAGTGTGGCCGCTCAATGGATTTGTGAGCAAGGAGTTAATCTTTGAGGCGTTACTACACCCACCGTACGGACCCAATGTGTGGACCTGGAGCTTCGCCATATTAGCTGTGCTGGGGAGCGTCTTTACGACTGCATACTCGTTGATCTTGGCCCACCGGATCCTCTTTCGCCCGCCGACGGAGCATGCCGCAGACAATGCATCGGGCCAGGAGAGTATCACTCGCGCTCACGATCCGCCACTACCGATGCTCGTCGGACCGGCGATCCTTTGCGGTCTCGTGATACTCTTGGGGGTTTATCCGTTCCCGCTTGAGTCACCGTTGTATGCCGCAGCAGCCGGCGCGGTACTGGGTACAGCGACCCATGCTCACTTGCATAACATACCAGTGATCGGGACGCCGCTTTTCATGAGCGTAATCGCACTGGGCGTCGGACTCATCGTCTACCTAATCCGGGATCGACTGCGCGCTCTTCTGGCGTACACGCCTAAATCCTGGAGTGCCAACGCCATCTACGAAGGCCTCCTACGAGGCTTGCACGCTTGGTCCGAGCGTTTGAACCGCGGGCACATGACCGGGTTCTTGCGGGATTATATCCTCTTTACAATGATGGCGACAGTGCTCCTCATTGGATATGGGGTGGCGCGCGCCTGGAGTGGAGGCGTGCGCTTCGATCTAGCTCCGATTCAACTGTGGGAAGGTGTCGTCCTTCTCATGATTGGAGTCGGATCCCTCCTGGTCATTCTGTTCAAGCGGCGTCTTGCGGCGCTTATCGCGTTAGGCAGTGTCGGCGCGTCGATGGCGCTCCTGTTCGTCTTTTTACAGGCTCCCGATCTTGCGCTGACTCAGCTGATGGTCGAGGCGATTTCGACCGTCCTCATCCTGCTTGCATTCGCGAACCTTCCCATCATGAAACGGGAGGATGTCTCGCCGGCGCATAGGGGAATGAATCTCGCTGTCGCTGTGGGATCGGGCGTGGTGGTCTCAGCGCTCGCGGCAGTCGCCATTGGAAACTTCACCCCTACGAGCATCGGTTCGTACTTCGTCGACAACAGCCTCCCCTTAGGTGGCGGCAGCAACATCGTCAACGTCATACTTGTGGACTTCCGCGGCGTCGATACAATGGGAGAGATCACCGTCCTCGCAATCGCGGCGCTTAGCGTGCGAGCGCTGGTGCGTTTGCGACCACAAATGAGCTCGACATCCCAGTCGGCGTCGAGTGACGCGGATGAAGGGGGGAGCCGTTGATGAACCTACTCATTTTAAGGACGGTCTCCCGAGTCCATCTCTTCCTCATGACTCTGTTCGCCGTCTACCTTCTGCTACGGGGGCACAACGAACCGGGGGGCGGCTTCATTGCCGGTCTCCTCACGGCGGCCGCAATCGTCTTGCAAGCCGTGGCTTTTGACGTGCGTTACGCCGAGCGACTCGTCCCGATCCGCGAGTCGTATCTTATCGCGGGGGGTCTCACCCTCGCTGTAGGCACGGGGATCGTTCCAACGCTCTTCGGCGCTCCTCTCCTTGATCAGGTGTTTGGGCACTTCGACCTGCCCTTCTTTGGCCATGTAGAGTTGGCCACCGCGCTCATCTTCGACCTCGGAGTTTACTTCGTCGTCGTGGGCGTCAGCAAGTGGATTATACTCACCATCGCGGAAGAGATGGGACTTGGGTTGTCACCCGAGCCTGATCCGGTGACGGCAGTCGAGCCGATCGAATCCGGCGACGCCAGCGAGAAACTTTAAAGGGTGTTTGTATGGAGTTAGCTGCCATTCTTACCGTTGGTCTCCTCTTTGGTTCAGGCGTCTATCTGCTCCTCCAACGGAGTCTCTTGCGTGTGGTTTTGGGGACTTCGCTCATCTCGCATGCAGTCAATCTACTGTTGCTCACTTCCGGCAAGTTAAAGCGGGGAGGACCGCCACTGCTCGAAAAAGGGGGGGCGTTGGTTCCTGTGACGGATCCCCTTCCGCAAGCCCTTATTCTGACGGCGATCGTGATAGGTTTTGCTACGACCGCGCTTATGCTAGTGATCGCGTATCGCACATACCAATCCCGAGGTTCGGACGATTTGCAGCGACTAAGAGGAGTCGACTAGGTGAACAGTAACGCAATCGCATTTCCGATAATCCTTCCGATGATCACGGGCATCCTACTCATTATTTTGGGGCGCCGCATTCGCTGGCAGCGCACGATCTCCATACTCTCTGCCGTTGGAGGGCTCTTTCTTGCGCTTTACTTGGCTTCGGCGGTGTGGCGCGATGGGATACAGACGTTGAGCGTAGGTGCATTTGCGGCTCCGTACGGTATCATCTTCGTCGCCGATCTCCTTAGTGTGATGATGGTCGTTTTAAGCACACTCGTAGCCATCCCGGTGTTGCTCACGTCATTCCTTTCGTTGGACAAAGAGCGAGAAGAGTATTATTACTACGCCTTCTTTCAGTTTCTGCTCATGGGATTGAACGGCTCATTCCTCACGGGCGACCTGTTCAATCTCTTCGTGTGGTTCGAAGTGATGCTCATCTCGTCGTACATACTGCTCACGTTAGGTGGCGAACCAGGACAACTGCAAGAAGGATTCAAGTATGTGATCATTAACGTCCTGGCTTCTGCGCTGTTTTTGGTTGGTGTGGCCGTCGTATACGCGAGTTTGGGAACGCTGAATATGGCTGATCTCGCCGTGCGAGTGGCCGACGTGTCCAACGAAGGACTCACGGTAGCGATTGCTTTGGTCTTCCTTGTTGTCTTTGGAATTAAGGCGGCTATCTTTCCACTATACTTCTGGTTACCCCGCTCCTACGATGCGCCGCCCCCTGCAGTCGCAGCGATCTTTGGGGGCCTTCTGACCAAGGTAGGGGTGTACGCGCTTATACGGGTCTTTACGCTCATCTTTGTGCAAAGCCCATCTATAACACACTCGTTGATCTTATGGATTTCGGGACTCACCTTGATCATCGGTGTCCTTGGCGCCCTCGCGCAAACCAACATCCGTAGCATCATCTCATACCACGTCATCAGTCACATTGGGTATATGCTCATGGGTCTAGGCATTTTTACACCGTTTGCGCTAGCCGGTAGTCTTTTCTACCTAGCACACGACACTATAATCAAGACCGCCTTATACTTGCTCTCAGGCGTCTCCCAGCAATTGATGGGATCGACAAATCTACAGCGGTTACGTGGAATTAAGACGTTGTATCCCGGCTTCGCTGGACTCTTCTTTGTTGGTGCACTCTCTTTGGCAGGCGTCCCACCTTTTAGCGGCTTCTTTGGCAAGTTCGTGCTGATTCAGGGGAGCATCGAGGCGGGTGAGTACGGAATGGTCGCCGTCGCGCTGGGCGTCAGCCTTCTTATCGTTTACTCCATGATACAGATTTTCCGGGGGGCGTTTTGGGGCGAAGCCCCTGCTTCTGACAGCGTGGAGCCTGTGAGCACCACCAAGTATCGAACCTATCTCGTTCCTGCTGCGAGTTTGGTCCTGGTGAGCGCCGTGATGGGACTGGGCGCGCAGGCCTTTGTCGAATTTACGTTGCAAGGCGCCGCCCAATTGATGAATCCGAACACGTACATCGAGGCAGTACTGGGGCCGAGAGCGTAACTTGACCGTTTGAGGAAGCGACGAAGGAGTCGAAGTACATGTCGTCACAAATCGCTTTTCACTTCATCTTGATGCTTGCTTGGGTGCTACTCTCCGACGACTTCTCGCTCAAAAACCTCGTCGTAGGGTATCTGGTCGGTGGTGTCGTCCTCTGGTTCTTTGAACGGAGCCGGGGGGAGGGGTTGTATGTCTGGCGGGTCGTCGCCGCGATAAAGCTGGTGCTCGTCTTGTTGTGGGAGCAAGTTAAGTCTACCTTCCAAGTGGCGGCGATTGTACTCTCACCGCGTATTTCGATTCGGCCAGGGGTTGTAACGGTGCCACTGGAAGTGACGGGGGACGCCGAAATCACGACGGTGGCGAACATGATCTCCCTCACACCCGGGACGCTGACTATCGACGTTTCGGAGGATCGTAAATCGTTGTACGTTCATGTGATTGATTTGGATGACCCCAAGTCGGTGCCGGGCGGCCTCATGGCGACCAAGCGACGATTTGAAGCATTGGTACTGGGGGTGTCCGGACGATGATCGAGTGGGTCACCACGTTCGCCTTAATCGTGCTAGCCATCTCCTTGTTGCTGGCAATCTATCGCATGATAGTCGGACCTACGGTCGCAGATCGGGCCGTGGCGCTCGACAGCGTCACAGTGCACTCGGTGGCAGCCATCGTCGTCTACTCGGTGAAAGTGCAGAGCCTTGCCTTTTTGGATTCCGCGCTGGTAATCGCCATTCTTTCCTTTTTGGCGACGGTCGTGATCGCCAAATTTATCGTGAAGGGTGTCATCATTGATCGAGAGCGTGACTAGTCTCCTGATTCTCATCGGCACGTTCTTCGTCGCAGTAGGGACACTTGGACTCATTCGGATGCCCGATGTGTACAATCGATTGCACGCCACCACCAAGAGCTCGACGTTGGGAGTAGTGAGTATCCTGGCGGCCTCCGTCGTCTACTTTTCGAGCTTTACACCCACCTTATCTGTGAAACAACTCGGCGCAATCGCGTTCTTGTTCATCTCAAACCCGGTAGGGGCTCATATGATCTCGAGGGCTGCTTACTTGGTCGGGGTACCGCTCTCTAGCCACACTGTGCGGGATGACTTGAGGGACCGCCATAGTACCGTCACCTACCACGAGTAATCAAGAGCGACGGGTCCACGAAAGCGACGGGTCACGAAGATAACGAGTCACGGAGAGCAATGAAAAAGCCCAACCGAGTAGCGGGGTTTCTGGACCCGCTTGGCCGGTTGGGCTTTTACTCGTTGAAGCCTTGTTCGTTGTGAACCCTCTTACGGAATCAGGCGCACGGCCGCCAGCAAGTTCACCAACGGCTCTGGGAAGATCCCCAGCAAGAAGACTCCTACCACACTGATCCCAAGCGCAACCTTGACACCCAGTCGGGTTGGTAGACGGGCGGGTTGCTCCGCCTCCTGGAGGAACATGTTCCGAATGATCCCAAAGTAGTACGGTACCGAGACAACGGAGTTGAGCACCATGAGAAGCGCTAACCAGAGGAAGCCACCATCGACCGCCGATCGGAAGATGATGAATTTACCTAAGAAGCCGGCGGTGGGCGGTATTCCAACCAGTGAGAGCAAGAGGATACTCATCGCTAGAGCAAAGCCCGGCGAGCGCTGTGCGAGCCCCTTGAAGTCCTCGATCTCCTCGCTCGGCACGTGATTGCTGAGCATAATGACAACAGCAAAGGTACCGAGCGTCATGAGCGCGTAGACGAAGAGATAAAAGAGGACCGCTGATACACTCGCCTGAGTGGCAACAGTCAGCCCCACCAACACATAGCCGGCTTGAGCAATGGCCGAATAAGCCAGCATGCGCTTGGTGCGCGTCTGGGAGATCGCTGTGATGTTGCCGTACGTCATTGTGACCGCAGCCAACACGGCGAGGGCCAATTGCCATTGTTCTTGTACTGGGGCAAGGCCAACCATGAGGATCCGCAAAAGTGCCGCAAATCCAGCGGCCTCAGACGCCGTAATTAAGAAGGCGGAGACGGGTGTAGGCGCTCCGTCGTACGCATCGGGGGCCCACATATGGAACGGTACAGCCGCCACCTTGAATCCAAATCCGGCAAGGACGAGCACGGTCGCAATGGAGAGGAGCGCCGGGTTTGGCGTTTGCGCCACCGCCTGACCGATCTCGGGTAGGTAGACCGAGCCACTCAACCCGTATAGGAGCGAGAGGCCGTACAGTATCACGCCGGAAGTGAGCGCTCCTACGAGAAAGAACTTCAACGCAGCTTCACTCGAGCGCGAATCGTTGCGAAGCATTCCGGTCAGCGCGTACGATGAGAGCGTGAGCAATTCGAGGCCGAGGTAAATAGTGATCAAGTTAAACGAACTGGCCATCAGGATCGCGCCAAGGGAGGCAAAGGTGACCAGGATGTAAAACTCTCCGGCTTTCACCTCGCGCTTCTCCAAGTACTCGCTGGAGAAGAGGAAGACGAGTCCCAAGATAGTCAGGAAGATCACCTTAAAGAAGGCCGCGAAGTCGTCGACGCGAATGGTGCCGTTCCAAATGTCGGTTCGCTGGCCGAACAGACCTAGTGTCGCGATGAGGGCGGCCGCCGTACCCACCACACCGACCGCTGCAACGGTGCGTTTCTCGTTCGACGCCAGGTCGACGGTGATGAGAAGGAGTCCCAGGACCGCAAGGATTAACTCCGGTAGAAGTAGGGAGTAATTCATTCTTACATACCTCCCAATTTCATCATGAGCTCGCTAACCGACGAGTTCATGAGTGATTGCACAAGGGCGGGATAGACGCCCAGGAGCACGATGAGAAGCATCAGCGGCACTCCGACGGCCGCCTCTCGACCAGAGAGATCGGGGTACTTCTCGTCTTCGTTTTTGACCGTACCCATCAGCACTCGCTGCAACATCCACAGGTGATACCCTGCCGTCAGAATTAAGCCGATCGCTGCAATCACTACGTCGGTTCGGAAGAGCGGGAAGGCCCCGACGAGAGTGAAGAATTCGCCGACGAAACCGGACAATCCGGGAAGCCCAAGGTTCGCGAAAGCGGCGAATGCCAGGATCGTCGCAATGATCGGGATCTTTGTGTAGAAGCCACCCATTTCGTCCATCATGCGCGTGTGGGATCGCTCATAGATGACGCTCCCGACCAGGAAGAAGAGGAGGGGAGAGATGAGCCCGTGCGAGATCATCACGTACATGGCACCGTTTAATGCCATCTGGCCGTTCGACATGAGGGCAGCGACACCACTCGGATCAGTGACGCCTTGGCTCTGCGCCACGGCGCCGGCTGCGGCTGCAATTCCCAAGATAACGAAGCCCATGTGGCTCACGGACGAGTAGGCCACCATCTTCTTGAGGTCTTTTTGCGCCATCGCCGCAAGAGCGCCGTAGATGATGCTGATCACAGCCAAGAGTGCGAGTAACCATTTAAACGTATCGGCTCCGGCCGGAAAGGTCGGCAGCACGATACGGAAGAACCCGTAAGCGCCTACTTTCAGCATGACGCCCGCCAGAATCATCGAACCACCGGTTGGGGCTTCCACGTGAGCGTCCGGCAGCCAGGTGTGGAACGGCCAGATTGGCACCTTCACCGCGAAGCCGAGGAAGAAGGCAAGGAACGCCCAGTATTGAAACGTGGGATTGAAAACCCCTTGTTCCGCGATAGCGAGGATACTGAACGTACCAAGGCCTGCTTTGAAGTACGTGGCCAAAATGCCGATCAACATAAACGCGCTACCCACGAAGGTGTAAATGAAAAATTTCAGGGCGGCGTACTCCCGGCGTGGCCCTCCCCAAATGCCGATCAGGAAGTACATCGGCACCAGTAGGAGCTCCCAGAAGAAGAAGAAGAGGATGTAGTCAAGGGCCACAAAGACTCCGTACATCGCCGTCTGCAAGACGAGCATCCAAGCGAAGAACTCTTTTGAGCGGCGCTCGATCTCCCACGAGGCGACGATCGCCAAAACGCTGACGACGCCCGTGATTAAGATGAGCGGATAGCTGATTCCGTCAATGCCCAGATGGTAACTGATTCCAAGGCTGGGAATCCAGTTACGCAGCTCTTCAAATTGAATTCCCGACTGCGTCGAGTCGAAGGGTCCCCACAGCCCAAGCGCTAATGCGAGCGACAGGAGGGAGACGGCCAAGGCCCAGGTGCGATGGGCGTGGCTTCGTTCTTTGGGAATCAGCAAAGCGATGAGGCTCCCGATGAGGGGAATAAAGACTATGCTTGAGAGCACCACGTTTGTTAACCTCCTATGGCGAAGATGACCAAGCCGAGGACGACCGCCAGGAAGAGGGTCAGGGCGTAAGATTGAACCAGCCCTGTCTGTATCCTCCGCAGCACCGAGCTGCCCGACTTGAAGAGCGCTCCGACGCCATTCACTGCGCCGTCAATCACTTCGGTGTCGAACTCGCCCGTGGCTCGGCTTGTTGCCACCGTGCCGCCCACGAAGACGCCGTTGTACACTTCGTCGACATAATACTTGTTGTGTAGTACAGTCCAGATCCCACTCATGCCGCTACGACGAAGGAGAGCCTCGTCTGGCAGACCCCTGCGATACATCGCGAAGGCAATCGCAATTCCCACGATCCAGCTCAGAGTGGCCAAGGTGACCACAAAGGAAGACGATGGGGGGACGTGGGCGTGTTCGAAGAACACGAACTCCGAGAACCAGTAGCCCATGTGAGGTGAGTTGACGAAGCCAACCACCACGGCCAAGGTTGCCAAGACGATCATCGGCAGAGTCATGACGGTCGGAGACTCGTGGGCATGGTCAAACAGCTTCTTGTTACGCGGGGCGCCGAAGAACGTCAAGATTGTGGCCCGAGCAATGTAGAACGCTGTCATGACAGAAGCGATCACGAGTATCCAAAAGATTCCACTCGCCGATGTCTCATGAAGCGAGAGTAGAATCTCATCCTTGCTCCAGAAGCCGGCGAGAGGGTAGATGCCGGCGAGAGCCGCGCTGCCGATCATCCAGGTCCAAAAGGTAGTCGGCATCTTTTTACGGAGACCGCCCATCTCCCGCATATCCTGTGTGTGGACACCGTGCATCACGCTACCGGCGGCCAAGAAAAGGAGCGCCTTAAAGACGGCGTGGGTGACTAAGTGAAAGAAGCCGGCCGTGTACGCCCCCGCGCCCAAAGCGGCAACCATGAATCCGAGTTGGCTCAGCGTCGAATAGGCAAGGACGCGCTTGATGTCGATGACCACTAAGGCAATGCTGGCCGCAAAAATGGCGGTAAATGCACCAACCCAGGCCACCACCTGCATGGCACTCTCGGCGGCGGCAAAGAGATCAAATGATCTAGCCACCAAGTAAACTCCCGCAGCGACCAGTGTCGCGGCGTGGATCAGCGCGGAGACCGGAGTCGGGCCGGCCATAGCATCCGGCAACCACGTGTGGAGCGGGAACTGAGCCGACTTGCCCACGGCGCCGCCAAAGATGAGCAAGGCGGCGACTGCCAGGGTGGTTCCTGATAGAGCTCCGGTGTGCACTGCATCGGCGATCTCCCCAAACTGAAACGATCGGGTCTCGAAGAATATTACCATGATACCGATCAGCATGGCGATATCGCCGACTCGGGTAGTCATAAAGGCCTTCATCGCGGCTTGAGGGACGCCATCTTGGTCGTACCAGTGTCCGATGAGGAGGTACGAACAAAGACCGATCAACTCCCAGAAGATAAATAGTCCGAGGAGGTTGTCAGAGAGGACTAAGCCCAACATTGACGCAGTAAAGAGCGAGAGGACTGAGTAATAACGCTTGTACCTGGCGTCTCCGTGCATGTAGCCCTGACTGTAGATGTGCACCAACAGACTGACGAGGGTGACAACCAGGAGCATCGTGGCGGAGAGCGGGTCGACTTGGTAGCCGAGCCGGACCGAAATATCCCCGACAAATCCCCACACGAAGCTACCTGCTGCACGGGCACCTGCCATGACGTCGGAGAAGACCATTAGGGATAGGATGAAGGCGCCTAAAAGGGCCGCAATGCCAACCTTGTCCCCGTCGCCCTTCACTTTCTGACCAACGAACGAAATGATCAGAAAGGACGCCAAGGGTAGGATCGGCACAATCCATGCTAACTCTGCCATCTGATGCCACCTACCATTTCAGCAAGTTGATGCGCTCAATGTCGATGTGTGAGCGCTGCCGCGAGATCATCAAGATAATCGCAAGTCCGATCGCCGTCTCCGCCGCCGCGACGGCAAGCACAAATATCGTAAAAATGTGCCCGACAGTGGGGTCCGGAGCAACGTACCGACTGAATGCGACAAGGTTGATGTTCACACTGTTCATGATAAGTTCGACGCACATTACAATGCGAATGGCATTACGTAGGGTCAACGCCCCGTAAACGCCGATTCCAAAGAGCACGGCGCTGACCGCCAAAACGACGGGGAGTGAGAGTGTCATTTGTGCGGTTCCTCCCTCATGGCAAGTACGATGGCCCCAATCAACGCCACAAGTAGTACGAGCGATGCGATCTCCAAGGGGACGACGTACGTTCCAAAGAGTGCCTCACCCAGGAGCTTCGCCGTGTTGACGTCCTGGAGCGCGGGGGCGGACGGCCATACGCTGCGACCAAACAAGAGGAGTAAGGCGAGCGCAACTCCTCCGGCTGCCGCCAGGGCAAGGATTCCATGGCGAGGCGAGGCAAACTGAGTCGCCAAGCGCTTCCACATAGAACCGTCAATCTTACCCCGCAGGTCTTCGACTGCGGAGAGCATGATGCCGAAGATAATAATCGTTGTCACGGCGCCAACGTAGATGAGCACCTGGGCCGCCGCCAAGAAGTCGGCGCCCATAATAAGAAAGATACCGCCCACTCCGAGGAACGTGGCGCCAAGCCATAGGGCGGCGTGCATCACTTTCTGGCTCATCACCACTCGGTAGGCCGAAACCAGAGTAAGCGCCGCAATTATGATAAAGGCCCAATCTGTCACCGTCATCGGGTAATCTCGCCCCCAGTCTTGATACCAAAGTTGATGGTCTCCGTGTCGGTATCGCAGAGGAGCTCGGGGATCCCGCGGTAACCGATCGGAAAATCAAGTCGTACCTCCGGGTAGCGCACGGTGATGGATGGTTGCACCTCCGCAATCGTAATTCGCGTGGTTTCGGCAATCTCCATCGAATAGCGACCCATGAGCGACCACTCCCTTCAGGTAACGTCTTAGAGTGCTGTAGAAGGGTTGAAAACGCGAACCCCCCGCTTTACCGACTGATCACGTAGATGCCAGTGATGACCAAATTTAGGAGTGAGAGGGGCACAAGCCCTTTCCAACCCACATCCATAAGTTGGTCAACCCGAATGCGGGGGAAGGTCCACCGCACCCACATGGCGATGAAAATGAAGATATAAACTTTCATCAAGATCCACACGACGGGCGGTAAAAAGCTGGGTCCACTCCAGCCGCCGAAGTAGAGAGTCGCGGCAATTGCGGAAGCGGAGATAAGCGATCCGTACTCAGAGAGCATGAAAATCGCCCAGCGCATGCCACTGTACTCGGTTTGATACCCGGCGACAAGCTCGGACTCGGCTTCGGGAAGGTCGAAGGGAGCTCGGTTTAGCTCGGCAAGTGTAGCAACGGCAAAGACTATGAATCCCAGAGGCTGTACGAAGATGTACCAAAAACTCGATTGTTGAGCGTGGACAATCTCTTGGAGGCTAAGTGAGCCGGCGAGCATCGCCACGGCAACGATCGAGATCACCAGAGGGATTTCGTAACTGATAAGCTGCGCCGCTGCACGCATGGAGCCAAGGAGTGACCACTTGTTATTGGAGCTCCAACCGCCCATCAATATCGAAATGACGATAAATGACGAGATGGCGGCAATGTAGACGAGCGCAATGTTCAGGTCTTGAGCGATGAGCGTCGGCCCAAACGGGATGACGACGTACACCGCCATTGCGGGGGCGAAGGCGACAATCGGAGCGAGTGCAAAGACTCGTCGATCGGCGCCTTCGGGTACGATGTCCTCTTTGGAAATAAGCTTAAGCACGTCGGCCAGTGTTTGCAAAGCTCCGTGCCAACCCGTGCGCATGGGACCCATTCGCTGTTGAATGTGGCCGCTTACTTTACGTTCTAGCCAAACGAGAAAGAGGACGTTTAGCAGGATAAAGACCAGCACAAATTGGGCTTTGACGGCCCCGGCCGCGATGTTGTACACCCATTCCGGCCAGCCGAGGCTCCCAACGATGAAATTGTGCAGGAACGTAAAGATATTGATCGCCATCAACGATCCACCTCACCCATGACGATGTCCAGGCTGCCGATGCTCGCTACCAAGTCGGCAACGAGTCCGCCTTTGCCCATGAGATCTAGCATCTGCAGATGGACAAAACACGGTGAGCGCCACTTTAGGCGGTATGCCTGGTCGGAGCCGTCGCCCACCAGGTAACACGCAACTTCGCCTCGGGGCGAGTCGACGCGGGCATAGGCGTCTCCTTCTAGCTTGATGCGTCGCGGCACATCTCCCACGAAGTCGCCGGGGGGGAGATCGGCCAAGCCATGGCGCACGAGTTTGATGCTCTCGTACATTTCTTCCATTCGTACGATATAGCGGGCGAACACATCGCCTTCCGGTCGCACAGGAACATCCCAATCGTAGCGGTCGTAGACGAGGTACGGGTCCACTTTTCGCACGTCGTAATTGACTCCCGACGCGCGTAAGACCGGGCCGCTCGCGCCGTAGGCAATGGCGTCTTCACGAGAGACGACGCCGACGCCTTTTGTGCGCGCCTCAAAGATGCGGTTGCCTGTAACGAGTTCGTGATACTCGGGAATGCGTTTCTCTAGGTCCTTGAGAAACGTCTCAACGGTATTCTCGAATCCATCAAAAATATCGTTTCGGACGCCGCCCATTCGGACATAGTTATAGAGCATGCGAGCGCCGGTGATCGACTCAAAGATGTCGAGGAGACGCTCACGTTCGCGCCAGGCGTACAGGAAAGCGGTCGTTGCTCCCAAGTCTAGGGCGAAGGTGCCGAACCAAATCAAGTGGCTCGCGATTCGCTGGAGCTCAGTGACAATAAAGCGAATGTATTGCGCGCGAACAGGCACCTCAATATCCATTAACTTCTCGATCGCCATACAAAAGACGAGTTCGTTGGTGATCGCGGAGAGGTAGTCGGTGCGATCCGTGTAGGGAATCACCTGAAAGAGTTGTCGTTTCTCCGCAATCTTTTCAAAGCACCGATGGAGGTATCCGACGTCGGCTTTGGCTTCTGAGACAACTTCGCCGTCAAATTTGGCTAGGACGCGCAATACTCCGTGGGTACTGGGGTGTTGCGGACCCATGTTGATAAAGAGCTCTTCGGTACGACGGGTGACGTCGCCTTCGGTAGCCTCGGTTGATCTGGGCTCTACTCTCTCTGACTGTTCCATGGTGATAAACCCACCTCCTGGGTGAGCGGTATACGCTGACCTAGTGATTGATGCCTTCGGACCGTTGGCGGTTGAGGAGGCTCTGTGCCTCGGCGTACGTCTCACGAGTCTGGCGTTCGCGTGGAACGCGGTCGTCAACGTAGTCCTTACGCAACGGGTGACCTTCCCAGTCTTCACGCATCAGAATACGCCGTAAGTCCGGGTGACCGCTGAATCGAATGCCGAACATGTCCCACGCTTCTCGTTCGTGAAAATTAGCCGTGGGCCACACGTCCATAATGGAGGGCACGGTCGGCTCGTCACGCTCCGGCGCATTCACTTTGACGACAATCTTCTTGTTCGAGTCGATTGCGATCAGGTGGTAGACAACTTGAAAACCATTCTCCTGGTAATCGACACCGGAGAGGAGGCTCAAGTAGTCAAAGCCGAGCTTGTCCCGTAATCCAAGCGCGACATCGTGCCACTGCTCGCGATCGACGTACACTTCGACCCAATCGTCGTCTCGAGCCTGTGGATCGAGACTTGGATACTCTCTCTTCACAGCGTCGATCACACTGCGGATGAGGGGAGGCAATGGACGTTCGGTCTCTGCCTGGGTGGATTCGTCTGTTGCACTCTCGGTTCCATTCTCGGACTGCTGCTCGTTCAACTTCTCTTCATCTGCCACGTGGGCCACCCCCAAATTCCTCGGGCGCTCCTTGCCCTTCTCAACTCTCTTGATCACTCACATCGCATGCAAAAAAACGAGCGGACAGCGGAGCGGCGGGCTGGTAAAGCCCGCCGTCGGCGATCAAGGTTGGAAATAATCTTTGGAGTTACACCCGCACCGGACGACCGGCGCCCTCGCGGGCAATCTTCTCTTGAAGCTTCATGACGCCGTGCATCAGCGCTTCGGGTCTTGGCGGACAACCGGGGACGTACACGTCGACTGGGACTACCTTGTCGACGCCGTCCACAATGTTGTACTCACCGTGGTACGGCCCGCCGTTTACGGCGCACCCGCCCATAGCCAGCACCCAGCGTGGTTCCGCCATTTGGTCGTAAAGCACTTTGACACGATCCGCAATCTTCTCGTTGATCGTGCCGGGGACGATCATGAGGTCGGACTGGCGAGGAGAGGCCCTAAAAATCATACCGAAGCGGTCGAAGTCGTAACGGGAGGCTCCCGTAGCCATCATTTCGATCGCACAGCATGCAATACCAAACAGGAGGTACCAAAGAGACGACTTGCGACTCCAACTCACAAGGCGGCGCAAAGGCACCGTAACGACACCTGGAAGTTCTTCGTGGTCAATTAAACCCATCGGAGTACCCCTTTCTTCCATGCGTACACGAGCCCTTCGATGAGGGTTGAGATAAAGAGGAGCATCACAACAAACGCAAACACGCCCATCTCCTCAAGAATGAGCGCCCATGGATACAGGAAGACTGTCTCGACGTCGAAGACGACGAAGACCAGCGCAAAGATGTAGTAACGGATATGGAACTTGATTTGGCCCCCGCCCACGGGAATCTCGCCGCACTCGTACGTGGCGAGTTTTTCGGGGTAGGGATTGCTGGGGCGAAAAATGAGCCCTGCAACCATCGTGATTAGGATAAAAAGCGCGCCGACGATAAAAAAAGCTGCTACGTCTGTGTATTGCTCAAGCACGGCCCGGGCCTCCCACGCGGACATAATGACGTTTTTCACAAACCGCCGCTTTAAAAACCGGCATGCGATCGTGCAACCGCTCTGCCGGACGCGAACCCGAAAGTATTACCATTTCCAGTGACCTATTATACTGCTCGACCTGGGCACTGTCAACATCGACGCTATGGGTCGACGTCCCTGTGAGTATCGGCTTTTCGCGTGTTTGGTTTGGCGGTTGGTCACCCGGTACTGGGTTCGGGTTGCCCCCTTGGAATCCTCCTCCATCTTTGTGCAGCTGTCGAGAGTTACGTGTATTCTGTGCACGGAGTTGGGGATGTGTTATGATGATATGGTAATTAATGCTCAAGGTAAGGGAGCGGGGAGAGAATGACGTTGGCGACGGCATTAACATTGGGCCGTATCTTCCTAATCCCTGTCTTTATGTCGTTGCTGTTGGCTCGAACGGGTGAGCTTTGGGCAGTGGCAGTATTCGTCCTGGCTGCATTTACAGACGGACTTGATGGGTACGTTGCCAGGGCCCGTAAAGAGATTACAAAGTTTGGTCAGTTGATTGACCCCATCGCTGACAAGTTGCTCGTTTGCTCTGCACTGCTCGCGCTAGTAGAGCTGAGTGAGATCTCATCGTGGGTGGCCATGATCATTCTGGGACGGGAGTTTGCGGTCTCGGGATTGAGGATCGTGGTAGCGTCGGAAGGCGTCATTATCCCTGCGAGTCGGTTGGGGAAGTTAAAGACGTTCTCGCAAATCGTAGCGATCGTCGCGCTATTGGTCGAGCTTTCAATTGGCGAGGCGTTGCTGTGGTTCGCTGCAGCGGTGACGGTCGTCTCGGGAGTAGAGTATTTTCTTCGTACGCAAAAGTATCTCTGGCGTTGACGATCAGCGCCGGGGTCGGCGCCGATGGATCAAAATCCCATGCAAGAACTCGAACCATCGGCACCGCGGCGCCAGCCCTTTAGGCGCTGGCGTTTTCGGGATAATCGGCGCTCGGCTCGCCGGCCTCCGACTGGAGCGCATCTAAAAACCCGTCTTTGTTACCAAACGCATACACAATTTGACCGTATTTTAGACCGGCTTCCCGCGCCACGGCTGCCAGTGTGAGGCGTCGCCCTTGAGATTTCATTCTACGGGCAGCTTCCAGCGCCAAGCTAGCGGCTTCCTCTTTCGCCAATCGGCCCCGGTATTCAGCAGGCATTTCGGATGAGGCAGGGAGACGCTCGTGGTTCACATGTGAGCGCTCTTCGATCTCCTTTATATTGCGAAACGCCTCGAGCGTAAACTTGTCGATGCGCCGCATGCCGGCTTCAAGCGACGCGATGTTCCCTTCGAGCTTACCGATCCGCTCTTGGACGGCCGCTATGTCGTCTTGCAACTCGCGCAGCGCGGGGACGACGCTCTCCTGGATCGCCTTTCTGAGCGCGTCCTCGGAGCCCGGACTCATCGATCGCCCGCCTCCGAGGTGGCTCAACCAATCAAGGCAATTGTTAAATGCCGTGAATGCTTTCATTCCGACCTCGGTGTAGAGTCCTTCCAACGCATCCAGCTCCCCAGCGCGCTTCTCATCGTCAAAACGGTTGCGCACCGACGCTTCGCCGACGCGTTGCCTCTCTAGTGCAGCGTAATACCCCTCTTTGGGTTGCATTCCAAATGCTCCTCTCGAAGAATTGGATTTCGAACTCCGTCTCGTTCTATTGTTTGTTCAAAGGCGCGTGGGAGTATGCATTCTTTCCATAAGAATTTCTATGTCACATTCGCTTTGGACGTGAGAGCCATTTAACAAATAAAAGGAGATGACGCGAGTAAAAGGAGACGAGGCGAGGCAAGTGAACGATTCGCGTCACTCGCCCCGCCCCGTCTCCGTAAGCAGGATTTCAGTATTCGTCAACCGAGTTGTTTGGCGAGAAAATCTGCCGCGGTTTGGCAGAGTGTGGTCTCCAATTCGCCCAAATCGCGCTCCTTAGAGGCCAGGAGAATTGAGCCGACAACTTCTCCGTCGTGGAGGATGGGAACGAGGAGTTGATGGGCGTCTTCAAATCCGGAGATCGGCAAGCGTTCGCCGCCGGAGTTGGTATTGAGAACGCTCCGCCGTTCCATGGCATCGGTGATTTCATCGGGGAGCCCCTTGCCCAGGTAAGTCTTGCGTCCGGCTCCTGACACGGCTATGTAGGCATCACGGTCGGTGATCAAGGTTACGTGACCGGTTGTCTCATATAAGCTGTCCGCATACTCCTGGGCGAAATCCTCGAGGTCGGCGATTGGGGAGTACTTTTTGAGTATCACTTCGCCGTCTCGATCGGTGAATATCTCCAGGGCGTCTCGTTCGCGTATCCGGAGCGTTCGTCGGATCTCTTTAGGTATTACGATGCGACCCAAGTCATCAATGCGTCGCACTATTCCAGTCGCTTTCATATGCCGGATACCTCCTGTCCTAATTTTTGACATGAGATCATCCAATTATGCTGTCTCTAGCAGGAAGTTTGTGCTATGTGTGCGGGGAGGAAGCGGTACGCCATCGCGGAAGTGGGTCGTAAAGGGGGAATGCGGCCTGCACCACTCCATGGGAAAGAGCTTTATATGTGCTCTTGCCACGCTCATCGCGCTGTGCACGGGGTCGATTTACGCGCCCAATGTAGCCGGTGCGGCACGCGACGGAATGCCACTTTCGACTCAGGAGGCTTTCGCGCTCGGCGCAGCATGGGTGTTCGACGATTCGGTTCGGGCGGGGGCGCGCTCCTTGGTTGAGGGAGCGCCCGGCGTTCAGCACGCGAGTGAAGTGCTCAGCTTCGTCGGCGGCCCCGTGGGCCTACCAATGGTCGTGGCCTCGTTGTGGCTGGCCGACGCAGAACTGGGTCAAAGCGCCCTAAATCGTATTCTCGCCACAGGGGCCGTCACGTATGCCGTCAAGGTGGTAGTCGGTCGGCCGAGGCCCTTTACAGGTGAACGAGGTTTGCGGGGGATTGAATGGCTTGATGAGTTCCATTCGTTTCCGTCAGGGCACGCCTCTCTGGCGTTCGCGGCCGCAGGGGCGATCAGCGAAAAGCGCCCTGAGTGGAGCGAGGAAGCATACGGAATGGCGCTCGTGATTGCGGCGTCGCGCGTCCTCCTCGATCAGCACTGGCTGAGCGATGTGATTGCGGGAGCAATTCTAGGCAACGCAATAGGCGAGGGTCGCTTCGGGTGGAGTTTGTCGTGGTAAACTATTGAGGCGGTGATCGACACCGATGAGTAGAAAAGGTGAGCGGAATGAAAAAGGAAGATATTACGCGGTACGTCCGGCCCGAGGATATTCCATTGATGGATAGAGCAATTGTTGAGCCAGTCGTGACGAGTGTGGCTAAGGAGATGAGCGAGACCCACCCGGCTCAGAGCGTCGAAGAGTGGATCGATATTCTTCAGAAAGCCCTATTGCGCGGTGACATCGTTATTGTGATTGATGACAAGAACAAGCGCATGGGAATTGTGCGCACCGATGAACCCCCCTTCTCCGCCCTTGTCTCGGGTGGGCGATCCTTGAGCGAAGAGAGTGAGATCAAACCCATCGATCTGTCGAGATGGGAGCAAGACACCGAGTAAACGGCACGGCTTCCAGCGGTTACCGAGCCCCTAGGGGTGCTTCGAAGGTCCCGAATATGTTAGAATAATTAAGCCCTTTAGCTGGGACTTCGATGTGAAGGGAGCCGTTTTTTTACCATGCGAAAACTGAGAGTGTCCCTCTTAGTCGCAGTCTTCGCGGGCGTCATCATTCTTGGACTGGGGGCTCGGTCGCTCTACTTTCAAAAGGGAGTCGTCGATCCGTTGGCCTCTGTTGCCAAGGAAGTGCCGGGAGTCGTTTCATTGGAAGTAGTACCTTCCGGCGACGGCGCCAAAGATGTCCTGGCTCACTTGGGGCCGGACGTCGAACTTGAGAAGGTATACAAAGAGCTGGAGGAGTTGGCCGAGGCAAAACTGGGCACTTCCTTCGGTGGGCTCATCCTTAAAGATCGCCGGACCCCCGAGTTGGCCCGGTCGTATTACATGATTCACTTCACGATCCAGGAAGGGATTAGCACCGGATTATACGCGTCAATGGCGGATCAGATCGATACACGCCTTCCCGAATCCGCAGCGTTGGAGCACCGTGTCTTTGTGGGAGACCGCTACGTCTTTGTGCAGTTGCACCAGGGCGATGACTACTTGTACGAAGTTGTACCACGTCTCCAGGTCGCGGGGCTTACAGATCGCCAGAGTACGGGAGGGGTTTCTCTGTGGTAAAGGAAGTGTTGCTCGGTTCGAGCGCGGGACTCCTGGTCTTACTGGCCTTGTGGGGTGTTGACATCACACCGTTTCTCCTGTTGGCGGGGATCTTCTTCTTTTTCCGCTACGTTCTGGAGAACAAGGGTATGAGTCGTTCGCTCACGGGGAGCTCGCCAGGGGTGCGCCAAGCGGGCACAAAGGTGCGTTTTGACGATATTGGAGGGCAAGACTCTGCGAAGCGTGAGCTCCTCGAGGCGCTCCAATTTGTGACCGACGTTGAGTCGGTGGCTGCCCTCGGAATTCGTCCGCTGCGCGGCATTTTGCTCGCCGGCCCTCCGGGGACCGGCAAGACGCTTTTGGCCAAGGCGGCAGCCAACTACGCCAACGCAGTCTTTTTCTCAGCCAGTGGCTCTGAGTTTGTGGAAGTGTACGCCGGCGTCGGCGCGCAAAGAGTTCGCAAGCTCTTTACGAAAGCGAAAGAGTCGGCCAAGCGCGACGGCAAATCCTGCGCCGTCGTCTTTATCGATGAGATTGAAGTGCTCGGGGCGAAACGCGGCCAACACTCCGGGCACATGGAGTACGATCAGACGCTCAACGAGTTATTGGTGCAGATGGATGGAATTGGAACGGACGATACTGTGCGCGTCCTGGTGATGGCCGCCACCAACCGTTCCGATCTGCTCGATCCCGCTCTGCTTCGACCTGGGCGCTTCGATCGTACGGTGCAGGTCGATCTGCCGGACCGCGTCGGTCGCCACCACATTCTCAAGATTCATACGCGTGGGCGCCCGATCGCGGCAAGTGTCGACCTTGAAGCGGTCGCGCGGGAGACGTACGGGTTCTCCGGAGCCCACCTTGAGAGTACCGTCAACGAAGCGGCCATTCAGGCGATGCGCGACGGGCGAAACGAGATCACCCGAGATGACTTTAAAGAGGCTGTCGAGAAGGTGATGATGGGCGAGAGACTCGATCGCAAGCCGCGGCACGAAGAGCGTGAACGTATTGCGCATCATGAGGCCGCGCACGCGCTGATCAGCGAGATGGTAAGGCCTTGTTCGGTCTCATCAATCACCATCACGTCGCGCGGGAAAGCGCTCGGATACATGCGGCAGTCTCCCGAGGATGATCCCTATCTGCAAACGAAAGAGGAGATTCTCGACCAGATTGCCGTGTGCGTTGCCGGCGCCTGCGCGGAAGAGCTCTTCTTTGGCAGTCGTAGCACGGGGTCTGTTGGCGATCTGCGGCAGGCGATGGACTTAGCCGAACAACTCGTGGGCGCGGGTATGTCCGGCCTCGGTGTCGTAGATCCGGATGTGATCTCGCCCAAGGTGTTGCACGACGAAATGCGTTCCATCGTCACAGAGCAGGAGCGATACGTGACGCGCCAACTCGAGGCGTGTCGGGATCAGGTGCAGCAGGTTGCCTTTTTGTTGCTGGAGCGTGAGAAGATCACGGGTGAACAATTCCGTGAGGTCGTTGGAAGGTTGGCGCCCATCAGCGCTTGCCTGCAACCTGCAGAAAACAGCGTCGCCGGAGGCTGATCATCCGCCTCCGGCGTCCCTTTACCTTTTAGAGCCTTGTGTATCCCCTCAGCTATCCCTTCGTTGTGGGCGCAAGAATCATAATCATCTGACGCCCTTCCATCCGCGGATAACTCTCGACGGAGCCCAGTTCGGAAAGCTCCTCGGCCATTGACCGCAGCTTCTCCCGGGCAAGATCCTGATGCACGATCTCTCGTCCGCGAAAGCGTACCGATACCTTAACCTTATCGCCTTCCGCAAGGAATTTTCGGGCGTTCTTGGCCTTTACTTCGAAGTCGTGGTCGTCGATCTTAGGGCGCATGCGCAGCTCTTTGATCGTAACGACCTTTTGGTTTTTACGGGCTTCCCGCTCCCGCTTACTTTGCTCGTACTTAAACTTGCCAAAGTCCATAATGCGACACACGGGGGGTTGGGCAGTGGGGGAGACTTCTACGAGGTCTAAGTTGAATCGTCTGGCTGCATCCCACGCTTCCTCGGGCGTAAGGACTCCCAACTGGTTTCCTTCGGGATCGATCACCCGCACGCGCTTACCTCGAATCTGTTGGTTGATGCGTGGCCCGCGCTGTTGGGGGGCCCTTGAAACACGAGGTCCTCTACGAATAATCAGCCACCTCCGATGATTGATGGTAAAATTGCGTCGGCGTTGACGCCTACGCCTAACCTAGTATATCATGAGACGTAATTTGCGTGAAGCGATGCGCGGGAGTACTCCTTGAACCTCATGCCCTAGGGTATCCGGAGGTAAGACAAACAGTGCAACATCGTATTTTCTCGGGAATTCAACCCAGCGGCTCTATCCACGTCGGCAACTATCTCGGAGCGATCCGCAATTGGGTGGAGTTGCAGCATACATACGACAGTATCTTTTGTATCGTGGATTACCATGCCATCACCGTCTCATATGAAGCGCAAGAGCTGCCCGAGCGAACGCTGGATCTTGCCGCCACGCTTTTGGCGGCAGGAGTCGATCCCTCCAAAGCGATCCTCTTTGTGCAATCAATGGTGCCTGAGCACACGGAGTTGTCGTGGCTCTTTACGTGCATTACCCCGTTGGGCCTACTTGAACGGATGACTCAGTACAAAGAGAAGTCCGCCCGCCAGGAGCAGGAGAGCGTAGGCGCCGGTCTTTTATGCTATCCCATTCTACAAGCCGCTGACATACTGCTGTACAAGGCTGACAAGGTTCCGGTCGGTGACGACCAATTGCAGCATGTAGAATTGACACGTGACATCGCTCGCAAGTTTAATCACCACTTCGGGGAGACATTCCCAGAGGCGGACGCGATCGTCACTAAGACACCGCGAGTGATGGCTCTATCCGATCCAACCAGTAAAATGTCAAAGAGTATTCCGGGTGGCGCCGTGGGTATCACTGATGGTCCCGACGAGATACGCAAAGCGGTCCGCCGTGCAGTGACCGACGCCGGACCTCCTGGGGACGCAGAGTCCATGAGTCCGGGTGTGAAGAATCTTTTTGCGTTATTAGAAGCGTTTGGCTCGGCTGACGACGTTAATCGGTTTCGGACCGACTACCAATCGGGAACATTGCGGTACGTCGATCTCAAAGACGCCGTCGCGGAGGGTATCATTACGGTCTTCACTCCGATCCGGGAGCGACGCGCCGAGCTATTGGCGGACCGAGAAGGTCTGCTTGCAGTCTTGCGAAACGGCGCTGAACAGGCGCGGGCCATCGCCCAAAAGACGCTGCGTGAAGCGAAAGCTAATATGGGCCTAAAGTGGTGAGAGCGTCCTAGGGCTTTTGGAGTTGCTTACATATCAGGTGGAAGCTCTCGAGTACGTTGGGCGCGCAACCGTGTGATGCGCGCCCCTTTCATTTGTAAGACGTCAAAGAGCACGCCTTGAACTTTTAACGTGTCACCTTCCTGTGCTTTGCGTCCCAACCGGCCGAACACAAAACTGCCGATTGTCTCCAATCCGGCGTGACCCAACTCGACACCAAGCGCATCCTCGACTTCCTCGACGATGAGGGTCCCATCAAACTCAATGGTGCCATGCGAGAGCGTTTGTAGTTTTGGCGCGTCCGTTTTGGGCTCCTGTTCACCGTAAATTTCTCGGAGAATGTCGTCCGTGGTCAACAGTCCCTGCACCGTGTCGTGATCGTTGAGAATGATCGCTATGTGCGCCCGTCGAGCATGCATCTCTTTAAGTACTTCGGAGACCGGCAGTTTTTCGGAGAGCATGAGGGCCGTGTCCATCACGTCGGTGACGAATTGTCGAGGGTTGGCGTCCGCTGCGTCGACGAGATCCCGATAATGTATGGTACCGATGACACGATCCTTAACGCCGTCGCAGACGGGATAGCGAGTGAAACCAAATTGGCGCACTACTTCGAGCGCCTCGCTGACCCTCATGGAGCCATAGACGCAAGCCATCTCACTTTGTGCTGTCAACACGTCACGCGCTCTCCGTTCGCGGAAGTTAAACAGGGTTGACAAGATTTCGCGCTGCGCCGCTCCGAGTACGCCGTATCGGTGACTGCGAAGCGAGAGTGCGGCTAGATCGCCGTTCGCGTACACTCCTTGCAGGTCATCTTGGTGGTAGCGGCCCGTAAGGCGCAATAGCAATTGGGCAAGGAGCTCGGCGCCCTTCACAACAGGAGAAAGGAGAGGTTGACAAAGCGCTGTCCATTTAACACTTGCGCCCGTTAAACGTCCCTTTGTGGCGGAAGCGGCGGAACTGCGCGGGAGAATAACCGCGAGCGCGGTGTAGATACATGCGCTGACGAGAAACGAAATAAGAATTATGAACGGGGAGTAAGCGGATTGTAGCGAAGAGAATGAGCTAACGACCCGACTGGTGTTCCACCCAAGTCCCAAGAGGCCAATCAGAATACCCATTTCGGCCGTCGCAAGGAGAGACTTGAGTTCTCGGATCGTCTGTGTGACGCTGTCTGCCTTGTCAAGACCGGCTGCAATTTTCTGTTCGACCCGGTCATTTCGCTCAGCGACGAGTGCGCCCCTAGCGATCGTAAAGAGGGCGGTCACCAGCAAGAAAACCACCGTCGCGAGCATAGAAAAGTTCACTAATGCTTCTTGCGACATGTCCTTTCACCGAACCCTTTGTCACAAGAAATAGACGATTCTCATGCGCTTTGGCGCGCGGCCGTCAGATGCTGTTTCCATTAGATTCGACTCCCCTTGAAGGGATCGTCTTTGGTCTGTCTCCGCGCAATCTGAAGCACCCAGTCAATCGCGTCTTTCTTGCGTTGATAGTCGAATGTATGTGCGTACGTTACCGTTACAATGGCCAGATTGCCCCCAGGATACTTCTGGAACTTTACGCTGATGCCTGCATCGGTAGCGGCCAAATCTTTTAGGCGTGCACGCACGGCATGAAAAACCTCTTCGTCTTCTGTGGAGAAACGGTATTCAAAGGTGACGGAGCCTGCCGGGTCCGAGTCCGTCTCAATCGCTATATCGTCGGAGAAGTCTTCGTCGACGGCGTTGGTGAGGAGCTCGCATGCCATACATACGGCGTCTATGAGCTCGTTGTCCTCATCAGCGGCAAGAACCCGATCGTGCAAGCATTCAAACTCCCCGTTGTAGGGATTACGCACAAAGATAGGTACGGACCAATCGTCTGTCACATCCTGAAGCCGGGCGTACAGGTGATCGGGGAGTGAAGACCTGAGGTACGACGCTACATTTCGACTCAAAATGGACGCTCCTTCCAGGTACTACTCTCGTCCGTTTGCGTTCAGCCTATCACAGCACAATCGAATTGGGCAATCAAGGTGGGAGGGGCGCATAGAAAGGGTACCCAATCGCCTTTGAAAAATCGCCGGTTGGACTTCGCTGCTTTGGTGGCGGAGCAAGCGAAGCCTGTGGTATGATACCCACAGAGAGAAAGGGGCGCCCCGGCTTGCAGCTCCTGATCGAGCAGAGAGAGCTTGCTGACGCACTCAACATTGTGGGGCGCATCGTGCCCCGCCGTCCCATCACACCTATCGTAAGCACCGTCCTAATCACGGCGTCGGATGGACGTGTGCGCCTAAGGGCGACTGATTTGCAGTGTTTCGCAGAGGTTACCCTTACAGGCCGCATTCACGCCGAAGGCGCCGCAGCGGTGGACGCCCGGTTCTTTCAGCGTATTGCCGCAACGCTCGACGAGGGTGACGTGGCCCTCTCCCTCAGCGATTCGGGCGCCTCACTTAGAATCACCGCAGGGCATGCCGCCTTTCGCCTACGTACGGTCGATTCAGTGGATTTCCCCGTGCAGACGGCGCCTCAGGGGTCTCACCTCCTCATCGAAACCGATTCGCTGATCGACCTGATCTCACGAACTACCTTTTGCGCGGCTGATTCCGATGATATTTCGCCGTTTGCCGGCGTCCTTATCATAGGGAACGAGGCGGAGCTCACTTTGGCGGCGACTGATAGCTATCAACTCGCCCACTATCGGCTCCCGGCCAGAAGAGCTGAGGCAGCGTCCACACCTCCTAAGGGTAAGAGCGAGGCTGTCGTTCCCACCGGTGGACTCACGGCTTTGACCCGGGCTTTGACCAATTTGGGGGCGGAAACGACTGAGTTGGTGTGGGACGCTCGCTCTGTGTGGTTTCGATCGGGGGCGATCGCGTGGCAATTGCGTCGACTCGATTTACAGTACCCCGATCTCTCGCCGTTCACAGGACCTTTGGCCGGCGTGCGGCTCGAGGTAGGGCGACAGCGGTTGCTCGAGGCGGTCAAACAAGTAGCAAGTATCGCAGACGAAGGGCGGGCGATGGGGTTGCGCATCGATGGAAATCGCCTACACGTCTTTACATCGCACCAAGAGGTCGGAGAGGCGCAGACGGTCGTTGCTTTAGGTCAAACGTTACCACGTCGTGAGGTGTGGGTCGATGCACAACGACTGACGCGTGCGATTAGCGCGCAGCCCGAAGAAGAGATGGCGGTATACCTCTCGGAGCCTTTGGCTCCGATCGTCTTGTTGCCTGCATCCAAAGACGCTTCGTATCGCGCCGTGCTCACTCCGTTGCGTCAGTACATTCCGGAGATGGAAGAGAGCGCATTTTAGGGCATAGAAGGGAGCGTTCTAGGCCATTGAGTCTGACGTGGGCTAATTTTCTCGCGGAGTTGGAAGAGAGTTACGAACGTGACGCAGTGGTTCAGTTTGAGTGTAAGGGAGCATTCTTAACGTTCCGATCGCGATTGGTCGATGTTGAGCGGCCGTCGGCCTTCTCCGCGGAGACGATCAATCTTTTTGGCGTCGTTCCACATCATGTAACCCTTACCTTTGCAAACGGAGTGCGTCTCAATTTATACATGAAACATGTCGAACGTGTAGCCCGTCACGGTGACGGCGTTCTCGTCTCTTTTCGAGGTGAAGGGAGTAGCAAGAACAGTCTCGCGTTCTTGCCGCCCGGCAACCTTAAACGGCGTTTCACGGGATAAAAAAATTTAGTCTGGACAAAACTTTTGCGTGAGTGACGCTTGATTTTCAGGTAGACTATTGGAAACATCAAAGTGTATGGCCAAAGATGGGGAGTAGTACTCGTTGTCCGGGAAGGACAGTGAGCGGGTGGATGGTGCAAACCCGCCGAAGGCGACGACGAACGGGCCCCGGAGGCTCGGCCCAAACCATCAGAGAGTGCTCTGATGATAAGTAGGCGCCGACGGTGGCTCCGTTACGCCAGGACGAACGAGTCGTCCACGAGCTAGAGAGGCCCCTGGACGTCGCGAACAGACTTGGGTTTGCCGCGACGACAGGGGCAAGTGGAGTGGTACCGCGGGGAGCGATCCTCGTCTCTACAACCGTAGAGACGTTGGACGCTTTTTTGTTTGTGCGAAATTGTTGGAATCGCCGAGACGGCAGTGATGTTAACGGAGGCTGAAGTGGTATGGTGAACGTATTGGCAGAGCAGGTGTCCAACTTGTTGGAGGAGGCGCTCCAACAACTTGGAGTAGGCGACGTAGATCCGGGCGAGTTGCTGGAGGTCCCGCCGCGCAGCGAAATGGGAGACTACGCCTTTCCGTGCTTTCAATTGGCACGGAGACTACGAAAGGCGCCACCGGCGATCGCAGCGGAGCTCGCCGGATTGTTGTCGACGATGGAGAGCGGAATGCAAAAGATCGAAGTCGTCGGTCCCTACGTCAATTTTTTCGTAGACCCTGCGAGCGCGTCGGATCGCATCTTGCGCGCGATCCTCGATAATGCGCCGGGGTATGGCGCGCCCCAATCTCCCAACGGGCGGCGCGTTGTAATCGACTTCTCCTCTCCGAATATCGCTAAACCCTTTCACGTCGGCCACCTACGCTCTACGATGATCGGCAACTCTTTAGCGCGGCTCTTTGAGTATCATGGGTACGAGGTCGTGCGCCTCAATTATTTAGGTGATTGGGGGACCCAGTTTGGGAAGTTGATCGTCGCCTATCGTCGTTGGGGGAGCGCGGCGGACCTCGAAAAAGAGCCGATCAAGGGCCTTCTCGCTCTGTACGTGAGGTTTCATCAGGAGGCCGAACAAGAGCCGGCGCTTGACGACGAGGCGCGAGCCGCATTTCGGGCGCTCGAAGAGGGTAGCGAAGAGGAGCGCCGGTTGTGGGAGTGGTTTCGCGACCTGTCGCTGCGGGAGTTTAACAAGCACTATGAGCGACTCGGCGTCCATTTCGACACCTACGCGGGCGAGAGCGCGTACAACGAGAAGGTTGCTCAGACCGTGTCGGAGCTGGAGATGAAGGGCCTACTCACCCAGAGTGAGGGTGCGCTCGTCGTCGAACTGGAAGACCTGCCCCCCTGTCTCATTCGCAAAAAAGACGGAGCGGCTTTATACGCGACGCGAGATGTGAGCGCGGCAATCGACCGGTACGAAACGTACGGCTTTGAGCACCTCTTCTATGTGGTGGGTTCGCCGCAACAGCTCCACTTCAAGCAGGTGTTCTCCGTCTTGCGTTTGTTGGGGTACGAGTGGGTCGATCGAGCAGAGCACATCCCGTTCGGACAGATCCGCATCGGTGACGAGCAACTCTCAACTCGGCGCGGAAACGTTGTCTTTCTGGAGGAGTTGCTCGATCAGGCTGTCGCTCGAGTGCGAGCGATCATCGAGGAACGCAACTCCGAATTGGACGCGAAAGACGAGGTGGCCGAGGCCGTAGGTGTTGGGGCGATTGTCTTTAACGACCTGTTCCACAATCGCATCAAGGATATCTCGTTCGACTGGGAGAGCGTTCTCAGCTTCGAAGGGGATACGGGCCCCTACGTGCAATACACTCACGCCCGGGCAGCCAGTTTAATCCGTCGGAGCCACGATGATTTAGGGGAGCCGGACTCGTCATGGATTGACGCTTCTCAACTGGATGAGCCCGAGACATTTCAACTGGTGAAACGATTGGCCGAGTATCCGGACGTCCTCAAGCGCGCACAGGAAGAGCGCGAACCTTCGGAGATCGCCCGCTATGCGATCTTGGTGTGTCACGATTTCAACTCGTTTTACCATGCCCATCGCATCTTTGGGACGTCGGAAGAACGTTCGCGTCTCGCGCTCGTCGCCGCCGTCAAGAGACTGCTGGCTGACGCACTTCGATTGCTTGGAGTAAAGGCTCCCGAAGCCATGTAACGGGGCCCAGAGTCGGAGCATCCAAGGATTGCAAGAGGAGGCGCATTTAAACAAGAAGAATACGTAGATGAACCCCTATTAGGTTGCCTGATTAATGTTCGGAGGTCGAAGCGACGTGCCGTTTGGCATCGGCTTCATGGTCTTGCTTATGCTCGTCGGCGGTGTAGCCGCCTATTGGGGCGATCGCGTCGGAATGATCGTCGGGCGCCGCCGGCTAAGCATCTTCGGCCTGCGTCCCAAGTACACCTCCCGGGTCGTTGCCGTTAGTACCGGGGTCTTGATCGTACTCTTCACACTTGTCACATTAATCATCGCGTCAAACAGTGTGCGTCAGGCTCTCTTTGGTATGGACGAGCTTCAGGCACAAATCGTGCATCTCTCGTCCGAAGTGACGGAGTTCGAGAGTAAGCGGGTCGAACTTGAGAGCCGCAACGAGCAGTTGTTGAGCCGCAGCCACGAACTCGAGGCTGAGACGCGTCAACTCGAGGCCGAGAAACGGATACTTGACGATGAAATCGTCGCGCTCGAGGAGCAGATCGAGCAGACTCAGTTGGACTTGAGTCGCGCGCAGGTACAGCTGTCGGATCTCCAGGAAAATTTGGAAGTGATGCGTTTCTTGGGCGAACAGGTATTCAACGTTGCCCAAAACCTTTACGGAGCCGACTTTGAGGTGAGAGCCGGGGAGATCATCGACACCTTCCTTGTGGATCTGCGTGGCGGGCGCTCGGGCATCGAAGAGAGGTTGCGTGCCGCGTTGGCCCGCACGGAGCGGTCGTTGGTGGAGCGAGGGTTGGGTGACGGGACCGACGCGCTTTACCTAGACCGTATTTACAAAACAGACGATGGCGAGCTTATTTCGTTCAACGAGGACGAAGTTCTCGCCCAGGCGATCCACCCCCTGGCACAGGCAGCCGAAGAGGGATACTCCAGCGTTATCGTTCAGCTGATTGCGGTAACTAACGCCCGTAGTGGAGATCCTGTTTATGCGGACTTTCATCGGTTCGTTCGCAATGAGCGTGTCTTCCGGGAGGGTGAAGTGATCTTGGAGCGGGTGTTTGACCCGACACAACCCCGGCCGGCGATTTTCGAGGCGTTCATGAGTTTCGTACAAGGCGAGATCGCCCAGATCGCCAGGGCGTATCTGTTGCCTCCCGATGGTGTTTACGGCGAAATGTCGTTTGCTCAGGCCTACGCCGCGGTGGATGAGATCTCGAAGTACACCGACGAGGTGTTGGTACGTGCGACGGCCGCCCGAGATACCACGGCCTACGATACCCTCGAGTTGGAGTTCGAATTCTCTCCTTTGGCCGGAGACGAGGCCCTAACACAGACCCCTTGAGAAATCACATATCCGAGGCGAAAGGAGCGTCTAAGTTGATCCGCAATTGGAGCGAAGAGCGTACGACGTTTGCCGAAATTAGAGAAGAGATCCGGCAGTTCTTGCGCGCTCGTGACTGGGAGAAGCAGCACTCACCCAAGAATCTGGCGATGTCGATCGCCATTGAAGCAGCCGAGTTGATGGAGATTTTCCAATGGGTAGACTCCAAAGAGGCGCTCGAGTACGTCCGGAGCGATCCCGATCGACTACAACACGCGCGCGAAGAGATTGCAGACGTGGTAATCTACTGTGTAAGCATGGCGAATGCCCTCGAGATCGATTTGGCCCGTGCGATCGATGATAAGATTGGACGAAATGCTCAGCGGTACCCTGCTCTTTCGACAGGTACTCTCCAGAGGGACGTGAACGGCGGCGATGAGTAACAAAGCGCCATACGCTAGACCCACTTGGGACGAGTACTTTTTGCGGATGGCTCGGTTGGCTGCGACTCGGGCGACGTGTCCACGGCGGCGTGTAGGCGCCATTTTGGTACGGGATCATAGGGTGCTGGCGACTGGGTATAATGGCTCGGTCGGCGGGGCGCCACATTGTGACGATGTCGGTTGTCTGATTGTGGTCAGAGATGGGCGCGAGAGTTGTGAACGCACCGTGCACGCCGAGTTAAATGCGATCATCCAATGTGCGCGCAACGGTGTCGTCGCAGGAGGAGCGACCATGTATTGTACGGATTTTCCGTGCGTCGCCTGCGCCAAGGCCATGGTACAAGCAGGAGTCCGTCGAGTGGTCTACTTGACCGAGTATCCTGATCCTAATTCCTTTGAGATTTTGCTCTCCGGCCGGATCACGTTGGAACAAGCATCACTGCCGGATTAATCGTGGCATCACGTTTCTTGAAAGGACATGGTATGATTGAACGCTGAGTTGATTGCCGTCGGCACCGAGATCTTATTAGGCGATATCGTCGATACGAATAGTTCAGAGATCTCCCAGCAGTTGGCCGCTATGGGCGTCAACGTGTATTACCACAGTACGGTCGGCGACAACCCGTTGCGGATGGCAGCGGTCCTCTCGGCGGCGATGGTGCGCTCTGAGATCGTGATCGTCACTGGCGGACTGGGTCCGACGGAAGACGACATGACTCGCGAGATTTTGGCGGCCGTCACAGGGCGGCCACTCGTGCAACACGACGGAGCGCTCCAACACATCACTGAGTATTTTCGTTCGGTTGGACGCGAGATGACGTCTAACAATCGCAAGCAGGCGCTCATCCCCCAAGGCGCAGAGATCATTCCTAATCCGCGCGGCACCGCTCCGGGCATCCACTTGACGTTTGGACGGACTCATGTTTTCTGCGTCCCTGGTGTTCCGACCGAAATGCGGACGATGTGGGCCGAGTCGGTTGTGCCGACCATTCTAGAGCTCGAGGGTCAAGAGGCGATCATTCGCTCGCGCACACTCCGCTTTTACGGCATTGGCGAGTCGACGTTGGAGGAGCGGGTAAGCGACCTGCTCCACTCCGATAATCCGACGTTGGCCCCCTATGCTGGTCTGGGTGAGGTCAGGCTGCGGATCACGGCGCGAGCCGCGACAATAGAGGAAGTGAGCAGCCTGATCCAACCGATTGAGGATGAGCTCAAGGCACGCCTGGGTGAGTTCCTTTACGGCTACGATGATGCATCCTTAGAGTCGACTGTCGCGCAACTCCTAACCGATTCGAATCGAACCGTCGCCGTGGCCGAGTCATGTACCGGTGGCCTGGTCTCGCACCGACTGACGAATATTGCGGGGTCTTCAACCTATTTTCGTCAGGGATGGGTGACCTATTCTAATGAAGCTAAGATGCGAGAGTTAGGTGTTCCCGAAGCGCTCCTTGAGGAGTTGGGCGCCGTAAGCGGTCCGGTGGCCGCCGCGATGGCTCAGGGTGCCCTTGCTCGCTCTGGGGCAGACGTGGCCGTCGCCACGACAGGAATAGCCGGTCCTGGCGGGGCCACCGCCACGAAACCCGTAGGTCTCGTCTACTTTGGGTTTGCAGTGCGGGACGGTGAGGTCTCTAGCTTCTCTCGACAATTTCGAGGGCATCGTGAGGATATCAAGTGGCGCTCCGCGAGCGAAGCCATCAATACGGTGCGCCGTCTCCTTTCTTAGACTGCTTGGAGGAGTCTGTAACGCCAGGAAATGGGTTGTTGGGGCGCAGACCTCCCAAAGGGAAGGAGGGGAAAGCTCCCCCGCTCGTCGAATGCCCATCGTAACCCAATGAGGGACGGAGTAAGGAGCGATTCATTTAATCGATGAGCAAAAGCGAGAAAGATAAAGCCCTTGAGTTGGCGTTGTTACAAATCGAAAAGCAACACGGCAAAGGCTCGGTCATGAAATTGGGCGAAGCGGCGGCGCGCTTAAACGTTGACGTCGTCTCGACGGGCGCCCTCTCTCTCGACATCGCGCTGGGAGTTGGCGGAGTGCCCCGCGGTCGCATCGTAGAAGTGTACGGTCCCGAGTCGTCGGGTAAGACGACGCTTGCTCTCCATGTAATGGCGGAGGCGCAACGTAACGGTGGGATTGCAGCAGTGATCGACGTGGAACACGCCCTTGATCCTGTTTACGCCGCAAATTTGGGTGTGGACGTCGACAACCTGCTCATCTCGCAACCCGACAGTGCGGAGAGCGCGCTTGAGATCGCTGAAGCGTTAGTGCGTAGCGGAGCGGTAGACGTGATTGTGATCGACTCTGTTGCCGCCCTGGTTCCGCGTGCCGAAATCGAAGGCGAGATGGGTGACTCGCACGTCGGTCTTCAAGCGAGGTTGATGTCGCAAGCCTTGAGGAAGCTGACTGGAGCGATCAGTCGGTCGCGTGCGTGCGTGATATTCACCAACCAGATTCGTGAGAAGGTTGGTGTCATGTTCGGCTCCCCGGAGGTGCAACCCGGAGGACGGGCGCTTAAGTTTTACGCGTCGGTGCGCATGGATATCCGACGGATTGAGACGTTAAAACAAGGCAACGACACGATCGGCAGCCGCACTCGAGTAAAAGTGATCAAAAACAAAGTGGCCCCGCCCTTCCGCGAGGCTGAGTTCGACATCATGTACGGAACGGGAATTTCGCGGGAAGGAAATGTTTTGGATCTCGCGACCGATCTGGATATCATCAACAAGAGCGGAGCTTGGTACTCCTATGGCGACGCGCGGCTGGGCCAAGGACGTGAGAACGCGAAGGACTTTCTCAAAGAGAATCCGGACATCACGGCTGAGATTGAACGGAAGGTGCTCGTAGCGGCGGGCCTGCGGGTGATTCGTGAGGAAGAACTCCCGGATGGGACCGTCGAGTCCCAGCCCCTTGAGCAAGAGGCATGAACGACGCGACGGATAAAGAGCTGAAGCGAGCGCAGGAGCGAGCTCTACGTCTGCTCGGCGTGCGCAATCGTTCAACGTACGAAGTTCGTACTCGGTTGGAGAGAGCCGGCTTTGAGGAAGAGGTCGTCGCTGAGGTAATCTCGTGGTTGCACCATTTGGATTACCTCAACGACGAACGCTTCGCCAGAGAATGGGTCGATTCCAGGTTGCGGCACAAACCTTTGGGCCGTCGACGTTTGACGTACGAATTGATACAAAAGGGCATAGGCAGGGAGATCATCGAAGAGGCGTTACAACAGGTTGACTCCCAGGCAGAGTCACAACTTGCGACATCGCTGGCATACAAACAGTACGGACGGATGCGGGAGCCGACGTGGGAGTCTGTGGAGCGCAAGATCTATGGGTATTTAACCCGTAGAGGCTTTCGGTCCGACGCCGTTCGACAAGCCATCGAGAGTCTGCGCCAACACGTAAAATAGTCGGTAAAATAGCCGTGTCAAGGGGGGATGCTCGCCTTGACAATCGTAAAAACATGCAGGTACAATTACGCGTGTGCATGTTCGACCCGACTCATCTGGTTTGCCTTTTGAAAGCCGAGTGTACGACTCGGCTTTATTTTGCACTAATCACCCCCTAAAGCCAAGAGTGTTCGAACGTGCGCTGGTATGACCGCGAGAGATTGCGGCGACTTTCATTTAAAAAGGGGGTGGCTCTTTAATGACCACCTTGACAACCATTGTGATCGCGCTGGTGGCCTTGGGCGCGGGCTTCTTCTTGCGGAAGGTTGTAGGTGAAGCCAAGATTCATTCCGCCGAAGAGGAAGCAAACCGAATCCTAAGAGCGGCTGAGAAAGATGCCGAGGCCAAACGGCGTGAAGCCTTGCTCGAATCGAAAGAAGAAGTGCACGCCCTTCGGACTGACGCTGAGCGAGAGATTCGTGACCGGCGCCAAGAGTTGCAGCGGATTGAGCGTCGTCTCGTCCAGCGCGAAGAGACGTTGGACAAGAAGGCCGACTCCGTCTCGAAGCGGGACGAAAAGTTGGGTCAGAAAGAACGGGAGCTTGACAAGGCGAGAGAGCACCTCGACACCCTCATTGCGAAAGAGAAGTCCGAACTCGAACGTATCGCCGGATTAACGACCGAAGAGGCAAAGGATGTCTTGCTAAATCGTGTCGAAAACGAAGTGAAACATGAGATGGCCATTGTCATTAAAGAGGTGGAGACTCGCGCGAAAGAGGAAGCGGATCGCAGGGCCCGCAAGGTCGTCTCGTTGGCGATCCAGCGTTGTGCCGCCGATCACGTGGCGGAGAGCACCGTCTCCGTCGTCAGTCTTCCCAACGACGAGATGAAGGGGCGTATTATCGGCCGCGAGGGGCGAAACATTCGAACCCTGGAGACCCTTACCGGAATTGATCTCATTATTGACGATACGCCGGAGGCCGTCATTTTGTCGGGATTTGATCCCATTCGTCGCGAGATTGCCCGCAATGCATTAGAGAAACTCGTCTCCGATGGCCGCATTCACCCGGCTCGTATCGAAGAGATGGTCGGCAAGGCCCAAAAGGAAGTTGAGAATCTCATCCGCGAAGAGGGCGAGCAGGCCACATTTGATACCGGAGTACACGGTCTCCACGGAGAATTGGTAAAGCTCCTGGGACGGCTCAAATTCCGGACAAGCTACGGACAGAATGTGCTCAAACACAGCATCGAAGTAGCCCATTTGGCAGCGATGATGGCGGCCGAGATCGGCGCGGACGTCAGAGTGGCTAAGCGCGCAGGATTGCTTCATGACATCGGCAAGGCGGTCGACCACGAAGTCGAAGGGACCCACGTGGAGATTGGTCGGAGCCTGTTGGCCAAGTACAAAGAGCCGCGTGACGTCATTCACGCGATGGAGTGCCATCACGGTGACTACGAGCCGCAAACCATCGAAGCCGTCCTCGTTACTGCGGCCGACTCTGTTTCAGCGGCAAGGCCGGGTGCCCGGCGTGAGACTTTGGAGAATTACATCCGCAGGCTTGAGAAGCTCGAGGGAATTGCAGACTCGTATGAGGGTGTAGAGAAAGCGTACGCCATTCAAGCCGGCCGCGAGATTCGCATCATGGTGAAGCCCGATCGCATCGATGACGCGGAAGCCTCCAAGATGGCTCGAGATATTGTGAAGCGCATCGAATCGGAAGTGGAGTACCCCGGCCAGATCAAAGTGACGGTGATTCGCGAGACCCGGGCTGTCGATTATGCACGTTAGGCGCCCAGGCCCATTGTGGGGACCTCAGTGGACGAGTTAAGCCGAGATGAGATGCACCCCAACTCCGACGAGTACCACCAGGCGAGTCTGTTTATCGCCTTGCTGGTGCATTATCCCGAGATCGCCAAGGTACGGACTCTTGGCGAGTCCGGGAGCCTCACACTCTCCTTTCTGTTACACACCCGTCCCAAACCAGAGGCGTTCAATCTGTTTCATGAGCGACTCAATCAATCGTTGCGAGTTTTGGCACGACTCGACGGGCAAGTTGATGCGGGCGCCTGTGAGACGCAACTGCGTCCCCAGGGGCCCCTTCTCGTTCTTGACGTTTTTCGCCCTATCGTGCAGGTTACACCCGAAGAGTTCCCTCTCGTCGTACAGCTTGTAAGAGAACACTTAGGGCGGGAATTGCTCGTCGAACACGACGCGGGGTGGGATGAGTCGTTGACCGGGGCAGAGGACGCAATTGCAGAGGGGCTTCGTCGGGCCAAACAAATAGAGGCTGCTTCTGAGGCGATCGTGGGCTTTCGCCATGACGGCCGCGTATTGGTATTCAGTTCCCGATAAAAATTGGAAAGGATTACTTGCTCGTCGGCCGAAAAATATCTTCTATTGGGAGTAAATTGCGACAAAACCCGTTGTGCCCAACCCTTTGGTCGCAAATGTCGATCAACCGGGTCACTTTCCTAGTAGGAGATGAAGCAAACATGGAGGTACTCAAGGTCTCATCCAAGTCTAATCCCAACTCTGTTGCCGGCGCGATTGCCGGCGTAGTTCGAGAGCGGGGCGGTGCTGAGATCCAGGCAATCGGTGCGGGAGCACTTAATCAGGCTGTAAAGGCTGTGGCGATCGCTAGGGGGTTCGTAGCGCCCGGAGGTCTTGATCTCATCTGTATTCCAGCGTTCACCGACATCCAAATAGACGGCCAGGAGCGAACCGCCATCAAATTGATCATCGAGCCCCGCTAAGGCTCGCACATACCTCCCCAAGGGACGGGTCATACTATCGTTGCACCCATTCATCCTATCGGATCTACGTTCGGGGAGGGACGATAAAGGCCTATGTCCGTGGTTAAAGTGGTAGAGCTTGTGGGAGAGTCCGACCATTCATGGGAAGACGCTGTCCAACAGGCGGTGCAGGCAGCCTCCAAGACGGTGCGCAACATTCGCGGCGTCGAAGTCTTGAACTGGACCGGTGACGTCGACGACGGCGGTAAGATTACCGGGTACAAAGCCGACGTCCAGGTCGCGTTTGTAGTCGAAAATTCATGAATTACGTCCGTGTCGCCGGGGAGCCTTGGGGTTACTCCCTGGCGACACGCGCGTTCAATCCATCCGTACATACCTGCGATCTTACGTGTAGGGGTGAACTAGATGCCTTCAAAGATACCTGAGCGCTCTAAGGAGCGGTACGGTGTCGATGTCACCAATTACCGGCCGACGACTCCTTACCTCCGCAACTTTTTGGCGGCTTTCGTTGTTGGGGGGGCGATCTGCGTGGTCGGTCAGGCGCTGCATACGTTCTTTATGAGCCTTGGACTTAACGACGGCGATGCCGGCGCGCGTATGGCCGTTACAGTCGTCTTTCTCGGGGCATTATTTACGGGCCTTGGGATCTACGATGAGCTGGGGCGGTTTGGTGGCGCCGGCTCCGCGATTCCAATCTCGGGGTTTGCGAATACAATTGTTTCGCCCGCCATGGAGTTTGCTCGCGAAGGATATGTGCTGGGTACGGCTGCACAACTCTTTGTGATTGCGGGCCCGGTGATCGTGTACGGAATCGTAGCATCGGTGGTCATGGCGGCGTTGAGACTCGTGTTCGGTGGGTAAAGAGAGCGGGGGAGAGCAAAAATGAGTGTCAGCGTCCAAACGCAAGCGCCCAATCGGGTGGGGAAACAAAGCCTACTCTTTCCCGCGCGCCCCGCTGTCCTTTCGACGTTTACCGTAGCGGGGCCGATGGAGCGACAAGGGCCTCTGGGCGACGACTTCGATACGGTGATTCCCGACACATTCTATGGAGAGCGCAGTTGGGAACGTGCTGAGCACAAGATGCTAAACGAGGCCGTGAAGCACTGCATTGATCGGGCTCAGCTCCAGGAGAGCGATGTCGATTGCTTGCTTACTGGGGACCTCCTCAATCAGTGTACCAGTGGAAGTTTCGCCGCCAAGGACCTATCAATCCCGCATCTGGGCATGTATGCGGCCTGTGCTAGCTTCGGTGAAGGTCTTATCGTGGCGTCGATGGCCGTCCAAGGAGGGTTTGCCACCTACGCCGCTGTTGGCGTTTCGTCGCATCACGATTCGGTCGAGCGCCAGTTCCGCTTTCCCACGGAGTTGGGAGTACAGAGGCCGCCTACGGCTCAATGGACGGCGACTCTCGCTGCATCCGTTGTCATTGGGGATGCCGACGCGGCCCAAACGGCCGGGGCCGGGGATGGACAAGCGCCGATTCGCGTGAGTGGAGCCACCATCGGTGAAGTGATCGAGATGGGGCTTAAAGATCCCTTCGATATGGGAAGCGCCATGGCGCCTGCGGCCGTGAATACGCTGACGACGCACTTTGACGATTTCGGTCGGAGTCCCGCGGACTACGACCTGATCATCACCGGCGATCTCGCGCTGGTCGGCCGATCGATCCTCCGTGACTTGCTCGAAGCACGTGGTTACGCGGCCACCAATCGACTCGACGATTGTGGTCTTCGACTCTACGACCGTACGCGTCAAGATGTCCACGCCGGTGGTAGCGGGACCGCATGTTCTGGTGGAGTCTTTTGTGCCTATATCGTTAAGGGTATGAGAGCAGGGCAGTGGCGGCGTGTGCTCTTTGCGCCAACGGGCTCGCTACACAGCCCGACGAGCTACAAACAAGGCGAGTCGATTCCGGCCATCTGCCACGCCGTAGTTTTAGAAATCGACTAGCGAAGGGGAAGGCTGGACTTGGAGTACATCATGGCATTCCTCGTGGGCGGTTCATTATGTGCTATCGGGCAAACCGTCTACGATCGAACACGTTTGACCATGGCGCACGTTATGGTCATCTTTGTCGTCGGAGGCGCCGTGCTGACGGGACTTGGACTGTACGAGCCTCTTATCCGCATGGGTGGCGCAGGCGCGACCGTCCCCGTCTCAAATTTTGGCTTCGTTCTCACTCAGGGCGTGCTCGCAGCCGTGGCACAGGACGGCCTCTTTGGCCTCCTTACCGGAGTCTTTGAGTTAACTGGAGGGGTGATCGCCGCCGCTATTCTCTTCGGATTCATGATGTCCTTGCTATTCCATCCTAAGGGGTAATCTGCTAGCGGGCTCATCGCATACACCTCCGGCTGGATCGCCAGAATAACGCGAGAAGACAGCAAAAAACGGAGGTGACTCTTACGAAATGGATTGGCTTGGTACAGCAGTTCGATTAGTCGTGTCCGCGTTCGTGCTCATGTTCGTCGGATTTATCCTACCGGGCTTCGGAAGCATCTCCTTCTTCCAGGCTCTCTTAGCCGCCATTGTGATTGCCGCTATTGGGTGGGTGATCGAGTCGACGCTGGGCAAGGGCGTATCGCCCTTTAGTCGTGGGCTCGTTGGGTTTATCGTCTCAGCGCTCGTCATCTGGGCGACCCAGTTCGTCGTTCCCGGACTCGACGTCTCTATCCTCGGTGCGCTTCTCGCCGCATTCGTCATTGGAATCATCGACCTCTTCGTCCCGACCGCCGTGCGCTAACGGCAGAGGGGACCCGTCACGATCCGGTCACTACACTATGTCTGGATCGTGACGGTGTCGGGGGCGTGTGTGCTTGTTAAAGACGGTGAATGCCCAAGAGAGAGTGCGAGGGAGTGACGCGGCATGGGCCAGGGAGAGAAAAAGACCCCTATTAGTAAAGACTTACAAGAGAACCTTGATATTCTACGTGCACGTCTGGGGATCGGTGTCACGTTCGACATCCTGGTCCGAGAGATTACTGTCGGAGGTATTCCAGCGGCACTCGTCTTCGTCGACGGTCTGATCAAGGATAAAGTGACGTTGGACCTGATCGAGAATCTCCAGGAGGTCGAGCGGCCCCATATTGTGCCAAACACTGTGCGCAAGCTCCTGGCACGCACTGTTCCTTATTTCGAGGTCGAAGAGGTCGAGACACTCGACGAAGTGATCGATCAAGTGATGTCGGGTCCCTTAGCCATCCTGATCGAGGGGGCGCGCTCCGCCATCATCGCCGACGTGCGCGAGTACCCGGTGCGTGGCATCGCCGAGCCCGATCTGGAGCGGGTGACGCGTGGATCTCACGAAGGTTTTGTCGAGACGATGATCTTTAATACCGGCCTCATTCGCCGACGGTTGCGCGATCCCAAGCTACGTTTTGAAGTGGTCAGCGTCGGCACGCGCTCCAAGAGTGACGTCGCGATTGGATACATCGCCGACCTGGCTGATCCAGGTTTGGTGGACCACGTGAAGAAAAGGATCGAAAAAGCCTCGCTCGACGCCCTACCCATGGGTGCCAAAAACCTCGAAGAGGTGATCGTCGAGCGCCCGTGGGATCCGACGCCTAAAGTGCGCTACACCGAACGGCCCGACGTCGCGGCGGCGCAACTGCTTGAGGGGCACGTGATCGTGATGGTGGACACCACGCCAATGGCGATGATCGTGCCGGTGACGTTCTTTCACTTTCTCGAGCATGCGGAAGAGTACTTTCAGTCACCGGTCATCGGCAGCTACTTGCGCTTCATTCGCATTGCCGCGTTTATGATCACCGTGCTTCTCTCCCCATTGTGGCTTGCAACGTACCTCGGCGGGGAGAGTCTCCCAGAGTTTCTCAGATTTGTTGGTCCCAAAGAGGATACCTCTATCGTTCCCATCCCCGTGCAATTCTTTATGCTGGAGTTTGGTATCGACCTGATTCGCATGGCCCTCATACATACACCAAGCGCGTTGGCCACCTCGCTTGGTATCGTGGGCGCGATTCTTCTGGGAGATCTGGCTGTTCAGGTGGGCCTCTTTATACCGGAGACGATTCTGTATACGGCTGTTACCGCGATTGCATACTTCGCGGTGCCCAGCATCGAGCTCGGCTACACCCTGAGGATCTTTCGCTACGCGCTCCTTTTGTTGGCCACCTTTTTCAAACTGCCTGGAGTGCTTGTCGGTGTACTCCTTGTGTTTATCTTCCTTGCATCCGGCCGATCGTTTCGTCGTCCTTTCATGTGGCCCTTGGCGCCGTTTCACGGGCCGAGCCTGGTGAAGGTGTTGCTTAGGCTCCCGGTGCCTTCGGTGGGCCGGCGTCCGCCGATCACTAGCGGGAAAGGCGCGGATGTGATGCGAACAGAACCCGAACCTGAATAAGAGTGTAGAACTAGGATTTCAGGAACCCCCGGCGTTGACCGTCTCCTGATGCCTGTGCTAGCATTAAACGTGGTCTTTGAATCCCGTATGTGGCAGCAGGAGGCTGGTCGATCAGGTGTATTTGCGTGGAAGTATGAGAATAAATGACGCCGGACATCTAGAAATTGGCGGATGCGACACGGTCCAGCTTGCACAGACGTACGGAACTCCGTTGTACGTACTGGATGAGTCGATGGTGCGCGCACGCTGCCGGGCTTATCGTTTAGGCTTTGAAGAGTCATACCCGGATGCCGAGGTACTCTACGCCGGCAAGGCCCTTTTGACGACGGCAATGTGCCGGATCGTCGAGCAGGAGGGGCTCTCGCTCGACGTCGTTTCAGGCGGCGAACTTTACACGGCCTTGGCCGCGGATTTTCCCGCGGAGCGGATTTACTTCCACGGTAATAACAAATCTAGGCAAGAGTTGCAAATGGCGGTGGAGGCTGGAATTCACCGCGTTGTGATCGACAATTTTTACGAGATCGAGTTGCTCGCAGAGGTAGCCGACGCCTGCGCTCAAGACGTCAGTGTCTTACTGCGTGTGACACCGGGTGTTGAAGCGCACACTCACTCCTACATTCAGACTGGACAGGACGACTCCAAGTTTGGCTTTGGTCTCGCAAGTGGTGCGGCCGCGCAGGCCGCCAAGCGTTGCCTGGAGTCGGGTAGGCTGGTTTTGAAGGGTTTTCACTGTCACATCGGCTCCCAGATCTTTGATGTGACATCGTTCGAAGCGGCCGGAAAGGCAATGTTTGGCTTCCTCGAAGAGTTGCGATGTGAGACGGGCTTCGTCGCGCGTGAACTTAACCTCGGTGGGGGGCTGGGCATTCGCTACACGAAAGGCGACGTCAGCATGGACCCTGCCGACTATGCCAAGCGGTTAGGCGGATTTGTGAAAGCTGAAGCGGAGGCGAATGATTACCCTCTGCCGCGCATCCTGGTTGAGCCTGGACGTTCCATCGTAGGCGAGGCCGGTACGACCCTCTACACGATTGGTAGCAGTAAAGAGATTCCGGGCATTCGTACCTATGTTGCAGTAGACGGCGGTATGGGCGACAACCCGAGAGTCGCCTTGTACGAAGCGAAGTACGAAGCGATGATCGCAAGTCGCGCCGCGGCGCCACTTGCAGAGACGGTGAGCATTGCCGGGAAGTGTTGTGAATCGGGCGATATGATCATTTGGGACCTCGAGGTGCCTCAGTGGTCATCCGGCGACATTCTCGCTGTCTTTGCCACAGGCGCCTATAATTACTCGATGGCGAGCAACTACAACCGCCTTCCACGTCCGGCCATGCTCCTCGTCAACGAGGGCAGTGCCGATATCATCGTCGAGCGAGAGCGCTATGAGGATCTAATCCGTCACGATCGCATTCCGCTCCGACTAGCGACGAGTGAGGCCGCTCCTCGGCATGTCCGCCGCGCATGAGCCGCTGCGTGAGGGATGGAGGCGGCGCGCTCATCAATTTTTCGTTTCGCTGGCCGACCTGCGTGGATTGGACGTTCATCGGCGCGCTTGGGTAAAAGCCTACCTCAATCAGGCCGAGGAAGCCCTGTTCTATCAAATGGCCCGTGTGGACCAGGTTCATTCGGTGCGGGTGGCGCAGACGGCACTCGAGATCGCTCGAGTGCGGCTCGCGCATCGTGCTTCGAATGATGCACAACGGTTGGCACGGGCCGGACTCCTACATGATGTGGGGAAGAGTCTTGCAAGGTTGGGGTTGGTAACTCGAGTGCTCTTTGTCCTTATGGAGCAGTGGCCCAACCCGCCCTTGCGAGGGCGAATGAAGCACGCACACTGGGTCCACACGAATCACCCAAGCCTTGGCGCCGACCTCGCCGAGCGCGCTGGGGTTGAACGTGAGGTCGTCGAACTCATTCGCGGTCATCATGCAAGGGATAGCGCGGATCCGCTGCAGCGCATACTTACCGAGGCGGACCGTCGGTCGTAGCCCCTTTGGTCGTAACAATCATAGGTAACCATGACGACGTGGAGGACCGAACACCTGGTGGAATCGGCCTACCGAGTGAAGCTTGACGTATTTGAAGGCCCCCTCGATCTCCTTTATCATTTGGTCCAACAAGAGGAGATCGACATATGGGATATTCCCATCGCGCACATCACACAGCAGTACTTGGCCTACCTTGATGCGCTGCGCGAACTGGATATTGAGGTGGCCGGTGAATTCCTGGTGATGGCTGCCCGGCTCGTCTACATTAAGGCGCGTATGCTTTTGCCCGAGGAGCGCAGCGAGGATGCGGAAGAAGACGGGGACGACCCACGCCTTGACCTTGCGGCCGCGCTGTTGGAGTACGCCCTTTTCAAGGAGGCGGCCGGCGAACTTGGCGAACGCGGAGAAGGTCGCTGGGCGTATCTGCCCAGACCCGAAGTGTTTGCGCCCAAAAATGTGAAGCCGACCTACGATGATCCGACGGGAGGCATCGGGGTCGAGGAGCTCGCTAAAGCTTTGGCTCGGGCCCTCGCCTCCATGCGACCCCCGCGCCCCATCCCTCGACCGTACAATAAAGTAAGCGTCGCCCATAAAGTGACCTCTTTGCGCCAACTCTTCGCTAGGCGTCGGCGAGTTCGGTTTGAGGAGTTGATTCAGGAGCAACGTAGCCGACCAGAGGTGGTTGCGACGTTCCTGGCCCTCCTCGAACTGGTGCGTCGTGGGTACTTGATGGCCCGTCAAGAATCTGTGTTCGGCCCGATTGAAATCGAGAGGCGCGCCCAGGCGGTCGAGTCGCTCGGCGACGGTGAGGATACAGCTGTGGAGGAGTCGGGTTCAGGTGTCTAAGAAGGCAGCGCTCGAAGCACTCTTATTTGCCTCGCCCCAACCGGTCACCCCGGAACAGTTGGCTCGTATTCTTAGTCTACAGACGCCCCAGGTGCGCAACCTGCTCATACGCCTGGAGGAGGAGTACAGCGACGCCGACCGGGGGTTCATGCTGGAATGGGTGGCGGGTGGCGTGCGCCTTTGCTCTAAGCCAGAGTTTTACGCGTACGTCGAGGAGCTCGGTCGAACGGCGCGCCCCGGCACACTCTCCCAAGCTGCGCTCGAGACGCTCGCCATTATCGCCTACCGGCAACCGATTACGCGCCCACAGATTGAAGTGATACGAGGCGTTCGTGTCGATTCGGCCGTCGTATCGCTGATCGATCGCGGTCTGGTCGAAGAGAAGGGACGAGCCGACGGACCGGGGCGCCCAATTCTGTACGGCACAACGGATGAGTTCCTAATACGCTTCAACCTCAACTCGTTGGAGGATTTGCCCCCGCTAAAGAGTAGTGACGCATCTGAAAACCCTCCCGAGCAACCTTCGCTCACATTCGGTTCGTAACGTACTTCATCGTTTTTGTGAATGACTCCCCAAAATAAGGAAAGCATAGGTGGTGTGTGACTCACACCTGTGGGAGGGGGAGACGCGTTGGCTATGTCGCTAGGATACGCACTGGCCGCGCTCCTCGGGTTTACGGTTTTGGTGCTGCTCCCGATCAAGCTCGGGTTCTCTCTCAAGTACCATGATCGTACGACCGATCTTCGCATTATTACGGGTACCGTTGGCCCCCTTCAGGTCGCTGTCCGGCTTCCGATGGATCCTTTCGCCCCGTCGAGCGACGCAAGCGGCGACGGGGCGGATTCGGACCCAAAGTCTGGAGAGACGCAACAAAGGAAGACCGACTTCGGGTCGATGGCTTTACCGCTGCGACTAGCTAAGCTGTTTGCTGTCACGGTTCAGCGAATCGAACGATTCTCGTTTCGCACCGTCGTCGGTACGGGAGACGCCGCCGTCACCAGTTACGTCACAGGAAGTCTCTGGGCGATGACGTCGATCCTTACTGCCTGGTTACGGCGCAGGTACCGGTTTCTCAGCGCGCCGGTGTATCATGTTGTTCCTGATTTTGACCGTTCCCGTATAGCCTTGGAAATCGACTGCATATTTCGATTTACGATCGGTGAGATTATCGTTGCAATCGTCTCGCAGCAGTTGACGCGTCGAACGAGGGGGTGAACCGCTTGGAGCAGGACCAACATCCCATCGAAGGGCTTATGGAGACTGCGATGGAGAGCATCAAGTCAATGGTTGACGTAAACACCATCCTCGGCGATCCTGTTGAGACGCCGGATGGTAGTGTGGTAATTCCTGTCTCGCGGGTGAGTCTTGGATTTGCAGCCGGCGGAACCGAGTACGAGTCAGGTGAACGAAGCAAAAACGGATCCGGACAGGGAGGCGGCGAGGGGAGCAAGTTCCCTTTCGGCGGCGGTAGCGGCGCCGGTATCTCTGTGAATCCGGTCGCATTTTTGGTCGTTGGCCAGGGACAAATGCGGTTAATGCCGGTTGAGAACAATGTGGTCTTCGATCGTCTCATCGATTTGGCGCCGCAACTCATCGATCAGCTTCGTGGCAAGAGCTCTGCCTCCCACGCGAACGGCCGTTACGAACCGACTCCGATTGAATAGTTACGACTCTCCCTACCGTACCGCGCGCCGACAAGAGCGCCGCCTGCACGTGTGGTGAGCGCAGCGCTCCAATAGTCGGCGCGCGGTATGATATAATCGTGTCGATGGTACATGGTGCCTGCAAAGGAGAGTTCCTCCCGTGATGAGGTTGCAAAAGGCGATCGCTCAGGCCGGAGTTGCGTCAAGGCGCAAGGCTGAGGCTATGATCGTCGCGGGCAACGTCCGGGTGAACGGGAAGGTCGTACGGGAACTCGGAACACAAGTGGATCCTCGATCCGATCGTATTGAGGTGAATGGGGAGCCTATCCGTTCTGAGCCACTTGTTTATTACCTTTTAAACAAACCGACCGGCGTCATCACGACGGCCAGCGATCCTCATGGGCGCCGAACGGTGCTCGAGCTCGTTCCTTCTAAGGCGCGCGTCTACCCCGTCGGCCGTCTTGATTACGATACTGAGGGACTCCTACTTCTCACAAACGACGGTGATTTAGCCTTTCGCTTGGCCCACCCCTCCTTCGAGGTCGACAAAGTGTACGACGCTACACTTCATGGGCGCATGACGAGTGACGCCCTTACTCAACTCGCTCGGGGAGTCCACCTCGAGGACGGTATCACTCGTTCTGCCGGTGTTAAGGTCGTTGAGCGACACTCTAACTCAACACGGATTCTCTTAACAATTCACGAAGGTCGCAACCGACAGATTCGCAGGATGGGCGAGGCAGTGGGTCACCCGGTAGTTAGTCTCAGGCGGATACAGTACGGACCTCTTAAATTGCTGGATCTGGCACCGGGCGGTTGCCGCCCGCTTACGCGGGCCGAAGTGGATCAATTGCAGGAATTGGTGGCGGCCGGGCGAACGTAATCTTTACACTTCAAAGAGTCGTGTGTTATACTTCTGACATAATCTAGCTGGGAAGACGTAGGACGGTAGGAGAGCAGGCCCTTCCCAGGCAGTCATCGACGAGTACCATACTGCACGCATTCTCTTTGCGGGCAGCAAATCTGTGACGTACCTGCTGTGTCGTACCATCGATACAGGGTCGCAAGATGTCGGTATTCGGGTGAGATCTTTGTGCGCTCTCCTAACCTTTTTGGAGAGCGTTTTTTTATTTGGGGTTTTCCAAAATGTACGTCAGCAGGACAAAAGGGGGACGAACTGTTGGAGTCCGGCCTAAGCAGGGCGGTCGCCCGCGCCGCGATCCGCATCGCCCTTACCCAAAGTCGGGACGAAGAGCGGCAACTCAAAGGAGATCTCCTCGTTGAAGAGATCGGGGCTGCCGGTGTCGACTACGGCGGCGAGTACGTCACATCGATCCGGCGCATCGTCGAACGGGCTGTCGTGTGTGCCAAACGTGAAGGTGTAATTGGAGAGAGTCACGCCGAAGAGGGAGCCGTGGCCGGAGCGGCCCATGAGGCGACTCAGCAATTGATGCCGAAGGCGCTGGGTTTGAATGTGGGTGGCAAGATCGGCGTCGCTCGCGGCGGCGAGCACATCGCGGTCGCGGTCTACGTCGGAATTGGCCTGCTACACTTGGACGACGTCGCCATCGCTGTCGGTCATCGCGCTGTACCAGCCGTGTCACGTGGCGAAGAGAGATAGAGGTGAACGATGTGGATATGAGATTGAGAGCCATCAGGGGAGCGACGACTGTTGAGGCAGATCGCAAAGATTTGATCGTTGCTGGGGCAAAGGAATTGACTCAGGCGGTGATCGACGAGAACGCTCTTGAGATCGACGATATTGTGAGCGTGATTTACACAGCAACCGCCGATCTCTCTTCAGAGTTTCCCGCTGTGGGCGGACGCCAGTTGGGGTTGATCCATACACCGTTGATGTGCGCCCAGGAGATTCCCGTGGTCGGAAGTCAGCCCCGCTGTATTCGAATGTTGGTCCATGCTTACATGCCGATCGACCGCCCCGTCGTTCCTGTGTACCTAAATGAAGCCGTCTCACTGCGGCCGGATTTGCAGTTGCAATTCGACAGGGGGAGCGAATGATGAATGTTAAACCGCGCAGCGCACTAGCAGGGATTCAGGCGTACCAGCCTGGAAAGTCGGCCTCCGATCTCGGCGCGCCGATCAAGACTATTAAACTCTCTTCAAACGAGAACCCCCTTGGCGCCAGCCCTCGCGTGGCTGAGGCCGTGGCCCGTGAGGTGTCCGACGCTCACCTCTACCCCGAAGGGAGCGGTAAAGCCCTGAGGGAAGAGATTGCGCGCCGGTTGGAGGTAGAGCCTGACAACGTCGTACTGGGGTGTGGTTCGGACGAAGTGATCCGACTGCTGGCAGAGGCCTACCTTGACCCGGGTGACGGGTGCCTCTTTGCTGATACGACCTTTAGCCAGTACTCGTTCGTCGCCCGTATCATGGCGGCTCGGGAGATTGTCGTTCCCCTAAACGACGGAGTGCACGACCTCGACGCCATGGCCGAAGCCGCCCGGCGCGAGCGCCCGCGACTCTGTTTCGTCTGCAACCCGAATAACCCAACCGGAACGTACGTTCGGATGCGCGACGTAGAACGCTTCCTTGATCGAGTTCCCTCCGAAACCTTAGTTGTCTTTGACGAAGCGTACATCGAGTATGCGGATGCCGACGATTTCCCCGACTCACTCAACTATTTGCGGGCGGGACGGCCCCTGGTTAGTTTGCGGACATTCTCCAAGATACACGGTCTGGCAGGCATGCGAGTCGGATACGGCGTGGCGCCGTCGGAGGTTGTCGACGCGCTTCAGCGGATCCGCCCGCCATTCAATGTGAATCGCTTTGCCCAAGCCGCAGCTCTTGCCTCGCTGGCAGACCCCGATCACGTGCAACAAAGCCGGGAATTAAACATCCGGGAGCGAGGTCGGGTGGGTGACGCGTTGAGCCAACTCGGGATGCGAGTGTTGCCGAGCCAGAGTAATTTCGTCTTTGTTGAGTCGGACGTCGACGGCAGCTTGGTGTACGAAGCCTTGGCCGGAGAGGGTGTCTTCGTCCGACAGGGCACGGCGTTCGGGCGACCGTTCGGATTGAGGATCACCATCGGAACCCCCGAACAAAATGATCGTTTATTGAGCACGTTAGAGCGGGTCTTGCCAGCTCTGCGCGAAAGGGGAGCCAACGTATAATGATCGTTGTGATGAAGGCTGGAGCATCTGAAGTGTTGATCAACCAAGTGGTAAAGCGTTTAAAGGATTTCGGCTTCGAAGTACACCTCTCCCAAGGTGTCGAACGCACGGTGATTGGTGCAATCGGGGAGAAGACGGCCGAAAAGGTGCAGCAACTCGAAGCCACTGACGGTGTCGAGAAGATCGTTCCAATCTTACAACCTTTCAAGTTGGCGGGACGGGAGTTCAAACAAGAGAAGAGTCAGATTTCCGTTCGAGGCGTCGTCTTTGGCGGCGAGCAAATACCTGTGATCGCCGGACCGTGCGCCGTAGAGTCGTACGATCAACTCATGGAGACGGCTCGGGCCGTCAAGGCGGGCGGCGCCACTCTGTTGCGCGGTGGCGCCTACAAGCCGCGTACGTCTCCGTACTCCTTTCAGGGTTTGGCAGAAGAGGGCCTTGAGATTATGAAGGCGGCCCGTGAGGAGACAGGCCTTGGTCTCGTGACGGAAGTCGTAAATCCCCGCGACGTCGAGATGATTGAGCGGTATGTGGACATGTTCCAAATCGGTGCGCGCAACATGCAAAACTTCACCCTCTTGACGGAGGTAGGGCGGACCGGCAAGCCGGTCTTACTCAAGCGAGGCCTCTCAGCGACGATCAATGAGTGGATCATGGCGGCGGAGTACGTACTCTCCGCGGGGAACGCAGACGTCATCTTGTGCGAGCGCGGCATTCGGACTTTTGAGACTGAGACGCGCAACACACTCGACTTGAGCGCCGTCGCGGCCGTCCACGAGTTGAGCCACCTCCCGGTTGTCGTGGATCCGAGCCACGGCACCGGCAAGTGGAAGTACGTTGCACCGATGGCTCGAGCAGGTGTCGCAGCGGGAGCCGACGGGCTTATCGTCGAAGTGCATCCGCGGCCGGACGAAGCGATGTCCGACGGCCCACAGTCGCTGAAACCAGACGTTTTTACCGCAATGATGAAAGAGGTAGACACGGTCGCTCGCGCCTTGGGTCGAAAGGTGTTAGCGTAAGATGGGCGGGCCGGCTGCTGCATTGCCACGCGTTACTATCGTCGGAGTCGGTCTCATCGGCGGTTCGCTCGCCCTTTCGTGGAAAGCGCGTGGAGTCGTCAGCGAAGTGGTTGGAGTCGCGCGGCGCGAGGAGAGCATCGCCGAGGCCCAGGAGGTAGGGGCGGTGGATCACGGGACGCTCTCGTTGGCAGAGGGCGTCAAAGATGCTGATGTTGTCGTCGTTGCTACACCGGTGCGCACGATCGTTTCGACGGCGCTGTCGATCAAAAGGCATCTAAAGCCGGGAGCCGTCGTTACGGACGTCGGTAGCACCAAAGCCTGGCTGTGCCATGAGATTTGGAGGCATTACCGCACTGATGCACTCTTTATCGGAGGGCACCCCATGGCGGGGTCTGAGCGGGCAGGTGTCACGGCAGCCGATCCGTACCTCTTTCAAAACGCCCCTTACATCCTTGTGCCGTCACAGGTGGAGTCGCCCCACCAAAGGATCGCCGTTGAAACGCTGGAGCGACTTGCGAGCGCAACCGGCGCGATTCCACTCATCATGTCGGCCCAAGAGCACGACGCGATCGTTGCCACAGTGAGCCACCTGCCTCACTTGGTGGCGGCATCTTTGGTGAATACGGCTTCTGCTCGCTCTGAGGAATATACGCGCCTCTTGCAACTGGCAGCCGGGGGATTTCGTGATACGACGCGAGTCGCCTCGGGGCCAGAGGCCGTTTGGACGGATATTTGTCGGACCAACGCACAGCCAATTAAGGAGTCGATTCGGGCTTTTATCGCTGAGTTGGAGCGGTTGGAAGCGGCGGTTTGCAACGAGGATGACGACGCTCTCGGCTCCCTCCTTAGTCGAGCCCGGTCGACTCGAGAGAGCCTACCGGAGAAGTCCAAAGGAATATTGGGGACTGTCTTTGATATCGTCGTCGACGTCGTTGATCGCCCGCGTTCGATTCACGACGTGACGGGGATTGTCGGCGACGCAGGGATCAATATCATTGATATTGAGATCTTGCGGGTGCGCGAAGGCGAGGGGGGAACGCTGCGTCTGGGCTTTGAGTGCGAAGCGGATCACAAGAAGGCGCTGCAACTTCTCTTGTCTCACGGTTATCGCGCCCGCTCCCGCTGATCCGAGTGGCATGGGATGGGTGCGCAAACATCACAGAGGTGAGCGTGTTGGAGCATGAGGAATGCACCATGTTGACGATCGCAATCGACGGGCCGGCCGGAGCCGGCAAGAGTACGGTTGCGCGCGCTGTCGCGGCAGCGCTGCATTACACCTACGTCGACACTGGGGCTATGTACCGTGCGGCGACGCTACGTTGCTTGCGCGAAAATGTCGATCTGGCGGATCATGGAGCCGTCGAAGCTGTCGTTACGGCCGGAAAGATTGGGTTTTCTCAGTTTCAGGACGGAGTCCGGGTGTGCCTGGATGGTGAAGACGTGACCCAGGAGATCCGTTCGAGGGAAGTGGGAGAGGCCGTCTCCCTCGTGGCCCAGGTTCCGGCGGTGCGCACGGCGCTTGTGCGCATGCAGCGAGAGATGGGCCGCCGGGGCGGTGTCGTGATGGACGGGCGGGATATCGGAACAGTAGTCCTACCTCATGCCGACGTGAAAGTGTTCCTGACGGCGTCTAGCGACGAACGAGCCAGGCGGCGTCATCGCGAGCTGGTTGCCGCAGGTCGCGACTCCGATCTTGAGGAGGTGCGGCGTGCCATCGAACGGCGAGATGAGATCGATCGCAACCGGGAGATTGCCCCACTGCGGGCGGCGGACGATGCAGTCACTATCGATACGACCCAACGGAGTATCGAGGAGATCGTCACGTGGATCTTGGGTCTGTGCCGCGATCGGGGAGGGATCTCGTGTACTACGTAATCGGTCGATTTATCTGCCGCGTCGTACTCAAGCTCTTCTTTCGCTACCGCGTTGAAGGACACGAGAATGTACCCCGAACAGGAGGCGTCCTTCTTGTTGCCAATCACGCGAATTATTTGGATCCCCCCCTCTTAGGAAGTTCGGTGGAGCGCCACGTACATTTTATGGCCAAAGCGGAGCTTTTTAAGATTCCCGTACTCGGGTGGATTCTACCCCGTGTGAAGGCGTTTCCCGTCGCGCGCGGCGGGTCGGATCGCGGAGCCGTGCGGCACGCCCTGCGAATTTTGGAATCCGGGGGAGTGGTCGGCATCTTTCCGGAGGGGACGCGCACACGCACTGGAGAGATGCTTCCATTCCAACGTGGCGCCGGTCTCATCGCGACACGGGCCAACGCCACGGTTGTTCCGATGGCACTGATCGGCACCTACCGTCCGATGCGCGGCCGCCTCATTCCTCGACGGTTCGTCGTGCGGATCGGTCCACCCATCGACTTGAATGCCGGTGGAGGCGAAGAAGAAGGGAAGAAAGGCGCGGCAGATCGCGCAAACCGTCTCATGCTCGCAGGAATTGAGCGACTGATGAGGGAAGATCCTTCCTGAACCTCGTCCACGTGGGCTGCGGGGAGGAATTCGAAAGGCGACACAGAAACCTATATCGAACTGTGCGACTATTGTGGGCATCTTTGTGAATACTGGGGAGGGACGGACTTCTGTTGTGAGGTCCAGCATCGCCCTCGCCCGGAAGTTTCCATGGGCGTCCCTGTAAGGTCAGCATTGGGGGGAGTAAGAGGATGACGGAGAAGTACGACGAGACCACAGAGAAACAAGAAGTAGCCGCCACGCAGGAGACGGAGTTGTCAGGGGTGGAAGTGGACGACCCTACAGCGGTTTCGGGCGGTAGCGAATTGGAAGTGGCAGCATCCACAACGGAGGAATCGGCGTCTTCGGATGCGCCGAACGACTCTGCGTCGAGCTCTGAGCCGGTCAAGAGCGAGACACCCAAGGACGGCGAAGAGACCGCGGCAGGCGCTCAAACTTCCAAGATGGCTCAGTACGACGAGACGTTCGTCACCTTGGAGCCGGGTCAAATCGTCGAGGGGAAAGTAATTCAGATCGGACCGGATGAGGTCATGGTTGACGTCGGATACAAGTCCGAAGGCCGCATTCCCCTCCATGAGCTTGGCCTTAAGTCTGGCGAGACACCGGAAGAGGCTGTCAGCGTGGGTGACGTCATTGAGGTTTTTGTCGTTAAGGTCGAGGATCAAGAGGGTAACGTCCTATTGTCCAAGCGTAGGGCGGACGGGCGCGTCGCTTGGGAGCGCCTCGAGCAAGCGAAAGAGGCTGACGAAGTGATCGAGGCGCCCGTTTCCGAGCGTGTTAAGGGCGGCCTCCTCGTAGACGTTGGTGTGCGTGGGTTCGTTCCGGCGTCGCACGTCGCTCGCAACTACGTTGAGGATCTCGACAAGTACGTCGGTCAGACGCTTCGCCTCAAGGTGATCGAGCTCGATCGGCAGCGTAACAACGTGGTACTCTCGCACAAGGACGTCCTGGAGGCCGAGTTTGAGCAGGCCAAAGAGGATGCGTTCTCCTCCCTCAAGGAGGGAGAGGTGAGCAAAGGCGTCGTGCGCCGCATCACCGATTTTGGAGCGTTCGTCGACATCGGCGGTGGCGTAGAGGGGCTGCTGCACGTCTCGGAGATGGCGTGGAGTCGAGTGCGTCATCCTTCCGACGTTGTGTCGGAAGGACAAGAGGTCGATGTGATGGTCCTCAAGATCGACGCCGAGAATGAGCGTATCTCACTCAGCCTGAAGGAGACGCTGCCCGACCCGTGGTTGAGCGTTGGACAGCGTTACAAGGTTGGTGACGTGGTGCGAGGCACCGTCACCCGTGTGGTCGACTTCGGCGCATTTGTCAAGCTTGAGGACGGCATCGAAGGACTCGTTCACATCTCGCAGTTGGCTGAGCACCATGTGACCAACCCGTCCGAGGTGGTCGAGCCAAACCAAGAGGTTGATGTGCGCGTTGTAAGCCTCGACGAAGAGCGGCGTCGCATTGGTCTCAGCATGAAGCCGCCGCGCTCAGAGTCTCAGTCGGCGCAACCCCGCCAGTCTCGCAGTCAGGGCGGCGGTCGCGGACGAGGGTCACGCGGACACTCCGGATCGGACTCGGGCAACTCAGGCGGTGTGAGCGGCAGCGACACGACCGTGACGTTGGGCGACGTTTTTGAGGATCTGAGCACCTTTTTTGACGACCAACCTAGCGACGAAGGTAAGGATTGATCGGACACCAATCAATCCTTGCCTCGAATTGTCGAGAACGGTACGTTCGTTCTCCATACGGATGAAAAAGGGCGGTCTCCCCACTGGGATGGGGAGGCCGCCCTTTTTTGCATAGTTGCGAGGAACCGGGGGCAGTCTAGGCGTTGACTCATGTGGACGTTAGACCGTTAAGCAGAAAGTGAGTGATCGCCCGTGCCCCTTGGACTGATACTCCTCTTTGTCGCCGCGGGGTTGGTCTATTTCGGACTCGCCCACCGCGTCCTCGATCGCTTGCGCCTTACCGATACGCAAGCGCTGATCTTTTTGGGTTTAATGGTCGCCGGAAGCTTTGTAGAAGTGCCGCTGACGCGCGGCGTCGTTGCTGTCTCATTGAATGTTGGCGGGGCTTTAGTTCCACTGGCGTTGGTTGTATACCTCTTGGTACGTGCGGATACCGCCTGGGAGCGAATTCGGGCCGTCTTGGCGGCCGCCGCCGTCGCAGCTGCCATTCGCATTATCTCGGGACTGACGATCTTTGAACCGCCCCAGTCCGACATTATCGACCCGGTGTGGCTCTTTGCCATCATCGCCGGAGTAGTCGGGTACTTGGCGGGCCGTTCGCGGCGCGCTGCCTTTGTCGCCGGTACACTCGGAGTCCTCTTTGCGGACGCACTGCACATCCTTCGGGTGAGCGCGGCGAGGACGCCGAGTGACGTGGCCCTTGGAGGGGCCGGAGTCTTTGACGCCGTCGTCATGGCAGGGTTTATCGCAGTACTGCTTGCTGAACTCGTGGGCGAGAGCCGGGAGCGCCTCCAAGGAGGTCCCGACACCTCGTCTGAGAGACCGGGGATCTTACATCGAGACGGTGCTCCTGCCTCGGTGACCGATGGCGGCAAGGGCGACGATGCCCGTGAAGGCGGGGAGGAGGAGAGATCGTGAAAGGCATGAGAATTCGTGATTGGCGAGGTATGGGTGCCGGAATCTTACTTGCCGTAGTGATCACCGCATGTCTCAGTATCGGTGTGTGGGCTCAAGAGCAAGGGGAGAACGAGTCGCTAGGCGAAAGCCTGTTCGGATACCATGCCAATCCTGAACTCGAGTTCATCGATCAGGACGGTAACGTGGTCACGTACGTCACCCTGGGTGCCAGTGAAGGTGACGCTTACATCGACGAAGAGAACAACCAGTTTGTCGTGCGTCGCGTCGATGGAACACGCGTTTACGTTGAAAATCAGGGTAAAGCGGAGATGCCGGACGTCAGCGATGCTTTGGCCGCCCTCGAACAGGCCAAGGAGTCGGGCGGGCGAGCCCAGGTGGGGATCATCGAGCGTTTGCTAAGCGCTGTCGGCCAAAACCGCGGCGGCGCCGAGGTAGGGATCTACCACACACACAATGCAGAGTCGTACCGCCCCACCAGTGGAGTCGAATTCAAGGATGAAGGCGATGTGCTAAAGGTTGGTCAGGCGTTAAAAGAGGCGTTCGAGAAACACGGCTATAAGGTGGCGTGGTCTGAAGCCAGTCACCTCCCCCACGACGGTGAGGCCTACCTCCGGTCCAGGCGCACAGCGGCGGATATTAGTAAGAGTCGCCCAGCTACGATTATTGACGTACACAGGGACGCCATTCCCAGGGCCGACTCCTATACGACCGAAGTAAACGGAGAGCGTATGACACAGGTGCGTCTGGTGGTAGGGCGTCAAAATCAGAACCGTGAAGCAAACCTCGAATACGCGAAACGGATTAAGGCAATCGCGGACGAGAAGTTTCCAGGGCTGATCAAAGGGATATACCATGCTCGCGGAAACTACAATCAGGACTTAGGTCCGCGCATGATCCTGCTCGAATTCGGTACACACGTCACCAGCTTGGACGAGGCGACTCGGTCGACGCCGCTCATCGCTGAGGCCATCGTGGCTGCTGCTGGACTTGCAGCGGGAGCGGGAGACGGTGAGAATGTCGGAGCAGCCGGTAGCCGATCGTTCATTTGGATCCTGCTACTTGTGGGCGCTGGCGTCATTGGTTGGTACTTTTTGAACAAGGAAGGATGGTTTCGTCGCTCGGGTGGCGGAGGGCCTGAGCGCGGCGACGGGTAAGCGATGAGTGCCGAGGAGCAGATTATCTCTGTAGTCCTGGGGACGCTGGCGGGAACCGGCGCACGCCTTTTCATGCTTCGCATCGACTACCGCCAATATCCCAGTTACCCGCAAGGGTTGACAATCCACATTGCACTGGGCGCCATAGCAGGCTTCCTGGGGGCGGTGGCAGCACCGGCGATTATGGAACGGGAGTTCGCAGCCGCGACGTTCCTCGCCTTGGCAGCGACGCAGTTTCGCGAAGTGCGAAACATGGAGCGGCAAACGCTCATGAATCTTGAAGAGAGCGAGTTGGTTCCCAGAGGGCTGGCATATATTGAAGGTATCGCCCGAGTCTTCGAAGCCCGCAATTACTTGGCCATGTTCACCGCCCTAGTGGCGAGCACGTCCGTTGTCGTGGTGAGTCTGCTTGGTGGAGCTATGTGGATTTGCGCCGCGATCGGCGCACTCTTGGCGTTGGTCACTATGCTCGTGCTAAAGCCAGGTGTAGAGGGCCCCCACGTCGGAGATTTGGTGGAGGTTGAGCTCGCTCCGATCGAGTTCGACGGGCCGCTGTTGACGGTAGGGGGAGTCGTTTTGATGAACGTTGGTTTGAAGGAAGCGCGCGAGCGTTACCTCGAGGACGGTTTGGGGGTTATTATGACCCCCAAAGGTCCGAACGCGAAAGCGACAATGGCGAATATTGGCCAGCGCCAGGCGATCGCCCACGATGCGTCGACACTAGTCGGTGTGACCAAGGAGATAGACGAACCCCACTTCACTCCGTTAGTACGTCGAGACGCAAAGAGCGGTCGAGTGGTCCTCGCAATCATTCCGGGGGAGAAGAGCCCCCAGGCACTATTAGAGGCAGTTCGACGTGTGCCCGTGCTCGAAGCGGCAGTTCGAAAGCCGACACTCTCTGTGGCAGGCAAGATGGTCGATTAGAGTTACCACTTTCGATGCAGCTTGAAAGGGGTAGTACGGATGCAGGTAGATCTGACGCATGCAATCCTAGCAATCGTCACCGGCGTTTCTGAAGAGGGGTCCGTCGAGCCCGGGGGAACTGCCCCCGTCTTTCACGTGGGCGATGAGGAGGAACGAGAGCGAGTGGCCAAATACATTGGAACGGTCACGCTTGGCTCAGTTCATGACTTGCGCAATGGGACGTATCTCATCGTGAAGCATTAAAGGGATGGCCCGGGTGAAGTTGATCTACACATGTTATGGTGGCGCGCACTCCTCTCCCGTTGCCGCAGCAATTCATCTGGGCTGGCTCCCCGCGGATCGGACGCCGAGGCCTGAAGAGATCTTAGCACTGCCGCGCTACGACCGTACGACGCCCGACGATATGGGAGTCCCTGAATTAATGGGGCGTGACGAATTCGGGCACGAAGTGTACGTCTTGGGGCGCGGACCGGCCAAGGAGGTCGTGGAGCGCGCAGTAGGCAGCGGATTTGGCTTGGCGGGGGGAGAACGCACCCAACTACTCTTTGTCTCGACCCTGGAGTGTGTTAATCTTCCCATGCGAATCGGCGGGTTCACCTCGCGCGTGCTGGGTTGGACCGGAATCGGCCGACCGCTAGTTATCTGGGGAACGCGTTGCGCATTTAATGACCTGGTTGCCGTAGTACAAAAGACAAAGCGATTCCTGCGTGAGCAAGGGGGTCCGGAGAGGAGTTAACGCGTCGCATCCAGAAAGGACCATCTTAGAAATAGACGTTGAATGAGTCGTCTGGGGTGTACTCGCTTGGCCAAACCCATCGTTGCAATTGTGGGCCGTCCAAATGTTGGGAAGTCAGCGTTATTCAATCGTATCGTTGGTCGGCGCGTCGCCATCGTCGAAGGTGAGCCAGGTGTCACCCGCGACCGCATTTACGCGGACGCATCGTGGACCGGTCGCTCATTCACACTGGTTGACACCGGAGGCCTAGACTATGGCAAAGACGCTGAGAGATTTGTACAGATGGCGCGCACTCAAGCCGCTGTGGCGATCGCTCAGGCCGACGTGCTCCTATTTGTCGTGGATGCTCGAGCGGGTCTCATGCCTGCCGATGCAGAAGTGGCCGAGGAGTTGCGTCGGTCGCGCAAACCCGTCGTCTTGGTCGTAAACAAAGTCGACCATCCTACTGTCGAGGAGAGCCTCGGGGAGTTTTATGGGCTGGGATTAGGTGAACCGGTCGCCGTCTCTGCGGAACACGGTCGCGCGATCGGTGACATGTTGGACCTTGTGGTCAGCCATTTTCCGCAGTCCGCGAACGAGGACGAAGAGTCCGAAGAGATTCGCATTGCGATTGTGGGACGCCCCAACGTCGGAAAGTCATCGTTGGTAAATCATCTTCTGGGACAGGAACGTAGTATCGTGAGTGACGTTCCCGGGACGACCCGTGACGCCATTGACTCTGATGTCGAATATGACGGACAGCGTTTCACCTTGATCGACACCGCCGGAATTCGTCGCAAGAGCCGGATCGATGAAGCAGTCGAGCACTATAGTGTCTTGCGCGCGTTGCGAGCCGTCAATCGAAGTGACGTGTGCGTCCTCATGTTGGACGGCACGGAGTTGGCGACGGATCAAGACAAACGTATCGGCGGATACGCGCACGAGGCCGGCAAAGGTATCATACTCGTCGTCAATAAATGGGATCTCGTCGAGAAAGACGAGAAGACGATGAACGCGTTTGAAGAGACGATTCGTCGGGAGATGGGCTTCCTACAGTATGCACCGATCCTCTTCGTCTCGGCCAAGACGGGCCAACGTGTAAACCGTCTTTTGGAATTGGCCGTCTTTGTGGCCAATCAGCATGCCTTGCGCATACCAACGGGGCGACTCAACGAAGTGATCCATGACGCGGTCATCCGCAGACCGCCGCCCTCCGACAAAGGGCTGCGCCTCAAGGTGCTCTATGGCACCCAGACCGGCGTTAAGCCGCCCAGTTTCGTCCTCTTTGTCAACGATCCTAAGTTGATGCATTACTCCTACCACCGTTACCTCGAGAACCAGTTGCGTGAGCACTTCGGGTTCATCGGTACACCGATTGTCATACGCCTGAGACGGCGCAACGCTTAAACTCCTACGCGCGGGGGAAACGATGAACGAGATCATTCTGCTTTTACTGACGTACGTGTTTGCTTCCATTCCCTTTGGTCTCATTGTAGGTAAGCTTTGCGGAGCGGTCGATGTACGCAAGGTGGGTAGCGGGAACATTGGAACCTCCAACGTGATGCGCTCCGTAGGCAAGGGTCCGGCTGCCGTCGTCTTGGTGCTGGATGTTTTGAAAGGGGCCCTTCCGGTGTGGTCGGCGTTGAACTGGGGGTTTTCGACGGAGATCGTGGCGCTGGTCGCCGTTCTCGCTGTCTCAGCTCACGTCTTCTCCATCTTTTTGCGGTTTAATGGCGGGAAAGGAATTGCCACCACACTCGGCGCTATGCTCGCCCTTGACGGCGGGGTGGCGCTCTCGCTCGTTATTGTTTGGGGAGCCGTTCTATTCTTTTCGCGTTACATCTCGTTGGCCTCGCTGGTCGCGGCGATTTGGTTGCCGATCGGTGTTTGGGTCTCGACGAGCGCACCGACTTACGTGATCGCAGGGTGTATTATCAGTGCAATCGCGATCTGGCGTCACCGCTCCAACCTGCAGCGACTACGTTCGGGGACGGAGTATCGACTGGGTGAACGTGCCGATCGGACGGAGCGAGGTTAATGGGACGAGTACGAGTAGCAATTGTCGGTGCAGGGGGGTGGGGGACGGCTCTGGCCGTGATGCTCGCCCATCATGGGCGTGAGGTGGCGCTGTGGGCCCGCCGCTCGGAGCACGCGGGGGCGTTGCGTTCGACCCGCGTAAACGCCACGTACCTACCCAAGGTCGCCCTGCCCGAGAGCATACAAATCACCGACGACTTGACCGACATCGCAGCAGCGCCATTCATCATCTTGGCTGTACCGTCTCAAGCGTTGCGTCAAACATGGAGTGCGTTGGCTCCCCTCCTTCAATCCCATCACACGATTGCCAACGCTGCCAAAGGCTTGGAGATCGAGACGGGCCGCCGACTCTCGGAAGTCCTATCAGCCGGGCGTTGCAAGGTACCCGCAGTGAACATAGCGGTGCTCTCGGGTCCGAATCACGCCGAAGAGGTCGGGCGAGGGCTGCCGACGACGAGCGTCATCGCTGCCGGGAGCCCTGGCACTGCGGAGAGCTGGCAAGAGGTGCTGATGGGTTCGGCCTTTAGGGTGTATACCAACGACGACGTGATTGGAGTGGAGTTGGGGGGCGCCCTCAAGAACGTGATTGCGTTAGCTGCAGGGATCTGCGATGGGTTAGGCTTTGGCGACAACACAAAGGCCGCCTTGCTCACGCGGGGGCTTGCAGAGATGTCGCGTCTCGGTGTCGCTATGGGCGCTCACCCCCTCACCTTTAGCGGTCTGTCCGGGATGGGCGACCTCATCGCTACATGTACCAGTGACCACAGCCGGAATACGCGGGCGGGCCGATTGATCGGCCAAGGACAGAGCGTCGAGGCGATCCTCGCAGAGAGTGCTATGGTCGTCGAGGGCGTTCCGACCTGCCGGGCAGCGCTCTCATTGGCGGCCGCGCGCAACGTTGACATGCCGATCACGCAAGCAGTGGGCGACGTCCTCTTTGAAGGAAAATCCCCGAAACAGGCGGTCCAAGAGCTGATGGCACGCGGGCCCAAGGATGAATTAGGGGCCATCCTCAACCCGGGCCCTCGCTCGACCGATTCGTGCGGTTGTTAATTTTCCATGAAAGTTACCCCTTGATCCTCCCATACACGTGTCATACGACACCCTCCTTCCCAATATAGTTCTTAATGACATATCGCCCACGCATGTCTTCCAGTTGTATCCGCGCCCTATGGGGACGGGTGCCGTCTTGCCCCAACCGCGCTGACACGTGACGCGATAACCGCGAAGGAGGGAGCCTCGAAAGTGGAGAGATTCGACATCTTTCGGGACATATCAGAACGTACCGGCGGAAGCATCTACGTGGGGGTGGTGGGCCCCGTCCGTACCGGTAAGTCGACATTCATCAAACGCTTCATGGATCTCTTGGTCCTTCCGCACATGAAGGATCAGCACGCCCGCCAAAGGACGCAAGACGAGTTGCCGCAGAGTGGCGCCGGCCGCACGGTGATGACGAGCCAGCCGCAATTTGTGCCGGACGAACCAGTCAGCATCACCTTTAAGGAGAACGTCGGCTTTAGCGTAAGGCTAGTGGATTGCGTCGGCTACGCCGTCGACGGTGCGCTAGGATTTACCGAAGAGGGCGGCGGTGCGCGGATGGTCCGCACGCCGTGGTACGACCGTGAGATCCCCTTTGAAGAGGCGGCTGAGATTGGGACTCGCAAGGTGATCGCTGAGCATTCGACCATCGGTCTGGTCGTCGTGACAGATGGGAGTATCACTGACTTACCAAGATCGAGCTACGTCGATGCCGAGGAACGCGTCATCTCGGAATTGCGTGAGCTGGGCAAGCCATTCTTGGTGCTCCTCAACTCGGCTCAGCCAGAGAGCAAATCAGCCCAGAATCTCGCAGCAGAGTTGGAAGGGAAGTACGGCGTCACCGTCTGCCCAGTCAACTGCCTCGAGATGAAAGAAGAGGACGTGCTCGATCTCCTGCATGAGGTGCTCTTTGAATTCCCTGTGCGCGAGATCGGCATCAAGCTCCCCGATTGGGTCGAAGAGCTGGGTACCGATCATTGGTTGATGCGTCAGTACCTCGATGCGATGCGCCAAACCGTGGAGCCGATCGAGCGACTGAGAGACGTGGACCAGGCCGTGCAGCAGTTCGCCGACTTTGACTTCATCGACCGGGTCTCACTCTCCGGTATGGCGCTTGGAACGGGCACGGCCACGATCAAACTAGGTGTGCGCGAAGATCTGTTCTACCAGATTCTCCAAGAGCTCACTGGGTTTGAGATCGAAGGAGATCACCACCTGATTCGTCTCATGAGAGACCTGGCCCACGCCAAGACAGAGTACGACAAGTTTGCCGAGGCGTTAGCGGAGGTGGACGCTACCGGCTACGGCATAGTCGCTCCTCGTTTGGAAGATATCAGTTTTGACGAGCCGGAGATCATTCGCAAGGGCGGCCAATTCGGTATCAAGTTGCAGGCGAGCGCTCCATCCATCCACATGGTCCGGGCCAACATCATGACTGAAGTGACGCCCTTTGTGGGGACTGAGAAACAGGGCGAAGAGTTGGCTCGCTATCTGAGTGAGGAGTTTGAGAAAGATCCCCAGCGTGTCTGGGCGTCAGACTTCTTGGGCAAGTCGTTGCAGGACTTAGTCCGCGAAGGAATTCAAAGTAAATTGACACGGATGCCGGAGAACGCACAGAAGAAGTTACAAGATACGCTGACGAAGATCATCAACGAAGGCAGCGGGGGCTTGATCTGTATCATCTTATAGATCACAAACCGAAGAACGAGATCAGAGATCGTGAAATTGTCTAGCTCGGCGTCCCTCCCAAATGGCCGCAATGCCTGGGGAGGGGCGCCGAGTCTCTTTGTAGATGGCTTTGTATGGCGGGTTTTTCAGGTTTCCAGGGGATTTGAAAGATGCTATAATGACTTGTTGAAGAGTCGAATGTGTTGCGAAAGGAAGTTGTCCCTTGGATCGTACCGTCCGCATAGGCCTCATGGGATTGGGCACCGTCGGCACTGGGGTGTACGAGGTGTTGGCATCAAGTTCAGAGCAGATCGCACGTCGATCGGGGGGCACGGTCGAGATAGGCCGCGTGCTGGTCAAAGACCCGGCCAAGAGTCGCTCGGTCGAGATTCCGACAGACTTGATCACAACGGACGCCGATGCCATGTTGCAGGACGAATCACTTGATATCATTGTCGAGTTGATAGGTTGTCCAGGGGGCGACACTGAGCCGTCTCGTACGTACATTGAGCGGGCACTCAGCTCGGGCAAACATGTCGTCACGGCCAACAAAGAGGTGTTGGCCAAGCATGGCGGCGAACTGTTTCGGATCGCCAAGGAGCATAGTGCCGGCCTCTATTACGAAGCGTCCGTCGCCGGTGGCATCCCGATTGTGAAGTCGATTAAAGAGTGCCTCGTCGCCAACGAGCTGCAAACGGTGATGGGTATCATCAACGGTACCACCAACTACATGCTGACCAAGATGTCTCGCGAGGGCACATCCTTCGACGATGTCTTGGCTGAAGCCCAGCGCTTGGGGTACGCAGAGGCCGATCCTACCTCAGATGTCGAGGGTCACGACGCCGCGTACAAGCTTGCGATTCTGATTCGTTTGGCGTTTGAGACAGATATCGACGTCGCCGATGTGTACTGCGAAGGGATTACTCAGGTGACGCCGGATGATATGACCTACGCGGACGAGCTAGGTTACTGTGTAAAGCTACTGGCTATAGCCAAATCGGCGTCCGATGGCGTGGAGGCGCGGGTGCATCCTACGCTCATTCCTAAGAAACATCCGTTGGCGGCCGTGAACGACGTGTTCAACGCGGTGTTCGTTGAAGGGAATGCCGTCGGTGAGTTGATGTTTTACGGGCGTGGCGCCGGTAAGATGCCAACAGCGAGCGCTGTAGTCGCCGACATTGTGCAGGCGGTTCAAAACATCCGCCGAGGCGTCACGGGTTGGATCAACGGCGAAACGGCTCCTCGGCGCATCCTCTCGCCTCTCGAAGGCGTCTCTAAGTATTACATTCACACCAAAGTTGTCGATACGCCCGGGGTCCTCGCTCAAATCGCTCAGGCCTTTGGCGATAACAGCGTCAGCATTGAGTCTGTGATCCAAAAGGGTGAGGGAGAGGACCCGGTCAGTCTCGTCTTTGTGACCCATCGAGTCGTTGAGAAGAACGTCCAGGCCGCCCTTGAGCGTATCTCTCTTCTCCCGGTCGTTCGCAGCGTCGCAAACGTGATTCGGGTAGAGGGGGAGTAGCCGTGTCTGGCAACGTTAGAGGCAGCGGGATCATTCAAAGGTATCGCACATTGTTGCCCGTCAGTGAGACGACCGAGATCGTCACGCTGCACGAAGGGGAGACGCCGCTCATCCCCGTGCCACATTTAGCGCGTGAACTAGGCGTCGACGCTGAGGTGTACGTCAAGTACGAAGGCCTCAATCCGACAGGTTCGTTTAAAGATCGCGGCATGACCATGGCCGTTACCAAGGCCAAGGAGGAGGGCTCCGGCGCAGTGATGTGTGCGTCGACCGGGAACACGTCCGCCTCGGCGGCCGCGTACGCCGCGCGAGCGGGGATGGCGGCGATCGTCCTTATCCCCGACGGAAATATTGCGCTGGGTAAGTTGAGCCAAGCGTTGATGCACGGTGCGCAGGTGATCGCGGTTCAAGGAAACTTTGACGATGCGCTACGGCTCGTACGTGAATTAACCCAGCGACTTCCTATTACCTTGGTCAACTCGGTGAACCCATATCGGATCGAAGGGCAAAAGTCGGCTGCGTTTGAGATCGTGGATGAGCTCGGTGAGGCGCCGGATCAACTCTTCATTCCCGTTGGGAATGCCGGGAACATCACCGCTTATTGGAAGGGCTTCAAAGAGTATCAGGCTGGGGGCAAAGCACATAACCTGCCCCGGATGATGGGTTATCAGGCGGCCGGTGCCGCGCCTCTTGTCTACGGCTCTCCAGTCGAGAGTCCCCAGACGCTGGCAACGGCGATTCGAATTGGCAATCCCGCAAGTTGGCATGGCGCAGTGACAGCTCGGGACGAGTCAGGGGGGACCATCGACGCCGTGACGGACGACGAGATCATAGCGGCGTACACGGCCCTCGCACGTTTCGAAGGGATCTTTTGTGAGCCGGCTTCGGCCGCGTCGGTGGCAGGCTTGGCGAAAGCGGCGAAGTCGGGTCGAGTGCTAGAGGGCGGGCGCGTTGTCTGTGTCTTGACGGGACACGGTCTTAAGGATCCGGATCGTGCCGTTAAGGTCGGAGGAGACGTCCATGTGGTCGAAGCGACCCTTGAACGTGTCGAACGACTCGTCTCGGCCACACTCGCCGTATGAATTTTGGGGTTTCGTTAGAAATGGGTGCACTCAATATGGTGAGAGTGATCGTCCGGGTTCCCGCGACGACGGCAAATCTGGGGCCGGGGTTTGACGCGCTTGGGATGGCCCTCGATGTGTGGAATCAGTTCGAATTTGAAACGACCGGCTTGGGGATCGGGGCGCCCTTTGATCGATCAGCGGACACCGAGAAGCCCGAAGTGCATGTTGAGTGCCTTGGCGAAGGCGCCGATGAGCTGCCGCGCGATGCAAGCAACCTCATTTACAAGGCATTCTTGCGTGGCTTACACCCCCTAGGGGCTCCGCACTCCGTCGCGCTGCGGGTGCACAATAACGTTCCCCTCTCAAGCGGATTGGGTAGTAGCGCTACGGCGATCGTCGGTGGGTTGGCGGCAGCGAACGCGCTGCGAGAACATGCGTTCTCCTCTGATGAGCTCATCAACGTGGCGACAGAGATGGAGGGACACCCGGACAACGTAGCGCCGGCTATCCTCGGGGGATTGGTGGCGAGCGTGACGGAGAAGTCCGGACGCACAGAGTCGATTAGTGTCACTCCTCCAGAAGAGTTGAAGGTGTGCGTCGCGGTCCCAGACTTCTACTTGAATACTCGGCAATCACGGGGACGGTTGCCCGAGCGCATCTCGCGCGAGGATGCGATCTTTAGTCTATCGCGTTCGGCGCTTTGGGTCGCCGCGGTTGCCTCAGGGCGATTGGACGCATTAGGAGTAGCTACCCAAGATGTGCTCCATCAACCGTATCGTGCGGCTCTGATCCCGGGACTTGAGGACGTTTTTGAGTCTGCTCGGGCGGCCGGCGCGATCGGGGTCTCCTTGTCGGGTTCGGGGCCGTCGGTGGCTGCGTTCTGCCGCAAAGAGGCACTTGAACCGGTCGGCGAAGCAATGCGACGTACCTTTCGAAAGGTGGGCGTGACGGCTCGCATTCTCCACACCCAGCCGTCCAAACAAGGGGTCCAGGTGCAGCTAAGCGAACCAACCCACGGGGAGCTTCAGCACCGTTTGAACGCCTAAAGCAAGATGAGTGTGAAGCAGAGGTCTTAAGTGGAGGCGTGAACTCTTTGGGAATTATTGTACAGAAGTTCGGGGGTAGTTCGGTTGCGAATCCCGAGCGGATTAAAGTGGTTGCCGAGCGCGTCGTCGAGACAGCACGCCAAGGGGAAAGCGTGGTCGTCGTTGTCTCTGCGCTTGGTGACACAACGGATGAACTGATTGAGTTGGCTCGGCAGATCACGGGCTCCCCACCGCGCCGGGAGATGGATATGCTCCTCTCGACGGGTGAGCAGATCTCCATTGCCTTGTTGGCGATGGCCATCAATGAGCTCGATCACCCCGTCATCTCCTTGACGGGGGCGCAGGGTGGCATTATCACGGACGGCACCCACACCAAGGCAAAGATTTTACAAATTAACACCGAGCGCGTCGGCCAGGAGCTGGAGAGCGGAAAGATCGTCATCGTCGCCGGGTTTCAAGGGATCACCTCGACCCAGGATATCACGACTCTTGGGCGCGGCGGTTCGGATACGACGGCTGTGGCGCTGGCCGCAGCGCTTGGCGCCGAGGTGTGTGAGATTTACACGGACGTTGACGGCGTCTACACAGCTGATCCGCGCGTCGTGCAATCCGCCCGCAAGCTCACCGATGTCTCCTACGGCGAAATGCTTGAGATGGCGAGCCTGGGAGCACTGGTGCTGCAACCGCGCGCGGTGGAATTCGGGTCCCTATACCGGGTTCCGATTCACGTTCGATCGAGTTTTAACCATCAAGAGGGAACCCTGGTACGGGAGGAACGAGTGGTGGAACGAGACATGGTGGTCGTGGGCGTTGCCCATGACGTGAATGTGGCCAAGGTGACTCTGGTCGATGTTCCCGACCGTCCCGGAGTCGCATACCGTATTTTCTCGGCGCTCGCGGCCGAGAGCATCAACGTCGATATGATCGTGCAAACGACCAAGCAGGGCCAGACGGCAGATCTCCTCTTTAGCGTGAGTCGGGACGAATTGCCCCGAGCACGGGAGATCGTCTCCGCAGTGGCTGATGAGCTTGGCGCCGAGCGGATCTTGGTCGACGACAACGTCGCTAAGGTGAGTATCGTCGGGGCAGGCATGGTAAGCAACCCTGGGGTGGCCGCAAAGATGTTTGAGGCCCTCTCAAAAAATGACATCAACATCATGGTCATCAGCACGTCCGAGATAAAGGTCTCCTGTCTCGTGCAGGCCGACGATGTACTCAAAGCAGTACGGGTGGTGCACGACGCCTTTGGCCTCGATCAAGTGGCCAAGGAGGACGCTGGCCAGGTGAGTTAGTAGGAAATACGTCGTTCCCAGTTGCAGGTCCGGGCATCATGTGGTATGATAAAAGATGTTCGGCCCATCGGGCTGTGGCGCAGCTTGGTCAGCGCGCTTGACTGGGGGTCAAGAGGCCGGGAGTTCAAATCTCCCCAGCCCGACCATATGAAACGCCCCACTGGAACGCAGTTTCCGGTGGGGCTTTCTTACGTGATGTTCAATGGAGGGGCAGCGCAGTTCGGAGTCGGACACGCTGCTCTTCTGCGATCTTGCGGCTCATTACCTCGAAAACACAGACCACCGGATCCCCTGGTCCAAGGGGAGGCTAATCCAGGCTCCACCTTGCCGGTGGGACTGCGCCAAAGCAAATGCAATCTCCATTCCGCGTCGTGCTGTTTCGAGGTTGCTCAATCCAGGTTTACCTGTCTCGACGGAGCGGATCAGGTCACGGATGATTTCTACGGTGCCGCTTCGGCCGCTCCAACGGGGAAACGAAAAATTTTCCCACCCGAATTTTGTGCCGTCAGGGCGTCGCATACTGTACGCAGAGGAGTCCCCCTGCCCTCGAATTACGCCTTTTTCGCAGACGATTTCAATGTCCCGCCGCGGCAGCTCCGTAAAGATAAGGCGGGTTCCGTTATCAAAATCGATCAGAGCAAAGTCGACTCTTGGGTCTTTCTCCAACCGATACGATCCGTCTGCGTCTTTGACAACCTTGGCTTCTCCAAGATCACCACGTACACGTTGGGGAGAGGGGTCACCCAGCAGGTACATCGCCACATCAATGTAGTGGCTGTCGCCATGAAACAATGATCCGGTCGTCGGTAGCAGAACAGCCTTGGGAGCCCCCAGATCCCCCGACTCAATCACACGCCGAACCGTCTGAAAACCGGCCCAGTATCGTCGCATCGGTCCGTAGACCAGCTGGGTATCATGGCGAGAACATGCATCGATGATGGTACGTAACTCGTCCGTCGTCGCGCACAACGCCTTTTCTGCATAGATACCCCGCACCCCGTTTTCAGCCGCGTACACAATGGGCTGCGCTCTATGGCTGGCGTGGACCGTGACACTCACGATGTCAAGCGCTTCCCGCTGAATCATGTCACGGTAGTCGGTGTAGCGCGAGGGGACTCCGTAGCGATCGCACCAACTCTGTAGCTTGGCGTTGTCGATATCCGCTGCGGCGACAACCTGGGTATCGGGAATGGACGCGTATGCGGTGACATGTCCACGGGGTAAAAACATGTCCGGATGCGAATCGTTCGGTCCGTGTTCGTCGTCGATCGTTCCGGCCATGCGGCCACAACCGATAATGCCAACCCGGTACGACATTGGAGTCATCCTCCCAACTCATGCTTTCAGTCAGAATGCGGCAGATCAGAGTCATGCTCGTCCGTCAGTAGGTGAGAAATCCGCGCACGACGTCGATAAAAGCTTGGTGTTCGTCAGCGATGATGCTGTGGCCGCTTTCCTCAAACACCTTGAGTTGGGCGTGGGGAATCCCCATGGCGATTCTCTCAGACTGATCGACAGGGCAAATCCAGTCGTGGCGACCGGCGATCACGAGCGTGGATGCAGTGATTCTTCCGAGACCGGGAGTAAGGTCAAGCTCCCGCAAGTAGGTACCAAATCCTCGATTGAGCGCTTGAAAGTTGCGCCGGGCCCGTCGAAGCGACTCTGTTGCCCGCTCCGCATTGTACCGTCGAGCGTAGAGCGGGCCCATAATCCGGTAGTACTCTGCGACGTGATCGTTCGACTCGAATGCCCCGCGCCAAAGGACGTCTGCGATTCGTTTTTGTTCGGGTGTGCCCATCCGTTCAACATTTGCCTGGGCCTGTCGGAGAAAAGAGTGGTGGGCCGCTGTACCTACGAGTATGAGATGGGAGACTCGCTCGGGATACTCCTGCGCATACGAGAGCGCGACCATGCCGCCGTACGAGGCGCCCATCAGGATGATCCGTTCGAGGCCGAGCACTTCTCGCAATGCCTCCACATCAGCCACGTTGTTCGCGAGAGTGTACGTCTCGGGGTCAGCAGGCGCTGACCGACCGCACCCACGCTGGTCGACGTAAATGAGCTGTGCCTTAGCACAGAGAGGCGATAGATACGGTTTGAAACTCGTGTGATCGCTCCCCGGACCACCGTGTAGCACAAAACATGCAGGCAATTCCTCTCCATCCCCGTCGTGCGGTAGGGAGACTCCCTCAACATCAATAAATAGCTCCGTATCTCTCACACGTACTCTCACTCACGCCAACGCTCCTTTGGGCTTGTGCGGAATATAGAATCCAGGAAGGGGGCCGTTCCCCGGCGTCACGTACAGCAGAGGTGTTCGATCATCCGCGTATACACATCGACGGCCTCCCGGAGCTGACCGATGTCGATCCACTCGCCTGCGGTATGTGCCTGAGCAATGTCGCCCGGACCCAAAATCACCAGGTCCATGCGGTGCATAAACTCGACTGCGTCTGTACCAAAGGAGACAGAGCCCGGCTTGGTTTCACCTGTAGCTTTTAAGGCAGCCTGAACGATCGGTGAGTCAGGATCCGTATGAAATGGCGGCATCATCGAGGAGGAGACCTCCAGATTGTATCTCCGGGCGATGGCGGCCACCTTCTCGATTAGCTCCTCGCTTCGGTCACCGGGCATCGGCCGAAATCCGACCGTGCATGTCGTCTTGGCGGCCGTGACATTGGGCGCACAACCGCCATCGTCAAACACCATATTGAATCCGTTCGTGGGGGGGTCAAACTCATGGTTCATTAAGCGCTCATCGGATTTGATCTCCGCAGCCAGTTTGGCCATATCGGCGATGAAAGGCGCGATAAGGAAGTTGGCGGACACACCTTTGTCGGTACTGGTATGAGCTGCAATGCCGCGAGCCGTGGCGACCACCTTTGCGCCACCCTTATGCTGGTGAATGGGCAGGAGTCGGGTAGGCTCAGCGACGACGCCGTAAGCTGGCGGGGAGGCCTTGAAGAACTCTGACTCTTTGGCAACATGGCGCGCGCCGATTAAGCCAATCTCTTCGTCAGAGGTCACGACGACGAAGACGGGTCTTTTTAAACTCTTGGCGCGTTCGGCTGCAGCGATCGTCGCGGAGAGCGGACCTTTCATATCGCAGCTTCCCAAACCGATCAAGCGATTCCCTTCCACCCGTGGAGTGGTGGGATCCTGGTCCCAACCAGTGCCGGGTACGGTGTCGGAATGGGAGAGGAGCGCGAGTCCTCCGGTCCCTTCCCCTTTGCGTCCGACCAAATTCACTTTGCGCTCGCCGTTCTCGTCGAGGTACTCGAGACGTTCGACATCAAAGCCGCACTCTCTTAGGGTCGTTTCAATCAGGTCCGAGACCGCTGAGTTGCTAAATTGACTGGCAGAACCGATGGCGACGAGATCACGCGTGAGTCGGACAACGTCCACTTTCGGCACGTGAGACCCCTCCTAGGGTGAAATACTCGAACTGAAAGCATTCAATGTCATCCCAATGGTCCGGTACGGTTACGTCTGGTACGGTCAGACGGCGTATCGAGGCTCCCTCGCCTTCCTTCCTGCGCGGTGCAGGCGTAAGGTTGATCCGATGAGCGGTAATTGCACCCGCGCGCCGCCTCGCCGGTGTGATTCGATGCAGGCCATGATGAGTTCTTGGTTGGCACGGGCCACCTGAACGCCGCCCCGAGTTGGCGCACCTGTATCGAGTGCGTGAACAAGGTCCTCGATCAACCGTTTCGTTGAGCTTTGTGGTGGTGGGGCAGGGTACACGTCATCTTCCAGACGTCCCCGGCGATTGCCAGAGTTGTTTATACGGCGAAGTTGCCACCCGGATCCGTTGTTAAGGGCTGTAATGGTACCTCGTTCACAGATTGCTTCGTATTCACTTGCACGCCGAGTTAAGAGCGCGTAGGCTATGACGCCGTTGGCAAATTGAATCGTCGCTTGCGCGCTGGGGTCATCAGTGACCGTGTCGCCGTCGATCAGTTCATCACCCCGAGGTAGGAACGCCTGGACCCATTCCGCCGGGACATCATCGTTTAAGCGCATGGCCAGATCGAACGTATGGCTGGACGTGTTGAAGAGTGTGCCGTTTGCGTAGATGATGATGGACTGCAACGCACCTAGATCCCCGCTGTCGATCAGTGCTTTCATAGCATCGAAACCGACATCCCAACGACGGTTCGTGCCCATGTTAAAGACGACGCCGTGCCGTTGGACCGCCTGGGCGATGCGGTCAGCCTCTTCCAGCGAGGCACAGAGCGCTTTCTCGCAGTACAGGGCTTTGACGCCGTTCTCGCATGCAAAGACGGCAATCTCAGCTCGGTGTTCCGGCTGGGTCGCAATGCTTACGATATCGGGCCGCTCCTTGAGGATCAGCTCTTTGTAGTCGGTATACTGACGTTCGCTCGGAACGCCGTACCGTTCGCCAAACTTAGCCATGACATCGGTGCGCAGGTCCGAGCAGGCGATCAGATCAATCCGCTCGACAGATTCGTAACCGGCCGCGTGGGAGTAAGGGAGACTGGACGGATTGCTGTCGGCGACTTCATTGTCGATGAACGCGCCCATACGACTGCAACCGATGACTGCTGCTGTGTATCGTCTCAACGAACTTCCTCCTCGTATTTGGGGCTTCCCCAAAAAAGAGCCAATAGGCGCCTGGGTCGCCTCATCATTGCTTACGTCTGCCGATCCTTTTTCATAAATGGGGTGTTTCATCATTGGCTCTGTATTCCTTTAATTCCTTGTTCTGAATCGTTGGAAGGAAAGTCGCTGGATGGAATAAATGCGCAGTGGAAGCAGTCGGCGCCGCCCGCACTGAACTCGGGGTGGAGGAAATAGGGGCGGTCCTGTGTACCCACCACCATCGCGACCACCTCACGGGGCTGGAGTTGGCACGTTCGTTGGGCGCTCGTGTAATCGCACCGATTTCCGAGGCCGATTCGATTGCCCGAGCCAACGAGTATTGGCAGGATCCCGGTACTCGTTGGCGCCTCTTTGATTTTCGTCCCCACGTGCTTGTGCCCACCGTGCCCTGTCCCATTGACGGCACGACCCGGGGTGGGGATGAGATCAGGATTGCCGGACAAACCATTCGGGTGATCGATACCCCCGGACATACAGAAGGCAGTCTTTCATACTCTGTGGAAGGCGTTGATGGCCCGATACTGTTTGTCGGAGACACGGTGTACTCTGCTTCCAAGGTGTTGGAGCTTTACAGCCTGCAAACAAGGACTGTCCGCCAGGATTACCATGGGTATATGGGAGATCTCGAGCGGCTCATTCAAAGCATCACTACGATTCAAGATTTACAGGCCGATGCGGTAGTGACGACGCATGGAACCATTGAACGAGCGCCTCTCAGTCTTAAACCCGTGCTCCTCGATGCAAGACAGCCGCAATCTGATTCGTTATGGCGGGATGCGGCCCGAACGGGACGTTCTCCAGTTTGATCCCGCTCTCAGTTACGGCCTTGTCGAGTACCTGAGAGCGTTAGCGATGTTGGAAGAACATGGATGGCCACGCCGGTCCTCGGTCCCTCACGGCGGGCACCGCTTTGTCGTTCACATCGGGGCGGGGCTCGGCACGGGAGGCAACGAAGCGTACCCCGGTGTCTTTCAGCCCTTTGGCGGATTTACGGACAACATCCAGGTTGAGGAAGGGCACGTCCGGTTACCCCAGGCACCTGGAATCGGAGACGAGGAGACGAGTGACCTTTATGATGTATTACGGACGCTGGCGTAGTGTGCAACGATGACTAAGAGCGCGCAATCCTGGCCTGAAATACGGATTCCGCCCGATACTCCTCCTCACACCTTTGACGAACTCCAAGAGCATGGGAGTCGCGTGGTATGGGGAGAGGGCAACCCAAACGGAAGCCTCATGATCATCCTCGACAATCCCGGAGCGCGGGAGACGAAAGATAGCATCCCCTTTGTGTGTGGGACCCGCGTCACCTTAAGAAAGGCACTCGAAGAGGGCGGCGTCGACACCGATGATGTTTACGTCACCTATCTTCTCAAACGGCGGCCGACCCGCGCCTACGATCGGGCCCGAGCATGGGACGCCTTTAGACCTGTCCTGGCAAAGCAAGTCAAAGACGCCGAGCCCAGAGCCCTTGTCTTGGCGGGGAATGTAGTGGTTCATTCCCTGATCGATCCGGAAAAAGACGTGAAAGGCTTGCGGGGGCAGACGATGCGCGTCTTTGGCGTTCCCACTGTGGTGACTTACCACCCCTTGGCGGCTCGGCGGCGTCCCAACCTCTTTCCTAAACTCGTTGAAGATCTGCAATTGGTCCGGAGCTTGCTGGTGTAGCGCGAGTCTTGAGCCCTCAAATTCGAAATGATTCAGTAACCACTCACATATTGCTGCAATCGAGCGACGGAAGTCTGCCTTAACCGGAGTTCGACGTCCCCTCGGCGTGAACCCGTGAAAAGGGAAGGATGGGCGCGACTGAGCGAGATTGCGCTCTCGTCTCTCCTATGAAAATGTCGGGAGATGAGCGAATACCGAGATTGCGCACTTGAAAACCAGTCGATAGGATTGTGATACAAACACCGTACGGCGGGGTGGGAGAACGATGGACGGCGACGAGACACGCATCGAACGCATCGACGTCATGGTGACGCAGCTGGTTCGTCATGTGGGCGCTTGGCATGCCGAGACGAGGCAGCAGATTTCAAAGCTTGGAGAAGAGATTACCGGGGTTCGCGACGAGCTGAAGGGTGAAATCTACGGTGTTCGCGACGAGCTGAAAGGCGAAATCTGCGGTGTTCGCGACGAGCTGAAAGGCGAGATCTGTAGTGTTCGCGTTGAGCTGAAAGCTGAGACGAACGAGTTGCATGATGGGTTTCGTGGGGTGAATGCTCGACTGGAGGGACGTATAGAAGCTCTGCAAGACGACTTTTCCCAATTGTCGGAGGACGTACGAGTCTCATGGGCTGAATCCGTACGACGGTGGTCTGATCTTGGCAAGCGTGTGCAGAGGCTGGAATTGAAGCTCTCAAGCGATACAGGACGAACAGCTTGAATTGAGGCGGGAGAGCGCACATGACGGACAGGAGGCGACCGCCGCATGCAGGAGCCGCCTCAGCCCCCCTTGAAGCGAAAGCGTATGAAGAACGCATACGAACAGGGGAGGCGACGCATGCGTGCGTCCCAAAGTTAAAAAGACGAGACGAACCCTCTACACAGACGAGAAGGTACGAAACGCACGGAATGATATTCAAATCCACATCTGCCTCCATCTTTGACGTATCTGATTGCCGAGCGCAGCGGTGAGAACGTACAGAGCCTGTTCACGGCGGTCCTCGAGGCGTATATCGGGAATCCGTCGGTTCTAACTGTCACGCCGGTACCGTTGGTCGTCGAGGGATGTGGTGATAATGAATCACATGTGTACGTGGGCGACGACTCAGCTCGAGCCATTCAGGTGGTCTTGAACACCGGGCGAGTCGACACCATCGTCACATCGCTCAACTCGGAACGAACCTACATGGTCGATGGTCGCTTTCATTTTCGGGGCTTCTTCGGCGTCTACAGCCACTCCGAGTCGGACGCCACACCGGTCTTGCGCTACCTGCACGATGGCGATCGGTTAGGTTCAGCTGATGATCCGGTGCCCACTGGGCCCGGGCGTGTGGAAGGGAGCGTGCTCGACTTCACACGGGACGTGCGTTTGCAAAACGAGTTGCTTGTGCGTGTCGACACCGGATCCGAGCTCAACGCCGATTTGATCGGCGCTCAAATCTACATCGAGAACGATGGCGAGCGAAACGCCGTGTACGAGATTAAGGGAGTGACGCCTCAAAGCGAGGGCACGTACACCATCGATATCGGCGATGTCACGCTGGTACGGTGTTATCGAGATTCCAGCGACCATTCGAAAGGGTACGTGTACGACATCGCCCCTGGGGCACGTTTTCGCTTCCCACTCACATGGGTGGATCATGATCACCGCTAACTTATCCGCTACAATGCTTTTGAATCAGGTATGATATAAATAGAACGCTGGAAGGGGCATCCATATTTATGGCGACAATGCTTTGTCCGTACTTAAACTTTGACGGAAACACCCGAGAGGCTATGACCTTTTACCACTCCATTCTTGGTGGGGAACTTACAATCCAAACCTTCGGAGAGGCAATGGGGGACATCCCAACTGACTATCGAGACCGAATCATGCACGCGCATTTGGTCAGCGACAACGTCAACGTGATGGCAAGTGACACGCATCCTGAGCACAGTGCGCCTTTCGTGGTTGGCAACAACATTAATCTTAGCATCGTCGGATCCGATGAGGAGAGCCTGTCCGAGTACTTCAACCGGCTTGCCGCCGGCGGAAATGTGGACATGCCGCTTCAGAAGCAATTTTGGGGCGACACGTTTGGCATGCTGACCGATAAGTTCGGCATCCACTGGATGGTCAACATCACCGCGTCGTAGCAAAGACATATCGTATCGGGAACATAGATGAGCAGGCCGCTATCTAGTGGCGTATTCATGGACACGCAGGTACTCAATAAACCGCATGTCTGCGCGAAATAGCGGTCTCTTTTTGTCCCAAACGAGAAAAATGCTGCACTGAAGCTCTCCATTCCCTGATAGGGAGTATTCGCATTTGCGTGAATGGACTGAGTACGTGACCGAGGTCACGGGTAGGTAGCGTTACAAACCATGTAAAGGGATGGTTAGGGTGAAGACGATTTTGGTGCGCGGCGGGGGGCAGACGGTGAATATCGGGGATATCTCTCACACCCCGAGTCTACTCGCCGTCCTCGAGAGACATATCCCAGAGGCCAATATTATTTTATGGCCCACCCGCCTGGATCGAGGCGTGGCGGAGATGCTGCGGCGCCGGTTTCCGGATATGCGAATCGTGCGCGACGCCAAAGGGTGGCGAAGTGAGAATCCGCGTGACGACGATCCGACCATTGCTGAAGCGCTACAAGAGGCAGATCTCATGATGCACAGTTCAGGTCCAGGATTTGGTTCTCGTCCTGATTTTGTGCGCTGGCATCAAGAGACCGGAAAGCCCTACGGCGCATACGGAATCACCCTGGGAAGCGGCATTGACCCAAATCAACTGCCGACCTTCGAACCGAGTCTTATAAACGTGTTGAATGACGCGTCATTCATCTTTACGAGAGAGACAACGTCTCTTAAGGCAGTTCAGCAACTAGATCTCGCATGTAATCACTTTGATTTCACCCCCGATGTCAGCTTCATGCTCGACCTACGCAACGACGAGGCTGCCGATGCTTTGATGGAGAGTGCGGGCCTCAAACGTGAGGACTTCATTTGTGTGATTCCGAGGTTGCGCATCACCCCGTATTGGAAAATATACCCGGAACGGACCTTTGATTCAGGAGAGATTGAGCGGCGAACGGCCATCAACGAAGAGCACGCCGAGCGCGATCATGCGAAACTTCGGGAAGCGATAGTGGCGTGGGTGCGTCAAACCGGCCACAAGGTGCTTATCTGTCCTGAGATGAGTTATCAGGTGGATATCATTCGTCCGCTCGTCTATGATCCTCTCCCGGCGGATGTGAAAGAGAAAGTGGTACCCCTCGATCGATACTGGATTACTGACGAGGCCGCCTCTATGTACAGTCGCGCCCTCGCCGTGGTTAGCATGGAGTGTCACTCCCCGCTCATTGCCAACTCTGTAGGGCGGCCTGGTGTTTACTTGCGCCAACCACAAGATTCGTGGAAAGGGCAAATGTATTCCGATGTGGGATTGGGCGATTGGAAGATCGAGTTGGAGAGTGCGAGTGGCGCCGACCTCACGCAAGTGCTCCTCGAGATACACGCTGATTACGATGGGGCTCTTGCCCGCGTCAACCGAGCCAAATCGTTTGTGGCGGAACAGACCGCCAAGACCATGTCGATCGTTCAGGGTGCGTTAGGTGATCAGGCTACAAAGAGTCGAGAGCATTTCTAAGCGTATGACTGGGCCGTCTACTATTTACGAGCCCTCGTCATACGCCTAACTAGTTAACCATGCATCCTGTTCCTATTGCACAAGCGCCTCATTCCGTTCAGCGTTAATCTCGTCGATAATGGCTTCAGTCTGACGATGGGTCTCTTCAAGCCACGACTGCGCCGGCGCTTGGCCCGACCAAATCTGCGTGATCGGTCCCATAAAGGCACGGGGGGTTGAGACGGCTGTCTACGAAGTACCCGGGGATCGTATTCGGCTCCTCGGTGTTTTTGAAGATGGCCTGCCAGTTCTTGTCCTCAATCCCCGTCAGTTCAACGTACAAGGGGCGTCACTTCTCTCTGATTTCCACAAAGTATACTGCTGTCGCACCGAGGCAAGGTCAGCCTGGTATGACAGAGTGGTACAAAACAATATGAATGAGTGAATCATAGTCGGGCCGCCATCTGTCTTTGACTGGGGACTGATTTGTGCCTGAGATGTGGAGGCTGGATCGGTTAAATGTCGAACACGAAGGCACCCAGGTATGTCAATTTGGTATCAAAGGTGATATAGCCGTGACTCAACCGAAGTCTACCTTGTTGATACATAACGGACGAGTTGTGACGCCTGTACGCCTGATCGACAAGGGAGCGGTGCACGTTGAGGGTGATACGATACGGGCTGTCGGAGAGGAAGGTGAGATCAAAGCGCCGGCCCATGCCAGTCTCGTCGACGCCAACGGAGCAATTATTGCACGTCAAGATGGCGTCGATGATTCCCGCTCGGATCCACGGGATACTACACGAGCGCGGGATGCTCAGCCCGGGACTCAAGGCTGATATCGTCATCTTCGATGATGGGGTTCGTGTGCAAACGACGATCGTTGAGGGCCGCGTGGTGTACACTCGCTGACAAACCTCGTGACGGGTTCCGCGTACAACGGTCGGCAGGCGTGAAAATCCTGGGCCCGGTAGCGTGCCGGTCACGAGGTTGCCAGACGTGACTTGGTGAAATGCGCGCGATGGCTCACCGTCTATGCAAGTGATATGTACAGCCGAGATACGTTACGCGGGTGAGATAAGATCACCAAAGAGCGTGTCGCGTTTCTCATCGGTCAGTGGGCTTCCCAGCTCACAGATCTCGAAGGACTCGGCGTACTCAATGCTGCGGCCTCGTTCACCGTAGGTCTCAATGAGTTGCTGGCGACATCGGTCTGCGTCTCGTCGGAAGCGCTCTCTTACTTGAGTTTGGAGCCATTCGAGGCGTTCGCTCTCCTCCGAAGGCACTTGCTCGAGCACGCCGCGGTTGTACGGTAGCCATTCGTACATTTGGGATGCGTGCTGGTGCAACATATGCACCTTCGTCTCGATAACCGGGGTAATATCAATGGCGACGTCGGGGCTGAAGGGGTACGGGCGTGTAAAGTCGTCGTGTAGAAATGCGAAGGTGGGGTTTGTCTTTAGGGCGGAGGTGAGCGCGACCATGTTCGGCACGGTGACAATATACGCTGCATCCTGGACGAGTTGTGACGTGTAGCGATGATCAGGATGGTAGTCGTTGGGTCTATGCGTCAGGATCAAGTCCGGATTAAATTCCCGAATGATCCGGATGACGTGCTTGCGAATGTGAAGGTCGGGCGTGAGCTCCCCATTGTGGTAATCAAGTACTTGGGATTCGATTCCGATTAGTTCCGCTGCCGATCGGGCCTCAGCTTGCCTCCGCCATGCCAGGGGGCCTCCACCGATGTCGAAATGACCCGTGTCTCCGTTGGTCATCGACACAAACTTTACGGTGTGTCCGGCCGCTGCCCACAGCGCCGCTGAACCTCCGGCCTTAAACTCACAATCATCGGGATGCGCCCCAAAGACGAGAATCCGAGCTTGTTTGGTCAATCTTGACTCTGCGTTCATAAAGAGAAACCTCCTAAAAGTTAAACCAACTTACCTAGTCTGATTGGACCGATTGAATGAGTTTGATACACTCGTCGACCACAACGTGGCCAGCCCGGGATGTGATCGCTAGCCCCCGGTGCCGAATGCGCACATCGACTTCATATCCACCCTCTATGAAGGCTTCCTCGGTTGGCAAATATCCTTGGTAACCGCCGGTGTAGCTCAAGAGCACGGCTCGCCTATGTTGGACATTTTGGCGCACTTCGAGACCGAGTTCCACGAAGACTTCGGCCGGCACCCCGACGAGCGCAAGATCACCGATTTCGGCGAGTGTCAACACGAGTGGCGCTCCCGTCACGTGCTCGCCGGCTCGAGAGAGTGCAAGGACCTCTTCAGCCTGCTTCAGTGCTCTGCGAGCCCAAAAAGTACGATTCGCGTTGCCCTCCGCTTCGCTCGTTCTCAGCTCAGCCTGAGCGGATTCAACGTGCCGGTCAGCTTCTTGAGGATTTGGAACCGGATCCACCGGCAGGAATACCTTCCGCTCGCCTGCGGCTAGGTGCGGCGTCAATTCGGGACTTTCGTCTGAATGGGTGAGGCACTCTACGACAGTTGCCCCGAGACGTGCACCGAGGCGGTCCACGTCTTCAAAGGTGCCGTTATGCGGACGTGAGTTTATATTTCCGGCCGCGCCGTTCGCGAAGAGTGCGATACTACCTGTCGCTTCTTCGATAAAGCGCGACGCGGCTCCGGCGAAGTCGCCTGAGATCAGATAATTGCTTGATCCCATCACCACGGGATGGCACGCATGGGCGTACCAGACGGCGATGCTCTCTCCAGTCTCACTTACGACACTCAGGATGTCGACGGAAGGATCTACCGGCCCTGATGGATTGATTCCCAGGACGATTCGACCGTCGCGTCTTTCGCGCCGGTTAACCCCGCATAGCGTCGACGCTTGCAAACGCCGGAGGCGAGCGGGAACGGCTCTTGAGCGCGCCCATATTGCCGCGCTTGCGATCTTGTCTACGGTCACTCCCATGTTTCGCCTTGTGAGCGAATCCTCTGAATCGCCCACCCTGCATTTGGGCCCCGAGTGTGTATGTGTGGCCGACACTACCACGTGGGAGCGCGGAATGCCGGTCTCATGGTGTACGCGCTCCTGGATTGTCGTGACGGACTCGCGTGTCAAACCCAAAATTTCTACGCTGATGAGTACAATCTCTGTTGTATCGTTGGCAAGGTATAGCGCGCGAGTCCAAAGCTCATCTCGAATTCCTTCGGCGCCGTGCGTTCTGCCCCCGTAACCGTCCATCAGGCAACCAACGGCTGGTGTGATGTTTAGTCGGGCGGCTCCGGCTTTGAGTCCCATGGGGAGAATCCTCCTACTTGGCTTTTGTGGAGCGGCTCTTTAACCTGAGTGAGTAATTGAAGAGCATTTCGATGCTCTCTATCGGAGACCTGGTCTTTTCGTAAACCCTTCCCGGAAGCGATTGTGGATTGTTAGCGTGATCCGAGCTCCGTTACAAAGGAGCCCGGGCCAGCTGGACAGTAGTACGAAAGTAATTGCGCCGACTTCGCCGAGCCAGTCTCATTTTAGGCACCCGGTTCTCTGTCGATTGGAATTCTCCAAGAAAGGGAAGTGACGATGAAGGAGTACCGTTACGAACTCTTGACGTGGCCCGAGGCGGACAAAGCGGCTCAGGAAGGCACTGTCGTCATATTGCCAGTGGGCGCTACCGAGCAGCACGGTCACCACTTGCCACTCGACGTGGACCATCGCATCGTCTACAGCGTCTGCCTTGAAGTTGGCCGTCGGTCCAACGGGAACGTCCTTGTGATGCCGCCGGTCAACTACGGGTACTGCCATCACGTGATGGACTTTCCCGGAACGATCAACATTCAAATGGAGCACTTCATCAACTACTGCCTAGACATCACGAAGAGTGTGGCGTACCACGGTTTTAAGCGGATCGTGATCGTCAACGGACACGGGTCGAATGAACCGCTGGTCCAATTGATCGCACGTAAGACAATTCTGCTGACCGATGCGGTATGTGCCGGTTTTTCCTGGTGGCACAACGCCCGCAAGGCTTTTTCCGAGGTCCGCGAGTCTGAGTTCCCCGGAGGGTGCGCACACGCCTGTGAGCTCGAGACGTCGGTCTACCTTCATCTCAACCCTGACAAGGTGAAAAAGGAGCTCATTCGGGATGAGATGGCTGCCAACCTGACTGACGAAGCTACGAAGGAGTGGTACGCGCTCGATTTGGACGGCGGCGCGGCGACCAGTCCCATCCCGTGGACAAGCACCTACACTGATTCCGGCGTGATCGGGCGGGCCACGCTTGGTACCGCCGACAAGGGGAAGGTCGCCTTTGAAGGGGCTGTAACGGAGATTCTCCGATTCTGCGAGTGGTTCAAAGCGTGGGAGATGCCGCCGCGCAAGAGTCATCACAGTGCGCCGCCGACGATGGAGCTGCCCTTCGACGATGGCTTTTAGCCGTTCGGGTAAGCAACTAGGATTTGAGGAGAGAGTGTAATCGTGAAAGTACGTGACGTGAAGAGTATCCCCTTGCGCGGACAGACGCCCCAGACCGGCTGGGATCACGAAGTGGCGGCCGAGACGGACATGCAGACACTCGTTGAAGTGGTCACCGACGAGGGATTGGTCGGGTACGGCAGCGCCTTTACCAGTCAGTCCTTGGTGGAGAGCGCCCTTCAACTGCTGCGTCCCTGGCTGATCGGCGAGTCGGCGATCGAGCCGGAACGCGTCTCTGAGAAGCTCCACCAAATGGCCTTTTGGCAGGGGCGAGGAGGGGCCGTCACGCACGCAATCAGCGGGATCGACATGGCCCTGTGGGATTTGTTAGGTCAGGTGACCAATCAACCGGTCGCCCGCCTCTTGGGAGGGTACTACCGGGATCGGATCAAACCGTACGGTTCCATCTTGTTTGACGAGCCGGCCAAGTTGAGAGATACCCTACAGGATGTAGTCGGACGCGGTTTCAAAGCGATCAAGATGGGATGGCGTCCATTCGGGCGGGGTGACCGCAAACTCGATGAACTCCTGATCAAGACGGCCCGCGACGCGGTAGGGCCGGATGTTGAGCTCATGGTGGACGCGGGCGGCAGCGAACAGTTTTGGCCCCACTCGTACAAGTGGGCTTTGGAGACTGCAAGCATGCTGGCGGAGTACGACATCGTCTGGTTTGAAGAGGCGCTGCCACCCGACGACATTGAGGGGTATGTGAAGCTGCGGGAGCATTCGCCGGTCCTCGTTGCAACCGGCGAAGTGTTGACTCGGCGGCAGAGTTTTATGCCCTGGATTAAACGGGGGGCGATCGACATTCTCCAACCCGACTGCAGTAAGGTCGGTGGGCTCTCCGAAGCCAAGAAAATCGCATGGTCCGCCTACGACCACAATATCTTGGTCGTCACGCACGGCTGGAACAACGCCGTGGGGCTCGCCGCGGATCTACACCTAGCAGCGGCGATGCCGGTCGCCCGATGGGTCGAGTACCTCACACCCTCCCCTTATATCGAAGAGATTGTGAAGACGCCGTTCTCCCTCGATGAGAATGGAATGCTTCTCATTCCGACGACACCTGGCCTCGGCATTGAGTTGGATCCGGAGGCCCTTGAGCGATTTCAATAAAATCCATAGGAACGCAAGTGAGCCAGTAAAGGGAAGCGACACGTTCGGAGGGAGTGGAAGAAAGATGAAAGCGCTCTGCAAGGCGTGCGCAAAGCCCAGATTGAGCTGGGCTCCTCGGTCGGAGTGATCGGAGCAGGAATGATCGGTCTCTTCGCGACCCAGTTCGCACGACTCTCGGGCGCGTACCCCCTCGTTGTAACGGATCTAAGCGAAGCACGTCGGTCGAGAGCCGAAACGATTTGGAGCTCACAACCGTGTCCGACCGAGCGACCAGTCGTATCGAGGCATGTGGACAACGAAGGACGACATCAATCTGATCCTCACCTTATTGAGGGATCAGTGCTTCACGGTGGAGGACTTGATCACCGACGAAGTGAGCCCTGAGGAAGTGCCGGGTGTGTTTCAACGTCTCGTGCGTCGAGACGAGTCGATGCTCGGATGTATAATTAGGTGGAATTTACGAATTCGGTCAAGACGCGGCGACCACCGGACTGGCACCACGGCCTTTCCGGTGGTCGCTTCGCTTCGTGAACGGTTCAACGATTTCCTAACGAGCAGGTGTTAATACTTATCTTTTGTAGACGTCGGCGAGGATTGCTGAGACACGTTGATGCGCGTTGGTGAGGGCCTGCTGGGCGGAGATTTCTCCGGTCCACAAAGGCGCGAGCTCCTGCGTGATCGCCACCCGGTAATCGCCCCAAACGGCATTCTCAATCAGCGTGTCTGCAAACTCGTAGCTTTCGAGGAAGGCCACTCGATTCTCGGGTGGGCCAGGAGCCGCCAAGAAACTCGGGCTCACATTCCGATTTACGAGGACCCCGGAACCGGTTGCCATGCGAACGAGCTGCGCTTCCTCACCAATTTGGTGCTTGATCCACCGCCAAGCAGCCTCCTGGGCTTCCGGCGACGACGCCCCATTAATCACCCACACGTTAGGGACTGCGGTGGTAAAGCGGTTGCCGGACGGGGACTTAGGAACGAGAGCGACGTCGTATGTGTCCATGCCGGCGTTTTGCAACGACAGGTTGCGCGAATAGATATGGAACTCCATGGAGATCGTTCCGGTGGCCATGTTGTACCCGCTGCAGCCGCCGGGCATCGGCGTAACCTGCTTCTCGTGAATCAGACTGCGCATGTAGTCGAAGGCATCGACCGTCTTGGGATCGTTGAGCCTCGACTCGGTACGGTCTTCGCTAAGAATCTGCGCGCCGAGCAGGCGAGGCCAAAGCATCCAGCCCGTGGTAATATAGCTCTGCTGCAGATTCATCCCATATTGCACCGGACACTCTGGGCCGGGGATCGTTAGCTTTTGAGCGGCGTCAACGAGGTCATCGGTCGTCCAGTTGCTGTCAGGGAAGGGGATACCGCGACTCGGTAGGTGAGCCGTGTTATAAAAGAGGGCTGTCACCTGAAAGTCGCTGGGAATGCCCGTCCATTCACCTGTGAGGGGATCCTGGGCCGCGTGTAAAAAGAAGTAGTTGCTCAGGTCGAGATCTCTCTCGACGAAACGCGTCAGGTCTGCCGTCACCCCATCGTGACGCCATCCGAGCGCGCGCCCGGCCTCACCATACCAGACGTCAGGGGCGGTCCCTGTCGCGAGCATGGCCGGCAGCTTGTCAAAGAAGTCACCCCAGGCGACCCGAAGCTCCTCGACTTCAAGATCCGGATTTGCTTCGCGGAACATCTCCGTCACCGCGGGATCATGTAGATCCGTGGTCCCGGGTAGTCCGATCGTCACTTTGGTCTTACCCATTGCCGGTGTCGCTAGAAGCAACGCCACTAGCAACACTGCGAGTCCAACCATACGGTACTTCAACATTTTCTAAACCCCCTAACTGTTCTCTCTGATGGTGAATTACGGGACGCATCATTAAATTCCTGTTGCAATCAACTTTTTGATTGGTGATTGAGACCACTTGACAGTGGTGAGAGGCGTAGTTACCATGTTCACAAGAGAACCTCATCGGCCAACGAACGTTGGCCGGCAAAAGTGTTGACTGGGAAGAGTAGCCTCATCTCCAAAGTGATAGAGAGCCGGTGACGGTGGAAATCCGGTACGGCGGAATGAGGTGAATGGCCCCACGAGCTTCAGACCGAAAGTGCCACCTGGCGCGAGTAGTCGCTGACGGAGCTCCCGCCGTTATAAGGGAGGGGGTATCGGTTGCCACCCGGGTAACCCGTACCTTTCATCAAGAGTGGGTCAATGCACATTGACCAATTTGGGTGGCACCGCGAGTCGCACCTCGTCCCATGCGTTTGGGACGGGGTTTTTTTATTGAGTGCATACATCGATAATTGGTAAGGGAGCGAGTTTTATGGAGCGAATCTTTTCAGGCATCAAGCCTAGCGGCGACCTCACGCTAGGGAATTACCTGGGGGCGATCCGAAATTTTGTTAAACTACAACACGAGGCGGACTCTCTCTTTTGTGTGGTGGACCTGCATGCGTTAACGGTACCCCAGAATCCCGAACTGGTGACCAAGCGGAGTTTGGACATCGCTAGATTGTTCGTCGCGTCAGGTATTGATCCCGACGTCTCGACCCTCTTTGTTCAAAGCCACGTCCCGGCTCACAGTGAACTCGGGTGGCTACTGGGGTGCAGCACATACTTTGGTGAATTGAGACGGATGACGCAGTTTAAAGACCTGGCAGCGGAGAACGCCAACGTCTCTGCCGGTCTCTTTACCTACCCCGTCCTGATGGCCGCTGACATCCTGCTCTACGAGACTGACCGGGTACCGGTGGGCGACGATCAAAAGCAACATCTCGAACTTGCCCGAAATATCGCGGAGCGGGTGAACAATCGCTTTGGTGAGCTCTTTAAGGTGCCCGAGCCGTATATCCCGCCGCGTAGCCAGGGTGGACGTATTATGCGTCTGGACGATCCTACGGTCAAGATGGGGAAGTCAAATGAGGATCCGAAGGGCTCCATCGAGATTCTTGATACGCCTAACGAGATCTCTCGCAAGATCCGCTCGGCGGTGACGGACTCTGGCCGTGAGGTGCGCTACGATGAGATTGAGAAGCCGGCGGTCTCAAATCTTATGGTGATCTTCTCGCTTTGTTCCGGCGAATCCATGGAAGCGATAGAGGAGCGGTACGGTTCCCGAGGATACGGTGACTTCAAGCGGGACTTGGCCGACCGTGTCATCGACACATTACGTCCGATTCAGGAGCGATTTCGCGAGCTTGAAGAGACGGGGAGTATCGAAGCGATTCTTGAGCAAGGACGAGCGCAGGCCCACGAGATCGCCGTTCGGACACTTACGCGTTACCAAGAGGTTGTCGGTCTCGTTCCAAGAGCGGAGTTTGCCCCGCGCAGCTAAGGGGAGGAAGTTATTGGTTCAACGTGAGCAGCGCCCGGAGTCTCCGGGCGCTGCCGATGAACGCCGAGTCTCTTGTCAGTCGAAGTCTACGTGACGGACGGCGCCTTTAGCGGCGCTTGTGGCCATAGAAGCATACGCTTTGAGCGCCTTACTCACTTTGCGCTCTCTGGGCGCGGCGGGCTTCCAACCTATTTGGTCCTGCTGGGCCCGACGCTGTTTGAGCGTCTCGTCATCGACCGCGAGGTGGATGCGGCGGTTCGGAATGTCTATCTCGATGGTGTCGTCTTCTTGGACCAATCCGATCGTACCGCCCTCGGCCGCCTCCGGGGAGACGTGACCGATTGAGAGTCCCGACGAACCGCCGGAGAAGCGCCCATCTGTTACGAGCGCGCACACTTTGCCCAGACCCATGGACTTGAGGTAACTCGTGGGGTAGAGCATCTCCTGCATGCCCGGACCGCCTCTGGGGCCCTCATACCGAATGAGCACTACATCGCCCGGTTTCACCTTGTTTGAGAGGATGCCGCTTACCGCGGCGTCTTGACTCTCAAAGATGCGCGCCGGACCTGAGAAGGTGAGGATCGATTCGTCAACACCTGCCGTCTTAACGATGCAGCCGTCTTTGGCAAGATTTCCATAGAGGACGGCAAGGCCGCCATCCTGCGAGTAAGCATGCTCCTTATTGCGGATCACGCCGCGGGAGCGGTCCAGATCGAGTGAGTCCCAACGACGGTCCTGGCTAAAGGCAACCTGGGTCGGCACACCGCCCGGCGCAGCCCGGTAAAACTCGTGAACCTCTTCGCTCTGGGTACGCGTTACATCCCACTTCTCAAGCGCTTCGGCCATGCTTTCGGAGTGAACCGTGCCGACTGACGTATCGACGAGGCCGGCGCGTTCGAGTTCGCCCAGGATCGCCATGATGCCGCCGGCGCGGTGGACGTCCTCCATATGCACGTCCGGCACGGCCGGCGCCACTTTACACAAGACCGGAACGCGACGTGAGAGCCTGTCGATATCGTCCATGGTGAAATCAACCTCTGCTTCGTGCGCAGCCGCGAGAAGGTGAAGCACCGTATTGGTTGAGCCGCCCATCGCAATGTCAAGGGTCATTGCATTCTCAAAGGCGGTTAACGTGGCGATAGAGCGGGGGAGTACTCGTTCGTCGTCCTGCTCGTAGTAGCGGCGGCAGAGGTCGACGACGAGCCTGCCGGCCTCGAGGAAGAGCCGTTCGCGGTCGGCGTGAGTTGCCAAGGTCGAACCGTTACCAGGGAGTGAGAGACCGAGCGCTTCGGTCAGACAGTTCATCGAGTTTGCTGTGAACATGCCGGAGCATGAGCCACACGTCGGGCAGGCGGAGCGCTCAATGGTCAATACTGCTTCATCGGAGACGTTTTGGTCAGCCGCGGCGACCATGGCGTCCACGAGGTCTAGCGACCTGTTCTCGCCATCCAACAAAACCTTGCCGGCTTCCATGGGCCCGCCGGAGACGAAGACGACGGGAATGTTTACTCGGAGGGCGGCCATCAACATACCGGGCGTTATTTTGTCGCAGTTGGAGATGCATACCATGGCGTCCGCACAGTGCGCGTTCACCATGTACTCCACGGAATCGGCGATGATCTCCCGGGACGGCAGGGAGTAGAGCATGCCGTCGTGTCCCATCGCGATACCGTCATCGACGGCGATGGTGTTGAACTCCTTGGCAACGCCGCCCGCCCGCTCGATTTCACGAGCGACGAGTTGGCCGAGATCCTTTAGATGGACGTGGCCTGGGACGAATTGAGTGAAGGAGTTGACGACGGCAATGATCGGTTTGCCGAAGTCCGAGTCCTTCATGCCGGTAGCGCGCCACAATCCCCGCGCGCCGGCCATGTTACGACCGTGCGTGGTCGTGCGTGAACGGTAAGTGGGCATATGTCACAACCTCCTGGAATCTCACCGGTCTAGACCGGGCGAGTAGAGCGGTCGATTGAAAGTGACAATGCCCAAGAGTTTGGCGTTAGCTGCCGGGACTCCTGCAAGGCCGCACCAGCAATGGCTGTTCCTCTGCTTTAGGGGCGATTCTTTTCGCGGCGTTGGTTTCGCTTTTGGTCTTCGTCTTTCGCTTCGGGCTGAGCCTGTTGCTGAAGATGCTCCTTGCCACGTTCCTCATCGACCAAGAGTTGCTGCTGGAAGCCGTGATCAAGTGCATTTTGCCGCAATTCGCCCTGCAACTCTCCAAACGCGTCTCCATCGTGGAGTTCGCTTACTTGGCCGTTCTTGTTGGCACGCTTATGCTTTGCAGAATCCCTGCGATCATCGGTTGGCATATCCATTCCTCCTTTAGGGGTAGTATGCTCAGCGAATGCCCTCACTCCTCACCGTCGTAGTAATCTGTCTCGTTCATCCGAAACCACTTGCGTTGAGGTTTAATCATCCACTTGTTGGAGTGTGGGTAATGGATGATGTCACTCCTAGGGTTGTTGGCGATGACGTAAAAGCACAGGTCTGTGTCCCCGACGTTGGAGACTTGGTGCACCACTCCGGGAGGGCAGAGGATGTGATCCCCTGAGTTGACGCGGACCCGTTCGTCGTCCATGTAGATCTCACATGTGCCTGCGGTTACGAGGTAGTACTCCCATGTGGTCGTGTGCGCGTGCGCTGGGTAGTTCGCAGCGCCTGGGGGGATCCGCACTTGAGCCACATCAAACGGGTGTCCGCCGCCCCACTCACCAACGTCCTTCTTCCCACCCAATCTGAGCGAGAGATTGCGCTGGGATAACTGATAGCGTCCACCCGGAGAGCGGCGCTCTTCCCACGTGACATCAGACTCGTTGATCCGCATGACCTGCTTCGTCTCGCTTGTTTCTGACGTTTCACGGCTCAATTTAACCATTCACCTCACTAGGTTTGGATGTGGGCTTATGTCCGAATCCAGCGAATCGTAGTAGCGTAGACGCTCAGCTATCGTGATTATGCTCACAGCCTCCTCGCCCCCAGGGGGAATGAGGGACGAGCTCAAGAAACAGTGTGAGCGGTGCCGTCGTGGACGGACCCGGATGACGGTTCCGTTGCAGACGACGATCGAAAGGCGACGCGCGCAGGATGGACAAGGGGTCCTTAACGTGGCCGACTCATTTAGCTTTCGCAGAAGCTCCAGCGCGAGGTGTGGGCTGCGGGCGTACACACGATGCTTACCAAACTCGATCTCGTGAGTCGTTGGAACCAATGTAATTCCAAGGACCCCGTATATGCGTCGACCAAATCGGTCGATCTCCAACTCACCGCGATCGGCAAGCCGTTCAACCTCTTTCCACAAATTAGCCGAGGATGCGTCGTTCCCTTGTAACGCCTCTGCCGTAAGGGCCCGGCCGCAAAAGAGGATGCTCCAGAGCGCCTGTGTCGCCACCCTTTCCCGATGTTGCGCGTCCACGTACCGCAGCTCCCTTCATCGTAGAGGGTACATCGCGGGGGATAGGTCGTTCCCGCCAATCGGCGAGTCGCGACGTATACTCCTAGGGTAAGGCGTGTTGTATAATTTGTACAGCCGATACATTTGGTGGCAATCATCGATTTTATCGATGGGAGGTTCGTCGTGGAACTTCGCCAGTTAAACACGTTCTGCGTAGCTGCTGCAACGCTAAACTTCACACGTACTGCCGAACGGCTCAACTACGCCCAGTCCAGTGTGACGGCTCAAATCCAATCACTTGAGACAGAGCTGGGCGTGCGACTCTTTGATCGACTCGGGAAGCGACTCCGACTCACCGAGGAAGGAGAGCGCTTTCAATCGTACGCCAGGCAGATTCTCCGACTCGCGGATGAAGCCCGTGTCGCTTTGGACCCAACCCAAGAGTTAAGAGGGAGGCTCACGATCGGTTCGGTAGAGTCCTTATGCACCTACCGGTTGCCACCGTTGCTCCACGTCTTTCGAGAGCGGTATCCGAACGTCGAACTCATCCTACAGCCTGACATGTGCCGAAATTTGCGGCGCGGCTTGGCTGAGGGAGAGTACGACGCCGCATTTATCCTCGACAAACCGATTCACAGTGCACGTCTCGTGGCGGAGCCGCTCGTGGAGGAGGAGTTGCTCGTACTGGCACACCCCGACAGTCCGTACGCAGCGTGTGTACTCCTTTCGCCTCACGATCTTGGTGAGGAACAGGTACTCCTTGTCACAGAGGCCGGATGCAGCTACCGCGCTCTATTCGAACGTTCTATCCATAGAGCTGGGATTAGCCCGCGAACCATCCTCGAGTTTGGCAGTGTAGAGGCGTTGAAACAGTGCGCGATGCTAGGAATGGGTATCACGTTCTTACCGAAGATGGCGGTGGCGGCCGAACTGAATACGGGGCGTCTGGTACCGATTCCCTGGAGTGAGAGACTTGGACCGATGGTGACTCAAATCGCATTGCATAAGGAAAAGTGGATCTCACCTGTCCTTACGGCCCTTATCGATACGGCCCGAGAAGTCCTCGGAACGCTTGGCGGCCAGTCGACCGATTCGGAGTGAGCGCGAGTGGGCAAACAAGCAGCGTATACAACGGAGGTATGGGCACTCCTCTTCCTTTCAAGGCGAGACAGCCAACGGATTCGGCGCTTCTTTGTACGGGAGATCGGGGTCAATCCGCAGTGCGTGCAGCGTAACCTTCATCTCACAGTATACCATGCTGCACGGAGGCTGCCCGGTCTTAAGCCTTTCTCCGAGCGTACCCGGGTCGTGCTCGCAGCCTCGGAGACTCGGTTTATGGTTATGGCGCCCGGAGGCGAGAATCCGCGTCCAAACCTCGAGCCGGCGAGGCGTAAGGTCGGCATTCGTGTCCACCGGCAAAGCGAAGCCATGCGGGGGATAGAGGAGTTACGAGCTCGCCTCCTGCAATACGAGACAAGCGACGTGCTGGGTAAACGTAAGACGAGCACGCATCGCAGGAGCGCCTTTGGAGCCCGCAACTTCCAACCGCATGTCACACTCCTAAGACCGGGGAGCGGTATCGACCGCGATCTGACGAAGATCGGGACTCGCTTCCGCGAAGAGTTTGAGGCATTCACCTTTAACCGGTTTTTGGTGCAGATCTCTCGGAGAGCGCGCAGACAGTGAGAGACAGGGGGGCAGCCTCTCTGCCTGAAGCATCAAGGAGCGCGCCGAAGTATTAGGGAAGAGACTTCAACAGGAAGACGGCGTCCAGCGAGCCGTTGCGCAGATCAAAGCGTGGGTACGTGGATCGAAGTAGTCGAGGGGAACGGGGGAGGCAAATTGCGGGTGGGGGTTTCAAATCACCAGGAGTCCAGTCACTTCGACGTCGTCGTCGCCGACGTTCAAGAGGTTACACTGCGAGGCTCTGCGCAGCTTGAATATTGGCGGCGCGCCCTTTCGTCTGAGTCACTTGAGCCTGCGTCCGTGGAGGGCGAGGCGCAGGTAATGGTGACCGCAGTCCAAGCCAGATTCAAAAGGATCAGGTTCCGAGAGCTCTCTGTTTCCATCGCCGTTGGCGAGAGGAATGCTGCGGCGAGTGGGTATTTTCTCGCGCACGCATTTAATTCTGTACGATTCTTCGCGTTCGTAGAGCGGGCGCGTTTCCACACCCCGTACTACCACGCTCACATTCAAGTCCGTGATGGAGTGCCATGCCACGTCCGCCTAAGTAAGCGGCAAACCCTCCACCTCCAAGCAGAGATGAACTCGACGAAGTCGAGAGAGCCACTTGTGCAAGAGAACGTCGACTTGCGCTGGCCTATCTACCTCCCGACACACCCTCGTCGATCTAATCAACGCAGGCTCTTTCATGCCCGCCTTGCAGGTCCCACACGTGTGTACGCGTTCGATTCCCGCGACACGTTCACTCTACAACCATCTGCTGAGGATCCGGTGTTTCAGCAGTTGATTGATTCCCGGTTTACACCTAAGGAGTGGCACGTGAGGAGCGAGGGAATACACGGCAAATCCAAGACGACGACGAGGAGTTGAGATGCGCCATGATGATTACCTCTATCAAAGCGATCCCCGTCTACTGGGGTAGTCGCAATTACATTATCACCAAAGTGGAGACGGACGCCCGGGTCATAGGCTTCGGAGAGGCGTACTCCGTTGGGCCGGACGAAGCGGTCGTCAAGGTAGTCGAAGACTTCGAACGCTGGCTCGTGGGGGCGGACCCTATGGAGATCGAACGTTGCTGGCAATTGATGTACAATGGCACTCGCTTCCCTGGAGGCCTGGTCGTCAACGCCGCCATCAGCGGGATCGAGCAAGCTCTTTGGGATGTGTGCGCCAAGGCGTTGGGCGTTCCCGTCTATCAGTTGGCGGGTGGGAAGTGTCGCGATCGAGTGCGCGTGTACGGAAAGCCGAAGGGTGCCTCAGTTAACGAGTTGGCCGATGACACCAAACGTCTGGTCGAAGTGGAGGGTTACGACGCGATAAAAATGCAGCCGCTGCCGGCCGATCCCCAGCTGCCGTGGAACGACGCCGTCTTGCAAGCGAGTCGCCGAGTGGAAGCCGTTCGAAGAGCCGGGGGGACCAGCGTTGACATCGGCCTTGACCCCCACGCCAAAGTCTTTGAGCCGTTTCGAGCGTTGCAACTCGCCGAGGCTGTCGCCGGCTTCTCTCCGTACTTCATTGAAGAGCCCATACGGCCGGAGAATATCGAGGCGCTCGGTGATCTCAAAGCGCGCTTTCCGGTCCCTTTGGCAACGGGTGAGATGCTGTACACGAAGTTTGAGTTTCGGGATCTCCTGGTGAATAAGGCTGCGGATATTATCCAGCCTGATATTTGCTTAGTCGGTGGCTTCCTCGAGATGAAAAAGATCGCGGCGATGGCAGAGGCGTTCTACGTCGTGGTCGCACCCCACAATCCCATGGGGCCACTGGCCACCGCCGTCAATGTACACTTTGCCGCCACGACTGGCAACTTCGAAATTCTTGAATTGGGCGCGAGTGACTCAACGCTTGGAGGCGTCATCAAGGAGCCACTTGTCGTGAAGGATGGATATATTGAAGTACCCGAAGCGCCTGGCTGGGGTGTGGAGATCGACGAAGAGGCTCTCGCCGGTGCGACATTTAAACCGTGGCGCAGGCGGTTGCCTCAACGTAGAGACGGATCGTGGGGGTTTAACTAGGACTAGACGGCTTCGACCAGGTCTGGACCATCGTTGCGCGCTGAATTGACGCGCGTGCTGACCGGATGCGCCTCCATCTCGTCGGCCTTATACGGTACCATCAAAGACCGCAGGTACTCTCGCTCAGCGTTGGGAGCGAGCCAGTCGTCCCACTCTTGGGGGGGCAGGAGCACCGGCATGCGATGGTGGATGTCGGCCATCAGTTCGTTGGGACCGGTCGTCAAGATGGTGCAAGTCTCCAGCGGTTCGCTCCCGTCAGAAGGTTGCCACGACTCCCATAATCCCGCCATCGCCATGGGTGCGCCCGAGCGGAGGCGAATAAAATGCGGAATCTTAGCGGTTCCGGCCCTTTTCCATTCGTAAAAGCCGGTGGCGGGGATGATGCAACGGCGAGCCTTGAATGCGGCACGAAAGGACGGCTTCTCAGCCGCCGTCTCGGATCTTGCATTACTCAGCTTGTACCCGATCTTGGGATCTTTGGACCAAAAGGGGATCAACCCCCACCTCAGCATCGCCGCCGCGCGGACTCCATCCAACTCCCGGACAGCGAGAATCGGCTGACTTGGCGGGATGTTATACCGCGGTTGCAGGTCAGGAGGGAGATGACGCAGTTTGAATTGGTCCATGAGCCTTTTTCCGTCTTCATCCAGGACAAAGCGTCCACACACGTCAACCACCTCACACGCCAGTATAACACGATTTGGTCGGTCGGTGCGCTCGAGGCAGGCCGGCGCTACGCGGGAGCCCCCGCGTAGCCGCTAACCTTGATATCCGTTCCGATCAGACAGGTCAACCTCTCGGGTCCCGCGGCCTTAAGTTACCGAGACTGTTCGTGAAACTCGGCTACCTTTGCCTCAAAGAACGCCGTCTCATTCGCAATGTACTCAGAGATCGTCACGTTGCCTCGTACCAGTTGTTGCGCGGCCGCAACTGCGGCGTTATACACGTCTACTTGATTCAGCGGAATGGGGTAGACGATCTCGTTGGGAAGGGCAAAGTAGTGCTGAGCAAAGATTCCCATGTTAGGATGCTCGTGCATGTAGTCGACAAAGAGGGGGTGCTGCGCTGCAGAGAACGTGGCTGGTGGATACCCAAGGCTCACCAACCACTCCGCTTGATTCTCCGGCCGAAGGAGAAACTTGATCACTTCCCACGCCGCCTGTTGCTCCTCAGGGCTCACATTCATAATCGCCCAGCTACGGTCGGTGAAGCGGGTCGCGGCAGGACGCTCTCCCCAGCGAATCGGTGGCGTAACGGTCATAGGGCTCTCATTACTCGTCCAAAAGTCCTGGCGGTATGAGGCAGACGCGTAGAATGCCGTTTGGTGTGAACGGACCTCTGCATCTGCAGCCCGCGGGTTGGTAAACGTATAATCGAGGAGACCGCGGTCCATCAAGTCGAAGAGAAAGGTGTACGTCTCCCGTACTTCGGGTGAGTCGACCGTCACCCGGTAATCGTCCGTGACTAGGCGCCCGCCCATCTGACCCAGAAGGGTCCAGTCTAAGGCGAAAGGACTCTCGCCGATCAAGCCCCACGTCTGGCGCTCACCACTGGAGTCAACAATTCGGGCTCGACGGGCCGAGTCGACGAGGTCCGACCAACGCCAACCCACCTGAGGCTCTGGAACGGCAACGGCCGAGAGTACCTCCGGGTTGTAATACAGATTGTTGATCTGGAGAAACGACGGAAGACTGTAGATTTTGCCATCGATCATGTTGTCGGTGTAAAGTGTCGCCGGAATAAAGTCGTCGAGGAACTCTCCGGGTTCCCGCTCGATGAATGGAGTCAAGTCGGCCATCAGTCCGGCCGCGGCATATTGTGTGGTGAAAATGCGAGCGCTCTCGATGATCGCCGGAAGTTCGCCGGCGAGGTGGGCCCCCAGGATCGAGTCAGGCGACTCAATCTTGCCAGGTATGGAGACGACGATCTCGTTTTGGCTTGCGTTGAACTTTTCAACGATAGGTTTGAGCGCGTCCAAGTGACGCGTGTTTCCCCAGATTTCGATCTCAATCGCGGCCCAACTCGGTACAGTCCACATTAATAGCGCGAGGATTCCGACCACCAACGATGACCACCCATGTCGGCTTCCTCGGGTTCGTCCTTGACGGTGCCTGATAGCCGTTACCACAATATATCACTCCGATCCGATGATGTGGGGCGGTGTCCTCGTGTTCTTGGACGAGCGATGCGTGTCTATCAAGCGCCCAGCCGTGGTTGTCGAGCCTCTACGGTTCGCTGCAGGCGAATCGTAGATCCTTGGAGCGGAAGTGGGACGACGGCGCCGGAGCGACGATGGGACTCGATGAAGCCAAAGATGATCTCCGTGTTTGTGCGAGCGACGCCAACACCGCCTCGGGGTGACTCCCCTGTGTCGAGCGAGTGTACCAAGTCTTCGATCAGGCGCTTAGTCGCGCTGGCGGGCTCAAACGCAAGGACCTGCTCATCACTCAGCCTGCGATATCGGCCCTCGTCCACCTCGGTTCGCCGGACGACGAAGCGGGCGCCATTGTTTTGCGCTGTGACCGTCCCTAGGCTGCACACGGCCTCAAACTCCGTGGGGCGCGGGGTAGCTAGTGCGTACCCGACCACTCCGTTGGCGAACCCAATGCTCCCCTGACCGCTCGGATCTTTGGTGAGGATCTCACCGGAGAAGATGTCGTTTGTTTCGGTCAAGCGGGCGTGTACCCACACCGGAGCGTGATCGCCGTTCAGGTACTGCAGCACGTCGAACATATGGCTGGCTGTGTTGAATAACGAGCCGGCGTTGTAGGCGATGACGGAGCGCAACTCTCCAAGTTCCCCACTGTGAATTAGCGTGCGCATGGCCTCGTAGCCTGGATGCCAACGGCGGTTGGTTCCCATATTCAGGGGGACGTTGTACGACGTCACCACGTCGTGAATTGCATCGGCTTCGGCCATGGAGGCACATAGCGCTTTTTCACAGTAGATTGCTCTGGCGCCGTTCTCGCAAGCGAACTTAATGATCTCGGCGCGCTGCTCCGGCTGCGTCGCGATACTGACGATGTCGGGACGCTCTTTGCGTAGAAGCTCGCGATAATCTGTGTACTGCCTCTCGGGTGGAATGCTGTAGCGCCGCCCGAACTCCGCCATCACGTCAACGCGCAAGTCGGCGCATCCAACGAGTTCGGTTCGTTCAACGGCTTCGTACCCGGCAGCGTGTGAGTAGGGGAGGACAAAATCTTTCCGTCCAACCACCTCGTTGTCGATGAAGCCACCCATGCGACTGCACCCAATCACGACGGCTCGATACGTTTGCACTGGTTAACCTCACACCTTCCCAATAGTTTCTCCATAATTAAGAATTAAGTGGACATACCCTCTTTTTTTGTCTGCCCTTTATGCGAAAACTCCCATCGAAAGTCGCCTGGAGTGACACGAAAGACTCTTGCTTATACTACCTCGTGTGCCCCTGCCCCGGGGGAGACTTCGACAGGAGGGTTTTGACGACGATGGAACAACTCAGACTGGCCGTGATTGGTACCGGTCTTGCGTGGGAGCGGCTTCACTTGCCCGCGATAGAACAGCTCCAGAACGAGTATCGCGTCGTTGCGCTGTGCGACGAGAACCCCGGCAAGCTCGACCAGGCAGCAGCGCGCCTAGGAATCCCACAACAGGACACCTACACCGACTTCAAAGAGATGCTCAACCGGGACGACATCGATGTTGTCGACGTAGCGGTTCCGATCCCACTCAACTACGAGGTGGCGGCAGCCTGCGCCAAAGCTGGAAAGCATGTCATCCTCGAAAAGCCGCTCGCGCCGAACATGCGGGAGGCTAAGAAGGCTCGTGATCTGGCCAAAAAGCACGATGTCCAGATCATGATCGCCGAGAATTACCGTTATAACGACGAGAATAACATCCTGCGCGATCTCGTTGAGCAGAAGCGCATCGGCGAGGTGATCTACTTTGTCCGCAACGATGTGGCTTGTTTTCCATGCAACATGTCGGGCGATACGTTCGCCGGCACCGAATGGCGCCAGCACCCGGAGTTTGAAGGCGGCACGTTTCTAGACGCGGCGCTTCACGACATCGCGGCTGTGCGGCACATCTTTGGTCCGGTCGACCGAGTCACTGCCTTTGGCGTGCCGCAGAGCGAAGATTTCAGCCCGTACCGTTCGATTCACGCGAACATGCTCTTCATGAACGGCGTGATCGGCCACTTCTCATACTGGCCGTCCGGTCATGAGATGCAGCGGCCGTTAATCGGCACCCGTATCTTTGGGACGGAAGGAATGATCTACCTCGAGGAACGAAGTTCTGGCATTATCAACGTAGCGATGAAAGACGGATCCTCTGAGCAGATCCCCTACCAACCGGATCGCGGGTATTACAACGAGTTCCTCAACTTCTACCGGGCGCTTCGCGGAGAAGAGGCTGTCGGCGTCACTCCAGAGATGGAGTTCGGTGACGTCCGGATGGTCTTTGAAATCCTCGATTCACTTGAATCCGGCGGGAGAGTGAAGGCGGTCGACGACGCCCGTTCCTTTGAACAGGCTTCTGGGCCGATTCGCTAGTACGCCTTGGCGACGGGCGGACCCGCCATCCGGTGGGTTTGCCCAGGTCGTCGCGGTCGACACAACAGGTGGCTGGTGAGGGGCGCTCGTCTTGGGAGGTACTAAGAGTGTCTCGAGAACGCTTTGTCTTTGAGCCCATCGAGGTCGATGTGACCTCCATCCCAGTCGCGGGTCTTGGGGCCGGTGGCCCGACGTGTCCCAGGCGCTTTAAATGGCGAGGCCGGGACGTTGTCGTCGTCGACGTGCTTGAAGTGAAGAGACAACTCCGGGCCCACGACAGCCAGGAACGGTACGTTCATTCCCATTCCTTTCGCGTGCGCACGGCAGACGGGCTCGAGATGGTCTTGCGCTGTGATCGACAGATCCGGGGAAACCCATGGCGCGTATTTACGGTGACCGAACCCGACGTAGGGGAAGGGTAATGGCACAGGCGCCCAGAACACCGAGCATAACATAGGCCGGTGAGGAGGGCACCTGTTGACTACAGCATTTACCGCGCCAGGTCACTGGTATCGCGGCAACCTACATATGCACTCGACTGAGTCAGATGGACGCTTGGACCCCCGTAGCGCTGTACAAAAGTACAAGGATGCAGGGTACGACTTTATCGCGCTGACAGACCACCGCAAGACGACAGACGTCTCGCATCTCGCGACCGACGACTTTCTGATCATTCCTGGCATGGAGCTCGACTGTGTCGACGATGAGCGCGACATTGGCTACCATATCGTCGGTGTCGGGATTCGACCCTTTTCGCAGGATGAATCGACGCGTAAAGGACCTGGACAAGTCCTGATCGACGCGATTCGCGCCAATGGCGGGGTGGCCATCCTAGGCCATCCGTACTGGTTGGGTCAGGACCGTGACGATTTGCTCGCGGTCGAGGGTGCGATTGGGCTGGAAGTGTTTAACGCCACCTGCGATCGCCCCGGTAAGGCGTTTAGCATGGTGCATTGGGACAACGTGCTCGATCGCGGGGGACTCCTGTGGGGATTCGCTCACGATGATACCCACTCCTATGACGACGATTTCCTAGGAGGGTGGTTGATGGTTAAGAGCGAAAGCCTCAGTCAGAACGCCATTCTCCAGGCGCTGCAAGCCGGTCACTTCTACGCGACGCAAGGGCCGGCCATTCTGGATCTCCACGTTGAGAGCGGCCAACTGCACGTCCATACATCGCCTGTCCAAGCGATTCACTTCGTCTCCAATCGGGGGCGCGGGAGAACGGTGCGCGCCAAAGGGAGTGACGCGGCTCTCACCTCGGCGGTCTGTCCTCTCTGGGAAACAGGGTACGTGCGGGTTGAGGTTGTCGATCAGGCCGGCGCCCGAGCTTGGAGCCAACCGATGACGTTGGGGAAGTGAGGTAACCCGGGTGGCGATCCAACTAAAACGTGCGTACGAGAGGGCTGCTCCCGAGGACGGATACCGCGTGCTGATCGATCGCATCTGGCCGCGGGGCGTCTCGAAAGAGGAGGCTCAGCTCGACGCGTGGCTGAAGCAGATCGCCCCATCGACTCCATTGCGAGTGTGGTTTCACGAGGACCGCTCTCGCTGGGAAGGGTTTCGGTCGCGCTATCTCGAGGAGCTGAAGGAGCATCAGAGTGAGCTGTCTGAGTTGGCGGCCAGGTGTGCACAAGGGCCGGTGACGTTAGTGTACAGCGCCCGCGACCCTGACCAGAATAACGCTGTGGTGCTGGCGGAGTTCCTCGAAAGTATCTTGGAGGCGTCAGATTGACCGTGAGTGAAGGCACGCAGAGGGACGGACGCCGCCTCGATCGAATCGTCGAACGCGCTAGGGCGCTTCTTGAGGCCCACTTGGGTACCAAGGCGTCGGGGGCGGCGGCAGAGCTCATAAAGGAAGAGACACGGAGTGTCGTCGTCCGCCTCCGCCTAGCGCCTTGGCCGTCGAACGATCAACGTCCGACCTCCGTCATCGTCAAGTACTTGCGTGACAATCAGACGCTCGGCTTCAATGAGTGGGCCAGTCTTGCGTTCCTGAGCTCACTAGAGGAAGCCGGGGCTATGGTACCCGCCTTTTTGTGCGGCGACCGTGACGCGCGGTTGTTTGTCATGGAAGACTTGGGCGGCTCCCGTTCCTTGCATGACGTTTTGCGGGAGACGAACGCGGAGGCTGCCCAAGACCGCCTCACTGAGCTCGCACGTTTGATGGGGCGGCTGTGTGTCGCAACACAACGGTTCGAAGCCGAGTATGACGCGATCCGACGGGAGTTTCCCGCGGCTCTAGAGACGGGCCGCGCCTGCGAAGCGGATCGATGGTTAGAGAGTCGCCCGCGCCTAGACGCTTGGTTTGAGGCTGTCGGAATCTCCGCACCGCAAGGTTTTGATGCGGCGCGTCTCTACATTGCGCGAGTCTACCGCGATCCAGACCAGTTCCTCTGTTTTTCCCACGGAGATCCCGCGCCGACGAACAATCATGTGGATGGTCGCCGGGTGCGGCTCCTTGATTTTGAGTACGGTGGATACCGCCATGCATTGTATGACATCACGGCGTGGAACCTCCTGTGCCCCCTGCCCAAGCGTCGGATAGAGGGCATGAAGGAGGTTTTTCGCGCCGAATTGGAGCGCGGTGGCTTTCCCTGCTCTCATGGGACGTACGAAGAGGCTTGGGCGACACTGTGCGCCTTTCGCGGCTTAGCCATCCTCACCTGGATCTCGCCGGATATCCTAGTAGAGAACCGCCCCTGGGTGGATGAGACGTGGACGAGTCGCCACGCAGTCATGGCAGCGCTCGACCGCCTTTGCTCGGCCACCAACGAGGTTGCGCAACTATTGCCGGTGCATCAGGCAGCCCAACGTCTAGGGGCCGCGCTCAGGGAGAGGTGGAGAGAGTTCAAGCACTTCGACGAGATTGTACCGCAGTGGCCGGCGTTCTCCACGGGCCCGTAGCTCTGATCACCCAAGCAATTGCTTCACCCACACGTTGAGGTCTTCAAAGCCCTCGTCGCCGATGCGAGAGTGATTGATGAGACGGCCGCGGTATTGGTAGCCGAAGCGTTTGAAGACCACGTTCATCCCGAACGAAACAGAACGGGCTAGACCGTACAGCGCACCGTATTGCCTTCGTTGCAACTCTTCTTCGAGCGCTTGGATAAGAACGGAGATAAACCCGTTGCCCCGATACTCCGGCAAGGTGCCACAGTCGGTGAGCTCGCCCGCAAAGTTCGACTGATCCAGGTACGCACCCGCGGCGCTAACCGGCGTCTCACCGTCCCAAATCACCTTGTAGATCATGCCTTCCTTCATTGATTCGACGATGTAGTGCTCCCGGTGTATCGGGGTCGGGTAGTAATCAAAGATACGCCCATACATCTCGGCGATGGCGCCCGCCTCGTCGGGACGTCCGTCCCGCAACTCGTACCCTGGACGTAAAGTGGCCTCTTGCTGCTGAGTGTCGGCCTCCCAGATTTGCTCGATGATCTCGTTCTCTTCGTCGAGACGACCGCTATAGCGCCGACCGGGATCGAGGAACCGGGACATGATGTAACCGTGAGATCCGCGGTAGTACCCTTTAAGGATTCCTTCCATCGTGTAGCCGCGGGAGAGGAAGGTTTCCCACTCGTCATCACGGCTGAGAAACGAAATCTTGCTCAAATCTCGCTCGCGGGCCAATGTTAGGACCGTGTGAATCAGCCCCTTGAGATCGGGCCCCTCGTGGCGTTGCACCTTAATTCGGGCATTATACACGTCAATCGTCAGTTCCGCCGTGAATCCATCGCCGCGGACGCGCCGGGTCTCAAAATCGTGCTGGAGGGGACTCTCGTCCAGCCTACTGTGTACATCGAGGGTCTGCATCGACACGCTCCTTTTGTCAAATGCGTCATCTTAAGCTAGTTTGCGTCTAGGGGTTGGGGATATTCCCACGAATTCAGGGACGAGGGAAGCGTTTAGGGGACTCCTTCCAGGACTTGTGAGGGCTTCGTCCGGGGTTGGTGGGTCCCCGGACGAAGAGCAGCAAGCTAAGACGATTCCCTTTCTGCGTTGGCGATGATGGCGTCACAGACGTACTGAGCCATACCGGGGCGAATCGCATCGTACGTCGCTGTGAACCTGGGATCCGCGACGTACATCTTGCCCAGCTCGACATGCATCGCACGAGAACACGGGTAAAACCACCTATCGATTTGGAGTCGGTGTCGTTCGACGGCGTCCATCGCCCGAGGGTCCGTGGGCGCAACGCCCTGGGCCATCAGGGCAGCGAGGCTCTCGTTGATCTCGTCGCTCTCGGCTTTAAAGCGTTGCCAGTCTTCTTTGCCGTACTTTTTCGTTCGGCGTTGTGACTCACGGTACGCATCGGTGTGGCCCCAGCGCTCTTGCACTTCACTTTCGTACTCGGTTGGGTCGAAATCACCAAACACCTCGAACATCTCCTCTTTTGACAATTGAATCCCTCCCTCCAACGAGGCGAGCGTCCGGTCAATCAAATGGATGATGGCCCGCAAGCGCACCGTCTGCTTCTCGACGAGGCGACGCTGTGCGAGCAACGCCTGCCGTCTGTCAAAGGACGGGTCTCTCATCAGCTCTTGAATCTCTTTTAGGCTGAAACCCAACTCTTTGTAAAAGAGGATGTGCTGAAGCCGTTCGAGATCCCTGTTGGTGTACAGACGGTATCCCGCCTCGGAACGTTCCGACGGGCTTAGGAGCCCCAGCGCGTCGTAATGGTGGAGCGTGCGTACACTCACGCGCGCGATCTTGGCCACCTCTCCAATTTGGTACGCCATCATACTCACCTCGTTCACTTTGCAGCGTACACCATGACGTAACGTCAGAGTCAACTCGGGAAGTAGCCATTTAAACCAGGATTTCACACGTGCATCCCGTATCCACGTGAAAGGAGACATGAACATAGGGGAGAGGCAAGTGGCACCTAAGCTGGATAACGATTGGGCCGAGATCTTGGATCGAGAGTTCGCTCAGCCCTATTATGTCGCCTTAAGAGAATTTTTGATCGAAGAATACCGATCCCGCACCATCTACCCGGACATGCACGATATCTTTAACGCGCTCCACTTTACACCACTGGCCGAGACCAAGGTGTGTATCCTGGGACAGGATCCTTACCACGGGCCCGGTCAAGCCCATGGTTTGAGCTTCTCGGTAAAGCCTCCGGTAAAACCGCCTCCCTCGTTACAAAACATCTTTAAGGAGTTGCACTCCGACGTGGGCTGCCCGGTGCCCAACCACGGATCTCTCGAACATTGGGCCAGCGAGGGTGTCCTCTTGCTAAATACGGTGCTCACCGTTCGTCAAGGGCGGGCCAACTCGCACCGTGGTAAGGGATGGGAGGCCTTCACCGATCGAATCATCGAGTCACTCAATCACCGTGAGAGACCTCTAGTCTTTATCTTGTGGGGGCGCAACGCGCAAGCGAAGCGTTCGATGATCAACACTCAGCGCCACTTGGTGATCGAGTCGGCCCATCCCAGTCCATTCTCGGCGGATCGAGGCTTCTTTGGGAGCCGTCCCTTCTCGCGGACCAACGAATTCCTGAGGGGGTTAGGCGTCGCCCCCGTAAACTGGGAGATCCCTCCGATTGACGATGTCACGGTATCCTCTCACTTGGAATCGGGGATAAACGGGCGCAAGTAAACGGTGGCGTACGTGGCGGAAGGGGAGAGTGTGCGCGTAAAGATGGAGTGTAACCGGCCGAACGAGGAGGGCGATCTCTGCCAAGAGCGCAGCAAGTACGCGCTGAGCTTGGCGTAACCTTCACTCGCCCAACCCTCACGCTCCGCCCAGGCCAAGACGGCCTTGCGAATCGATTCGGGGCTCTTCATCGGCGGAGGAAAGGCGGCCGTGGACGTCAGCTCGAGCGGCGCGCCGGTGCGTGTATCGATCCGCAAGGAGAGACCGGAGCGCTCCTTGCGGGCAAGCGACTCGCGCAGGACGCCGGGGATTTCAGGCACAAGCGCATCGCACTCGCTGGGCCAGCCCAACAAGGTAAGGACCGACTCTGTCACGTCTCGGCGCCACCCTGGTAATTCAAAGTATACCTTGCAATCCCATTCGCCCTCCGGGCCGATCCTAAAGCCGATCTCTTGGGGAAAGCCGACTTCATTTAAGTGGTCCAGCACCGAGAGGGTTCGAGGGTGTAAGGGAATCTGGGCGGCGGCCAACCCCGTCACTATGCGCGGTAGGCCCGGTGAATCGGCAGAGTGCAATACGTTTAGGTACACTTTCAGTTTGGGATAGGTTGAGGTTGCTTGCCAGGAGTCGACACTTTGATCGATTCCACCCCAAACCCCAAAGCGGAGGTCGACGGGGAGCGAAGCGGAGCGGGCCGTGACGCCGGCGAGGGCGCGGTGCACCCGCCGCCACTGCCGGGCCAGCCCGTGGGCGGAAGCGACTGCACCGAGGACTCGCAGACCGCTCAACGCTCGCTGTCGCGGCGGGAGATAGGGGGCGCCCACTTCAGTTGCGTACCGCAGTGACCACCGCTCCTGTTCGGCCAGGACCGCGGAGAACTCGAGCGGCACTCCGCCTGAGAGCGACGAGAGTTGCTCAGACGGCCATGGTGAAGGCGGTGCGAGCGAACGGCGAGTGAGTGATGTGAAGAGTCTCTCGACGTCCGCCGCTGCCGACCGGGAGAAACCCACGACTACAGCGGCCTCACGTACGATTGGGGCAAACTCATCGCGGCGGGGACGGTGGTCCGATGACGATTGCATCGAGATCGCCAGAGGGCTCGGCGACCCTCCAGCGAGATCGACACCCCGTTGGCCCTCTAACAGAAGGCTGAGCGCCCGTACAGCGGTGGCCGTGGTAAAGAGACGTCTGGTGTCGGGATAAAGCTCGGCGCGATTGTCATGGCGGATCGGATAAGAGCGAGGCACCCTCAAAATGGGCGAGGCAGGCCACCCTCCATCGGATTGTTGGAGTGCACAGAGTCGCTCCACGGCGCCTCCTGCCGCTGGGTGCCTTTGGTCGATAAGACGTTTGATGATGACGCTCCACGCGACTTCAAATGCGTTCGCTGCCGGCAACTCGGTGGGCACCGGATGGAGAAGTGGCGTTCGTCCAGCCGTGTGCCACACGCTAAGCGCCATTCCTGTCGTGTAGTGAGGCGTGGCCCACCAGTACCCGTTCCACACACCTTGTTGCGTCTGACTCGGTCGTAGTGAGGCAGCCCACTCCTGGTGCAGCTGCGTCTTGGAGAGGGCGCCGACCGCATCCAGGGCGAGGAGCGCGGCGGCCGTCAGGTCAGGGTATGGCCGGGCCCACGCGTTCTCGGGATCCGGCGAACGATACGTGCAGTATGCCCCGGAAGCGTGGCGGTGCTCTTGCAAGAACGTAACAGCCGTCTCCGGCACGTCTACGCCCAAACCGGCGAGGAGTATGAGGGCGTGAGCTGTTGAGTCGGCATCCGGCGCCACCCGATGATTGTACCCCCAACCTCTGCGAGGCCCAAGTTGGTCTAAAAGGGCAGCTCCAGCCCGCTCGGCAGACTGCAACGCAAGCCGAGCTGCCCGGCGGTTTACCTGGTCAGTAAGCAAACCCGCGGGTTCAAGTCGACTTAGAATTTTGGCCGCGCCGCGCAGAGATTCCCCGACGTACGCACTCACCCACGCTGTCGACGTACCGACCGCCAACCAAAAGTCGGTCCACACACCGGACGGATCCTGTAGCCTCACCAAGTAAGAGACACCCCGTGTAAGCCGGCGCAAGAGGGTGTGGACGTCAGTCTTGGTCGACGGGGTTGGGAAAGATGAAGAGGTTTGATCCTTCACCCGCTTTAGGCTCACTCCAAGCTCCTTGCCGGTCAAAGTACACATTCCTCACTTGATAGGTGAAACGACCGATCGCCCCAGCCTCTTCGCCCAAGATATCACTCAGGCCTCGGCGCATCGTCACCGTGCCGGTCGCCGCGTTCCGACCCAAGACCACCTGCTGAGGCGCGTAGCCGGGCCTGGAGATCTGAACTTCGACCTTGTAAAGCATGGCGTACGCCTCGGGCATCGATGGGGCCAAAAAGAGAGGACACTCGACATTGATCGCCCACGTCAACGTCGCCGTCGCAGCCACTGCGTGCACCCGGTCCAGCACTTCGGTGGGCGTCTCGGTGAGATCTTGGCCAAGAATCTCGACGGCGACGGCGTTCCACAGGAGTTGGTCGTCATCTGAATCGGGCTGCAGATCAATCGTGGCGGTGCCGCGCTCTTCGAGCTCAAGGGGGAAAGGCGCTTGAGTTGACGCGCTCACCACACTGATCGGCACCACGGAGTTTGGATCGTACTGCAGGAGGCGCGCGGCGCAGCCGCCAACGCGCACGCGCGTTCCTGTCTGATTCACCAGCTCGACTCGGGTTGGAGAGATCGCCTCCTTCTCGACGCGAATCTCGAGTGGGAGTCCAGCAAGGTCGTCCAAGTTGAGACGAACGGGAATGATTCGCTCGATGACGCGCCGGTCGTTCCCATTGCTCTCCGCATCGGATGTGCCGTCCGAACTTCGTGTCTCCTTCGTCTCGAGCGCGACGGTCACCTCTCCTGTCAAGCCGATACCACCTGTCAGCAATTCGCACAGGAACTTGTAAAACTCTAGTGACAGATCGAGCGTGATTTTGAATCCCCCGTCGAGACTGACGAACGCCTCTTCGCCGGCCAAAGAGCGAATCTCTTCGGGGAACGCGCTCGTCAACCGCAGCTTGGCCGACTCGTAGCCGCCGACGACGACTGCAGGGGAGGCCAGGGCACCCGCGGTACTGTCGTAGAGGTAGTCACGCAATCCCGTCAGCTTCTGGGGATCGTGCCATGGCGCGGCCCCAAGGGTGACTCGCACCCGAGCTTCACCTTCGGCGTCTTCGTAGAGGGCGGCCATCATATGAGGCAGTCCTAATTCTGCGTTGTACGCAAGTCGCACTTCGTCGGGGAGACGGTAAATCGTGTTGGGGAACGGGGCGTGTCGAATCCAACCGAAGCTGGTGTTCACCCAACCTTCGCCAAGGGAGTCCTGAGCGAGAAGCGCGCTGTAAATGTGCCGGTTTTGGGCAAGCTCCGGATCGAACGTGAACGGAATCGATCGCTCCAGCGTGACGCGCTTGAAGTCGGATCGGTGATCGCGCACCTTGGCGTCCTCAATGATCCTACGCACGTGGTCAACGTTTTCGGGCAGTGGACGAATCTTGTGTGGTGTCGTAATCACCCGGGTCGCCACAGGCTGAGCGTTTAGGTTCTTGACGGGAAGCATCCCGATGAAGCGACTCGGTACCCGGGTGATGGGTCGTGTATCGATCGGCCTCGGGTTGACGGGGTTGGTCTTTGGGCTCCTGGAGCTCTCCGCTTCATCGATCCAGTACCCGTATGAGAGTTTCACCATCACCTTGGCTTGGGAGGACGCATCTCTCAGCGCGGCAAAGAGGCTCTCAACCTCCTCACTATCAAGCTTGGCGCCGACGCGAACGAGGAAGTTGGGATCCACGGATTTTGGGGGGTTCTCGGTTGCTACGAGGGTCGGTTGATCAAAGACGCGCCGGCGCTTCGTGCCGCCGGCCTCCCGCCACTCCAAGCGCAACTCATCGACCCGCACATTGAAAGGCTCTGCCTGCGTAGCCAAATTGTGCGCCGGCGCCTCTTCCAAGGCAAAGTGAAGCCAGTACGAACCGTCGGCATCCTTGAGGAAGCGCACGTCCGGACCCACGGGCTCTACCGCGCGTTGAGCCACACGCAGTTGAGGCCGGTAGTAGGACTGCCCGTCCTTTGCCCGGTACGCCCTTCCATCTTGGAGAGGCTCCGATCCTTTTACGAAGTGTGGCGCGTCCTCATCGGCCTCTACCTGCATGACGTGGTGTAACTTGGCCAAATTGATACCGACGGCCAACCGCTGGGGTTGCACGAGCAGCTTCTTGTCCAACAGTTCGAGTTGGATGTTGTTCTTAGTCGGTGCCATGAACACACTCCTTCCAGAGGGTCGTTCCAAAGAGTCGCCTGGCGCGAAATCGGTCGACGATCACTCCCGTGGGGCTTCCAAAACCAAGATCGGATCGTCGGTCACTTGCCAGGCGACCTCCTGATTATCCGTCCGGTCGTACCCCAGGAAGCGAAGGCGATATCGGAACGACGCGTTTTGCGGATCACGCAGAAGCACCTTCCACGTTTGGTCAAGGTTGGCGTCAGCCGCCCGAAACGCGAAATTCTTGGTCTCGTGAATTCCATTGGCGGGATCGGAGTACTCAAGGTAGAGCAGGACGAGTTGGTACCGGCTCCAGTCGATGAGCGCCGGTACGATCGTCACTTCCAAAACGTCGGAGGCCGCGGTCGGCACGGCGATGGTCTCGCCAAACTCCCGTTTGCGGTTCTTCAGCTCGTCTCTTGAGCCGTCTCGATTGATCACAATGACGTCGTACTCAATCTGACGATTACTCGGGTCGCGGACCGGCAAACTCCAGAGGCTGACCTCGCCGTTGCTGAGCAGTTCGGCGTGGTGCTCGGCAAAGAAATCGTTCGCCGGATCGCGATAACGAGCGTCGACGAGGATCTTTTCGACCGTTTGAAAGTTGGCTTGGGCTAAAAAGCGGACGCTTAGCGTGTGCTCAAACGGGTCCGTAATGGTGAGTGTCTCCGACTGCCCAACCTCCTCAGGACCCTCCATGCGCTGTCCGTTGGTGAGGTTGTACGTGATCTGGTAGCGGTATGGCCCCGGATCCCCATCCCTGCCTGTATAGGTGAAGAAGGTAGCCGTCGGCTTCTCGTGCGTCAGCTCAAAGGATTGCTGGGCGCTGGGCAGATGGGAGCCCGGATAATGCATGTCGACGCGTACGGAGCGGACATTCTCCGGCATGGCGCCTAAAAGCAGCGTGACTTTGACAAACCCGAGTCTGCGGTAGGAGATGACGAGCTGTCGCTCCCGCGAGGTTAACGTGCCGGTTCGGGGAATGCGGATGCTCTCACCCGTATTCTTGTAGATCAGCTCACTCCAGTAGTTGTATGAATCTTTGGGTGTCCCGGAGGCGTCCTTGGCCATGATCTGACGGAAGCGACCCACATGGTCGGCGCTGCGGAAGAGCAGCTCCTTTGCCCGTTTCACACGCACGCCGCGCATCTCGTCTTGTTGGTCATAATCTAAAAAGACTTTGAGGGCGTACACCGGATCGTCCACAAAGTTTACGTTTGCGTTAACCGTCACGTCGAGTTCAGAGAAGTACGGGTTGCCGAGGTCGACGTAGAGTGTTTGACGGGCGATCTCTTCAGGAGAGAGCACCTCGCCGAGCTGGCTATTCGGGTTAACCTGATGCTCGATGACGTCCGACCGGTTGATACGAATGTCGATCTCGCCCGTCATCTCTTTTTCGATCTCTTTGAGCCATTTGTTACTCGATTGCTCTTCGGTGGCCGGCTCAAAGGCGGTCTCGAAGAAGCTGGGTAGAATGTTGGTCTCAATAATACGAAAGGCGAGTTGCTCGAGCTCCTGAGTCACGTTGTCGGAAGGGTCGGCCTCCCGGAAGTCGCCGTCATCGATCTCGATCGTGAGGCTGTGAAACATCTCGCGAAACTCGGTGAGCGAACCAATCTCCGGCCACGTCTTTTTGTACACGACCTTGCCGTTTTTCTTTTTTGTATGCGTGACGATCGTGTGCTTCTTGAGCTCTTCGTAAAAGTCGCGCCTGTCACCGTAAATGTGAATGGAGATGGCCGGGATGCGTGCCAAAAAGGACAGGTTGTACTCGATGATGGAGGGTACGATCCCTTTTTCGACGCTCTGTCGAAACAACTCCGAGCCGTCTTGACTCAGCATCTGTGAGAAACTGGCCAGATTCGCGCCGATCAAAGACGGTGACTGTGAACCGGCGGAGAATGGGACTAGGTCTTCGCTAAAAGTCTTGAATTGCACACTCCCCTGAGTAAAGACAGGGGGGTAGGCCAGCTCTGGTTCGATTCGAAAAATCGGAAGTCCCAAAAAGCGATACCCGAGATTCCGTTGTCCGTTGAGGATGCGCCGCAGGTGGGCTCGGATCTGCGCTTCATCCTCGGCCGAGACCGCTACCTGCGTGGAAAGGGAGAGGTAGGCGCGCTGCACCTCGCGTTCGTCGGGTTGCAGGCGGTCGACGTCACGGGCGTATAGGATAAAGGTGAAGAGCGGGTTCCCCTCATCGTCCCGAGCGATGGTGGGACGCTCGGGCACCATGTAAAACTTGTGCGGGTCTTCATCGTCACGATAAAGAACGACGTGGTCAACCCCGGGAACCTTTAATGAGCCGTATAGAGAGAGCACGGGTGATCACAACCCCTTTGTTTTACGAAGTCGTTTGACGCCTAATGTAGCGTCGGCAATGCTCGTTGGACGTCACTGACTGAGTAGCCCGGCGCCGAATTCGGACATGAAATGTTGAATGAGATCGCCGCCCCACGTTCGTCGGGAGTCCGCGTCGAAGATCTCGTCGTAGAGCACTTGTTCCTGCTGGGTGAGGCTGGCCGCAGGAAGCGGAAGGCGAATGCGCTCGATCTCAAGTGGAGTCGGCGCCCCGCTGCCTTGAAAGGGTAGCGCAAACCAGGCTGCGATGCCGTCCTCAGGATCGGGAATGCTCGAACGCAGGTGCTCGCCCCAAAGCGCTTCGCGGTAACGGCCAACTCCGATTCCTTGTTCGTCCATGAAAGCGATCGCGTGCTCGAAGTCCGTGTAAAGACTGCGCCGCATGTAATTGGACGACCCGATCATCGCCCAGTCGTCATCCACGATAGCGGTCTTGGTGTGCACCGTCCGTCTCTTGTGGCTAAAGAGTCCGATGCGATCGATATCGGAGCTGCTGAGGCCTCGCAGGAGATGATCGTTTACCGCGATGCGAAAGAACTTATTAGCCGACGCGTTGGGCTGATCGTTCGGATCCCACTGCCCGGTCAACAAGATGACGCGCAACTGGGGATTGGCTTTCACGGCCGCGTTAATCCAATCAAAGACCTCCCGTGACCAAAAGGCTTGGTCTTCACCATAAATGTAGGAACGGGCGCCGCTGATCCCTTTGCTCCACACCTCTTTGATCTCAAAGAGGCCCGAAGGTGCGTAGCTCAGCGAATCATTGGTAGGTAGACCGTAGCCGGCAAGGCTGGCGAGCGACCCCATGCTCGAAAACGAGTAGTTGGGGAGCGTGCTTGCGCTTTGCACGTGCATGTGTCCGCTTGACGCACTTGAAAGCGTGCGATGAGGCAGGTGAGGCATGCTCCTCGTGTGGCTGTCGCACGTCACTCCTGGGAGCGGAATCGTACCGCGGCCAGGTACCTGGATACTCGCAGGGATGCTCAAACCGGCAACGGGGGAGCGCGATCGCACCTCGTTCCACATGTTGCGGAACACCTCAAAGACGGCCTGGGCCGCCGGACCTTCCACAGCGGCCTGCACATCGTGCCAATCAGCGTCGTGGCGGAAGCTCTCGAAATCAATGCCTCCAGTAAACGCCACCGCTCGTTGATCGCTACCAACGATAGCCATCTTGGCGTGGACGGCACCGGCCGGATGGGCGAGGATGTTAAGTGCGGCCTTGTGGGCCAGTGAGCTTTCTGTACGCAGTTCTTCGATGAATCGCATCGTGCCGCCGTTGACACTGAGCATCGAGGCCGCGTCTGGAGTGCTTTGCACCAAGCTGTTTTGCAACACCTCCGGGGCCATCACCCAGCCGAGGACACGCACGTCCACTCCGGCTCGAGATTTCGCCTTTAACACGTCAGTAAACGCCGTTCCACCCGCGGGTCCGTCGAGGGAGAAAGATTCTCCGAGCCACCATCCGGCGATGTAAATAAAGGCTCCGGAAGTGCTGCTGTCAAGTGCATCGATCTCGTTCTTAATTCGTTGGAAATACTCGGGTCCGCCGATTAGCGCTTCGACCTGGTTCCCAGCGTGAATTCTAATCTCGGGTCCAGCGCCGCCACCACTGCCCGTGCTGCTGGAACCACCCTCTGTGCGTCGCTGGGCGGACATATAACGGTCACGTCGTTCCGTAAACGTCGACATGTGCTACCTCCATTTCCAGGGGTCCATGCAAACACCCATTCACCAAGGAGTCGGGCCGCTCGCTTACAATTGCGGCACGCGTAACAAGAGTTGTTCGCGGCTTTGCGACTCGGGATCCGTTCGACTTTCGGTGCCGTCTGCGTGCACGAGTGTGAGCCGCCATGAGTAGGTGCGCGCCTGCCGGTCGGGGAGACGCACGCTCCAATCTTGAGTGAAACTTTGTGGGTCGTCGGTGATGAGCAACGAGGAGTACTGATCGAACGCAGGATTGCCGGCAGGATCCTTGTACTCCAAGTCAACGATGATAGCCATCAATCCCAGCGCCGATGGGCGGGGGCCAATGTAGCGCACAGCGACCGAGAGGGCGCCTTCGGCGGGGATGCCGACGACGAGATTGCTCGACGTCGCCTGGCGCCACGACTCTTCTTCTAACCCGCCATCCCTGTAGAGTCGGCGTTCACGGTAGTGGAGCTGCGGTTGTGTCTCCCTATCGTGCAGGCGAACGGACCAGACGTGGCGTTCTCCCGCACGGGTGAGCTCAAGGGTGCGTGCGTCAAGGGTCTCTCCCTCGTGAACGAGGCGCGTGTCGACCAACACACTCGATAATTCCCCTAACGGATCAAGCATGATGGCGTCGAGCGTAAAGCTGCCGCGGCGTTCCGATCCGATCACGACAGTATCGACCGCACCGGTGTCTCCCATGTCGGGAATGCTCACGGTGGGAATCTCCTGCGTTGTGCCGTCGGTGTAGAAGAGAGTCCCACTCACTTCGTAGCGCGGTTCGTTGTCAGCAAGGCGGATCGGCACGGTGGCGCTCCGTTGGGCCGGTGTGAGCCGTACCAACCGAGCGTCGTCGATCCCGGTCTCCGGGTGATGGTAGCGCACGTTTACCTGTGCCTCGGCTAAGTCGGTGGAAAGGTTTGGCGCGAGTTGTACGGTGAGTGGGAGGAGGGGACTGATCCACTCCGGATTCACCACGAGCGTACGAGCTTCGGAGGGGATCCAGTCGCTCTCCACACGCGACGTAGAGAGACCGATGCCGAAGTCGCCGCGATAATCGACGATCAGCTTGTACTCGTAGGTTTGTGAGCGGTTGGCGTCCACGAAGAAGGAGACGTCGCGACTCTCATTCGCATCGCGCAAGATCACCTCGGCGGTATCCTTTGGAAATGTACCGTCCTGGCGACGCCCGTAGCGCAACTGCACCGTCATCTGCACGATACCGGCTGCTTCAAAGTTTACACCCGCCGCGCTTACACCCACATTAATCCGCTCAAAGAAGGGGTGATTTAAGTCGACCGCATAGACGTGGCGTCGCAGCGATCGGGTATCGGCGAGGAATTGGATAAAGTTCTGCGGCGCGATCGTTTGCTGTTGCGCCGTCACCTGGCTCAAGTTGTACGTGACCGTGCGCTGCTCCTCTTGCGTCAGGCTCTTCAGTACATAGGCGGCCTGAGGCCGCCCGAGTTGATTCCACACGTCGGCAGCCGTGCGCCTGGGCTGTCCACTCTCTCCAGACGCCTCGCCTGGTCCCTGACCTCTCGAGTCACCCTGAGCTGCGGCAGTGTCGCCCTCTCCATCGGTGGGGGAGCTCCCACCTTGTGGAGTAGGCGCCTCGTCACCCTGGCGGGTCGGTTGATCGCCCTCGCCCTGCCGAGCTGCTCGGCTCCCACCTAAGGCTTCACCCATGCCGGCCGCCACGGCTGCAGTAGGACCGCGTCTCAGAGCGTTCGCTGCACGCGAACTTCCGGCGGAAGCCTGGTCAGACGTGGGCGCTGTGGTGGTGGGATCCGCCGCGGTGATTGTCTCCCCTTGGACGCGCGGTTGCCCGGGGGTGAGCGATGGCTGAAAGAGGGCACCCATGGCCAGATCCTTCACGAGTTGATCGATGCGATCTTGCCGTTCGCGGACCGCTTCTGGATCGGAGAGTTCGAGCGTTCGGGCGGTCTCTTTGATCGTGATCGCCTCACGCCGCTCCAGCGCTTCGACAACGTTGTCGATGTCGGCACGGAAAAGCAGGGTGCCGAGTGTGAAACGGTCACGAATGTACTCGTAGGACGACTCAAAATCGATGGTCACTTCGAGGTCGTAGGCGGGTAGGAGCCCAACGTAATCGAGTTCGTAAACGACACCGATCGGACGAGCTTGGGGGCTGCCATTCAAGACCTCCATGAAGAAAGCGGCCCCTTCTTCGCTGAGGGAGAATGAAAAGATTGCCCGATTATCTCCGTCTAACGAGGGGGTGCCCGCCCCGAGGATGCGCTCAATGAAACGGGGCCCATCTGTACCTGTCACCCCGGCGTCGTCTGTCGACCCTGCCAGCGCCGGATCATTTGTCTCACCGAGGGCGACCACTCGGACACTTCCATCCTTAAAAGGAACCGGTGACAAGGTGGCTTCGGTGCCGAATTGATCGGAGAGACGCGCCTTGATCCGGTCGAAAAGGGGACCGATGCCGAGATCGACGGTCATGTTAAGGAAGCCACCGGTCAGGGCCGCGTCGCGGTCGCCTCCCTTACGGTAACTGTACAATTCAAACTGGGGAGTCCCATTCTCCACCGTGATATGTGGAGGGCCGGGCAGATGATAAAAGTGATCGGGGCGGTCACTATCCTGATAGACGGTGACGCCGAGGATCTCCATTCGGCTTTCGAGGTTTAACATCTCGGGTTCTCCTTTCGTCCTCTAGCACAGCTCATTACCTTCATCTCGCAGCGCTCTACAGGGTGCGCGACGATATGACGAGGAGAGAGCTTGTCGACTCCTTCCACGGCGATTCACTGATCTCGCCGGAGCTCTTAAAGGCTGTCGTCTGATACCGGTAACGCAGAGGAGCGCCGGGTGCGAGGAGCAACTTCACGTCTGCCGCCGATTGGCCCGGCTCAAAGAGGAGGCTCTGCGTGTCAGGGCCATGCGTAAAGGTGCCCTCCGACTCAACCTTGACCATGACGGCGTCGATTTCAACCTCACTCAAGTCAGCGCCGATGAGCCGCACCTGTATGTTTGCACGGCGACTGACGGGCCCGCCGACGAGGAGGGAGGTATCCTCTGTCTCCTGCCATTCGCCCTTTGTCAAAAAGCCTGCCTCGGCGACGGTGACGCGATATCGCACCCGCAGCCTGTCGGGGTCGAGTATGGGCCAGGAAATCTCACGCGAAGCAAAGGGTGGAGTGATGTCGAGGAGGAACGAGCGCTGGTAAGCACGAGCTTCGTCGCGATACTCCAATTCCACCGTTATTGCGGTCGTCTGTTCCGAGACGGCATTGGGACGGATGAGTAGACGACGTTCGTGCCGAAATGGGGTGTTTACGCTAAGAAGGCGGTCTGTGGTTACGATCGAGGGGGCGGTGTACGATCCACCGTTGTGAAAGGTGAATGTGTACGTCGCCGAATAGTGGCCTTCAGCGCGATTGCGCGTCCTTACCTGCCATCGCTTTGGGGCATGATTATTCTCTCCCATCGTGAAGCGAAAGCGCTCGTCGGCGCTGAATCCCAGGTCGGCCGAAGTGTACGCGAGGAGCACGTCGACTTCCTTGACATCAGAGTGCACGCGTCCTGCTTCGATCTGCACGTCCAACAATCCGAAATCCGCGTGCGGGTTGACAGGAAGCACGCGCGCCGTTGTGGTGCGTATGGGCATCTCGTACCGAAGTGCGTCCGCATCCGTTCCAGTTCGCTGTTCAAACTCGTAGGTGATCTGATACGCGTACGTCAGCGTCTGTCGGCCCGCCCGCCGGAAAGCGACGGTCTTATCGCCTGTACTCTCCGGCCGAAAGAGCAGGGTTCTCTCAACCCCTTGCTCTTCATCGAAAGGATAGATAAGACGGACCTGTGCCTGCCGGATGCCAAAGCGCGCGAAATCCTCTTTGGGCGGTCCAGTGACGAGGATCTCCAACACTTCGAAGAACTCGTTTTGCAAGTTGACGCGATGGATGCGCCGTTCCATCTCGGTCGGAGAGAGTAGGACAGGCAAGAACCCTTGCGGTGCGTGCGTGCGCTCTTCGGGGGCCCGCTCACGAAAATCGTAAGTCGCCTTCTTGAGTTCCTCGGATTCCTTCACCTTGAGCGTCAACGCGACGCTGCCCGTCCCACTCAGCGCTCCGACGAGCTCTCCGAGTGCGTTACCTGCCTGTGGAAGAGAGCGCGAGGGGGCCGTCGGCCGAAACAACTCCTGGACGATGCGGTCTTTAAATAAGGAGAGCGCAAGCTCCTTACTCTTTTGCGCCTCGTCGCCGGTCGCCTGGGACGTGATCTCGACTTCGATGGCGGAGGTCTCCTCGAGCTTGTCGATCTCCGCCCCGACTTCCGCTTTGATCCACTGGTAACTGACGCCCAGGCCGCCTCCGAAGTGTTCGTAAATGCGCGAGAGATCGGCGTGAATGCGCACATCGATCGCGGGGCGCAATCCGTGGAAGTCAAGTTCGTAGAGGATCCCAACAGGTGCGGCGCCTTGACGATACAGGCCCTCGAGAAAAGTGACGCCTTGTTGACTGAGGGTGAGAGAGAAGATGCTCTGGAGATCACCCAGGAGTGATGGTGTACCGGATCCCAGGACGCGCTCGACAAAGGTGGGACGATCCCGCAACGGCTCCGGGAGGCGCACCGCGGTCTCGCCCTCTTCCGGTTGCGTAAACTGATCGAGAGCCAGCAGCTTCACTCGCCCCTGGTGGTAGGGGATGGGGTGCAGGATGATCTCCTCTTCGGGCACTCCCGTCGCGCTTGCAATTTCTGAGATGATGCGGCGACGCTTGGTCTCGGGCAACGCACAGTCGACTCCTAAGGTGAGGAAACCCGCGCCCAGCTCGTCGGGGATGCGCGTTCCGCCAAGGTGTGAGTGCGACAGCTCGACAGAGTAGGTGAGTAAGTCAAACATCACTCTGCCGTTTTGCCGCGTCACTTGAGGTTGTGGCGCCGCGAAGTAAAAGAGGGCCGGCTCAACATGGTCACGGTACACGGTGATCTCGTCAATTCTGTAGATCGGAGTCTCAAACGTTAGCACGGTGACGATCTAACCTCCTAGAGTCCTCGTCAAAAGACGTCAACCCGCCATGCTCCTGTTACCGATGTGGACGACCACAAGATCCCCATTCGTCTCTTTCCACGGTGTCTGCTCAGTGAACCCATTGACGTCGACAAACAGGGCGCTATAGCGAATGGCGCGGGCCGGCGGATCGCCGAGTAAGTAGTCGAAGGGTGTGATCGTCTCGCCTTCGCTTTGGGGTGTCAAGCGGTGCTCCCATTCCTCCCGAGGGGGACCACCGTCGGGGTCGATCACCTGAAGCCTAACCCGTACCTCGTCAAGACCTTGATCCCGCAGCGTGCCGCCGATCGACTGCAGGCGCACTACGCGTCGCCGAACGAGCCGCTCGTCAATGACGAGTCGGTCGTCGAGAGTCTCGCGCCAGGATCCTTCGAGTAGCTCACCGTTGGTCATAAGCATGGTGAGTCGATACGAGAGCGCTTTGGGACCATCCGCCGCAATGGGGTAGTCGCGGCGAACAAACGGTGTGCTCCGCGAGAGATCAATTTGCTCATCGAAGTGAATCCCGTTTTCGGGATCACGATAGCGAATCTGCACGAAGGCGATAAGGATCTTCTCCCACGGGAGCGCGGTAAAGAGATTGAGTGTACGCTTGACAGGAAGCGGGTCGGGCACCGCCAGCCACGTATCGACGTGAGGGCGCCAAGCGGTCACAATCTCACCGCCGTCACTGGGGCGGCGGTGGTAGGTGATCCGATACTCAAACGGAGTCGTCCCGCTTTGAGTGAGGTAGCGCCACACACTTTGGCGGCGACTCGCGTCGAGCTGGACCCGACCGTCGCGTTGCAGTCCGAGCTCTTCACCATCCTGGTGACGGAGTTCCACCGTGACGACGGGGAACTGTTCAAACGAGAAGAGCGGAGAGAGTGCAACGTTAATCTCTCGCACGGAGTACACCTCGCGCGGGTCGACGATGAGGCGACTGGTACGAGCCGATCTCCACTCGGTTCGTACCGTGGATTGAGGGCCAAAGGGCCCCGAAGGATCGAAGCGGACCTCTACACGGTACTGATACGGTCTGGATAGGTCCACGGAGCTGCCACCCAGTAGATTCACAGCGTAACTCATTCGCTGCGTCGCACTCTGGAATGCGAGGGTCTCGCGATTGATGGAGTTGCCGTTGGCATCAGAACGGGCGATCTCTACCAACACTTGGGAGAGACCGTCAGTTTGAAAGCGATCTTCGATCCCGACTTCGACGTGCAGTCGAGGGAAACCGTCGAGATTGACGGCCGTGACGAGTCTCTCCTTGTGGGCCGGCCACTCGGGCCGCACCGCGCCGCTCTCGTCGATCCTCATCCTCTCAAAGAGCGTGCCAAGCGCTCCTTGAGGCAGCACTTCGCGCCGCTCCGCCACAGATTCATTCATCCGAGCGGAAAGGTAGCGGAGCTCCTCTTTCTTCAAGTGTCGCAGACGGTAGCCTGCACCGGGAAGGAGACTGCGCGTAAGGCTCCAAACCGCATCGTCAATCGCATCGGTGACCGCATTGGCACTCGACGGCTCGGGGGTGATCGCTGGTGTAAACAAGCGATCGAGCACCCAGTCGACGAGCTGTGCCCGCGCACGCTCTGCCCGGGCGCGGCCCTCTTCACCGGCGCCGAACACTTCTGTGGCGACTTCGATCCCGCTCTCCTCGAGCGCATTCGTGACCATGCTGGCGGCATCCGCCGCTACGTAGTACACATTCAGGTTGGCCTGATGCAACAAGGAGTCGTAAACGCTCTCCCAATCTGCGTCAACGCTTACGTGAAAACTGGGTCGCAGTCCGGTAAACTCCATCCGATAGACAACCAGAAGAGGCAGGCTGGATCGCTCTAAGGCCTCCTCCATGAGCTCTGCCTCAAAGGGCTGCAGGAGGAGTTGGAAGGTGGACCGATTGGTGGCGTCTAGCGTCGGTTTGCCCGAGCCGATAATGTGCACGGAGGAATCGGGCGTGTTGGAGTCGCTCTGGGGCGTCCCCGTTGAACTCTGGCCCAGAGCGATCAGTTCGACGCTGCCCCGGTCGAACGGGACGGGCGAGAGTCGAAGTCGCCCCGGGCTGGCGCTCGTTCCGCTACGAACGGCCTCCTCACTCGCAATACGCTCCGCGAGCGAAGCGAGTCGCTCCCCTGCTACGCTGAGCTCTGTAGTGAGCGTGAGGAAACCGCCGGCGCGCACACGTCCGCCGTCTTCTCCCAAGTACTTAACCAGCGAGAACTCCGGTCGCCCCCCGGCGTCCAGCGCCAGTCGAGGCCGAGAAGGAAGGACGTAGTACAATTCCGGGTCCGCATGATCAGGAAGGAGGGTATACCCGTCGATCATTTTGTACGGCGGATTCAGGTGAATCACGACGGCTCAACTGCCTCCGGTCCGGGCAGGAAGAGGAACTCCGAATCGGAGAGAAGCTCTTCTTCCTGATTCACCAGCCGCTGACGACTGCCGTCTGCCATGAAGTAGTCCACACTGTAGGTGTAGCGTCGACTCGAGGGTCCAAGGGTGATCGACCACACCTGGGGGATGCCATCGCGAAAGACCAAAGTCTCCGTGTCCGGCCGATCGAGAGCGGGATCCGTGTAGCTGAGCCGTACGATGGCGCGCCGGACCTCGCCGCCGATGTCCAAATCGATCGGATCGACCTCGACCTGAGCTACGCCGTGTGGGGCGTTGCCGACGACTAGTGTTTGGGTGTCGCTCGAGCGCTCTTGCCACTCGCCCTGCCGCACGGCGTTGTTGCGTAATAAGAGGGTCTGCTTGTAGCGATAGGCGCGCTGGTCGGGATTGCGCAGCGGGAATTTCCAATTCTTCATGCTCGCAGTCGCTTCGGAGAAGCTGTACGTCTGCGTTATGACGTAGTCGCCATCTGCGTCCCGATATTCGAGGTCGACTACCATTTCACGCACCTCGCGCCAGTCGACGGACGGGATGACCATCAGGTTGAACTGTTGGTCGAACGGCGTCGGGGCTTTCACATAGCGCGTCCCGCTCGATGCTTCCATCCACGCAGTCGTCGAACGCTGCTGATTCCCGGCGCCGTCCGAGAGCAGGTATGTGAAACGGTACCGATACGGCTTATCCCACACTGCGTAAATCACGCGGTTGTATACGGCTTCGGGAGTCTCCTTTTTGAGCAGGAGCGTCTCGGTGACACGCGGCACGTTGTTGCGAGGATCCGCGTACTCCACCTCGACTTCGATGGCGCTCAGCGCCTCGCCGAAGGCGCTTGGATCGGTGGAGAACGTCACCTCCATCACGCCCGGATTGGGCACTTCCAACACGAGGTGGCGCGTGGTCGTCGTAAAGCTGTTAAACCGGCGTTTCAAGACGGGGCCTGACTTATAGTTAACCTCTAGGTCGACGGTGTAGCGGTCTCGGCCCACCTCAGCCAGGCGGGTCTTGAAGCTCTTGGATCCACGATCCTGGGCCGTAAATACCACACTCTCGCGCGTGGTGATACGGGTGCCGTCAGGGCGCCTTTCGTCGTAGGTGAGATGGCCGACGACGCTGTGCACGATGTCGCCGTACTTTTCAAAGTCGAGATTGGTATCGACAGAGACTTCGAGCGTGTTGAAGTACCACGGGGCGTTTTGTAGATCGATCTCCGTCACGATTTCGTCTAGGGGGATGCCGAGAAAGGAGGGGTTGATCTGAGCGCTCGGATTGTACTCACGGTGGATTACGTCACGGTAAGTGACGTTGAGGTCGAAACTCTTTTCGATATCCTGTCCGAGGAACTCCATCCACTCGTTGCGGCGATCGGCCTCTGTCTCGATCGTGCCCCCTTGCAGGAAGTGCTCTTCGATAAAGGCGTCCATCGAGCGAAACGCGAAGGCGCGCAGAGACTCCATGTCCTCGTCGGTCAACTCGACGTTCCCCTTGAGGATCTCGAGGTGTACGAGCCCCTGTGACTCCATTGTTTCGGAGATGGACTTGCGTCGACGAACGGTGGTGGAGCTGCTATCTCCCCAGAAATCCTCGTTCTCCACTTGTTGCGTGGTATACTCCATCGTCGCCTCTTTGACTTCCTTGGAGTCCACTTTGCCGATGATGGTAACAGCAGGCAGGCGAACGGGGAAGCGGAGGTTGTACTCGATGGCGGCGATACTGCCTCCTTGGCGCAGTGCTTCGTAGAAGAGGGTTGCGCCATCTGCAGTCAACTCAACGGCGACCGACGCGGTGTTGTTTCCAAAGAGCGACGGACGGCCGAGGTTTATCGCCTTGATGAACCCGTCGTTCTGCATGATGATGAGACGAACCTCTCCGTCGGTGAAGTCGACGGGGGAGAGGAGAATCTCAGGGAGTTGCACGCTGTTGGGATACTCCGAGCGTAGCCGCTGGCGGAGACGGGGAATCACCTTTGTGTCGAGGGTGTCTTGTTGTTCTTGCATTGCGGTCGTGAAGACCAAGTACCCTCCCCCGGGCTCGGAGTCGGTGCGCTCAAGTGGAAACTGGTAGCGCAGAAACGTGAACATCGGTTTGCCCGAGGTATCGGCAAAGAGCGTTGGCGTGCGAGGCAGATAGTAAAAACGAGTGGGATCCGCGTCATCCCGAAAGACCTGAATCCCGTCGATCTCAAGAAAAGTGGGTATGCTTAACATGGGTACCTCCCTTTCGCGCCGACTCGTCGCTTCCCGAGTCGGGCGGGTGGCCCCCCAACACCCCAAGTCAGGTGATTCCGTGCCATATTGGTAGATCCTGCTAACCTCAAATGTTCACGCGAGAAAAAAAGCCGCCCCTGATTGACGGGGACGGCCCTGGCTGTACTGTCGTTCTGGCATTTACCTCAGTGACGCAGACGCTTGTACGCGTTGACGAGGCCGTTGGTGCTACTGTCGTGCCCTTTGATCGGATCAGCGTGGCGCAACTCGGGCAGTATGCTTTGTGCGAGCTCCTTGCCCAGCTCGACGCCCATCTGATCGAAGCTGTTGATCTGCCAGATCACCCCTTGGGTAAAGATCTTATGCTCGTACATGGCGATCAACATCCCCAAACTTCTCGGTGTCAGCTGGCGGTACAAGAACGAATTCGTCGGTTTGTTTCCCTCAAAGGTCTTCGCGGCTGCGAGGTGGTCGAGCCGCTCACCGGTGAGCCCCTGTGCTTCAAGTGCGGTGCGCGCCTCTTCAAAGGTGCGCCCTTTCATTAAAGCTTCCGTTTGCGCCAAGTAATTAGCAATGAGAATTTGGTGATGTTCCCCAATGGGATTATGGTTTTGTGCGGCTGCCAAGAAATCGCAGGGAATCAACTTGGTTCCCTGGTGAATCAGTTGGTAGAACGCATGTTGGCCATTTGTGCCGGGCTGCCCCCAGATGATCGGGCCAGTCTCGTACTCTACCGGCTCGCCCACACGCGTCACCCGCTTTCCGTTGCTCTCCATATCCCCTTGTTGAAAGTAGTCGGCAAAATCGCGCAAGTAGTAATCGTATGGGAGGATCGCATGACTTTGGGCGCCCCAAAAGTTGTTGTACCAGATCCCTAAAAGGCCCATGATCACTGGGATGTTCTGTTCGAGTGGGGCAGTGCGAAAGTGCTCGTCGACACGGTGAGCGCCATCGAGGAGCGCCTCAAAGGCCTCCATACCAATGTAGAGTGCGATCGAGAGGCCGATCGCTGACCACAGAGAGTAGCGGCCACCGACCCAATCCCAGAAGACGAACATATTGCGTGCGTCGATCCCAAAGGCCTCGACTTCCTCCCGGTTGGTCGAAAGCGCCACAAAGTGCTTGGCGATTGCCGATTCGTCGGCTGTGTGACGCAATAGCCAAGCCCGAGCGGTGCGAGCGTTGCTCATCGTCTCCTGGGTCGTGAACGTCTTGGACGCAACTAAAAATAGAGTCGTCTCCGGGTTCACTTGCCCCAGGGTCTCGGCAATATCGGTAGGATCGACGTTGGAGACGAAGTGCACCCTGAGGCGCTCGTGCGCGTAGGGGGTTAGGGCCTGTGTTACCATGCGCGGCCCCAGGTCCGAACCTCCGATTCCGATATTGACGATGTCCGTGATCGGCTTGTCGGTGAAGCCGCGCCACTCTCCCGAGCGCACGGCATGACAAAACTCCCGCATTTGGTCGAGGACCCCGTTCACCTGTGGCATCACGTCCTCGCCGTCGACGATAATCGGCCGATTGGAACGATTCCGTAATGCGACGTGTAAGACGGCGCGGTCCTCACTGGTGTTGATACGCTCACCGGCAAACATCGCTTCGATTGCGCGGGGAAGCTCGGACTCACGTGCGAGCGCTACTAAGAGATCCATACTCTTGGCCGTGATGCGATTCTTGGAGTAGTCAAAGAGCAAGTCGTCCATCCAGAGCGAAAACCGGTCGAAACGCTCCGGGTCTTCAGCAAACAAATCGCGCATATGTCGCCCGGAGATCTCTTGTTGGTGGGCGAGCAGTGCACGCCAACTTGATTGGTTAGTGATTGACATCGTAATGCTCCTCTTTAGTTTACATCGTCGCTCATGTACATTCCGCACAGCGCCAACCTCTCCCTGGCGCGAGGTAGGATGGAGGTGGCTAAGTGCCTCTTGTACAATATAAACCCCTTGTCGTCGGAAACTCATGTGAGGTGTTCACATCTTGGGGATTGTCCACTTGATTTCGGGACTGCCGTGCTCTGGCAAGACCACGTACTCAAACTCATTGCAGGAGACGACAAACGGGGTGCACTTTTGGCTAGACTACTGGCTTATCACGCTCTTTGGCCGTTACAGCATTGAAGCAATAGGCCATGATGAGCACGTCCGAAGAGTGGAAGCCTGTCGGACGTTGATTTGGAATGTCTCCTGCGATTTCCTGCAGCGGGAGATCGATGTCATCTTGGACGACGGCTTCTTTCTGCGGGCCCATCGCGCCCGCTACATCGAGATGGCTCAGCAGATCGGAGCGCGAGTGCGCATTCATTACCTGAACACTCCAATCGAGCTCATAAGGACTCGATTGGAGCGACGCAACGCCAACTTGCCGCAATTCAATTTTCCTATCACATTAGAACGCTTTGAAATGTTCGCGAAAATGTATGAGCCGCCCGCCCTCGACGAAGGTGTCGAAGTCGTCGTCACGGAAGGTGTCTCCTCATAATGCTGCCGTCAACACAAGTGACGTCACTTTTAGGAGGCGTATCTCGACGTGTACAAAGCCGCAGTCATCGGATGTGGTGGACGAGGTAAATCGCACGCTCGGGGGTACACGGCCTGCCCCCAAACACGCATCGTGGCCTGTTCGGATCCGGTAGCCGAGGCACGGGAGAGCTTTGCGGAGCAGTTTGAGGCGCCGGCGTCGTATGCCGATTACCGCGAGATGCTGGCAAAGGAGCGCCCAGACATCGTCAGCGTCTGCACATGGACGCCGCTGCACAAGGAGATGGTGCTCACAGCTGTGAACGTCGGTGTTAAAGCGATACACTGCGAGAAGCCCATCGCTCCCACATGGGGCGAAGCGCTAGAGGTGGTGGAGGCGTGTGAACGGGCTGGAGTCGTCCTCACCTTCTGCCATCAGCGACGCTTTCAGGCTCCTTTTGTCGCCGCCCGCCGTCTCCTTAAAGAAGGGGCTATCGGCGAGCTCCGCCGGATGGAGGGCTTCTGCAGCAATATGTTCGACTGGGGAACCCACTGGTTTGATATGTTTTTCTACTACAATGATGAGACTCCGGCGGACTGGGTTATCGCACAAGTTGATTATAGCGAGCCCCGATCTGTGTTTGGTGTACCGGTCGATACAAACGGTATCACATACATTCATTACGCCAACGACGTCTTTGGGCTCATCATCACCGGTGAAGACATGGGGCGAGACTGTCAAAACCGGATCATCGGCACCAAGGGGACCATCGTCGTCGGCGATGAGAGCGCACCGATCGCTGTGCTGCGCCACGGCGCCGACTGGGAGTATCCTTCACTCGAAGGCCTCGTCACGCATCGTGATCCGACGGTCGCCACTATCTTTGACCTCGCCGACGCGCTGAGCAAGGGACGCGAGCCCGAGTTGAGCGCTCGCAAAGCGCGCGCCGCCACCGAGCTCATCTTTGCCACCTACGAGTCGAGTCGGACCCGCGGTCGCATCCAGCTACCTTTGACATCCAGCGACTCTGCACTCGCCAGCATGATTGAGTCCGGCGAATTGGGTTCTGCCTCATAATCAAAGGAGGGCACCACGATGAAGATTGCAGTTGGGAACAGCATGATGGCCCCGGCCGCCTCGTGGAACGAACAGTGTCGACTGGCCAAGGAGGCGGGCTTCGACGGCGTCGAGATGTGGATCGGCAGCCCTGGCTTCACGATGGAATCCACCGACGACGACGTAAAAGCTCTCGCCGATGGCATAGGTGAAGCGGGACTCGAGGTCTCGTCTGTCGCGTCGACGCTGGGATGGCAATTCCCCATTTGCAGCCCTGACGACGACGTCTTTGCTGAGGCACAGCGGATCGCGCGCCGACAAATCGAGACTGCCAATCTCTTTGGGACGGACGCAATCCTTCTTGTCACCGGCCGCGCCGATCCGCAGATCTACCAGCTTGAAGGGTTGGAGCGCATCGTCTCGGGCTTTAAAGCGTTGGCTGACGTCGCACAGGAGACGGGAGTCCGCATCGGCGCTGAGACTTGCCCGCGACTCTCCAAAAACCTGATGACGCCCTTTGAGTGTGTCGGCTTCCTCGAAGCGGTCGGCTCGGAGGCAGTCGGCATCTACTTGGACACAGCCAACGTTTGCTACTCCGGCTATCCGGAGCACTTTGTCCGAGCGTTGGGCGACGACGTCGTTCGTATCCACTTTAAGGACCTCACCGAAGACGGGCGCTCGGCGTACCCCGGTGGTGGAACTCTCGATTTCGCACCTGTTGTCGCCGAGTGCCGCGCGTGTGACTACGATAGTTGGGCGATCATGGAGTACGGTCCTCCACCCGGCGAAAAGCACTCGTTCGAGCTGATGCGGAAGGCGGCCGCAAGCACCCGAGCTGTCCTGGATTCGGGTCAGATTTAATGAATGCTTGCGGCGGAGGGCGATGATTAGGCGCTCGGTATCCGCAGGGTTGGGAGCGCCGCTTCGATCTGGGCTCGGTGAGGCTCCAGCCAAGGGGGAAGGATGAGCTTCTCGCCCAGGTTGGAAGAGTCTTCGTCCCTGTCAAAACCGGGCCCATCCGTCGCGAGCTCAAATAGGATCCCACCCGGCTCGCGAAAGTAGACCGACTTGAACCAAAAGCGGTCGATTTGAGGTGTCGGGTGGGCGCCCGAGGCTTGCACACGCTCTCGCACGACCATTTCGTGATCGGTATCGGTGGTGCGCCAAGCGACGTGGTGAATCGACCCCAATCCCCATCGCCCTCTTGATTGGTCGGGCACCTCCTGTACGTCGATCAGCTTTCCGGAACCACCCCCGTCGACGCCAAACCGATGCGTGACGCCCTCTGTCGCGAGGTGCTCAAACCCAAGCGCTTGGGTGAGGAAGCTGGAGGACCGCGCCAACGACGCCTCCCAGGCGAGGACGGAGTGCATTCCGCGCAATTGGTGCTCAGGTGGAACGGCGCTTCGCTCCCATGGCACCGCCTCGTGGGGACCGTCGCTCTCCACGAGGGCGAGGCGCAGACCATGCGGATCCACGAATGAAATCATCGTTTCGTCAAAGGGGCACGCTTGATTCGCGAACTCCACATGGTGTTCTCTAAGTCGTCGGCGCCAGTATTCGGCGCTTCCTGTGGGGATGGCAAAGCGGACTTCAACGCTGAGACCGGTGCCTGGTTTGCCTGGGGCGATGCCGGGTTGCGGAAAGAACGTCAAGTCAGTACCCGGGGTGCCAACGCCATCGGCGTAAAAGAGGTGATACACCTCGGGCGCGTCTTGATTCACACTGCGCTTCACTAAGCGCAAGCCGAGGACGCCTACGTAGAAGTCGAGATTCTCCTGAGGATCGCCGCTAAAACACGTGACGTGATGGATTCCGTGAACGGACATTGCGGACAAGAGCGCCAGCCTCCCATAGTGAATGTCACAAGGAGTAGAGTTGCCCGTTTTGACGATTCATACCTTTATATTCGGGACTGCGCCTCAGGTTTGTGAGACGGATAGGCCGGGGCGAGGATGGAGGGGGCTCGCGTTGGAATCGTACAATTGCAAAGGACGCGCCCGTTCCGTTGTAGAGGTTTGGGAGGCGTCGATTCACCAATTGAGGCCTGCGCTCGAAGCGCTTTGGCAGATTCTCGACGCCGCCGAACGAGAACGAGCAGACCGCTACCGATATGCGGATGCGCGAGAGCGCTTTATCGCCGCCCGAGGCATGCAGCGCCAACTCCTGGCCACAAAGGTCGGCGTTCACCCCGCCCACGTGCACTTCAGCTACTCTGAGCACGGCAAGCCGTACCTGACGCAGGCAGCGATGCCGGCATCTGCCGCCGCGTCGCAGGTGACCTTTAACGTTGCGCATTCGGGCGATTGCATCGTGATGGCCGTCGGATGGGGACGAGACGTCGGCATCGATGTCGAGCGAGTGCGCGCCAACGTCGACATCATCCGACTTGCGGAGCGCTACTTCGCGCCGACTGAAGCGGAGGTGCTCCGCTCCCTTGATCACGAGGCACGCCGCAGCGCGTTCTTCAAACTTTGGACGCGCAAGGAGGCGTTCGTCAAGGCGCTCGGGCGTGGGGTAGCCTACGGGTTCAAACGCTTCGCCGTCTCACTCGAGACGCCCGTGCGTCTGCAGTCTTATCCTCTCGACACTGCAGTGCAACGTTGGAGTATCCTCGACATTGAAGTGCCTGCCGGTTTTGCCGGTGCACTCGGTTTTGAAGGCGGACGCGAAGCACTAGAGATCAAAAGGAGAATGTGGACTGGACCCGAGAAATGAGTCGACCGGACCCAGTGTGACGGGAGTTGCTACCTGAAGTCACGAACTATCTAAGGGAACATTTGCGACAGGAGTTGTGATGGGTGCGACAGTACCTAGAGCTTTGTAGACACGTGCTTGAAAACGGTGTCGAGAAGGACGACCGCACAGGCACGGGAACGATCAGCGCCTTTGGTTATCAGATGCGTTTTCCTTTGGACGAGGGCTTTCCCTTGGTGACAACCAAAAAGGTGCACATTAAGTCCATCATCCATGAACTGTTGTGGTTTTTACGCGGTGAGACCAACCTCCGCTACCTGCAAGAGAACGGCGTGCGGATTTGGAATGAATGGGCCGATGAGGCGGGAGAACTCGGTCGGATCTACGGCGCGCAGTGGCGCAGTTGGCGTGTGCCCGGGAGTTCTCGGACCATCGATCAAATCACCGAGGTCGTCGAGCAGATCCGCCACAATCCCGACTCCCGCCGTCTCATCGTAAGTAGCTGGAACGTCGGCGAGCTGGACCAAATGGCTTTGCCGCCGTGTCACGCCCTCTTTCAGTTTTACGTCGCAGGCGGGAGAGTATCATGCCAGCTTTACCAGCGTTCGGTTGACGTCTTCTTGGGTTTGCCGTTTAACATCGCGTCGTACGCGCTGCTCACCATGATGATTGCGCAGGTGACGGGCTTGCAACCGGGTGAGTTTATTCATACGTCAGGCGATGTGCACATTTATAAAAATCACTTGGACCAAGTCCGCTTGCAACTCACCCGCACGCCGCGACCTTTGCCGACGATGCGCCTCAACCCCAATGTAGAGAGTCTCTTTGACTTTGAGTATGAGGACTTCACCCTGGAGGGGTATGACCCCCATCCCGCCATTAAGGGCGAGGTGAGCGTGTGAGAATCAATCTGATCGGCGCCCACACGTTGAATGGGGTGATTGGTCGCTCCGGCCGCATGCCGTGGCATCTACCCAGCGACATGGCTTTCTTCAAGCGTGTAACCCTAGGTCACACCGTCATCATGGGCCGCAGGACGTACGAGAGTATCGGGCGACCACTGCCGGGGCGCCACAACATACTATTGAGCCGCAATCAAGAATTTAAGCCTGATGGAGTCGACGTGTACCATCGTGCAAGTGACATCGAGGCAGCCCTCATCTCGCTCGGAGAGTGTGAGGAGGCCTTTGTCATCGGAGGGGCTCAGGTGTATGAGCGCTTCCTCGACAAGGCCTCCAACATCTACCTAACCGTGATTGACGCTGTGCTGACCGGTGACGCCTATTTTCCGCGTATCGGTCGGCAATTTCGGGTCGAGCTCCTCGAAGAGCACGTGTCCAGGCCGGTACACTCTCTCAAAGGCGATTGGTATCCGCACCGTATTTATAAGCTCTCTCGCCCCGAGCCTTACTAAAGGCGCAAGTGCTCCAATCCCGAGATGCCCCACCAACCTCCGGGGGCTCCAAGGCGCTCATAGAGGGACTCGGCCCAGGCGTAACTTTGGGGCCGACCTCCGACAAAGATGAGCTTAGTCGGCCAAATGAGCCCGGCCACCTGCGGTAAGTCGACGATGCGGAGCGCTCCCAGCATCTCCAGGGAGTCGCCGGTTCCATCCGGATTTCCACCGGTGTCTTGCGTCGCGGGCGGGTCGTAGAGAATCACGCCGGCGACGCCACCGTCAAGGAGCGCAGTGTACAGCGCTACGGCTGCCATTTCCCCCCGAGCCGCTAGGAAAATCTGATCCGCATCGACCTGCGAAAGTTGTCGAAAGGCCCGCACTCCCTGTAGGGCATCCATCACCCGCATCGAAGCGACGGTGCGCCCTGTGAGCGCGGCCGCACGCCGCAAGTGCCATTGCATCCCTGGGTTCCATGCGGTGTCGCCGGTGCCCCGAGTTGCCAACGTTCCACTCAACCAGGTGGTGGGCGTCCCCTTGAGTGATGGCAGGCCGCCCGTCCAGCGCGTCTGGTCCGCGCCGATGAGCTGTACGAGAGCGGGGGAGCGCCCGCCCAGTCCTGCGGGGATTCTGAGTGTCCCTGTTAACTCCCAACCCTCCTCTGGGGAGAAGGTGAACGCTTGGTGTTGTGCTTCGTCCTTTTGAAGCCACTCACGTGTGAGGGTTGGTTGCACGTGCGGCAATTCCGTAGGGAGCGCGGAGAACGTGGTGGCCATCAACTCGGACACGATGCGCGTCCGCTCGCGCTCCAAATCGCCCTGTGTATTGATGGACGGCGGTTCTGCCTTCGCCACGAACCAGTCGTGAACTGTCGTCGATCGGTTGTTGGCCGGCAATCCGTCGGGATAAACCGAGAGGGTCCGGGGATCCTCGAGGTGCCGGTCAATGTCGGCCACCTGATCCAAAGGCCGCTCCTCACCTTTGAGATGGCGCAGAAACCAGTGGAATGTCTTGACGCGCGAGGAGGGTTGGTACGAGTGGGGGCCTCTAAAGGTAAAGAGTTCGAGATTCTGTGGCGCCCCTAGTCGTTCATACACAGGGATGAGACGTTGGTGAAAGTCGTTGATCGAGGCGATGGTAAAGATGTTGTCTCGGTCGGCTGAGACGACGAGCGTAGGTCGGGGTGCGATCAACGCAGCCATATCGACGAGTGACCAACCGTACAGGTTGACGGGGAACATGCAGTCACAGTGCCCGTCGATTGTGCGCTCCCGAACATGGGAGGCGATCGTGGCCGTGCCACACGACGGAGAGGTCACCTTCACCCGTGTGTCCGCAGCGGCGATCCACCAGGCCATAGCCCCGCCGCCGGAGGTGCCGGTGACGCCGAGTCGTTCGGAATCGACGTCATCGCGGGCCGCTAGGAGATCGAGTCCGCGGATCCCATTCCACGTCTCCACTCCCGCCGGTGTGTACCCCCGACTGTACCAATTGAACCACCCGTACCGATACGGGCCGTGGTGGTATCCGTGGACGTCTCCAAGTTGCAACGTATCGACGATAAGGGTGACGAAACCGAGTTGGGCATACCGGCGGGCGTGCTGTTGATAGTGCGCCGCCTTTTGCAGATCGGAGTGACCACACACATACACCAAGCCGGGATGAGGTCCAGGGTCGGTGGGTATGTACAGGTTAGCTTCTACCCGCAAGCCGGGCAGGCTCTCGTAAGAGAGTGTCTCCAACGTGTATCCGTCACGCTCGTATGTACGTGTCACTTCGATGTTGAGCGGAGAGCGGGGCTCGTGTATGTACGAATCGATCCCCAGCATCTTGTGAAAGTGTGCCCTGCGCTCCTCCTGCCAGGTTGCGGGATCGCCTTGAGGGGGGAGCGCAGGCGCAGCCTCGGTGATTCCCTCTGCGACTTTGATCAAATACTGACGCATCTCATTCATTCACGTGTTCCTCCAATCTTGCACATTCCCGAAGGTCCCGTTGGTAGTGAATCGGTTAATCGTCGACTAATCGTTGACGACTGGCGTGACGATCTGTCCCGTACGGGCGGATTCGACCGCAGCCTCCATGACACGCAGAACTGAGCGGGCCTCTGCGGGGTGGACTGCGAGGGCCTCATGGCCCCGCAACGCTTGCTCGACGTTGCGATAGTAGGCGAGGTAATCTCCGGGGGCGATAGGGAGCGTATGTTCGCCTTGGGGGGAGATGAGTTGACATGATGCGCTCGGCATCGTTGCGTTGTTGGTCCCGGAGATGACGCGTCCCTCTTTTTGCGCGGCCTCTTGCGGATCCAACCCTTCGATGCGAAGCGCACCCTTGGAGCCGCGGATGTACCAGCGCGGTCGACCGATCAACGAGATGCTACCGACCTCCACGCGGTAGCGAACGCCACCAGCAAACCTCAGATCGCACGTCGCCGCCGTCTCCACGTCGATTCCGGGCCAACGGAATTGGAAGTCCGCATGAACCGATTCAATCTCCAAACCAAAGAGCTGCACGGCTTGATCCATTAGATGGGCGCCCCAATCATGAAACGGCCCCCCACCGTGTTTCGACTGCAAACGCCACGGTAGGGGCCCATTGGGGTCAGGAGGTTTGGCGTACCGTACAACACTCGACTCTACAGTGTAAACGTTTCCCAGCACACCGTCTTGAATGGCGCGCTTCACAGTGAGGAAGTCGCTATCCCAGCGGCGATTGTGAAAAATGCTCAGCATGACGTTGTTACGCTCAGCAGCGGCTATCATGTCGTCCGCTTCCTGGCTGGAGCGCGCCATAATCTTGTCGACGACGATGTGTTTGCCCCGATCGGCCGCAAGGATAGCAAGCTCTTGGTGGGTCTCGTGCGGCGTACCGATCACTATGAGTTGGACGTCGTCATCGGCAAGGAGACTCTCGTAATCGTCGTACAATGTGGCCGAGGGGAAGTCCTCTCGAGCTTGAGCTCTCCTCGCTTCGTTGGCCGTCATGATCGCGCGTACTTCCAGCCCCGGCGTGTGTTTCACAAGGATTCCATGGAATACCTTTCCAGCGAGGCCATACCCAACGAGTCCAACACCTATCGGTTTAGTCGAGCCGGTCTGCGCCATCACTTCAATCCTCCATAAGGGTTTGCCATCCCGTTTCACCGTCTCCGTCCTAAACCCTGGGAACTTTAGTGGCCGCACTAGGAATAGAGTACTTATAAAAACGTAAAAGGAGTGTCCACACGTGTCTTCTGTACGATCGTGGCAGATTGACTGGAACGGGGAGGCTACCTCGTCCCCGGTACCCGGAGGCGGGGAGCGCAGGAGTGGCGGTCGGGCCTTTCGCGCCAAACTCTCCGGGTTTTCGGAGGTGCCTCCGGTTCTGACGGCCGGCCGCGGCGCGTTTCGCGCCCGCATCGTCGACGATGGCCCTGCCCTGGCCTTTGAACTCACCTACTCAAATCTATCGGCTCCAACGACGGCGGCGCACATTCACTTTGGCCCACCCGGCGTCAACGGAGAGGTGATCGCGTTTCTCTGCGGCGGTGATGGCAAAGGGGAGTGCCCGACCGAGGGAACGGTCTCTGGGAGGATTACGGCCGAGGACATTCGGGGGATTCCCAGTCAGGGTTTGGCCGCGGGCGACCTGGAGGGAGCTCTTAGGATTATTCGCAGTGGCAACGCTTACGTAAACGTTCACACGACAGCGTTCCCTGCGGGTGAGATTCGCGGCCCCATTCGATAATTCAAGATCACTCCACGTCGGCGGGAAATCCGAGCGCCGTCGCCCCTGTCGCACGTCGATAGAGGGGGGGCGCTCCCTCCCGCCGAAGTGAGTCGCAGCGAACGTTTGCACTCCGGATTCGAGCCAACAACGCGCAATTGGAGGTTAATCATGTCATCCAGGACAATCTCGATGACCGATACGTTGTACGATTACATACAGACAGTGGGCGTGCGAGAGCACGACGTGTTGCGACGCCTGCGCTTAGAGACGGCGACGATGCCGATGAGCATCATGCAAATCTCACCTGAACAGGGCGCCTTCTTCTCGTTGCTGGTCCGCCTTATCGGAGCCAAGAATACCCTCGAAATTGGAACCTTCACCGGCTACAGCGCCTTGGCGGTCGCCCTGGCGCTCCCGGAGGAGGGACGATTGATTGCGTGCGATGTTAGCGAGGAGTGGACCAGCGTCGCCCGCCGGTACTGGCAAGAGGCGGGGGTGGCTGACCGAGTGGAGCTGCGACTGGCTCCTGCGGAGGAGACATTGACTGCGCTACTAGAAGCCGACCGGGCCGGCTCCTTCGACTTCGCCTTTATCGATGCCGACAAGTCAAAGTACGACACGTACTACGAGCTTAGTCTACGCCTGATGCGCCAAGGGGGCCTCGTCGCCATCGACAACGTCTTTCGAGACGGGGCAGTCGTTGATCCTAATCCCGAAAACGCCGATACAAGGGCGGTGCGCCGGCTCAATGAGAAGATTCGTCACGACGAGCGCGTCGACCTATGTATGCTGCCCGTCGGTGACGGACTCACACTGGTTCGCAAGCGGTAATGGCGCTCCCACAGACCCTGGATTTGATACGTGAGCTCAAAGAGCATTTTGGGTGGGATGGTTTTCGTCCCTTGCAGCGCGAGATCGTCCAAGCCGTTCTCGCGGGAGAGTCGGCGCTCGCCGTCCTGCCCACCGGGGGTGGCAAATCCCTTTGCTACCAGCTGCCGGCCCTGCTCCTTCCCGGCGTCACCCTCGTTGTCTCTCCGCTTATCTCCCTCATGAAAGACCAGGTGGATAGCTTGGGCGTGCGAAACATTTCCGCTTTGGCCATCAACAGCCAGGACTCTGCATGGGAGATGGAACGCAAGCTTGACGACATGCAAGAGGGGCGGGCGAGACTCGTCTACGTGGCGCCGGAGCGTCTTAAGAGCCGCTCGTTTCTCGAAGCGTGTCGCCTTACCCGGATCAGCCTCATCGCGGTCGACGAAGCGCACTGCGTATCGCAATGGGGGCACGACTTTCGGCCCGACTACCGATTCATTCGCGATTTCCGCCGAGAGGTTGAGAGCCCGCCAATGCTTGCGCTCACAGCGACAGCCACGCGTCGGGTTCGCGAGGACGTGATGAAACAACTGGGGATTTCAGGCGCCCGGCGTTTCGTAGCCGGTGTAGATCGTCCCAATCTGTGGTTGGGAATGGAGCGGTGCGACACGGTAGCCGAGAAGCGGGGGAGGGTCGCCTCGCTCGTAGAGCGGGTGGAGGGGAGCGCCGTCGTCTATGTTACGAGCCGACGTGACGCAGACGAACTGGCATCGGCGCTGGAACAGACTTTGAACGAACCGGTGGCGGCATACCACGCCGGTCTCGAACCAGCCGTTCGCACCTCGGTACAGAATCGTTTCATGACGGGCCATGTGCGCATTGTCACGGCGACGAATGCGTTTGGAATGGGCATCGACAAAGCGGATATCCGCGCGGTAATCCATGCTGGTGTCCCCGAGTCGATCGAGGCGTACCTGCAGGAGATCGGGCGGGCCGGACGGGACGGCCAACCGGCCGAATGCACCCTGGCCGTTGTGCCGGGAATGGACGTAAGACTGCGGGAGTTTCTGTTGAAACGGGACGAGCCGGTGCGCTCAGAGGTCAAGACCTATCTGAGCACTGTGGTGCACGCACTGACGCGTGAAGATGGGCAACCCGGATTCCGGAAGGGGGATTCCGAGTCTCATCTCATTCCCACCGCCGAGTCGGAAGGTGCTTTGAGCACCTTGGTTCTCTCCCAGCTCCAAAGGATGGGTTACATCGAGCTCCTTGAGCGGACGGGCGTGGGTATGCAAGCGCGCTTGACCCGCCCCCTGGACCTACGTGTCGAAGAAGGAGTTTGGGAACACGTCCAGGAGCACGTACGGGCCAAGCGAGACCAGCTTCAATGGATGAAACGATTCGTGTACCTCGATAGCAAAGCGTGTCGGCGCGCCTTTCTGTTGCGGTACTTCACGGAAGAACCAGCCGGCCCGTCAGAAGCGTGCTGTAGTGCTTGCCGGCCGCGACCGGCGGCTGCTCGTTCCATCGCCGTCGAAAGCCGTACCAAGAAAGCAGCCCAGTCCCATGAGCGCCGCCCAAACCTGGCTAATATGCCAAACCCAGAGGCTCTCGAACGGCTGAAGTCCTGGCGTTGGGCGAAAGCGACCGAACGAGGCGTTCCGTCATACGTCATCTTCAGCGATCACGATTTAACCGGGATTGCCGCCACTGTGCCGACATCCCTTGATGAATTGGCTGGGTGCAGGGGTGTGGGTCCCGCTAAGTTAGAGCAGTACGGCGAGGAGCTGCTCACGTTGCTGCGGGAGTTTGCCTATCAAGGCCACGAGGAAGAGGGACGTGCACGGCGTCTCTTAGAGGAGGGGAAGAGTGTGGGCCAGGTGACGTCAGAACTAGGGATCGATCCTGAGCGCGTGTGGCAGGCGTTCCTCTCATGGATTCCCCAGGCCAAGAGCGATATTTGGAAAGAACAAGTGCGCAGCTTTTTGCAGCCCCACGATTATCTGGCCATTCGCAGCGCGTTGCGCAAAGGGAGAATGGCCGCAGATCAGAGCCCTCACCCGAGACTGGAGGAGCGCTACAGTCGCCGTCACATCGAGTTGACGCGAGCCGTCATGACACGTGTGGGCGAGTACGAGAGTTCCGACGATCGCAAAGGAAAACCGGTACCCTAAGGCAGAAAGTGGTGCCTGACGGCTGTAGTTCACTTTGTGTAAGGGGGAGCAAAGTGTCTCACAGAGATCGGTCTTTAGGCGTGGTGCTCATCGTCATTGTCGTATTGTCGTGTGGGAGTGTCGTATGGGGTCAAGGGTTTGATGTGAACGTACCGGCTGCATACTTGATCGACGCTCATTCGGGACAAGAGTTGTTGGTAAAGAACGCGGACGAGCCGTTCCACCCGGCGAGTCTCGTGAAAGTGATGACCTTATTGGTCGCCCTGGAAGCCGTGAGTGCGGGTGAGGTCTCCATTAATGACGAGGTGCGCACGAGCGGGAGAGCGGCTGCCATTGGTGGATCACAAGTGTACCTTACTCAAGGTGAGGTGCGCACGCTTGAATCCTTTCTTAGGGCGATTGCCATTGCGGGCGCCAACGACGCCAGCATAGCCGTGGCTGAATTCGTTGCCGGCACCGAAGAGGCCTTTGTACACCGCATGAACGAACTCGCACGAGAACTCGGGATGAAGAACAGCCTCTTTATCAATTCGCACGGTCTACCGCCGGCGAGGGGAACGGACGACTCGTGGACCTCGGCTCGCGATATCAGTATTGCTGCCCGTGAGTTAATTAACCGCCACCCTGACGTGTTGACGTGGACCTCCGTGCGCGTCGAGCCCTTCCGCGAAGAGCCACTTTTTAACTTATACAATACGAACGACCTCATCGGGCGGTACGAAGGGCTCGACGGATTACGCACTGGATATACGAGCGAAGCCGGCTACCTCCTGGTCGCAACCGCCGCGCGCGGCGATGTCCGGCTCATTTCGACCGTACTTGCTGCTCGCAGCCAAAGTGAACGTCAGGAAGTGACACGCGCCCTCCTTGACTACGGTTTTTATCGACTTCAACGAATCGAAGTTGGAGTGGGCGTGGTGGGAGAGTTGACTGTATCAGACGGTACACCCGTGCAGATGGAGGTTCGGCTCGACGAAGCGGTGCACGTGCACGTACCACGTGGCGAAACTGCGATGATCGACACCCAGCTTGTGCCCAAACAAGACTTGAGCGCGCCGATCGGGGCAGGTGACGAAGTGGGAACGTTTGTCGTGAGCGTCGGTGGGAATGAGGCGCTCCGAGTGCCGCTGTACGCCGCGCATGACGTTGCACGGGCCGGTGTGTGGGAACGCCTGTGGCGCTCAGTCTCAGGCATCTTCAGGTGATGTCCCCCAGAGTGTATTGAGGCCACATTATGGTGGGAGGGCTAGAGCGAAGCCGGGCGGGTTCCAGTGATCCCTTCACTGCGTCCGATTTGTGACCGCAGTCGAACCAACCCGGCTGCTCATCGGCCAAGGTCCGGATCTCCCCCTTAACTAGCTCGGGATTCGGCTTGCTGTCCTCGATTGAGCCGATGCACCGCGGCCGAAAACCTCACAGAGGATATTATTCGGACAATCGATTCCGTCACTCGGTTCCGACGTTCATTTCCGACGTTTAGTCCTTAACTAACACGCCTCGATAACACTGCCTGCACTCGGAAAGAGCTGGATGGCCGCCTCACATGATAGGACGGACATATTTGTCCGTCCTGACGCTTCGGGCAGGATGCCATGGAGAACGCGTGTCGTTCCAGATCAAGATCGTCGCGGGTCTCGGCGTTTTCCACGTTGCACCCAGATCAGCTGTCCGAAAAACCGTCCGGAAAATGCACGCTATCAACGAGATGCTGATGCTCTGTGGGCAAGTTTGTATGGTACCCTTCTTTGAGCTGGGCACTTGAGCCTGAACCGCGGGCGAAAGGGCGCTTCGTAGTCCACTGTGGCCGGTACCGGCTAATCTTCGGACGCCCAATGTGTATTGGTTTTTAATTGTTATATTCTCCGATTAGGGAAAAACGGGAGAGGAATCTACACCGGGAGCGAACAAGTGTTCTCTCGCTGGATGTTTGTACCCATCTGCGAGACGCTCGATCAGCTAGGAGGTAGCACGGATGCACATGCAGCTTGTCGAGGTGCCGCTCGCTCTCTTGCGCTCCCGATCCTTGACACCCTCCGCAAAGTTGCTCTGGATCACTCTATACGTCGACGCGAAGGTGGGCCGCCAACGCTCGCACTCTCCTACGCGCCTCGCCCTCCGCACCGGCCTTGCTCGGTCGACGGTTTACGAATCGTTGTCACAGCTTTCGGCATCCGGTTGGCTATTGGCGCGGCGTAAACCTCCAGTCGGACGACGGCGATGGCAAGCGGTTCAGTGTCACATTGACGACCGTACGCGGGTGAAAATTCCGATGGAATTGGTCGGGGCGCTGAGGACCGTCTCCCCGCAAGCCGTCCTTTGCTACGGCCTGCTGCAGGCGACTCCCGGATTTAAAGGGACCATGGGCCAATTTAAGTGGGCTGAGTTCAGTGAACTAACGAGTTGGCACCCAAAGACTGTGAAGCGCGCCGTGCGCTCCCTTATTGAGGCTGGGTGGGTGGCGACTACGCAAAAGAATCGGCTGACGCCAGTCCGATTCCGCCTCCAACACGCCGACCTGGCTCGTAAAGAGGATGTACAAAGGCGCTTGGAGCGATCGGAATACCGAGGTGAGGCGATAATGAGGGAGTGCTTATCGCTATTCGTCGACTCACAGGAGTTTGTTGACAACGCCCGACCGGGCTTCCTAGTGAATCCGTCGACCGGGGAGCGTATGGAGCTCGACCGTTTCTATCCGTTACATCGAGTGGCTTTCGAGTTCAATGGCCAGCAGCACTATGCCCCCACAGGGCGCTTTTCGAGACGTCAGGTGGATGCACAACGCAAGCGTGATGCGACCAAGCGAAGAATCTGCATGGAACACGGAATCACCCTTATCGTTATCAAGACTGACGAGCTGTCGCTCGCAACGTTGCTACAGAAAATCGGCGGTTGCCTGCCTCTGCGAAACGTGCGCGGTTACGAGAGGACGATCGACTACCTCGAAAATGTCAGCAGCAACTATCGGAAAAGTGCTCGGAGTGCATGACACCCGCTTTGGCTCTATGTGGACGCTCGCGTTCGCCGGTTCCTAGTGCTACCCAATGTAACTCAATGTATATATCGCAATTGTCTCCCACTTGAGTCTCCCTGTGGAAGCGGCCCTGGAATATTCAACAACGAACGTGACGTCCTTTACACGTATCGCCGGTCCGACAGGTGACTTGGAATATGCGCCCCTCCTCTGAGGAACTCTTTGCTTAACACTGCAGGGGAAAGGGTGCGTGGTATCGTGAGGAACAAGTGGGTTTGGATCGGCTTGGCTGTCGTATTGACCGGCTTCTTATTGACACGTTCGGGCTTCATTGGCGGGGGGGACCAAGCAGCAGGTCGCGGGGAGCCGACGATTACGTTTGGGTTCACCCCGTGGACGACGACGTTTCCCGGGACATACGTGGCCAAACAGCTAATCGAAGACGAGCTTGGGTACCCAACCGAGCTGGAGCAAGCTGACGTTGGCGTCGTGTATGCCGGCCTCGCCCGTGGCGACGTGGACATCTTTATGGATTCGTGGCTCCCGGAGCTTCATCGGGACTACATCAAGGAATACGGCGATTCGATCGAAGATGCCTCAACGATCTACACGAATGCGATCGTGGGATGGGGCGTTCCCGAATTTGTCGACGAGAGCATCCAAAGCATCGCAGATCTAAATGATCACCGCGAGCTTTTTGAGGGGCGAGTCGTCGGCATTGACCCAGGAGCCGGAATGAGCCGCACCTCGCGTGAGTTGATCGAGCAGTACGGCCTCGATTTCGAGTACATCGCGAGCAGTGAAGCTGCGATGCTTACCGAGGTCGAGACGGCGTTCAGAGAACAAAAGCCGCTCCTCTTTCTCGTTTACCGTCCGCACACGATGTTCACCAAGTGGGACATTCGCGTGCTGGAGGATCCTGAAGGGATTTGGGAAGCCTCGGAGATTCACGCGATGGTAAACAATGGCCTAAAAGAGAAAGCTCCAGATGTACATACGTTCATCAGCCGCTTCAAAATGCCCCTTGAAGATTACGAGGCGTGGATCTTCGCTCAAGACGAAGAGGGCGCCGATCCTGAGCAACTCGCTCAAGAGTGGATCGAGCAGAATTCCCAGAAGGTGCGCGGGTTCCTGGAAGGTTTGTGAGATCACACCCGGTTCCCAAAGCTTTCGTCGCGTCGGCCTAAGGCTTGCGTAATGCGGTCCAGGATGATGGCGAGCACCACGATACCTAGCCCGCCTTCGAGCCCAATTCCCGGCTCGACCCTGGATATCGCTGCCAATACGATGCCTCCCAATCCGCCGGCCCCGATCATGGCAGAGATGACGGCCATTGAGAGTGCCAACATGATGGTCTGATTCACTCCCGCCATGATTGTGGGCAGGGCGATAGGGAGTTGAACTTTGGTGAGCATTTGCATCCTTGTCGATCCAAAAGCTATGGCGGCTTCAGTTGTCTCTTTAGGCACTTGTCGGATGCCGAGGGCGGTGAGTCGCACTGCCGGAGGAGTCGCAAAGACAATCGTCGCAAAGACCGCCGGCACGGATCCAATGCCAAAGAGCATAAGGGCCGGAATTAAGTAGACGAAGCTCGGCATCGTCTGCATGAAGTCGAGAACAGGTCGCATCAGGGTATGCACCAGCTCATTTTGTGAAGTCAGGATCCCGAGTGGGATTCCGATCATCATCGACAGCAGTGTAGACGTCAAAACGATGACGAGAGTCCGAATCGCCTCTTCCCACGCGTCAAATCCTCCAATCAGCAACAACCCGAGCAATGCAAATAGTGCCACGCCCCGACCGGCAATCTGCCAGGCGACCACGATGATAACGAGCGCGATAAGCTCAGCCGGCAGTGAGAGGAGCATGCTCTCGAGAGCCTCCATCACCCCACGAAGCGCCGAACTAACAAGATCAAAGAGGGGCCCAAAATTGTTGAGCGTCCAGTCGATCAACGGCCTGGTATGCTCTGCGAGTGGAACATCAAAGTATCTCATGCGTCTCTCTCCTCTCGTGACTCCGCTAGGGCTCGCAACACAGTAGCGCGCACAACGATGCCTCGCAACATCCCATCTTCAGAGACGACGGGAATAGGGTAGCGCGTGCGCGCCGCGATGGGGATGAGATCTTCAAACGATGTATCGGGATGCACGACATCGTAGTCGCTTTTCAAAATCCCATCCAGCGATTGAATCCCTTTGCGCACCGCCTCGAGCGCGTCGTCGGCCGTCACCAACCCCTGAAGTTTGCGGGCTCGATCAACGACAAAGAGACTGGAAATCTTGGCCTCTTCCATCTTGCGCAATGCGACTCTCGGACCGTCACGAACAAGCGTGAGTGCGGTCGGTTTCGCCATGACAGCGCCGGCCGTCATAACGCTGGAGCGATCGACGCCTCGCACGAACTCCCGGACGTAATCGTCGGCAGGCTCCATCATGATCTCCTCGGGGGTGCCGACTTGTTTCACCTGACCTGATTCCATCACGGCAATCCGGTCGCCCAACTTGATAGCTTCCTGTAAGTCGTGGGTGATAAAAACGATCGTTTTGTCGAGTCTGGATTGGAGCTCAATCAGTTCGTCTTGCATTTCGGCGCGAATCAGGGGGTCGAGCGCGCTAAACGGCTCGTCCATCAAAAGAATCTCAGGTTGAATCGCAAGTGCTCGAGCGAGACCTACGCGCTGCTGCATACCGCCACTTAATTGGTCTGGTCTTTGATCTTCCCAGCCCTTAAGCCCGACCACTTCAAGAGCTTCGCGCGCCTTGGCTTGACGTTGCTCGGCGTCGACGCCCTGGATTTCGAGCCCGTACTCCACGTTCTCAAGAATACTGCGGTGGGGGAAGAGGCCAAAGCCCTGAAAGACCATTCCGAACGTCTGACGTCGAAGCAGACGCAGTTCACTCTCGTTCAACCCGAGAATCTCTCGTCCGTCGATCTTCACGCTTCCCTGCGTCGGTCGAATAAGGAGGTTTAGACATCGCAAGAGGGTGGACTTGCCGCTGCCTGAAAGACCCATCACGACGAAGATCTCCCCATGGTCGATCGATAACGATACTCGGTTGAGGGCGAGTGTTTGACCCGTCGCTTTTAGGATCTCCTCTCGTGATTTTCCCTGTTCAGCGAGGGCGAGAGCCTTCTTGGGCTCCCTGCCGAACACCTTGTACACGTCATTCACTTCTATCTTGTGGGGAGATTGGCTGGTTGTCGATGCGTTCACGGTGTACCTCACCCCTCGAGAGAATGCCTGTCGCATGCCGATCGATCGGCTCTGCAGGTAGGTTCCCCCTTAAAGGGCCAGATAATTACAGTCACGTCAAAGGATGACTAACCAACGACTTGGCGAGTCGTAGCAGGGCACGCGACTTTACAACCTCGCCGACCAGGGAAGAGCGGCCCGTTCCTAGAACCACCTACTGAGAGAATAAATGGTGAGGCTTGGCAAATAAGGGAGGCGCAAGTGGCGTGCATACGTTGTCGATGGCCAGAAGTTGGGCATCCCTTTGGCTGGTTCTGTTGATCTCACTCACACTTGTCAGCGTACTCGCTCCGAGCGCCGGAGCGAATGAGTTACCTCAAGAGGGTGCAACAGAGCGAGCGCGGTTCTCAGTTGTCGTGACGGCCGATGTACGTTCATCCAGCATTGGTGTAGCCGATGTCGAGATCCTCGACGTGCAATCGCTAGAACGCCAAGGTGCGCGCACCCTCTCCGACGCACTACTCTTTTCGCCCGACGTGTGGGTGCTACACTTTGGAAGTGGGGGTGCGATCCACAAGGTGGGTCTGCGCGGCGGCTCACCCCAGGCCCTCATTCAACTGAATGGGATGCGTCTCTCGCTCGACGAGTTTGGTGCCCTTTCCCACCTACCACTCTCGGATGTAGAGGCAATCGAGCTCATTAAGAGTCCAGCCGGCGCTTTGGGCGCCACGTCCTTCGACGCCATCAATATCGTAACGCGCTCGGGTGCATCTCAAGCCGGCACGCGTGCCGGCAGTTCGAGTCGTTTCGCCGAGCGGGACCTCTTTGCGGTTGAATCAACGTCAATTGGCGACGCAAACTTGCTCCTTTCAGTAGGGCATTCGAGCCTGCAAGCTGTCGACGAGGAAGCGGGGCCACGCCATCACTACGTCCGCTTGGAGATCGATCAAGAGCACTCGCCGAACTCTGAAGGACGCTTCCAATTGTTGTGGTCAGCCCGAGGGCAAGGCGGGAGTCCGGAGGCGACTCTCCCCGCCACCGGAAGCGACTTTGAGACATATGCGAACGCGACGTACACTTACGACTTTGAAGTGACGGGCGGCGGTCACGTCGAGGCGACCCTATACGGACAGCAGGGCGTCCGCGGTGAGAGTAAGACACCCGTATCGCCGGAGCGCCTTGATAACACCTTCGGTGCTGCACTTCGCATGCAACTCACAACGGGCCTTGGCCAGCTTTTGCTAGGCGCTCAGGCCCGGCACGATAGCGTTGTGAGTGAGGCGCTTGGTGGGAAGCGCGCAGCGGACTCTGGGTCCGCGCACATCACGCTCACGCAAGATGTCTCCGAGTTCGTTCGCACCGAGATCGGTGCTCAGGCCCACGCCCATGAGTGGTATCAACCCGTGCTGTCACCGAGCTTGGCAGCTGAAGTGGATACAATCGCCGGGGCAACTGTTAGAGCCTCTGCGGCTCATCAATGGATGACGCCGACCTTGGACGAGCTCTTTCGTACCGATGTCGGGGACAACGCGCTTCAACCGGCCCAAGGATGGAAGTATCAACTAGGGACAACACACGAACTAGGCTGGGGAGAGCTTGATCTCGGTCTCTTCCGGCGGGATATGACGAATTTGATTACGTGGCTGCCCGACGGGGCCGGGAGACTGCGTCCTCGCAATATCCCTGGTAGCCGCACGCACGGTCTCGATGTCGCGATTTCGGCACCCGTGAGCGATAGCCTTACGACTGCGGTGGGGTTGAGCCTCCTTGACACGCGCAACACCTCCACGAACGAGGCGATTCCGCTTACGCCCTCACAACAAGCCCGTTGGGGCTTACACTACGACTCTGGCGCAACCCGCGGCCATCTTGAGGTGCAGTATTTGCGAGCCCGACCCACACCTACTGCAGGGAGCCACGCCCAAGCGCTGTTGAATGGTGGGGTGAGTCATACGACGCGCAGTAACGTAGACCTCTTCGCCCGTGGGGTGAACCTGTTCGACGCGCCGAGCAATCCGGACGATGGTCATGTCGAGACGCCCGCCCGTACGTTGTGGGTTGGCGCCTCCCTTAGCTTTTAAGCACCGCTTGATAGGAGCCTTAGCGTGTCGGAAGGGCTAAAAGCCCGATTGAAAGAGCACCGCGAGTGGATCGGCTCTCTCATACTCTCGTGCGTCGTACATCTATTCATTGTGGCGAGCGCATCGTTCATTCTTAATGTCGACTCCCACCCCGTGGACCGGCCGTGGGTATTCGAAGTTGTCGCGGTCCGCTTGGACGAACCGGACGCTCGCGCCCCGGCGCCTGAGGCCAGTGGGCATGAGCAGTCTTCGATACAGCCGGTGGACGAGGTGCGTCCGCCTAACTCGCCCACGGTTCAAGTCCGTTCTGTGTTTGTTCCACAGCCATCGGGACCGGAGCCATTGCCGCGTCAGGTCGTTCCTGTCCCGCCGCGTACGACAGCGATCAATCAACCGCCGCCGTCACTCGAGCTACATGTAATTGCTCCGCCAACACATCGACCGGTACCTGCAACGACACCGCCGGCTCCGTTTGATCCGGAACCGGTGTCATCTTCAAACCCATCTCCATCTCCAACTCCATCTCCGAATCCATTCGCACCTTCAGCTGTAACAGGGACGGCACAAGCACTGATGCCACAACCCGTTCCTGCCGACTCTCAACGTGAGTCACCCCAATCGTCGGTGCCTGAGGAGTCTCAAGCCCCGAGTCAGATTGCCGAGCCCGTCGCCGAACCGGATGACGACCCTTACGTAGCCGATCCATCGATTGAGAAGAAGGTTGACCGTGCGCAGACCCTTGATGAGCTGCCCACCGAGCGCCTGGACCAAGCGCCGCAGGCACCGGCTGAGAGGGAAGTGGAGCCTCCCGCCGAGACGGTGCCTGTAGAACTCGAACAGCCCCCGCCGGAACCGCTGGCGCCCGCGGCCCCCCCGGTAGCGCCTCGGGACGCCCAGATCGAAGAAGCATCAGATCCGGGCGTAGTCGCGCCACCGGAGCAACCGGAGCACCGGGTGCAACTGGAGGACCCCGACGATTCTGCATCGGAGGCTCAGTCAGTGCTGTCGACGGCTCCGGAGGAACCGGAGGAGATAAGGGAGAGATCCCAAGGGGCTGTCCCGCATAGCTTGCCAACGACTGTTGTGCCGAGTGCGCCGTCGGGAGTTCAGCAACCCCCACATGCTAAGAGGCCTGAACAACGCGCCTCAGCAATGGTGGAAACCGAGGATTCGCAGAGGGACCACCCTCCTCGGAATGAGGCAGTCCCGCAGGGGGAGAGTTTGGAACCGAGCCTCTCAAAACCGCAGGAACCTACCGCACGCCCAGTGGAACTGCCTCCGGTGGAGTCTCCTTCGGTTCAAGGTGAGATAGGGCAAGCGGTGGAGACATTTAACGTAGATGTTGAAACGCATCCATCTTTCGAGGATTCAACCGAAGAGGGCGCAACAGAAAAAGAGGCAATCGAAGAGGACGCAATCGAAGAAGACGCAATCGAAGAAGACGCAATCGAAGAAGACGCAATCGAAGAAGACGTCACTGCGGACGATCCGACCGACGCCCATAAAGGCGTTGATGATCATATGGTCGCCGAGGAGTTCCAAGAGAGACTTCACGAGCAAACCGCGCAGAGAGAGATGGATGGATGGAGCGAGACGTTCTTCCCGCCCATCAGTGTGGGAGTCGATCGTTTTGGTATCTCGGGTGAAGACGAGGAGCCGGCGGCAGGCGACGGGTTAATGATCAAGGAGTTGGAGGTTGACGAGCCAAACATGCAAATCCCGGCAATGAAAGAGCTCGAGATGGAAGTGACTGAGGAGCTTGAGGAGCCCGAAAAGCAGAAGGAGGAGGCTTCTGTACCTGAGGAACCTGTTCGAGTAGCGCCCCGCCCAGTCCTGCGCGTCGCTCCGACGTATCCTCCCCGGGCGCAGCGACGCGGCATCGAGGGGAGCGTTACGATCGAACTGGATATTGATGTGACAGGCAACCCGACCGGCTCACGCATATTGCTCTCTTCCGGGCGCCTGGATTTAGACGAGGCGGCCAGGCGGGCGGCAATGCAGTGGCGCTTTTCACCTGCCCGCCTGGGCGAGGAGCCGATCCCGGATACAGTTGATGTCGTCGTTGAGTTCCGCCTAACCCGGGAATAATGTAGATTCGGCGGTTTACTCGACCACCTCGACGTAGCCGATCATAAACGGGTGAGGGAGGCAGAAATACTCGTACACGCCAGGCTCGGTGAACGTGTAGCTCCACGACTCCTGAAACCCGATCATCGCCTCTACATCAAGCGTTCCGTTGCTCGAGTCGAAGGCACGGGACTCAGGCGGGTCCTGAGGTTTCCCTGCAGTCACGGTGTGGGGGACCTGGTCCAGGTTGGTCCAGGTGACGGTCGTCCCTACTTTTACCCGCACGCGTTCTGCGTCGTAGGCGAGGTTCGTAATCTTCACGTCGACGCTCCCCTCCAGGACATCACCATTTGACACACTCTTCCTAGAATCACTCTGCTCGTTCGTCTTCGGCGTGGTCGCCGCGTGGGATTCGTGGCCGCCGCCCCCAACTCCGGGATCTGCCGAGATCGGTCTGGCCTGCGGCTCCTCGCCGGGCCGCGCCGCCTTCGCCGGCCCTCCCTTGATCAACGTGAGGATTCCGCCAGGGTAGACACCGGCATTCGTCACGTTTTGCACGTAGTGATCGTGGAAGGGGAAGGTGCCGTCTCGTCCTTTGACGAGGATATCGTACCGTTCACCTGGAGCGATGTGAAGCGTATCGCCCATATAGGGACTGGGAAGATCCTGACCGTCTTTAGCCACGACGAGGAAATCGTTGCCGTGCAGGTGCATGGAGTGGTCTTCGAAGCCCATGTTGATCAGTCGAATCAAGCCCACTTCACCCGGGAGGATCTCGAGGGCTTCAGTCGCCGGGTACGACTTTCCGTTGATCAGGAAGTAGTCGTACTCTGGTCTGTGCACAGGAGCATGGGGATTCTGTTTGCTGTCCCATTCGTCGAGAATGAGGGTGTACTCGCGATCCCACGTCGCGCTTTGTGACTCTTTGGGTTCGACGACTAAGGCTCCGTACATACCCATGTCCATATGCACAAACGTCTGGACGTGACAGTGGTAGACATGGGTACCGGGATTGGTTGCAACGAACTCGTATGTGTACTCCTCATTCGGCATCAACTGCAACGACGTAGCAGGCACGCCATCCATTGATTGTGCCAACGATGTGATCCCGTGCGGGTGAATCGAGTGCGGGAGTATGTCTGTATTGCGGAGTGTAATCCGGACGAGGTCGCCCTCGTTTACGCGAATCTCAGGCCCCGGAACGGTCGGCTCCTCTCCAGGCAAACCGAAAGCCCAGGCTTTTACGGTGACTCCGGGGGTTATCTCGTGATCGATCTGTCTGATGTCGAGAGTAAACTCTTTCACCGGTCCCTGCGCTTGGGTTACAGGAACGGTACCAACAGGCCGAGCGAGCCAATCGTTAATAATGTCACTGCGCACGCCTTGGTTTGTAGCAGAGACGGAGGTAATCGGCGGGCTACCAATCGCGCTCGCAAGTATAAACACAGCGATTACGACGATAGAGATTTCGACAAGCAAGGTACTCCGTTTCATGACGCTCTCCCCCAATGTCACTAATGTTTCGTCCGTCACATTTCATTGTGACAGTTGGGGGGTCTGCGTTGAACTGCAGGGTGTCCTGAATTCTTGCGTGACATTTGTCACTTTTTCTTGGGTTCCACGTCACCCGGGTAGGAGCATGCCCACCCGGGATGTCGCAACGATCATCAGTTCATATTGTAAGTGGTCATTGTTTCTGTGGTTCAGGATACTCGACGCCAAACTCCTCGACGGTGACGCGCTCCATACGTTGATCTTGAAGCGGCCGGTCGGAAGGATTGCGGGGAGCCTGGACGATTTGATCGACCACATCCATTCCTGAGAGCACACGGCCAAAGGCGGCGTACGATCCGTCCAGGTGGGGTGAGTCAGCAACCATGATAAAGAACTGTGAGCCCGCCGAATTTGGATCTTGCGTCCGCGCCATGGAGATCACACCGCGGGAATGCCGTAGCTCGTTACGAAAACCGTTTGACGAAAACTCGCCTCGAATGGAGTAACCGGGACCACCACGGCCGGTTCCCTCGGGATCTCCACCTTGAATCATAAACCCGGGGATCACCCGGTGGAAAATGGTGCCGTCATAGAATCCCGAACGGGCGAGGGAGAGGAAATTGTTGACCGTGTTGGGTGCAATTTCGGGGAACAATTCAATTTTGATCTCGCCACCGCCCACCATCGCAATGGTGACGATCGGATTCTTCTCTTGGTTGTCGCTCGTCTCTGATTGACTCATGTCGGAGTTCATCTCTCCTGTCTCTCTTGTCGCATTGTTTGGCGGATTCTCAGCGGGAGCGCCAGCCCGAAAAACGAGTGCCCCAAAAAGGACCAACGCCACGATGACACCCAGCCAGACCACTAGACGATTCACCCCAAAAGGTACCTCCTTGGGCCGCCCAAAGGCGCATCTCCTTAAGGCCCCCAGAATCGTTGCCGAAATATAGGGTTTCTCCCGAGTGCGTCTAAGATCCTTGGAGCGAGTCGGCCACGTCGGGGCTTTGTTTGAGTAACATGAGTTGTAGGCCGTGGAGGAGGAGTTCAGCAGTCGACTCGTTGGTGGCTACTGGGACGTTGTGCACGTCGCAGATTCGTGCGAACGCGTGAATGTCAGGCTCGTGAGGATGCGCATTGAGAGGATCCCGCATGAAGAATACGGCGCGCACTCTTCCGCATGATATTTTGGATCCAATCTGCAAGTCGCCACCGAGTGGACCCGATTTCATACAAGTTACTTTGAGACCCAGACGCTGATGGATCAAGCGCCCCGTAGTCCCAGTCGCCATGAGTGGAAAGCGAGCGAACGTCTCGCGGTGCCTTGATACAAATGCGATGAGTTTCTCTTTCATGCGGTCATGCGCAATACATGCAATGTAAATGCCCGGGCTCCCCAAATCCATGTCCGGCCTCCTGTTTGTCATTTTTATGTAATACAACTTTACACAAGGTGATTTATTTCTTTGATATTCTCATAGTGCTACCAGAAGTTCAATAGATGCATGTTATAAAAGTTGACACAAGGAGTCGACGCGTGGGATAGAGGGATAGCGTGGATCTCGCCGTATACGTGACCGTGTAGAGATCACCGACTCTAGAGGTCACTTCAACGTAAAGATCACGTCGTAAGATAACTTCGACACAAGGAGCGCAGGGAGGTGCTGCTTTATGCGAAACGGCGGGCAAAATGGATTGTATGCCGGCGTGGCCAAGGTGGAGATTACACCAAGTCCCCAAATGCTTAACTGGGTAGTCCCCGATCATCCCTACGACGGGGTAGTGGATCCGTTACACGCCTGGGCGCTGGCGCTCAGCGACGGTGAGACGGAGGTCGTCTTTCTCACGTGGGATCTTATTGACAGCGGGGAAGAGGCTGTCGCCAAGGTACGGGACGCCGTACACAGTGCGATCGGCCTACCCCGGGAGCGGCTCATCATCACTGCCTCGCATACCCATTCCGGTCCGCGGGCACCTTTCACCCGCCCCGACGAGAACCTTCTCATGTACGGTGAGACGCGCAAGGTGGAAGGGATGCGGCGGGTGATGGAAGATCCCACCTTCAGGTCCTGGGGCGAGAGACTCCCCGAAACTCTTTGTATTCTCGTGGACAAAGCTCGCAAGAGCAGGCGACCCGCACAGTTGGCGATCGGTCGGGCCGACGCGGGCGAATGGCTGTTTAATCGACGTCCGATTGCACCGGACGGGCAGTGCGTTACCACGATGATCCCCAGGGAGCCGAAGGCCCTTCCCGAGGGTCTCCGTTTTGGTACAATGGATCCAACGCTGACGACCCTCTTTTTTTCGGAGGCGGATGGTCGGCCGATTGCTACCCTCTTCAATGTTCCGTGTCATCCGGTCAGCGTCTACCCTCACCATAAAGGGATTTCGGCCGATTGGCCCGGGCGAGCGTGCGACTCCGTTGCCAAGCGCCTTGGTGGCGAAGCGATGTTCTTGTCGGGGTGCTCCGGGGAGATTGTGCCGGCGAGGCGTGGACTCGAAGCACGGGAACAGATGGCACACTACTTCGCCGACCGAGTGCTGCTCGCAGTGGAACATCGCTTTCAGCTCAACGCAACGCCCATTCGAGTCACGCGCTCGGAGGTGGCGCTGCCCCTTGCGGCCGAGTGGCGTCGATTGATTGGGAAGGATACATGGAGTGTTGAGGTACAAGTCGTACGCTGTGGAGACGCGGCCATCGTAACGCTTCCTGGTGAGCCTCTCAACGGGCTAGCTCGAGAGATTCAGAGTCGTTCGCCACTGCCCCATACGCTGGTGTCCGGCTACACCAACGGGTGGGGAGTCGGATACGTCGGGCTTCCCGGGGAGAAAGCGCGAGGCGGGTACGAGGCACAGGCTGGCCGTGGAGCTGATGAGTGCGGCCTGTTTTTGATCGAGACCGCCGTTCGTCTATTGCACGAAGTGTAGGGAAGGGAGCCGAACTCACCATTGACAAAGTCGCAGCAAACCTACGTCGTGCCGACGGTCCGGGGACCGATCCGCTTCGACATTCGAGTGCCGGGATCAAAGAGTATCACCAACCGCGCACTCCTTTTAGGCGCACTCGCCGAAGGTCGCAGTGAGATCGAAGGAGTTTTGTTCAGCAACGACTCACATCACTTTATCGGCTGTCTAAGAGAGCTCGGAGTGCGGCTGGAGGTCGACGAGTCACGCCACTTCGTCCAAATTGCAGGGGTTGGCGGAAGGCTTCCTCGTCGTGAAGCGACCATTGATGTAGGCAGCGCCGGCACTGCCGCCCGCTTTCTCACAGGCGTCCTCGCGCTGAGCCCAGGCGAGTACACGGTCCACGCTTCTGAACAGATGCAGAAGCGCCCCATGGCGCCATTGATGGACGCATTGGAGCAGGCCGGTGCCCACTTTGAATTCTTGGGCACCCCGGGGCATCTGCCGTACCGAGTGAGAGCCGCCGAGAGACCGCCGGCAAAGATTGAAATCGATTCTACGGCATCGAGCCAGTTTCTCAGCGCACTGCTGTTGGTCTGTCCGCTCGTTGGGCGGTCTGTCGAAATTCATCCGCTCGGACCCGTGCCTACTCCATCGTACATTGAGATGACACTGCGGATGATGCGATCCTTCGGTGTCGAACTCACCCGTCGCGGCGACGTCTTCGTCAGCGATGGCACAGGGTACACCGGACAAGCGTACACCGTGGAACCGGACATCTCCAGTGCCTGTTACTTTGCCGGCGCCGCCGCCATCACCGGCGGACGCGTACTCTTGCGTGACGTGCATCAAGAGACCTTGCAGGGCGATATTTCATTTTTGCATATCCTCGAGCAGATGGGATGCACGCTCCGTGAGAGTGCGGACGGTCTCGACGTCTCCGGCCCCGTAGGAGGCCGCTTAAAAGGCATTACAATCGATATGAACGACTGCCCGGACCAGGTGCCGACTCTCGCCGCGTTGGCGCCGTTTGCAGACGGTCCGGTGGAGATTCGCAATGTGGAACAGGTCCGACACCATGAGTGTGATCGCCTCGCCGCGGTAGCCAAGGAACTTACTCGCATGGGAATCGAGTGCGAGGAGTACCAGGCCGGCATTCTCATTCGGCCAGGGGCGCCCCAGCCTTGCACGGTTGAGACGTATGACGATCACCGGATGGCTATGGCCTTTGCACTCACCGGTTTGCGGGCGGAAGGGATTCGCATCGCCAATCCGTCCTGCACATCCAAAACGTTTCCGACGTATTTCAGCATTTTTGATCAGATGGTATCAGAGCCCAGCGCTACTTAGCGCTGTTTGATGTGAGGATGTCGAAGTCTGTCGTTACTACACGATCGAATTCACGCGCTTTTTACTGCGGTGCTGATGGGGAGTTGTACCCCCTTTATTGATACGACGTTGCACTTTGCTAGGTCCCTTGTTCAAAGTGACGGTACCGTACGTGCGGCGTTGAACGGACTTCCAAGAGAGCGCCGTGACGAGATGCACCACATAACGGCTCACGTCGTAGGCTTGGCGATCCCAGTGGGTGTGATTCGCCGTCCCCAGGATCATAACGGTGTCGTGGATGATGTCATCACGACCGTCTCAGCGTTGCAACCCACCGACGCCGATGTGGCTGAGGCGTGCGCAGTCTCCGCTGCGGTCGCCGCAATCCTGGACGGCTGGGGAATGGAGGGCGCCGTCGATTTGGCGCTCTTTGTTGGCCGCAGGGGTGAGACATTTGGAACCAAGTCGGGGCGCAATGTGACTGCAGAAATCCGTGCCGCCATTGACGTCGTCGAGGATCGTCTCATCACAAGCGGCACGGAGGCACTCCCGTCCGTCCCGCGGTTGCCATACGTTGGATCGGTGCCTCGGGGGATGGCCTATGCGTTTGCGCACAGGGATGCAGAACGAGCCGCTAGGGAAGGTCGTCGAGACAATGAGGATGAGCGCCTGGCCGGAGCGCTAGCCGCTGCGCTCAGCGCCGCCGACCAACCCCACACCTGCTCGGGAAGTCCCGAGGCTCGTCCACCTGTGGGATTGGTCGAGGAGCTTGTGCGCCTGCGTAACGCCACGTCGGCACGCCTTTCAAAAGCCCGCCGATCGTGATCGTCGCGGCCGGCTCCCGAGCGAAGTCATGGAGTTATCGATGATGCGATACCGATCGGACGGAACTCGACCTCTGGGTTGTTCTCGGCGCACCGGGCAGCTGGCCACTCTGAGGCGAAGAGGGCGATGGGGTGCTCACTCTGATCTTTGATGCTCATGTGCTCCATCGGCCACTTGATCCGAGCAAATGCGTCCGGTGCGCACACGACCCTGCGGGCCACTGTGTAGGGCAATGGATCGATCGCGACGTCCACGTTGTACTCGGTTTGCAATCGGGTCTGGAGCACCTCAAATTGTAGGCGTCCGACCGCGCCGATGACGGGGTAAAGCTGAGAGGCGTCCAACGCGTCAAAACGCTGAATGGCACCCTCTTTCACTAACTGATCGAGACCCTTGTGAAACTGCTTGTACTTCGCCGTGTCCAGGTTGCGTAAGAGGGCAAAGTGCTCCGGCTCAAACTGAGGCATCGGGTCAAACGTGACGGGCTCCGAGTCGTACAACGTGTCCCCGATGGCGAAGAGTCCGGGATTCGAGAGTCCCACCACATCGCCGGCAAGCGCCTCGTCTACGGTCTCGCGATCTTGTGCAAAGAGGCGAAAAGAGCGAGCGAGGCGTACTTTCCGCTGCAAGCGAGGATGGTTCACCGTCATGTCTTTGGTGAATCGTCCTGAACAGACGCGAATAAACGCGATGCTGTCGCGGTGTTTTGGGTTCATGTTTGCCTGGATCTTAAAGACAAAGCCGGAGAAGTCATTGTTGCACGGGTCCACACGCTTCTCACCTGCTTCACGCGGGCGCGGCGGCGGCGCCAGTTTGATGAGGGCATCGAGGAAAGGTTCCACGCCGAAGTTGTTGAGCGCGCTCCCAAAGAAGACGGGGGTGAGGCGCCCTGCAAGGAAGGCGTCTTGATCGAACGAGACGCCGGCGCCGGAGATGAGCTCCACGTCCTCCCGCAACTGAGCGCACGCTTCTTCGCCTAAGAGTTCGTCAAGTGTGGGATCCTCTAAATCACGCACCGTTACCGGGGCTCGATGTTGACCGTGCTCGGTCCGTTCAAACTGAAGCACGCGCGCATCGCTCAGTTGGTACACGCCTTGAAATGTGGGACCGTCACCAATGGGCCAGTTCATTGGTGCAGCGTCAATGTTGAGCGTGGTCTCGATCTCGTCGAGGAGCTCAAGGGGATGCTGCGCGGGGTGGTCAAGCTTGTTGATAAAGGTGAGAATCGGAATTTGTCGCAGTCGGCATGCGTCAAAGAGCTTACGAGTCTGCGGTTCGATGCCCTTGGCGGCGTCGAGCACCATGACGGCGCTGTCTACAGCGACTAACGTGCGGTACGTATCCTCGCTGAAGTCTTCGTGACCTGGCGTGTCCAACAAGTTAAAGAGGCACCCACCGTAGTTGAACTGCAGGACCGTCGAGGTGATGGAGATGCCGCGCTCCTGTTCGATTGCCATCCAATCGGAGGTGGCGTGGCGTTGATCTTTGCGGCTGCGTACGGCGCCGGCGAGGTGTACCGAGCCCGAATAGAGCAAGAGCTTCTCGGTGAGCGTCGTCTTTCCGGCGTCGGGGTGTGAGATGATGGCAAAGGTGCGTCTCCTGGCAACCTGTTCGGCGAGCGAGGAGGATGGTTGAGAAATCTTTGTCACGGTCGTTATCGGCCCTCCGTTGGTTCGGGCGGGAATTGGGTGTGCTACCAGCCGAGTGTATAGTGACACCGCGCCTTGGTCAAGTGAGAAAAGGGGCATGCCCACTCGAACGTGAATCTATGGACAGAACGTAGTAGCATTCATCTCCCCAGGACGGTGACGTACACCATGAACAATAAACCCCTTTCATACAAGGACGCCGGGGTCGACATCGACACCGCCGACGCGGCCAAGCGGCAAATGGCCGAGGTGCTGGGAGCGCCTGGAGCTGGTGTCCTCAACACCCTTGGCGCCTTTGGCTCACTCGTTGACGGGCAATTCGAGGGTTATCGTGAACCAGTTCTCGTCTTAAAGATGGAAGAGCCGGGCTCAAAGCAACTGCTTGCGTTGCAGCACGGATCGATCGAGAGCCTGTGCTACGACCTTGTCAACCATATCGTTAACGATATTGCCGTCATGGGCGCCTCACCGATGGCCATGCTCGACACGATCGTCTGCGGCAAACTCGAACAAGACGTGGTAGTGCGCCTGGTCAAGGGTCTTACCGAAGCCTGCCGCGAACAGGGGTTCTCGCTCGTCGGCGGGGAGACCTCCGAACAACCGGGGGTCCTCGCGCCCGGCACCTACGTCCTCAGCGCGGCCTTGTTCGGCGTTGTCGAGCGGTCGCTCGTCATCGATGGCTCCAAGATTGCGCCGGGGGACACCGTGCTCGCTATCGCCTCTAACGGCCTACACACCAACGGGTACACGTTGGTGCGTCGCCTCCTCGATGAGCAGCCCGACTTGGCCGACCGTGTCGTTGAGGGAGCAGAGAGCAAAGAGAGCTTCCTCCAGGCGATTTTGCGCCCTCACCTTTGCTACCTCAAGGGCCTCAAAGAGATCTTTGGGGAGTCCGGATTGCACGGGCTCGCCCACATCACTGGTGGGGGCGTCAAAGATAACCTCCGGCGCGTCCTCCCCAAGAACGTGGACGCCGAGATCGATCTCGCCTCAATCGACGTCCTTCCGGTGTTCCGGACCATTCAAGAGGCCGGCAATGTACTGGAGGACGACATGATCCGTACGTTCAACCTCGGTGTAGGGATGACCGCGGTCGTAGCTCCAGACTCTGTAAATACCGTCCAAGTGAAGCTCGCCGGCGCCGGATACCACGCTTACGCCATCGGCAGTGTCACTGAAGGCGAGGGCGAGGTTCGACTCGTCGGGAGATTAGGGTAACGCGGGCGCGCCGCTCGGTTGCAAAGTGCGGCGCCGCACTCGCGCGCGTGCTCCATTCGTCGGTTTGCTCTCGTCGGTGACGCCGGGGGGTCTTTGCTCCAGGAGAAAGATCACAGAGTGAGAACCTCCCGGTCCCCCACCGGTCGGCGTCATCTGGACGACGCGCCACCCCTCATCCAGCAGTTGTTGCAACCGTCTATTCTGGACATCCATCGACTCCTGCGTCGAGTACATAGTCATGATGACGAGTTGCTCTTCTCTCATTCTTTGTCAGCACCTCCGCAAGCTAGGATCGCCTTGGAGAGTGCCGTATATGCTACCTTACGCACTCGTACTCTTTTGTCGCCTACGTCTCTCGATAGCCCGCTCGTACCAGGGATTAGGTGTGAGCTCGTCATCTAAGCGCACCGCGTCGTCGTGCACGCCTCTTGCACCTTCAATCTCCAATAGTCGTCGGCGAATCGTCGCCTTCTCCTGATAGCCGGGGAGTGTGCCTGAGACCACGTAGGCGCCACGCTCAGAGTCGAACTCGATGAACACCCCGCCTAACCACGGCTGGATGGACTGGTCTTTGATCAACACTTCATAGGCGTCGTACACCGCTCGTTCTGCGCTGTTCACTACCCCGATCCATCGCAGCCAGGCAGTGTGGAAGAACGCCCACAAGAGGTAAAACCCGAAGCTGGGCAGCATCAGACCAAAGAGGAAGATCGTCGACCACCCTGGGTGAATCTCGGAGAGAAATAACCAGAGGAACGGGGTGACGATCAAGGGCATAAAGAGCTCATCGACTTTAAACCCTTCGCCTTCGTGCGTCTGGACGGCGTTGCTGTCGGGACTGAACGTATAGGGGACCAACAAAGAGCGGGGCCACTTCAGACGAGTGTACTTGCGGAGAACGCCCAACGCTGCACCGGCGATGAGAGCGTTGGCCAGAGCGCTCACCGCTCGACCGATTCCTTCACGTTGCCAGAAATCTTCGGTTTGCAAAAAGCCCCATGTGTACAAGAGTGACACGATCATCAATCCGGCGAACGCACCCGAAAGCGCCACCGAGCGATAGTTGCAAAACTGCAAGAGCAGCGTCGCCGGCTCACCCCGGTTGAGTCTCTTGGTTTTGGTGTAGTGCCAACACACATAGGCGATGACGAGGGAGAGAGGGAGGGTGAAGAGACGCGAGCCCGGATTTAGTGCGAAGAGGACTCCGATCAGTCCGATCCATACCAGAAGTAAGCTTCGCGCCTGCTTATCTCTCTTCCATCGTGCGACACCGTTGATGAGAGCGTAAAGAATGACGGAAATCGTCAGCACACTAAAGGCTTCGAGGAGCACAATCGACATAAGCGGTCTGCCCCTTTCGCTCAACTTACATTCACTATAACGTATTTTACACGTCAGCGTGAATCCGGTAGGGGAGCCATATGTCGTTGGAGCGTGAATCCTCCTGCAACGGGCGAGAGTTCGAGAATGTCAACTGCCACCACGCTTACCTTGGGCACCGTGCGCATGTAGATGACGCTCAGCGTAATCGGGACCAGACCGTTCGCTTCCACACCGCGCAGGCCGGCGCCTCCGGTGGTGCCGGCGTTGACGTAGGCCGTCCCATCTCGGAACTCTACGCTGGGCGAATGTGTATGCCCGTACGCGACCAGCGCTGCCATTCCCGGCTGAATCCCCTGGGCTACACGATGGTTGTGCACGGCAATCACATCGGGACGATGCTCCATGACTGCGAGTCTCTCGTTAATCGCCTGCGCCATCTGGGCCGACTCAGCAGGTGTGATGACGCGGGCAGAGTCGTTTTGGGCTCCGGGGTCTCCCATCCCGGCGAGGCGCACTCCGTCGTTCTCAATGAACCGTCCGTCGAGCAACTCCATGTAAGGCAGGAGGGTGAGGTGCTGGATCACCTCCGGCGACTCGTGGTTCCCACTCACAATATAGTGAGGCACCTGGATGCGGGCGAAGTCGCCCAATAGGGACGTCTCGATCCGCGTCCCGAAGTCAGTCAGATCGCCGGTGTTGAGGACCAGGTCAACATTGAACGCCTCTGCGATCTCGACCACCAGGCTGGCCGCCGTCGGGTGATTGTGAAAGTCGCTCACGTGGAGTATGACGCGATCTGTGTTGGCGAGGCTGATCGGGGGCTGGAGGGATTCGACTCGCCGGTACATCTCGTACACGTTCCGCGAGAGGTTACGCAGTCGCGTGTCGAGTTCCTCAAACTGAGCGAGGCCCTCTTGTACCGTGCGAATCAGCCATGGCGCCTCTTCCAATGCGCCGCGGTACGTCGGACTCCCAAACGCTTCGACGTCGTACGTGGCCCGCGTCACGCCGACGACAGATCCCATGAGGGCAAGACCGACGAGGCCACCGGCCGCAGAGGCTGCGAGCCCCCTCGCTACGCCGCGAAGCGATCGAGGGCGAACAAGCGTGACGGTGAGGGCGCCACCGATAGCGGCGGAGGCGAGGATGCGCCATGCGAGTTTAACCGCCAACTCCTCGGCAGCTGCGGCGAGTTGCGCAATCGCTTCGCCTTGATCCTCCGCTGTTTCGTCGATCAGGCTTCTCAGTCCACGAAAGTCGAGGCTCTCCAAAGAGACTTCGATCCGCCCTCCGGCAGCGTGCGTCACCGCCTCGACGTCGCCGAGAGGAGGGAAGTGGAGTAGGGTCGTCCCAGGCCATGCCACCCGCCACGCAACGCGCAATCCAAACGGTCCTACCGAGTCGTACACCTGTCCAAAGAGCGAAGCGGCCAAAATCCCGCCCAGGACCGCCGCGAGTGAGAATCTTAGCCAGACCAAGCGGGGAGAGATTGGGGGACGCCTCCATTTTCTCTACAGTGTCACGCAATGCTCCTTACAGAGCATCGTACCCCAAGGAGCGTCCCCCAACTCCTCCCGCCACACTTGTGTAAGTGGTGGCAGGCCGACCCTTAGGCGAGCCCGCTTTGAGTCACCGACTCTTTAAACTGCGCGTCGTGTAACGCTGCGTATCGGCCGCCTAGCTTAAGGAGCTCCGCGTGGCTGCCAGTCTCGACGACGTGTCCGCTATCCATCACGACGATGAGATCGGCTTTTTGAATGGTCGAAAGGCGGTGAGCAATCACTAAGTTGGTCCTTCCGACAAACAACCGATCCAGTGCCTCTTGAATCAGGTGCTCAGACTCGCTGTCGAGTTGACTCGTCGCCTCGTCGAGGACGAGAATTCGAGGGTCCTTGAGAAGCGCCCGCGCGATGGCGATGCGCTGACGCTGTCCACCCGAGAGGCGAACCCCTCGCTCCCCGATGGCGGTGTCGTACCCATCTGGAAATGAGGTGATGAATTCGTGCGCATTGGCGGCTTTGGCGGCCTCGACCACCTCGTCGAACGACGCGCTCGGCTTTCCGTAAGCGATGTTCTCTCGGACACTTCCGTGCAAGAGCGTAATCTCCTGAGAGACGATGCCCATCTGCCCTCGCAGTGAGTTGAGCGTCACATCGCGCAAGTCGTGCCCGTCGATCTCGATCGTGCCGCGGTCGGTGTCGTAAAACCGAGCGAGCAAATTGATGAGCGTCGTCTTACCGGCGCCGGAGGGTCCGACAAACGCTACCGTCATCCCGGCCTTAATAGTGAGTGAGACGTCTCGTATTGCCGGATTCTCCTTATTGTAGGAGAAGTCTACATTTTTGTACTCGATCGAGCGGGAGAGTGGAGGCAGCTCATGCGCCCCCGGCTTCTCGTGGACGTCAGGCGATGTGTCCAGAATCTCGAAGATGCGCTCACCCGACGCAGCGGCCTGTTGGATCACGTTCATAATCCGTCCGAAGCGGCGCACCGGACGATGCAGCTGCTGCAGGTACGCAATAAAGGCGACGAGCGTACCGACGCTCAATGAACCTGTCATCACCTGGCGAGCGCCGAAGCCCAAAATGACGACCGTCCCCAGTTGGTTCATCACGTCAAGGGTCGGGAAGAAGGTCGCCCAAAGGCGAACGGCCCGCACGTTGGCCTCCTTGTTGAGGCGGTTGCGCTCCGAGAAGCGTTTCACTTCGTAATCCTCGTTGGCGAAGGACTTCACCAAGCGAATGCTGGAGATCGTATCCTGGAGGTGCTCATTCACCCCGGCGATCCGCTGTTGTACCTCTTGATACGCGCCACGAATACGGCGGCCGAAAAGGCGCGTCGTCACGATCATCAGTGGGAACGTGATCAGGAGTAGGAGCGTGAGCTGCCAGTCGATCCACAAGAGCACGGAGACGATCACGACGAAGCTAAAGATGTCGACGAAGATTTCGAGGACGCCGGAAGTGATCAACTGCTGCAGGGACTGCACGTCGTTCGTCACTCGGGACATCAGTTCGCCGGTGCGACGGTTGTCAAAGAAACTGAAGGAGAGGTTTTGAATGTGGCGGTACAGGTTGTTTCGCAGTTTGTAGATCACATTTTGGCCAACGATCGACATGTAGTAACTTTGTCCGTAATGCAACACGCCGTTGGCCAACGCGGTGCCCATGATACCGCCTACGACGAGCCAAATCATGTCGAACCGCCGCTCGGGTATGACGACGTCGATGGTGAGCCGCATCATCTGGGGAATCACCAGCTGCAGGAGGGAGATGAGCGTGACGCACACCCCGGCGACGAGTAATGGTCCTTTGTGCTCCCACGTATAACCGAAAAGTCGGCGGAAAATCTTGGAGACGGGCTGAGAGGGCTTATTCTCCTCCGGGTTGCGCATGATCTGTCGCCGCTCCCAGCCCTGCATACCTCCTAATCCCACGTGAACATTCCCCTTTCCATACCTTTGCTAACGCTCGTTCGCTTCTGCGACACTCTCCACACGCTCAAAGAGTCCCGACTCGAGTCTCATTAAGAGCTCCTTAAGGCGTTGGATCTCATCCTGAGACAACACGCCCATGAGGCGTGAGACGACCTCCGTGTAACGAGGCGTCAACTCCATCAGCAAGGCTTTACCCCGGTCACTCAACATAACGTTGACGACCCGGCGATCCTCTTCGGAACGCACCCGTTTCACCCAACCTTCGCGAGCCAAGCGATCGATGACGCCAGACGTGTTGCCTGGGTCGGCCCACGCTGTCTCCGCAAGCTGTGTGAGGGTGATGCCCTCCGGGGGTACCCGGATAAGCAGGCCGTACTGAGCGCCAGTGAGTCCGTAAAGGTTAAGCAGCTTGCGTGTCTCGCGGCGCAGGCGCATCGACGTGCGTAGTAAGGCTCGATACGCTTCGACCGGCTCCGCGGCCTTTGCCGCGTGATCTGTCCGCGGCGCCCCCTCGCCCGTGGTCGACATGGCGCACCTCCTAGTCAACAACCCCGTCGGTGCCCTGCTTGCGGAGTGCAAAGGCGTCGGCCGGGGTTTAGTTGTAATAACAATCATTATACCAAAGAAATATTGTGGTGCCAATCATTGTTATGACAAGTTTTGGCGGGGTAGTGCCCGTGTTGTCCATGGAAAAGGCTCCTGTTATAATGGCGTTATCCGTGTTTTAGGGACGAAAAGTGAAGGATGTGACCCGTGTCATGATTGTGAAACTCCCGGTCGTGGGCCAGCTCGAAGAGTCGGTGCTCGACCAGCGCCTCGCCGGGCGAAAACCCGGTCTTAAAGGCGTTTGGATTCAAACGTTGGGTTGTCAAATGAACGAGCATGACACCGAGATAATCCTGGGGATGCTGGAGCAGGTCGGCTACACCGAAGTCGGGGATCCGGTCGATGCAGATTTGATCATCTACAATACATGTTGCGTACGCGAAAACCCGGAGCGCAAAGTGTACGGCCAAGTGGGCATGCTGCGTGCGCTCAAAGAGCGCAATCCTAACTTGGTCATTGGCATTTGCGGTTGCATGGTGCAGCAAAAGGCGGAGCTTGAGCGGATTCGTGAGAGTCTCGAGCACGTCGATCTCGTCTTTGGCACACACAACATTCACCGTTTACCCGAGCTCCTTCATAAGGTGAAGGTGACGGGCGAGCGCGTCATTGAGGTGTGGCACGAGGAAGGTGACGTCGTCGAAGGCCTGCCCGTACAGCGCGAGGGGAAGCTCAAAGGGTACGTCACAATCATCTACGGCTGCAACGAGTTTTGCACCTATTGTATCGTACCGTACGTGCGCGGCAAGGAGCGCTCCCGTGAGGCGGCCCAAATCGTGTCGGAGTGTGAGCACTTGGCGCGCGAGGGGTACAAAGAGGTGATGCTCCTCGGGCAGAACGTAAACGCGTACGGCAACGATCTCCAAGACGGCAGCAGCTTTGCTCGGCTGTTGGAGCAGGTGGATCAGGTCGAGGGCTTGGAGCGGATTCGTTACACATCGCCGCATCCAAAGCACTACACGGATGATGTGATCCGCGTCATGGCCCAAGCCAACAAAGTGTGCGAACATGTACACATGCCGGCTCAGGCGGGCAGTAACCGGACGCTGCGGCGGATGGGACGCCGCTACACACGCGAACAATACCTCGAGCTCGTACACAAAATGCGGGCCGAAATTCCAGATTTGGCGCTCACGACCGATTTGATTGTAGGGTTTCCGGGCGAGACGGACGAAGAGTTTATGGATACGGTACGCCTCGTCGAAGAGGCAGAGTTTGACAGCGCCTTCATGTTCATCTATTCGCCCAGAATAGGAACTCCGGCGACCCGACTCAAGGATCAAGTTCCCGAAGATGTCAAAAAGGAGCGTATTCACCAGCTCATTGCTGTGCAAAATGAGATCAGTCGTAAAAAGAACGAAGCCTGGGTGGGACGGACCGCTCGCGTGTTGGTGGAGGGGACGAGTCAAAAGGATCCCGGCCAACTCTCAGGGCGGACGCGCCAGAATAAGCTGGTGATCTTTGATGGCCCCACGGATCTCATCGGCAAGAGTGTGGATGTGCGCCTTACACAAGCGCAAACGTGGAGCCTCTCCGGACAGCTCGCCAAGGCCTGATCGTCCCGGGAGAGTGAGTCGACCCTGGACCTTTAGCGTATCATCATCGAATGAGAGGAGCGAATGCGGGTGAGACGCCAGCGCTTGCAAGTGGGAGTACCCCTCGATCCTGATGAAACGCTTTACGAGTTCGGTTCGCGAGAGGTTTGGCAATCGACGCTGATCACCTCGGATCACCAGGAGGTTGGACCGGTGATCCGCCAGGTGGTCGAACCGGGGATGTACACGATTCGGTATTTTGTCGTGTACGACGTGCCTCGCAGTCGCCACATTCTCGTTCCTTCCAACACTGTCCTCGACATCTCCGACGCGAAGGTGTTTTGTACCCTCTCTACGGAGGAGATTGAGACCATGCCATCGTTCCTCCGGGAGATGGACCGGGGATACGAGCAGGAGGTGTACGAAGCGGCGGGGCGTACACCCCACTGGGTCGAGGAGCAGGCCGTAAACTCGTCATCCAAGAAGAGTGACGAATAAGCCACCATGGGCGAAGTGGGCAACCTAGGCGACTAAGGTTTGGCAGGTGCACTCTCTAAGATGACACAGCTCACACCGATGCTCCGGCAGTACTACGAGCAGAAGAGCCAGTACCCGGGGTGTATCCTCCTCTTTCGCCTCGGGGATTTTTATGAGATGTTTGGCGACGATGCCACGTTGGCATCCAAGCTCCTACAGATTACGCTCACCTCTAGGGATGCCGGCGGCGATACGCGCATCCCGATGTGCGGCGTTCCGCACCACTCGGCGGAGAAGTACATCGCTCAGCTCGTACGAAACGGGTACAAAGTCGCCTTGTGCGAGCAAGTGGAGGATCCAAAAGCCGCCAAAGGTGTTGTCCGCCGCGAGGTCGTACGAGTCGTCACTCCAGGAACGGTGACCGACGAGGAGATGTTAAGCGAGCGGGAGAACAACTTTCTCGTTTCGCTTTCGTACAAGGCAGAGGCCCCTCGAAGTCGCGCCACCCACCTCTTTCCGCACCCTTCGTACACGATCGGATTGGCCGTCTGCGACTTGTCCACCGGAGAGTTCATGTGTACCGAGATGGGGCCGGAGGGGGCCGTAGGCTCTCTTAAGAACGAGCTCACTCGACTAAGCCCTACCGAAGTGCTACTCGATCCTGCATTCGAAGATGAAGAGGCCCAACAACTCTTAGAGACGATTCACGCGTCCGTCGCCGGGCTTGTCGAGGTCCAAGAGCCCCGGTACTTTTACGACGAGTCGGCCCGTAAACGACTTCTCTCTCACTTTCACACGGAATCCCTCGAAGGCTTTGGCTGTGAGCGTCTGGATGTGGCAGTGCGCTGTGCCGGGGCCCTCCTGGAGTACCTGACCGAGACCCAAAAGCGCCATCTCGACCAGATCTCCCGCCTCTCGACGTACTCGGTCGCGGAACATATGCAGATCGACGCTGCGACGCGCCGCAACTTGGAGCTCGTCCGCACGCTGCGGGACGGCGAGCGCCGCGGCTCCCTCATATGGGTCCTCGATCGGACAAGCACTTCGATGGGTGGACGCCTCCTCAGACGTTGGACGCTACAGCCTCTTGTCAAAGCGGCAGCCATTCAAACCCGCCTCGATGCAGTCGATGATTTGGTGCAAAATGTAGACCTGCGCTTCGGTTTACGTTCCCTATTCGACAAGGTCTACGACGTCGAGCGTCTCGTTGCCCGAGTCGCGTCGCAATCGGCCAACGCTCGTGACCTCATCGCGCTCAAAGCATCGTTACGGGTGCTTCCTGAGATCCAAGCTGCCCTGGCAAACCAGGCAAAGGCCGAACGCCTGAGCCAGTTAGCCGACCAAATCGATCCGTGCGCCGACGTGTGTGCCACCATCTCACAGGCGATCGTCGATGAGCCACCAATCTCCATTACCGAAGGCGGGATTATCCGGCGTGGGTACTCCGCCGATGTGGACGAGCTTGCTCTTGCCGCCACTAGTGGGCGCGAGTGGATCAGTCGGCTCGAACAGGAGGAGCGAGACCGGACAAAGATTCGCTCACTCAAAGTGGGCTATAACAAGGTGTTTGGCTATTATATCGAGGTGACTCGCCCCAACCTCGCCCAAGTGCCGGCCGAGTACCAACGCAAACAGACACTCGCCAACGCTGAGCGCTTCATCACGCCTGAGCTCAAGGAACAAGAGGAGCGCATTCTCGGAGCTCATGATCGCCTGGTCGAGCTGGAGTATGAGCTCTTTGTCGAGTTGCGCCGTCAAATCGGCGAAGCGGCCGCGCGTATACAATCCGCGGCCCGAATCCTTGCTGAGCTCGATGTGTACCTTGCGCTCGCCGACGTAGCCGTCGATCGCGGGTACGTGAAACCCGTCGTCGACGAAGATGATGCCCTCGAGATTCGAGACGGGCGCCACCCAGTGGTGGAAGCGACGCTCAAGGACGAAGCATTCGTCCCCAATGACCTCCACCTCGATGGCGAGACCCAAGTGATTGTGCTTACGGGTCCCAACATGGCGGGGAAGAGCACGTACCTTCGCCAGACCGCGCTCATCGTCCTCATGGCGCAAATCGGTTCCTTTGTGCCGGCGAGCGCCGCGCGCATTGGGGTTGTCGATCGGATATTTACGCGCGTCGGCGCCTCCGACGACCTGGCGACGGGCCAAAGCACCTTTATGGTCGAGATGAACGAAGTGGCCAACATTTTAAACCACGCAACGCCCAAGAGTTTAGTCATCCTCGATGAAGTGGGACGCGGCACGAGCACCTTTGACGGTCTCAGTATCGCCTGGGCCGTCACGGAGTATCTCCTCAAAGAGCCTAGAGTCAAGGCGAAGACACTCTTCGCCACCCATTACCATGAGCTCACAGAGTTAGAAGAGCTGCTACCCGGTGTAAAAAACTACTCCGTCGCCGTGCATAAAGAGGGGCAGGAGATCCTGTTTTTGCGACGCATTGTCCAGGGCGGCGCCGATCAGAGTTACGGGATAGAAGTGGCACGGCTAGCTGGATTGCCGGCGCCTGTGCTCCAAAGGGCCCGTCAGATTCTCGAGGCCCTCGAGTCGAGCGAAGAACGGAGACTCGCTCAGGATGCCGCGGCAGCCACCATTGATGACACTTCAGGAGAAATTGCACCCACAACTCTAACCGAAGCCTCCGAAGGATCCGGGCGCCGCCCCGCACAGCTGGCGCTCTTTGCGCCGCCGCATCCATTGATCGAGCGTCTCAAGGCGACAGACGTTGAACGCCTCACCCCGCTCGAAGCGCTCAACCTCCTGGCGGCGTTCGTCAACGAAGCTCGACTAGGAGGAGACGCATCGTGAACGGTGAGCAGGCGACGTCCGGCTCCCCTCGGACGATTCACGTCTTAACCCCCGACGTCACCAATAAGATCGCCGCGGGCGAGGTGGTTGAACGGCCGGCCTCCGTCGTCAAAGAGCTGGTCGAGAATGCTCTCGACGCAGGGGCCACCCGCATCCAGGTCGAGGTGAAGGGCGGTGGGAAAGAGCTCATCCGCGTGAGTGACAATGGAACAGGTGTACCGGCGGATCAAGCCGCACTCGCCTTTGAGCGGCATGCGACGAGTAAGATCCGGGAGGCTGAGGACCTTACGACAGTGTTGAGCCTCGGCTTTCGCGGCGAAGCGCTCCCGAGCATCGCCTCGATCTCCCGCGTCGAATTCGTCACCCGACCTGCAACCCAGGACGAAGCGACCCGGATCGATGTGGCCGATGGGCGCATCTCTCAATCCGTCGCCGGTGCGCCGGTCGGTACCCGTGTCAGTGTCTACGAACTCTTTTACAACACGCCGGCGCGCTACAAATTCCTGAAGACAGACGCCACCGAGCGGCGTTACATTGCGGAAGCGCTTACCAACATGGCTCTAGCCCACTTCGGCGTCTCATTCACACTGGTCATGGAGGGGCGCGAAGTGCTGCGCACACCCGGAACGGGGAGACTCAAGGAGTGTATCGGATCGGTCTACGGGCGCAGTGTCGTCGAAAAGCTCGTAGCCGTGGAATGGGACTCAGGATTGACAACCGTCTCCGGTTACGTCGGTAAGCCCGAGACGGCCAAGGGGAACCGGAGCGCCGAATCGATCTTTGTGAACGGCCGGTGGGTCCAAAATCGGACGCTTTTCACGGCGGTCGAGAAAGGGTACGAGGCGCTGCTTGCACATCGCCGCTTTCCGTTGGCAGTCTTACATTTAAGCATCGATCCGACACTGATCGATGTTAACGTCCATCCGGCCAAGACGGAGATCCGCTTTAAAGAGGAACGCGAGGTGTTCAAAGCGCTCATGCTCTCGGTCCGTAAAGCACTAACGGAGGCAAACCTCGTGCGTGAAGTCGGTGAGAGCGGGCCGCCGCCGCCCACTATCGAAGAACGGCCTGCCGGTCCCGAAGCCACGCCTGGTGCCCAGACGCGACTGGTCTGGAACTCTTCGGCGGTGCGTCCCGTCCCACGAGGCCAGGACGTAGCCCCTAATCGCCCATCCGAACACCCTCAGTGGATCGGAGAGGCTCGCTCCGAGTGGTCCCAAGGATCTACAGAGGTCGCCGCGACCTCAGCTCCCGCCCCGTGGAGTACGCCACAACAAGAATCGGGGCGCCCAGCGCCCGCTCACGAGAGAGAGGATCACGCGCGCCTCGCCCTCGCGTCCGAGCGGGCAGAGCGTGAGCGCATCGCTCTTACTCAAGAGGCGAACGCCCACGGATTCGACGCGCGTGAGCTGTTGGCAAGTGCTCAGGTCTTGGGTCAGACGCTCAACACCTACTTAATAGTGCCGGTGCCACACGGGCTCTGGCTAATCGACCAGCATGTGGCACACGAGCGCATCCTATACGAGCGTGTGTTGAACGATGACGCGAACCAGGACCGGGGTCGAAGCCGGACGTTCTCGCAGGAGTTGCTCATACCTCAGACGCTCTCACTGACGCCGACGCTCTCGGCAGCTTTGGAAGAGCATGTAGAACTTCTGGGCTCCCTTGGATTTGCGGTCGAGCCCTTTGGTCCCAGGGAGTGGCTCATGCGATCCGTGCCGGCTACACTGCGCACCCCGGGGCCAACCCGCTTGGTTGCTCTGCTCGAAGAGTTGATCACCCTCTTCACCGAAGGCGGACCGACGCTAAAAGAGCGCGCGGCGGCCATGGTCGCGTGCCGCGGAGCGATAAAGGCGGGGGATGTGCTACAACCGGAAGCGATGAACCACCTTGTGCGGGAATTGGCCCACGTCGCCAATCCGTTCGCCTGCCCCCACGGACGTCCGGTCATCCTCCAGTTGCATCAGCGCGAGATCGAACGAAGGTTCGGGCGTACGTAATGCGTTATCCATCGTTAGGCGAGGTCCTTGTCACTACCGGCAGGCGTTCGACCCCCGAAGAGATGCGGCGTGCCGGAGCGTTGGCAAAGGAGCATGGGCTCATCTACACCCCGCGGCGTGAGGGTCGCCTGGATCACCTGGGAGGCGAAGGGAGGCCGATCCTCGTCGTCGCGGGCGACGGGCTCACCCTTTACTTTGGAGACCAAACCTTTCGGTACCACCCCGGGATGGGGGTAAACCGCATCCGAGTCATGCGGCAAGGTCGACCGGACTGGATGATCGAAGCGATGGGGCTCGGGCCCGGTGATCACCTGCTCGACGCTACCCTCGGGATCGGGAGCGACCTCCTTGTGGGCAGCTTCGTCGTAGGGCCCACTGGGCGCGTGCTCGGTCTAGAGTCTGAACCTCTTCTCGCGCTCGTAGTACGCGAGGGTATGGCGGAGTACGAGCACAAGTCGCACGTGGTAACTGAGGCGTTGCGACGCATCGAAGTAGAGGCGGTAGCGCACGAGGATTACCTGGAGACGGCTGCAACCGACAGCTTCGATGTGGTCTACTTTGACCCCATGTTTCAGGATCCCGTCCTCGAGAGCACGCATATGACACCCATTCGTCTCCTAGCCAATCCGCAACCTCTCTCCAAACCATGTTTAGAGGAGGCGCGCCGAGTCGCTCGGCGATCTGTCGTCGTTAAGGACCGGCGCGACGGCCCGTATGCTCAAAGTGGATGGTTTGATCGGGTACTTGGGGGTCCCAAGAGTCGCATCGCCTACTGTGTACTGGAGAGCAGCGTCGACCGACATGGAGATATGGATGGGGAGGCGAATTGCAATGGAGGTGAGATACGTGAACGCAAAATCTGACGTGCGGCCTCCGATTGTCGTCATTGTTGGCCCGACAGCCGTGGGAAAGACAGCTCTCGCGGTCGATCTCGCGCTCCGCTTTAGCGGCGAGATCGTTACAGCCGATTCGATGCAGGTGTACCGCGGAATGAACATCGGCACAGCCAAACCGACGCCAAGCGAACAGAGAGGTGTGCCTCACCATCTCATCGACATATGCGATCCCGACCGCCTCTTTAATGTCGCAGAGTACCGCGACCTCGCCCACAGGGCGATCGCCGACATTCACGCGCGAGGACGCCTTCCACTCGTCGCGGGCGGAACCGGGCTCTACATCAAGGCGATCCTGGACGAATTCCTTTTCCCCGACGAGGGACCCGACTATGAGATCCGTGGTGAGCTCGAGTCGTACTCCCGGGTGCACGGCTCTGCCGCTCTACACGCCCGATTGGCCGACATCGATCCCACGACCGCCGAGAGAGTGCACCCCAACGACATTCGCAGAGTAGTCCGTGCACTCGAAGTGTATCAAAGGACGGGCCGTCCCATGTCGGAGCACCTTAAGGAGATTGAGAACAGCGTAAGTCGATACCGGGTCGTGCAGATCGGCTTGACGCGGCCGCGGGCCTCCTTATACCAGCGCATTGAGGCTCGGGTGGATGAACAGATCGAAGCAGGTCTCGTCGACGAAGTGAAAGGCCTTATTCAGCGTTTCCCGGATATGCCGGTCGCGCGGCAAGCTTTGGGGTATAAAGAGATCATAGCGTATCTCGAGGGAGAGGTGGGCCTCGACGAGGCGATCGCGCTCCTCAAGCGCGACACGCGTCGCTTTGCGAAGCGCCAATTCACGTGGTTCAACCGAGACCAACGAATTCACTGGATCGACCTAGAGACGCATACCGCCGGCTCCTTGGAGCCGGCGGCACACATCGAAACTTTGATTCGGCGGCACATCGACAGTTAACCGATGGCTATCATGCGCTCAATCGCTTGGCGGGCTCGATCCGCGATTTCCTTCTCGACGCTGACGTGGAAGACGTCGTCCCTAAGCGCTCGGTAAACCTTCTCAAGCGTGATCATCTTCATAAAGGGACAAACAGCGTGCTCCGTCGCCGGAATAAACGTCTTGTCGGGGCTATCCTTTTGGAGACGGTGAAGAATGCCAACCTCGGTCGCCACGATAAACGTGTCTGCTGGTGACTCTTTTGCGTGGTCGATCATTTTGCCTGTCGACAGCAACGTCGTGTTGGAGGGGAGGTCACCCATCGCTAATTCGTACATGGAGGACGTGCTGCACCCGCACTCCGGGTGAATGAGCAGCTCGGCGTTGGGGTAGCGCTCCGCCAAGCCAGAGACGTCATCGGTGTGAATCCCTGCATGCACGTGGCATTCGCCCATCCAAATGTGCATTTTTCGTCCCGTCACCTTCTCGACGTAGCTGCCGAGGAACATGTCGGGGAGGAAGAGGATCTCCTTATCCTCCGGGATCGACTCGACGACTTGGACCGCATTGCTCGACGTGCAGCAAATATCGGTCTCTGCCTTAACTTCGGCCGACGTGTTGACGTAACTGACGACGACGGCGTCGGGGAACTCCTTTTTCCACTCCCGCAACTGGTCCGCAGTGATGGTGTCGGCCAGCGAACATCCTGCGCCAAGGTCTGGCAGAAGGACGCGTTTTTCGGGTGAAAGGATCGCCGCGGTCTCCGCCATAAAGTGAACACCGCAAAAGAGAATCAAGTCGGCGTCGGTGTGCGCCGCCGCTTGACGGGCGAGTCCGAGAGAGTCACCGGTGTAGTCCGCCAAATCCTGAATTTCGGGCAACTCGTAGTTATGGGCGAGAATCACCGCATTGCGCTCTTTGCGCAATGCGTTAATCCGTGAAATTAGCTCATCTTGACTCAAGCTCATCTCGTCCGACTCTTGTACAGAGACTTGAGGGGCGCGTCCAGAATTCATGTCTGATTACGGCACCGCTTTCTTATGGGTGTTGATTTCATATTATATCACATTTTAATGCAATCCGAGGCGCGGTGGTGCGAATCGCCCCACCGCTCGCCTTAAGACTTCTCGCCGACGTAGAGTGAGACGATCCCACCTGTCAGAGGCACCCGACGCACGTTTGCAAGCCCCGCCCGGCGCATTAACTCAAGAATCTCCCGGGGAGGGGGGAGATGGTCGAGGGAGTAGGGGAGGTACGTGTACGGGCGGAGTCGACGCAGAGCGCTCTCAGGCGGCAAGCGCTTCTCGGCCATTCGCCCTAACAGCGGCACCATTCGGTAAAAGTAAAATTGAAAGCCGGCCCGCATAATCGGATTGTCGGGGCGTGACACTTCTAAGCAAACGACCCGTCCACCGATGCGGGTGACACGAGCCATCTCGTTAAAGCTGCGTTGAAGATCGCCAACGTTGCGCAATGCGAATCCCATGCTTGTACAGTGAAAGCCTGAATCACGTCCGCCATCCGGCAGCTCTAGATTGAGGGCATCTTGTCGCAACCATGATATGGGCGAGCGCTCCGAGCCTCTGCGCGCCGAAGACCGGTCGCTGCGTTGACGGGCAATCTCCAGCATGTTCTCGGAGAAATCGACGCCCACCGCCCTGCCGTAGCCGCCTACTCGTTCGGCCATGGCAAGGGTGAGATCACCGGTTCCACAGCACACGTCAAGAGCGGTCTCTCCTTTACCGAGCGCCGTCTCTCGTAAAAAGGAACGGTGCCAAAGTGCGAGGAGACCGCCTGTCATGATCCAGTTCATGCGGTCGTAATCGCCGGCGATTGAGTCGAAAAGCGACTGAACGTACGCCGGCTTGTCCTCGTCGATGATCACCTGAAGTTCTTCACGTGGATGCCGTGGACGTGTCATAAGATACCCTTTCTTCGTTCCCGGTGTGTTTGGTTGCATCGTTAACCGCCCTTCATTCTAACGGAGCGCCCCTCTCCACGACAAGGCGAACCTACACCTTTCGACGCCTTGTGTTCAAACCATCTGCGAACCGCCTACGGAGCGGTCCGGGGGTGTGGGGCCTCGGGCACGCTCCCTACGATCAAAAATGTGCAACAACGTGGCGCCAAGCAATAAGATGAGAGATGTCGACCAAAAGACGGAGGCATTCCCAAAGTAACTGCTGACGGCCCCTGCAATAAGAGGGCCCACCATCCCACCGAGCGTCGTCGCCGAGGATTGCATTCCAAATGCCCGTCCGTGGAATTCCTGGTCAATCTCATTGGAGATGATGGCTGACGCGGCGGGACGCAGACCCGCAAGGAAGATTCCCTGGGCAAAGAAGAGGAGCATGAATACGACAACTGAGTTGACGGCCCATAGCGCGAATCCAAAGAGCGCCGTCCCTAATAGCGCCCACCGAACCACAGTGTTGAAGCCACGCTTCTCACCGTGACGGACCCATGTGCCCGCCGAAACCACGAAGGCGAGGCCGGGCAAGGAGAAGGCGAGGCCGCTGAGGGCCGTGTTAGGACTTCCTGCTAACTCGTTCATGTAGATGACCAAAATGGGTTGTACTGAGATAGAGGCTAACATTGCCAGGAAGGTGATGGCCATCACTCGCAGGAGGGCCGGCATTTGTACTCCGGCCCGGAAGTCTTCGATGATGGTGCGTGCCTGTGCGGGAACCACTTTGTTTCGCTCTTGCACAACAAAGATCACAGCCAACGTTGCGGCCAGGACGACACACCCCGACGTGAAGAGCGCTCCCCTGATGCCAAACAGTCCCGCTAACACACCCCCAAAAACGGGGCCCACGACACTCCCCGAGGCTTGACCGGTCTGCAACATCGCGACGTAGCGAGCAGCCAAATGTTTGGGCGTATTCGTTGCGACCAGTGACATAGAGCTCGGAATGAAACCCGTCAAGGCGCCGTTGAGGAAACGCAAAACGGCGACATGCCACGCTTGGGTCGCGAGTCCGGTTAGGAGGTAGATCGCCGACAAGCAGAGTCCGGCTCGGATCGTGAGGAGCTTGCGGCCACGCTGATCGGCAAGGCGCCCCCAAATCGGCGCCATGATGATGCCTGCCACAAACTGCAACGAGAAGACCATCCCCGACCATTGCGAGAGGTTCTCCTTGACGCCAAGCTCTTCGAGATAAAGAGGCAGGAATGGGACGACTTGAGTCCAACTGGCAGCGGCCAAGAACGTCGTGATCCAGAGCACAATGAGGTTGCTCCGGTAATAGGGCACGTGAACAGCGCCTTCTTTCGCGTGGGTGTTGTCCGAAAAAACGTTTTGTCGCCTCGGCCTAACAGACAGCCTGTAGGGCATATCTTCCCTACGCTGCACATAACCTCCTACCACCGGTGGGTGTCACGCTGCAGACAACCGAGGTGATCTCTAGGATGCCACGAGGAATGACCAGCTTGGTACTGCTCGTGGCTCTTGTGCTTGCAGTATTATTCCTGGCCATCGACAACGAAAAAAGCGCAGTCGTCCAAGAGCGTATCACACTGCAAATCAACGCCGAAGGCCGTCGTCCCCCTTCGATGTGGGGTGTCTTTCCGCCTTCACACGTCGTCGACCCGCGGAATTGGTCCGAACTTGGCATTCGAGTCCCCACGTACCTGCCGGCGCACCTAAAAGCGTCCGACATCGAAGTGCGTACAGGACTAAAAGGGAGTTACCTGGTCTCGATTGGTGATGAGATCTACCTGACGCTTCGCCCTGTCGATACAAAAGCAGATTGGAGACTCCTGGTACCCAAGGAGTATGAAGGCCCTATTCACCTTGTGAGTACTGCGATCGACACGCAGGTAGCCATTGGACTCGAAATTCCCGGGGACTTCGCCCGCGTCGCTTGGAGTGACGGGAGGTGGCATTACGTCCTCTTTTCACCGATCGGCCATACGCTCACAACCCTGTTGACGGTCGGAGCCTCTCTGCGTTAAGAAGGCAGGTGTCCATATCGAATGTCGGAAGTGACACAACCGCCTCACAATGCCGACGAAGTCCTTGATTGGCTCGAAGAGGGGAAGGTTTCGCCGGCCGAGGCGTTCTCTTTGTTTCGCGAGTTGGAGCAGAAAGGGCCGATGCCCATCAAGCCACGTCATCAAAGTCAAGTCGCTGATGCGTCAGGAGATGACGAGGCGGCCCGCAAAGAGCGGCTACAGCAAGTGATGCGCGAGCTGGACGCGCTCATCGGTTTGGAGTCGGTGAAGAGCCTGGTCCACGAGGTGCAGGCATTTGTTGAAATCCAGCAACGCCGTTCCAGCATGCGCCTGGCCACCCAGCCGCTTGCGCTCCACATGATCTTTAAAGGAAACCCAGGGACCGGTAAGACGACCGTCGCCCGGATCTTCGGCCGGATGTTCGAGGCGATGGGTGTGCTACCTAAGGGACATATGATTGAGTGTGAACGCGCGGACTTGGTCGGCGAGTACATCGGTCACACCGCGCAAAAGACACGCGAACAGGTAAAGCGCGCCCTCGGAGGCATTCTCTTTGTCGACGAGGCGTACGCCCTGGCCCGTGGTGGGGAGAAGGACTTCGGCAAAGAGGCGATCGACACTCTTGTCAAGGCGATGGAGGACAACAAAGACCAACTTGTGCTTATCTTGGCTGGGTACAGCCGCGAGATGGAGTTCTTCCTCATGTCCAACCCAGGTCTGCGCTCGCGTTTTCCCATTCACATCGACTTTCCGGATTATAAGACTGAGGATCTGTTGCAAATCGCTCACCTAATGCTGACCGAGCGGGAGTACCGAATGACGACGGCCGCACGGACACGGTTGGCCGACATGATCGAAGAGGCGCTGCGTCGCGGAGAGCCACACTTGGGTAACGCCCGCTTCATTCGCAACGCCATCGAACGGGCGATCCGCCGCCAGGCAGTCCGACTCGTCGGTGAGAAGCGCCTTTCACGCACAGATCTCGTCCTCATTACGGAAGCCGACCTCGAAGAGGTGACGAGAGGTTGAAGAAGTGTGTGGTGATTGGCAAGCCCAACGTCGGCAAGACGTTGTTCACGCTGAATTTCGCCGACTACCTGGGAGTCGAGCGCCTTGAAGTCACCTTTGAGGAGCCGGCCGGCAGCAGGCGAGCGGCCCGCTACAGTGTGCAGGAGGCGATGGGTGCTCTGTCGAGCGGTGAACCGCACCAGACCCGGTGTCTGCAGTCGATACGTCTCGAGCTCCCCGTCGGCAAAGGCGTCAAACGTTTCGACATCGTGGATACCAGTGGACTTATGGAAGGGATCCATCAGGATGCCGCGGTGCGCCGAGCGATGGCCCAAACGCTTGGGACTGTGCGAGATGCACATCTCATCCTGCACATTGTTGATGCATCGAAGGCCGGTGAGCGCGGCGTCCCGACAGCGATTGGAGACGTCGACTATCAAGTGGCGCACTTCGCGCAAATCCGCGAAGGGTACGTCATCCTGGCCAACAAGATCGATCTTCCCGGCGCCCAGCGCGGCGTAGAGCTCATTCGATCAGAGTTCTCTCAGCATGCGGTGATCCCGATCTCCGCGCTCAACCGCCAAGGCTTTAGAGAGGTGAAGCGATTTGTTTGGCGCTGGGTTTGAACCTCATGTCTGGGAGATGGTCCGAGTCGGATGCGTCATCGTCCTCATGGGCGGCGTCATCAAGTTGATGGACGACTTTCTCGACTTGCGTTACGACGTCTTTGTAGGCTCTCAATCGCTTGCTATGCGCCTGGGCGAGGGGACCTTGCCGTACTCGCTCATGGGCTTTGCCGTGGCCGTGGTGCTCGATTCGACCCTGGCCGCCGCCATCATGATGGGCGCTTACGCCATCGGAATGGCCGGCGATCACGACCGGCAACTGCCCTCGGGGCTAACAGGTTATCAGGAGTCGATCCTGGTCCTGGGTTTAGCGCTCGCCTTCATACCGTGGCAACGTGTTCTTTGGGCCATTTTCGCAATGCTCGCGGTCCAACTGGCGGACGATCTCTACGATTTCGAGGCGGACCGTTGCAGTGGAAATCCCAATCTTGTGCGTCGACTCGGCCGGGTTGAGGCGCACATGCTCGGGGCGGGCTCGGTGGTTGCCGCTGCGCTCCTCAACCCCTTTGCGACTGCATTGGTCTTTGCCAGCGTTCCGCTGGTCTTGTGGGTGTTTGGCCGACTCCTAAGACCGTCGTCGCCTAATCGGGGGTGGAATCGATGATCGAGGTCGTATGGGATACACCCGGAGCACTCCTGATGATCATCTTCGTCGCTTTCTTCGTTGGGTATGCGATTGGGCGGCGTCAAGGCAAGCGGGAAGGCTTCACCGAGGGAGTGCGCTTCTCACCCCTGGAGATGCGACGCCAGACGTGGGAGCAAGGCCACTGTGTCATTTGTGGGAGTGAATCGGGCGGCGATCGCCGTTCAGGTTGCGCCCCCGATCGCAAAGAATCGGCAGACTCACTCGGCACCGAGGCGTTGTCGTAAAGCGCACCGCCGCGCTCAATCGACTCTTCATCCGTGTAAAGTGTTTGTTAATCCTTTTGGCGCCGGAGGGAGATTTTCGCGCCCGCCGTTCCAGGGATGCCCGGCTTGAAGAGTGAAAGAATTCATTGAGTGCAGTTGCCGCTAAGCGGACCTACGCTCATTCGGAACGAAACGCACGCGTTAAGGACAGGAGTCGATCGGGCATGTCCCTTCCGTTTGCCAAGATGCACGGCCTCGGCAACAACTATATTTACGTAGATCTCACACACACCCCACCCGACACATTGGATCTTCCTGCACTGGCGAGACGGGTGAGCGACGTAAACTTCGGCGTCGGATCGGATGGTCTCATCGCCATCCTACCAGGGCGGACGGGTCACTTTACCATGCGGATGTTTAACGCCGATGGCAGTGAAGCGCAAATGTGCGGCAACGGCATTCGGTGCGTTGGGAAGTATATCTACGACCACGGACTCAGCAAGGAGCGACGGTTGCTCATCGACACTGGCGCTGGAGTGCGTACAGTCGAGCTGGAGGTTCACGCCGGGCGCGCGGTGCGAGCCCGGGTCGACATGGGTCCGCCGATACTGGAGCCAAAGGAGATTCCCTTTATCTCCGACCAACCTGCGCCGATCGTCAATGAGTGCTTGGACGTTGGCGATCAAACGTTCACTATCGCGGCAGTCTCCATGGGCAATCCTCACTGTGTGATCTTCTGTGATCAGCTCACAGACGAGCTGGTTTTGGGTGTAGGCCCTCACATAGAGCGACACGAACGGTTCCCGCAAAGAACGAACGTCGAGTTTGTGCAAATCCTCGACGGGGGACGTCTGCGCATGCGGGTCTGGGAGCGTGGTTCCGGCGAGACGATGGCCTGTGGCACCGGAGCCTGCGCAGTCGGGGTGGCGGCTATCTTAAAGGGGATCGCCCGTTACGAAGTGACCGTGGAACTCCTCGGGGGGGAGCTCTACGTTGAGTGGCCCCAGGGCCGTTCGGTATACATGACGGGCCCCGCCACAGAGGTGCTCGTCGGCGAATTCACCAACGAATGGTTATCCGGGGATCGTTGACAAGGCGCTCCAAGAGCTGTATGATTCGAGTAACCGCTTGAAGTGCATGAGATATGAGCTGAGATTAGTCGATCTACAGAGATTTCTAGTGCGATTTCGAGAAGTGAGAGTTTAGCCGAGAGCACGACCCGAGTTGAGACGAGCCGAGAGTGCGCACTTCCTGTCCATACTGTGCGTGTATACACCTATGGATGTCTACGGTGCCGGGCTCTTTCATTTTTTCTGTGAGAGTGCCTTTTTTCGTTCCTCGGTTTAAGGTCAAGGCTTGGGTGCTCACGCCACTAAAGGAGGAGTCACCCAATGTCGGAGAGTCTTCATTCCCCGCCACTTGTTCGTGCCGATCTTCATCCCACCAAGGTTAGGTTTGTCGAGCTCGCGCGCGAGGCGACGCTGATTCCGGTTTACAAAGAGTTTATTGCGGATATTGACACGCCTGTGTCAGCCCTCCTCAAGCTGGGGGAGGCGCCGTATCGCTACCTCCTCGAAAGCGTCGAAGGAGGAGACCGTATGGGGCGCTACTCGTTCGTCGGCAACTCTGCGGCCCTGCTCTTTCGCAGTCGGGGTGACGAAGTCGAGATCGGGCGCCCCGACGGAGACGGCGGCTTCACGTTTACCTCCCAGCGCGTTGACGATCCGTTGAACGAACTGCGCCAAATCCTATCGGAGTACGTTCCCGCCGATGTCCCCGGCCTGCCTCGTTTTTACGGCGGCGCCGTGGGGTACTTGAGTTACGATATGATTCGCTTCGTCGAACGGATCCCCGACAACAATCCCGACGAGTTAGACGTGCCCGAATCGTACTTCATCGTGAGTGACAACGTCCTTATCTTTGACCATGCCCAGCGAAAGCTCAAGGTGGTCGTGAACGCATACGTCAACGGCTCGGACCCGTCTGAGGTGTACGATCGAGCCGTTGCCAAGATCGACGACATCACTCGCCGATTGGCTCGAGAGATCCCGGTGCAAGCGCTGCACGGGTTGGTCGAGACCCCGGCCCCCGACGTCTCGAGTATTACGTCCAATTTCTGCAGAGAGGATTTCGAGACGGCCGTCTCCCGTTGTCAAGAGTACATTCGGTCAGGCGACATCTTTCAAGGTGTCCTTTCGCAGCGTTTTAGCGCTCCGATGTCGGCTGATCCGATCGACCTGTACCGTATTTTGCGCACCGTCAATCCCTCCCCATACATGTATTACCTACAATTCTCCGATCTGGCTGTCGTCGGTTCGAGCCCGGAAGTGATGGTGCGAGCCGAGAACGGAGTCGCCCACTTGCGGCCCATCGCCGGAACTCGACCTCGGGGCGCCTCTGATGCCGAGGATAAGGCGCTGGCCGACGAATTGTTGCACGATGAGAAGGAACGAGCCGAGCATGTAATGCTGGTGGACTTGGGCCGAAACGACCTCGGACGCGTCTGCGAGTACGGGAGCGTTCGCGTCGATGAACTCATGGTGATCGAGCGGTACTCACACGTCATGCACATTGTCTCTAACGTGGTAGGCCGCTTAGCAGAAGGGAAGGACCCGTTCGACCTGCTCAGGGCGACGTTTCCGGCGGGCACCGTCTCGGGCGCCCCCAAAATTCGCGCCATGGAGATCATCGACGAGCTCGAGCCGACTCGACGAGGCCCCTACGCCGGGGCCATCGGATACTTCGGGTTCTCAGGCAACATGGACTCGTGCATCACCATACGCACGGTTCTCGTCAAAGACGGAGTCGCCCACGTGCAGGCAGGCGCCGGCATTGTGGCCGACTCGGTCCCCGCCAACGAGTACGAGGAGACGGTTAACAAGGCTAAGGCGATGTTAAAGGCGATTGCCATGGCAGAAGCGTCGACAAAGGAGGCTGCCTCATGATTCTCATGATCGACAATTACGATTCGTTTACCTACAACGTGGCTCAGTACATCGGTGAGCTGGGATACGAACTGAAAGTACACAGGAATGACAAGATCACGGTTGAGGCCGTCGCCGAAATGGCACCGCGTGCAATCGTTCTTTCGCCGGGTCCGTGTACGCCGACGGAAGCCGGTGTCTCGTGTGATGTGATCCGTCGCTTTGCCGGTGAGATACCGATACTCGGCGTCTGTCTCGGACATCAATGCATCGGCCAGGTATTTGGCGGGCGGGTGGTACGTGCGCAGACCCTCATGCACGGCAAGACATCTGAGGTGTATCACTTCGGTGGATCACTGTACGAGGGAATCCCGTCACCGTTCGTGGCGACGCGCTACCACTCACTGATTGTGGAGCGTTCATCCCTGCCTGCATGCCTAGAAATAACATCCGAAACCGAAGATAAGACGATTATGGGGATCCGTCACCGCGAGTTCGACGTCGAAGGCGTGCAGTTTCACCCGGAGTCGATCCTGACCGAACACGGCATGAGACTCCTCGACAACTTTCTGCAGCGCGCGGAAGACTCGTCAAGAAAAACGCCGGCTCCACTCGCTTAAAAGAGCGAGTGCGCTCCGAGACTCTTGGTACAACGATTTTGTTGGGAGGTTAAATGAATGTTGCGCGAAGCGATTGCCCGGGTCGTCGAGGGAGAGAACCTCTCGCAAGAAGAAGCCAAAGCGGCAATGGGAACGATCATGTCGGGAGAGGCGACTCCCTCACAAATCGGCGCGTTTATCACGGCCATGCGAATGAAAGGGGAGACGGTTGAGGAGATCACAGGGTGCGCTCAGGCGATGCGCGAGCACGCTTTCTCGATCCGCCCCAACGTAGAGATGCTTGTCGACACCTGTGGAACGGGGGGCGACGGGGCCAACACGTTTAACATCTCAACCGCGGCCGCCTTTGTGGTGGCCGGTTCGGGCGTAACAGTCGCCAAACACGGCAACCGCTCAGTCTCGAGCAAGTGCGGTAGCGCAGACGTGCTCGAAGCCCTCGGGGTGAGCATCGACCTCGATCCGGCTCGGGTGGAGACGTGTATCGAGGAGATCGGCATCGGCTTCCTCTTTGCGCCCCAGTTCCACGCAAGTATGAAGCATGCCGCCGGTCCCCGCAAAGAGGTCGGCATTCGCACCCTCTTTAATGTACTCGGCCCTCTGACCAATCCGGCCTCCGCCCATGTCCAGGTCGTCGGTGTGTACGACGCCGCCTTGACGCATACGTTGGCGGAAGTGCTCGGGCGTCTTGGGGTGCGGCAGGCGTTCGTCGTGCACGGACTCGACAAGCTTGACGAAATCTCCATCAGTGGGCCCACACAGATCTCACATTTGCAGTCGGGCCGCGTTGAGACTTACGAGTTTCATCCTGGAGACGTGGGCATCAAGACAGCGCCTGCTGATGCCGTCCGCGGCGGAGACGCACAGGGGAATGCTGAGCAAATTCGCCATATCCTGCAAGGCGCCGTGGGACCCCAGCGAGACATCGTCGTCCTGAACGCAGCCGCAGCCCTCGTTGTCGCCGGTCGCGCCGCCGATCTGCGTGAGGGGACCCAATTGGCATCCGCATCGATCGACTCCGGGGACGCCTTACGAAAGCTAAACTTGTTGATCAAGTACACACGGGGAGCTGCGGCGTGAGCATACTCGAGCGCATCATTCAACACAAAAGGGGCGAAGTGGCCCAGGCGAAAGTCCGCCGATCGTTCGCCGAGGTGCGCCGAATGGCCGAAGAGAGCGCCGCGAGTTCCCGGCGGCGCTTCCGCAACGCCCTGACGGCCGAGCAATCCGTCTCGCTCATCGCTGAAGTGAAGAAGGCTTCACCCTCTAAAGGGTTAATTCGACCAGACTTTGATGCAGCGCAACTGGCGCGCGACTACGTGCAAGGAGGGGCCGCCGCCATCAGCGTCCTTACCGACGAAAACTTCTTTCAAGGCGGCCTGCACGACTTGGTGGCCGTGCGCGCATGTGTGGACGTACCGTTGTTGCGCAAGGAGTTTATCATCGATCCATACCAACTATACGAAGCGCGCGTGCACGGCGCGGACGCCGCTCTTCTCATCGTAGCCGCCCTTGGCCGCACCGAGTTGGCTGAGTTCATTGCAATTGCCGGCTCCTTGAAGTTGGACGCGCTCGTGGAGGTGCATACGGAGGAGGAGTTGGAGGTCGCCTTAGAGGCCGGAGCCGAGCTCGTCGGGATCAACAACCGCGACTTGCGGACGTTTGTAACGACCCTCGACGTGACCCGACGGCTGGCGCCCATGATTCCCTCCGGAGTGACCATCGTCAGTGAAAGTGGCATCTCCTCGGCCGAAGACTTACGCGAGGTCGCCGCAGTCGGCGTCGACGCCGTCCTCGTCGGAGAGGCTTTGGCGCGGGAGGCGAACGTCATCTCAAAGGTGAATCAACTCCTGGGGCGAGTGGGCGCATGATGAAGCGTGTGCGCGTCAAGGTGTGCGGCATAACGACGCCGCAAGATGCCGCGGCAGTGGTCGCTGCCGGCGCTGATGCCATCGGCTTCCTCTTTGCTAAGAGCCCGCGACGCATCGAGCCGGAACAAGCACTGACGATCCGTCGCTCGCTCTCTCCTTTTGTAGCAACGGTCGGCGTCTTTGTGAATGAGCGACCGGAGCGCGTGCTCGAAGTGGTCGCTGCTGTAGGATTGTCCACCGTCCAACTACATGGCGACGAACCTCCAGAGGTCGTGGAAACGATCGGCCGGCGAGTACCGACCGTCAAGGCGATTCGCGTCCGTGATGAAGAGAGCTTGGGGGAGGTGGATGCCTACCCAAGCGCCTGTGGCTTCCTCTTGGACGCCTACGTCAAAGGTGGCGCACGCGGCGGGACGGGGCACGTCTTCAACTGGGACCTGTTACGCAGTGGTGCCCATCGGATCACTGAGCGTCCCTGGATTCTTGCAGGGGGCCTGCACCCGGAGAATATTGAGCGTGCCGTCGCAGCGTGTCGACCGTACGCAGTCGATGTGAGCAGCGGGGTAGAGTCCCGTCCAGGCGTGAAAGATTCGACCAAGGTGAACGATTTTATGGAAAGAGTGAGGCGATCTCCCATTGAATAACACGGGATACTTTGGCGAGTTCGGTGGTCGCTACGTGCCGGAGAGCTTGATCCCTGCCGTCGACGAGTTGACGCAGGCCTACGAAGAAGCGAAGCACGACCCCGACTTTGCCGCACAGCTGGACTATCACTTTCGTCAATACTCCGGACGACCTACGCCTCTTTACTTTGCCGAGCGCCTCACGAAACACGCGGGCGGCGCTCGCATCTATCTCAAACGCGAGGATCTCAATCACACGGGCGCTCACAAGATCAACAATACGCTCGGTCAGATCCTTTTGGCCTTACGCATGGGCAAACGCCGCATCATTGCGGAGACGGGAGCCGGTCAACACGGCGTAGCCTCCGCAACCGTATGCGCCCGTTTTGGCTTGCCCTGCGTGGTTTACATGGGCGAGGAGGACACCCGCCGTCAGGCGCTCAACGTGTTTCGCATGCGACTGTTAGGGGCGGAAGTGGTGCCGGTAACGTCAGGCACCCGTACGCTCAAGGACGCAACCAATGAGGCCATCCGGGACTGGGTGACCAATGTGGAGACGACGTACTATTTGATTGGCTCGGTCGTCGGCATGCACCCGTACCCGACGATGGTGCGCGACTTCCAATCCGTGATCGGTAGCGAGGCGCGCGACCAGATTCTTCAGGCTGAGGGTAGACTCCCTCAGGCAGTCGTCGCCTGCGTCGGCGGCGGCAGCAACGCGATGGGCATCTTCCATCCGTTCGTCAACGATACGAGCGTCGAACTAATCGGGGTCGAAGCAGCAGGCGAGGGGTTGGATAAGCGGCACGCCGCGACGCTGACGGCAGGAAGCCGCGGGGTACTCCACGGATCTAAGAGTTACCTCTTGCACGACGACGATGGACAAATCTTGCCGGCACATTCAATCTCGGCAGGACTAGACTATCCGGGGGTCGGTCCGGAGCACGCGTACCTCAAAGACTCTGGTCGGGCGGCGTATGCCTCGGCAACTGACCAGGAAGCCCTGGACGCCTTTGTTCTCCTGTCGCAGACGGAAGGCATCATCCCTGCTCTCGAGAGTGCACACGCCGTCGCTCACGGGGTGAAGGTGGCCGCAATGCTCAAGGAAGAGGATTCAATTATCATTAACCTCTCGGGGCGCGGGGATAAAGACGTGCAACAAGTTGAGGCCTTATTAGGCGACCGTCTACAGGAGGGTACGCGATGAGTCGATTCGAAGCGACGTTTACGGAGTTGGCCAAGGCCGGGAGGTCGGCTCTGATGCCTTACGTCACGGCCGGTGACCCTTCACTTGAGTGGACAGAGCGCCTTGTCGACCGCCTCATCGATGCGGGCGCCGACATGATTGAACTCGGCGTTCCGTATTCAGACCCGTTGGCGGACGGGCCGACCGTACAGGCCGCAGGGCAACGAGCCTTGGCGAACGGGACAAGCGTTCAAGGCGTCTTTGATCTGGTTCGGCGCATTCGTTCCAATCATGATGAGACGCCGATTGCGATCTTGGTCTATTACAACTGCATCTTCCGTTGGGGTGAAGAACGTTTCGTCCAAGCGGCCAAGGAGGCCGGTATCGACGCCTTTGTCGTCCCAGATCTCCCACCAGAAGAGGCGGAGTCGCTCCAAGGTATCATGGAAGCCCATGGGTTGGAGCTCGCCTATTTGCTGGCGCCGACCAGTAACGAAGAGCGCATTCGGCTTGTCACTGAGCGAGCCCGTGGATTTATCTACTGTGTCTCACTCACCGGCGTCACCGGCGCCCGTACCGAGCTCTCAAAGCAGCTCGAACCCTTCATCGCCAGAGTCCGGGCCGGGCTCAGCGCCCACGAAAAGTCGGTGCCGCTTGCCGTCGGCTTCGGCATCTCAACTACAGAGCACGTCAAACAGGTGTCCGGCCTCGTCGAAGGTGTGATCGTCGGCAGTGCGTTGATCGATACATTCCATAACGCGCCAGACCCACCCCAAGGCGTGGAGCGCTGTGCCGCGCTGGTCTCGGCGATGCGCAGTGCGCTCGGTGAGACGTTGCAAGTCGACGGTGGGCGCGCGCGTTGATGACGTCGTTCCTTATGGATGCACGCAAGGCGGTGCGCGACGCGTGGGAGGAGGCTGAGGCTGTCGAGCATCAAAACCTCCGTCGAGTGTTGCGCGCCTTTCATCTCGCCTCCGTCGGCAGCCACGACCTCCAGGGCAGCACAGGGTACGGATACGGCGACTCTGCGCGCGCGAAACTTGAGGAGGTCTACGCCATCACCCTCGGAGGCGAGTCCGCGCTCGTCCGCCCGCAGATCGCTTCAGGGACGCACGCAATCTGGCTCAGTCTCGATGCGCTGTTAAAATCGGGTGATCACCTTCTATGCGTCTGTGGTCCGCCATACGATACGTTGAGGGCCGCTATCACAGCACCGTCCCCTCAGTCTTTGACGTCTCGGGGCGTCGTCTACTCTGAAGTGGCGTTGAGCACCGATGGAGGTATCGATCTCAAGGCGATCCAAGAGTCGGTTCGACCCGATACACGTCTTATGCTCGTGCAGCGCTCAAAGGGGTATGCGTGGCGCGCCGCGTTGCAGGTGAAGCAGATCGAGGCGCTGTGTCAATGGCGTGATCGCAGCCGTCCCGACTTACTCATTCTGGTGGACAATTGCTATGGAGAGTTCGTCGAACCCGTTGAGCCCTGCAGCGTGGGTGCCGATCTCGTCATGGGGTCTCTGATTAAAAACCCGGGAGGGACGCTGGCCCCGGGCGGTGGGTACGTTGTAGGGAGGCGGCGCTTGGTGGAGCAAGTAGCTGAACGAATGACGGCGCCGGGACTTGGAAGCAAAGTAGGCCCCTCCTATGGTGTCACCCCAACTCTTTTTCAGGGTTTCTTCATGGCGCCCCACCTGGTGAAGGAGGCAATCTGTGGCATCGAGCTCGCGGCTTGGTTCCTTGAGGAGCACGAAGTGCCGGTACTGCCTCGGTGGAACGGTCCCAAAGGAGACGCTGTCCTCGCCGTGCGCCTCGACTCTGCCGACCGTCTTCTAACGTTTTGTCAGGCGGTTCAGGAGTCGTCTCCGATCGATCATTACGTGCGCCTGGAGCCGGGCGCGCTGCCGGGATACGAGGATCCGGTCGTGATGGCCGCCGGTACGTTTGTGCAAGGATCCTCGAGTGAGCTGAGCGCGGACGGTCCAATGCGGCCGCCGTACGCGGCCTACCTGCAGGGCGGCATCAGTCGACAGCAACTCGCGATCGCCATCGAGCGTGTCGCTGAGCGCCTGAATCTTATTTCTTGACATCCCATCGCAATCTGCTAAAATGATTTTCGATTCTTTTTGCCCTGAAAGGGGGCCTGTTCAATGGTAGATGTTGCACTTGGTCGCCACATCCTGTGCGAGGCTTTCGGCTGTGAGCCGGACCTGATCAACGACAGACAGTGGGTAGAGAAGACCATGGTAGAGGCGGCACTCGAAGCTGGAGCAGAAGTACGGGAGGTTGCGTTTCATCAGTTTAGCCCACAGGGAGTGAGCGGAGTCGTCGTCATCTCCGAGTCTCACTTGGCCATTCACACCTGGCCCGAGATCGGATTTGCGGCAATCGACGTCTTCACGTGCGGCAATACCGTTGACCCGTGGCAAGCGTGTAACTTCCTCATTCGTGGCTTTCGAGCTCAAAACGCGACGACCACCGAGGTCAAGCGAGGGGTCTTTAGGCACGAAGCCCTCACTCGTTCAGGCCAAACTTGACTGGATTTAACACAACATCCCTTCCGGCTCGGGAGGGACAAACGCTTTAGCCGCAAGAGAAGCCCAGCGCTCGCCGGAAGACGAGAGATGGGCTTCTTTGTTTTTTCTCATCACTTTCGTCCGATAGTTTCTTCGAAGCTGAGCTTTCAGGAAGGAATCCCTGCTAGAAAGGGCGTAAGTAAATACTGGAAAGCCGTAAATAGGGACGCTTTATGTTAGGAGCGTGGTCGGATGAGCGGTGGTGCCCTGCCTCTTGGGGAGTATTCGCAGCCTAGGCGGGTCGATTATGCCAAGATGTCGGATGAGGAAATCGTCGCAGACGCGCAATGTGGAAACGAGGACGCAGTCGATTACCTCCTGCACAAGTACCAAAAGCTAGTCTACATATGGACGCGGCCTTATTTTCTACAAGGCGCAGAGGACGACGATCTTTTGCAGGAGGGGATGATCGGCCTCTACAAAGCCGTGCGTGACTTTGCGCCCGGCTCCTCCTCCTTCTGGTCGTTCGCTAAACTGTGTATAACCCGCAATATTATCAGCGCCATCAAAGGTACGACGCGACAAAAGCACATCCCTCTCAATTCGTACACATCGCTGCACAAGCCGATCTACGACGTTGAAGGGGATCGCACCCTTATGGAAGTATTGAGTAACAATAAGGTGGACGATCCCGAAGCGTTGGTTATTGACCGTGAACGTCTCTACAATACTCAGCGCCACATAAAAGAAGTTTTGAGCGAGTTTGAGTACAAGGTGTTTCGTCTCTATATCAACGGGCTCTCATACAAGGAGATGGCCGATAGACTCAAGACGCACACCAAGTCCATTGACAACGCTCTTTGTCGTATAAAAAACAAGATCGAAAGCCAATTCTAACGCACAAGGTGAAGGGGCAGAAAGGGACAAGGCGATGACACCTGTAGAACAAGCTCTATTCGCACTCAAGGTGGCAACAGGTGTCTTCGCACTTGTTTGGATGTACAAAGACGCGCGTGCCCGAGACGCCAATCCGCTGCTATGGACGGTAGCGCTGGCGCTCGGAGCGCTCTTTATTCACTGGATCTTCCCGCACGTCGGCGCCTTAGTCTACCTTATATTCCGTCCCAAAGGTAAATTGGGGCGGTGTCCACACTGTGGTAGCGGACACTTGGATTGGTTGGCGGAGTGCCCTAAATGCCACGGCGCACTTAAGAAAGATTGCCCACGTTGCCATGAGTCGGTCCCGTATGCGGCTCGAACGTGCCCGGAGTGTGGAGCGCGGACCTAACTCCCACCGTCACCGAACACACGCTGTGCGAATACGATGAACCCAACTCGGCCGAGGAGGGTTCATCGTTTGAACGGTTGGGAAGGTTTCACCACAGTGCTCGCCGGCCTCCTTGCTGTGGTACTCCTTGCGAGCTCCGTAACGCTCGCAAGGGTGCGCTCTGAAGGGATGTACGCGTCCGTACTCCGCATGCTTTCGGCGGCGGGACTCGCCGCAACCGCTCTGTTCGGTGTGGGATTGCTCTACCACCTTTCACTCCAAGTCTCGCAGGCTTTTCACCACTGGCGTTAAGATGAGGCGCTAGAGAGGTTGAATGTCATGTCAGATGAGATCGTTCGCTCGGATCATGGATCGCGCGATGAGACGGGCGAAGCGACGTCCCAGTCAGCAGAGGGTTTGCAGACATTGGGTTCCAGCGCGTTTGCTATTGAAGGTGACGTTCACAAACTGATCACCTTTCTCAACCAGACGCTCAAGGACAAAGGGTACATCTTTGGCCTCAGCAAGCATCCGGATGGTCTGACGGTGACCATCTATCAAACAAACGAGGCGTAACGAAAAGGCGAAGTCGCAACTCGAATGCCGTTTCGCCCAGTGCATATCTATAGGTTGGAAAGGAGGCCGGCTCCTTTGATCAATCGCGTCCGGCATGCTCTCCGCCTTGCGACTCACTCGCCTTCACGCCCCGAGCGTGTCCTACAGCATCTTCCTCCCCTTAGTCAGACGACAACTTTTCATCGGACAGCGGTCGCCGCAGTGCACGAAAATTTCCCTGGATTGCGGCCCGCCCAACGGTTATCCGACTGACGAGCCTCGTTGCTATCCGGTCACGCGTGAGGCCGCGCAAGGCAGGGGCCGTACACGTTTGCACCGAATATTGTGGTGCGAGGCGAAGCACACGAGTGATAAGCACCGGACAACTGAATAGCGGGAGACTTGGGAGTTTCTCATTCTCGGATGAAGAAAGGGGATACGCATGTTCTCCGTCCCTCAGGCCGACGTGATGAATGCACTCAAGAAGTTCCGTCGCTTAGCGAAGCAGGACTTCCTGGCTAGTCCTCAAACCTCCAATCCCGTATTCTGGCGCCTGCAGGCTGAAGCCCGCAGGGCTCAGTACGACGAACTCATGCAGTGTGTGACCGTCGAAGGTGTGGAATCGGCCTACCATCAGTCTGTTCGATGGTACACGGCGCTCCCATTAACGTTGGACGACGATGCAGACCCGGAGATTCTAGGAAGAGAACAGGCGTTTGAGATGTTCTTTCTGACCCTTGGTGTCGACGAGAAGACACGGGTCAGGCTCCGCAACGCTCGGCGGAGCGCCCGTAAGGATCTTCGCTCAATGTCCAGGACTCATCCCATAAAGGGGCGTTCGGCGCGTCCAGCGTCCCTTTAACAACGGTACCGACCGCTTGCGCAAAATAGAGAAGCACAGACGAGTGCCATGTAAATTTCGGCGGCGGCGGCGACCCAATGTCGCTGCGCGCCGCCTTTGGATAAACCGTGAGTAAGTGCAAAGCTTAAGTAGAGCCGTAGCTTACTTACAGTCAGAGTAAGGTGGGAGCCTGTATGTGGGATAGATTGAAAAAGGTATTTGCGGGAGGGCGCGCATCGGTCGCGCCCAAAGCGGATCAGAGATTGGTCCGTGACGAGAAGGCGGCCATTTCGGCCATTGTCGTCTGTGATCGCTGCGGCGAGGAGATCAGTGTACGTATGCGCAAGTCAAGCGACATCCCACGAGATTACCAAGCTAAAGAGTACACGTTTTTCGTCCAAAAGACGGTCGTGGGAACGGAGTGTTTCAATCGCATCGACATGCGATTGGAATTCGACGCCCGCTACCGATTGGTGAATCACGACGTCACCGGCGGAAGTCTGAAACCGAACCGTTGACGCTCGGCCACCCGAGCCCCCCACGGCACGATCCTACCGCGGCACAAAAGCACGGCATGGTACTCGCTCTTAACGTACACGCCGAAACACGCCCACCACTTTACCCAAAATCTCCACGAATGCGGATCGGATAGGATCCAAGCTGGGATTCTCCGGCTGGAGGCGTATATGATCGCGCTCTTTAAAGAAGCGCTTTACTGTCGCTTCATCTTCGATGAGGGCGACGACGATCTCTCCATCCTCTGCGTGCGCCTGCTGCCGTACTACGACGTAGTCACCATCCAAGATGCCCGCATTGATCATGCTGTCACCTCGAACGCGTAACATAAATACCTCATCGTAGTTGGCGAAGTCACGCGGCATGGGGAAGAAATCCTCAATATTTTCGACTGCTAGGATCGGCTCGCCTGCAGTGACTCGTCCCACAATGGGCACGTTTACAATCTCTTTGCGCACGACTTCCGGATCATTGACGAGTTCGATCGCGCGCGGTTTGGTCGGATCCCTACGAATGAAGCCTTTCTCCTCGAGTTTGCCCAGATGGCCATGTACAGTCGAGCTCGAGCTCAGGCCCACTGCTTGCCCGATCTCACGCACTGATGGAGGGTATCCTCTGCGCAAAACCTCTTTGCGTATGTACCCCAGAATTTGATCTTGACGGGGCGTGAGCTCACTCATCAGACGATCCTCCCTAAACGTCCAACACTTGGTGTTTCTACTAGGTATATCTCTGGAACATCATAACACATACGTTCGGGGGAATCAAACAAGAGTTCGGTCCTTGAAAGGCATGATTAAAAAAACCATTGACACAAACGTATGTTCGTATTATGATTGAGCCACACCACACACAAACACATGTTCGCACCCCGGCTAAATCGGACCACAGTGCGAGCAAAGACGTGGATGGAGGCTGATACCATGGCAAGCGAAGCGCTCAGGGCTTTACCCGGATCAGCAAAGACGACCGCATTACATAAGGGACACGCTCGCTTGGTCGTGTGGCTGTCTATTGGGGTCTTGATCGGATTGTCCATCGTCGGTATCGGATTGGCAGCTGAGGGTGTAAGTGGGCTACTCGAGCTCGCAACGGAGAGGATCGGGGCGCAAGCTGCACAGTTTGACGAATCAACAACCACTGAGGTTGTCGTCCGTAAAGGCGACTCGCTCTGGTCGTTGGCACAGAGTTACGGTCCGGGCGGTCACGATCTGCGCGAAGTGGTCGATTGGATCAGAGAGCTCAATGGCCTTACGTCAGCCTCAATACACGTCGGCCAAGTACTCATCGTACCTATCGAAAAGCCCGGCATGTAGCCGGGCTTTTTTGTATCGCGATGTGGCTTGTGGTGGTGTGGGTGGGCCTCGTTACGTTTCCGATGGCAGGTCGAGTGGGTGACGGTGTATCGCTTTGCTTAGATCCCGGCGGTTCACACTGGTGTAGATCTCTGTGGTAGAGAGATTCTCGTGTCCAAGGAGCTCTTGGATGTGGCGGATATCAACGTCGCCTTGCAATAAAAGCGTGGCAAAGGTGTGCCGGAGTTTGTGCGGGCTGAGTCGTTCTCGCTTGCGATTCTCCAAACCGGCCGCCTGCTGCGCGTACCTCTTAATAAAGTGGCGTACCGTGGAGGGGTCGATGCGCCTGCGTTGTTTGCTTACGAACAAAGGTTCGCCCAACGAGTCGCGCGGTGCTTCGGGTCGAATCGCGGCGTACGCGAGAACCACTTCACGCACTGTAGGGTGTACTGGCACGAAGCGTTCCTTGTCGCCTTTTCCGCGAAAGGTGATTCCGGGGGTTTGCTCGGTGATATCGTCCACGTTTAGCCGCACAACCTCAGATATGCGCAGCCCCATAAAGAGCATGACAAGCACGATGGCGCGGTCGCGCAGATCGTTGATCACGCTCAAAAAGTCGATCGCCTCGTCACGATCGAGCGCAATCGGTAGTTTGCGTTCCCGTCGAATCTCCATGTCTTCGAGTTTCTCGACCACGTCGGCCGCGACACCGTAGCCCTCCTTAAAAAGCAACGTCAGGAAGCGGCGCAGCGAGGCCAAACGGCGCAATAACGTGGCACGTGAGAGCTGTTTGCCGGATTCCAGGTAGCCGAAGTAACCTACAATATCTTCCTTGGTCAAAGCGTCGATAGCGATGTCGTACTGGTCCAGCAGCGCCCGTGGACGTAGCTCGCTGCGATGGCGCCGAGTTGCGTGCCGGGTATCGATGAGTTTGCCATGGGCCCGCGTTAATTCGGTTTCGAGAGTGGCCAGTTCGTCCAATCGACCACGTGTAATCAGATGACGGCGGTACAGGACAAGGTAAAGTTTAAATTGGAGCAGATCTTTCTCGTAAGCCTCTTTGGTCTGCTGGGAACGGCCCGTTAGAGAATCGATGAAGTATGAACTAGCTTGGTTGAACGATTGCGTCACTAAGGTCCGCCTCCTTGCGTTCCATCCGGATCTAATTCACGGAAATCAACATTATCGTTAATTAGATCTTGTAGGGACGATTCCTTCTGCAACCATTCTCAACAACATCTCCGACCTCCTCCGAGACGTCCTTTGAAGCACTTCATTGTAGTAGGATCTCAGTAGTAGGATCTCAAGCGCATAGAAAGAAGCGACATTTTCGTGAAATAATGTATTGACCCTGCAGCGCGTTCTGCATATACTTATCACCATAAGGAAAGTTGCATCGGTGCAACTATTTGTTCCAGATGTAACTTTTCTCGGACGTCTAAACTCGGGCTGAACTTTCCTTACGATTCACATTAGCTCGCCACAGAGTACTGAGTTAGGTGTAAATTGCGTGATCATTGGGCTATCCGAGCCAAAAAGTTGCACTAGAACAACACTGTGGCGTACGTCTAACTTGGAACGTATCCACCATCGGCCTTAGAGCAAAGGAGTAGATTCCAGTGACTGGTCAGACACTCAACCGACGGACTGTGAGATGGGCAACCAAGTGGCGAGCATCAAGTCAGACGACCAGGGAGACAGAACGAGAGAGCCCACAATGGACTTCAAAGGAGCATCCCCACATGCACAAAATCGTTCTTTCCGCCGTTCTACTCGTTGGAGTCCTCCTCTCATGTTCGGTCCTCTCCGTACCGGCCCTAGCCAAAGTGAACGTCGTGGCGACGACAGGCATGATTGCCGACACAGCCCGGAACGTCGGTGGTGAACACGTTGACGTGATTGGGTTGATGGGACCCGGCGTCGATCCTCACCTCTATAAGGCATCACAGGGCGACGTGCGCCGGCTGGCCGCCGCTGAGCTTATTCTCTACAACGGATTGTCCCTCGAAGGTCGCATGGCCGACATCCTGATCCGAATGGCCCGCACCAAGCCGACCGTTGCTGTCACCGATTACATCCCGGAGGATCGCCTCACCGAGCCAGAGCAGTTCGCCGGCCACTTCGATCCCCACGTTTGGTTCGACGTCTCCCTGTGGAAGTTCGCTGTTGAACGAATTCGCGACGCTCTGATCGAGGTCGATCCGGACCGCGCCGACGATTACCGGCGCCAGACTGAGGTATATTTAGAGCAGCTCAATGAGCTGCATGAGTACGTGCGGGAGCGGATCAGTGAGATTCCACCTGAGCAACGAGTCCTTGTCACCGCCCATGACGCGTTCGGATACTTTGGCATAGCCTACGGGTTAGAGGTTGTCGGATTGCAAGGAATCAGCACTGACACTGAGGTGGGCCTGAGAGACGTCCAAAGCCTGGTTCAGTTCATCTCAGAACGCCAGATTCGGGCGGTCTTCATTGAATCGAGCGTTCCGCGCCGATCTATCGAAGCTGTCGTCCAAGGAGCGGCAAGTCGCGGACGCACGGTGGAGATTGGTGGCGAACTCTTCTCGGATGCCCTCGGAGCAGCCGGAACGCCGGAAGGTACGTACATCGGCATGGTGCGCCACAATGTGGATACTATCGTCGCCGCACTCAAGTAAGCGACTCAAGTAAGTAGGAGGTTGGCCAATGTCTCTTACTACGAACACCGAGAGTACACCCGAACAGCCCAGCGACTCACGAACCGGCGGCAATTCACACCCCGCCTCCCCCCCGCTGTCCGAAACGCATAGAGAGACTCCGGCCATTGAAGTCCATGACTTCTCCGTGGCTTACCGTAAACGACCTGTCATTTGGGGCATCGACTTCAAGATTCCCCCCGGTCACCTCGTTGGAGTCGTCGGTCCCAATGGCGCCGGTAAATCGACACTCCTCAAGGGGATTCTCGGCCTGGTTCCGCCGGCTTCAGGCTGGGTGAAAATTCACGGCCAGAGTTATAAGAGGCAACGTAAACGAGTCGGATATGTGCCACAGCGCGAGAGTGTCGACTGGGACTTTCCGACTAATGCTTTCGACGTCGTCCTTATGGGTCGGTATGGACACTTGGGGCTCATTCGCCGCCCTCGAGCCGCCGATAAAGAGATCGCTTGGGAAGCTCTCCGCAAAGTCGGCATGGCGGACTACGCCACACGACAAATAAGTCAGCTTTCAGGAGGACAGCAACAACGCGTCTTCCTAGCGCGGGCCCTGGCACAAAACGCCGACGTGTACTTTATGGATGAACCCTTCGCAGGGGTGGACGCCGCAACCGAATCGGCGATCTTGGAACTGTTAGCGGATCTACGTTCCCAAGGCAAGACGGTTGTGGTTGTCCACCATGATCTCCAGACGGTCTCGCAGTACTTTGACTGGGTAGTCCTCCTCAACATGCGTTTAATCGCCCACGGTCCGACAGAGGACGTGTTCACGGTCGATACCCTCCAAAAGACATACGGGGGGCGTTTGACCATTTTGGCCGACACCGCTCACTCCGTCGCGCAGCGAACACCATGAGTTCCTCAAAATTTCGCATTTGCTAAAGGCAGGTGAACAACGATGTGGAGTTGGCTCAGTGATCCCAACCTACAGTGGGTTCTCATGGGGTCGTTGCTACTTGGCATAAGCGCTGGCGCCATTGGCTCGTTCGCACTGCTAAGAGGGCGCAGCCTCCTCGGCGACGTACTTGCTCATGCTGCGCTGCCGGGTATCTGTCTAGCCTTTATCCTCACGCAAAACAAAGGGCTTTTACCGCTCATGATCGGCGCAGCAGTTGCCGGTCTGATCGCAACCAAGTGCATCGACTTCATCACCGAATACTCTCGAATCAAAGAAGATACGGCACTCGGCATCGTGCTCACGGTCTTCTTCGGGGTTGGCATTGTCTTACTCACCGCGATCCAACACAGTGGCGCAGGGAACCAGGCAGGGCTCGATGCATTCCTCTTTGGCCAGGCGGCTGCCATGATCGGACGCGATGTGTGGGTCATGTCTATTGTCGCTGCCGCATTGCTCGTCTTCTCAGCATTGTTCTTCAAGGAGTTCAAGCTGGTTTGCTTTGACCGCTCCTTCGCCGGTGGAGTCGGCTTCCCGGTCCGCGTGATCGACACGGTCTTGATGGCCCTCATCGTGATGGCTGTGGTCGTCGGCCTGCAAGCGGTCGGTGTAATCTTGATGGCGGCGCTTCTCATCACGCCCGCGGTCGCGGCTCGATATTGGACGGACCGCCTTGGCCTGATGGTGGCTTTGGCGGGGATCTTTGGCGGCGCTTCGGGTGTCATCGGCAGTTTAACCAGTGCTCTCGGCCCAAGGCTACCTACCGGTCCACTGATCGTCCTGGCGGCAACAGTTCTCTTTCTCCTCTCAATGTTTGCCGCACCCTCGCGCGGGCTCTGCGCCAAATGGAGACGGGCAGCTAGATTGCGCGAGAAGGTTCAGCGGGAGAACTTCCTGAGGGATATCTACGAGCGGTACGAATTGGCGCTACCTGTGCAGCAGGTGGCCACCGAAGACCTCCTAGCTCCCGGAGTGCCGCTGACGAACTCTGGCCCAGGCAGCGATGAGCGGTCGCACGTGCGGTCCAAGAGAGTCCCTCGGATCGCACGCCGCCTAGAACGGCAAGGGCTCATCCGCATACACGAACACGAAGAGATGTCATACTGCGCCTTGACGCTCGACGGACTACGGGCGGCATGGGACATTGCACACAAGCATCGGCTGTGGGAGATCTTCCTAATGCACGAAGCGGAACTGCGATCGGATCATGTAGACCGAGACGCCGATGATATCGAGCATTTCCTCACTCCCGACTTGGTAGCCTCACTGGAGCAACTTCTCAAAGTGCATCAACGCGAGCCCAAACTGTTACCGTCGGTGCACCCATTGAAAACGGGAGGGATGGACTCTTGGACGCATACACGTTAACAATCATAGTTACGGCGTCTCTTGTCGCTGCAGCGTGCGGATTCATCGGATGCTTTTTGATTTTGCGCCGGATGGCCCTACTGGGTGATGCCATCAGTCACTCTGTGTTGCTCGGAATCGTTGTAGCGTTCTTGATCACGGGCGACCGAGGGATCCTCCCTATGTTTATCGGCGCTGCGGCATTGGGCTTGCTCACGGCCGTCGTCGTGCAAACCCTTGAACACGGGGGCGTTACGGCTGACGCTGCCATTGGAGTCACGTTTACAGCGCTATTCGCCTTAGGGGTGGTGTTACTCACCTTATACGCCGGTCGAGTACACTTAGACCTCGAACACGTACTATACGGCGAAATAGCGTACGTACCATGGGACACGTTGATGTTGGGAGGGTATAGCCTCGGAGCCAAGGCGCTGTGGACGATGGGTGGCGTCTTCCTGATTAATTTGATCGTGGTCGGTCTCTTTTTCAAAGAGTTCAAAGTGTGCGCTTTTGATCCTGGGATGGCCACGGCTCTGGGTCTCAACCTCCTAGTCTTTCACTACATTCAAATGACGCTTGTCTCTCTCACTACCGTCGCCGCGTTCGAGAGTGTGGGAGCGGTACTTGCCGTGGCGATGCTCATCGTCCCCGGTGCGACAGCGTACCTCTTAACCGACAATCTGAAAGTGATGCTTGGACTCAGCATGGTCGTCGGCATCATTAGCGCTGTCACAGGTTACGCACTCGCGGTATGGCTCGACTCCTCCATCGCGGGTGCCATGGCCTCCATGTCAGGCGTCATCTTTTTAATCGTGCTCCTCCTCTCGCCGACCCATGGCGTGATCGCCCGCTTGCGGGCCCGATCGCGCAAGGATGGGCTCGCCGAGCCGGATGTGGTACAATGAGTGAGAAAGCCTCAGATACTCATTCAGGAGCTGTAACGGATATGCCGTCGTCGACCGCTGAGGACTACTTGGAGCGCATCTATGCCCTCGTCGAGGAGAAAGGGTATGCCCGAGTGAGCGATATTGCCGAGGCCCTGCAGGTGCGTCCCTCGACCGTCACTCGCATGGTACAAAAGCTTGATGAGCAGAAACTCTTGGAGTATGAGCGGTATCGCGGCCTCTCACTCACTCAAGAAGGAGAGCGCATCGGGCGTTCCATTCACAAGCGTCACAAGGCCCTCGAAGAGTTTTTGCACCTCCTTGGCATGCATGATCAGTCCACGGTCGAGAGAGACGTGGAAGGCCTGGAGCATCACTTAAGCACGAAGACGTTGGAACGACTCACCCAACTCGTCGAGTTCCTCCAGGCAAACGATGATTTGCTTGAGCGGTACGCTCGCTTTCGCGAAGAGTGCGACCGGGAATGATACGGCGCAGGGGTTGACCATCACGGGCCTCGGTGGTATACTAAGTGTGTTGTCGCATTAACCTAGGGGAGTAGCTCAATTGGTAGAGCAGCGGCCTCCAAAGCCGAAGGTTGCGGGTTCAAGTCCTGTCTCCCCTGCCAGATCAAAGTGTTAAATTGAGTCCGCCAGATCTGCCTTCTAATCGAGGATCGCAGAGATGGCGGACTCTACGTTTTTAAACGTATGTATGAATCTCACCCCTTGCAAGCTCTCTCGCGTTCGTCGCACCCCCACCGGTGAATGTGAAATAATCCGGTTAAACCAAACCGCCTTGATTCCAACGTTCTGAGCGCCGATGATGTCGGACTCCCACGAGTCGCCCACCATGACAGTCGCATCCCTGGGAACACCCGCCTCGTGCAAAGCGGCTTCAAAAATTTCCGGACGCGGCTTGGCGACCCCGGCCGATTCGGCCGTCACCATAAACTCCACCCAAGGTTCGAGAGAACAAACACGCAACTTAGCCCATTGCTCTTCCGTGAAGTTGTTTGTCACAATACCAATCCGAAGACCTCGTGCGCGCAGAGCCCCCAGCAGTTTAGTACTGCCGGGAATTGCGCGTTGCGCCTGTAGCGCCGCTGTGCGGTATAATTCGGAGAGCGACTGTAGTTCATCGGCGGAGGCCCTGTATCGGCGCCTACGTAATAGGACGTCCAAGCGCGCCAACCTAGCCTCGTCAGGCGAGATTTCACCGGCCAGGACCCGCACGTGCATCTCCTCGAGGAGGGTGTTGAACTCTAAGACAAGCGCATCGAACGGGATCTCATTGAACGCTCTATGGGAAGTGTGCAATGCCCGCAACCCCTGGCGCGAGCTATACGCATGATCGTACAACGTATCGTCTAGATCGAAGAGCACAACCTGAATAGACATGTCGACATCATTTGCGCTACGCCACGGATCTCCTGCAGGCATCTGCCCGTACGAGTAAACAAAACGGATCGTCTTTCAAACGTTGATGGAGATTGAGCGCCTGACCGAATGAAGGTAGCGGCACATCGAGCCTTAAAGTCCATGAGAAGTCTGGCGCACTTCCATTCGACTGTGATTGAGCGGCCTGACGTATTTGTTGTCGTAGATGGTTCAAGGCCGCATCATGCCCCTGTGAGAGGCCGCGTTCACACCATGTGAGCGCCGCATCCCAATCACCGGCTTGAGCTGCTTGGGTGGCCGCTCGTTCACACGCAGCTAAACGCTGTACACGCGGTACTCGTTCGCCACGCGCACGCTCCCATGTAAGTACGGCGCGCTCTGGCTCATCTAAGTACGTCCATACGTCGCCGGCCAGATGCACGACCCGGCCGCGTAACTCTTCAAGCATTTCCGTGGGTACGCAGGGATCCGTCCCCAACGCCTCCTCAACCGACGTCAAGAGTGTAGCCGTCTCAGCAGTCGGCGAAGAAGCCAGAATCAAAGCGAGTAGGTCATCGATCCAGACGTTTGCGGGAATTCCCACAGGTCGCCGGCCGAGGCGATCCAGTGCGAACCCATACAACCCCAATGCGGCCTTTAACAGCACGTCGAGCCTCGTCCACGCCCCTTCTGGAATGAACCGGAATCGCCCTACACCTGGATAGTTCGCTTCAGGTACTTTTCGGTGCAGGATGAGGAGCCGATCGCAGGTTGCAAAATCTCGTCGCACAAGCGCCGCCCAGGCTTTCGCATGAATAATCCGCTCATCTGGCCCTACTCTAGTAATCGCCTCATCCAGGTACCGAACGACGCGTTGCATATCTCCGTGAGACCAGATAACGCGAAGCTGATCGCACCATTCTTCCTCCATCGCTCACTCACCCCAGAGAGAGTTCGTAGCCAGAGTCCTCACCATGGTATGCGCGCTCTAGGATGACGGTGCCCTACAGATCAATTAGAAAGACTTCATTGCGGACCGGGCAAGCAAAAGAGCCGCAGGCGAGTCTCTATCACTCTGCCCACGGCTCTTTATTTACGTGTCAGTTTAATTGTTTAGTCGACCAATCCCGTACGCTCGATCGACTCAACGAAGAAGCGTTGTGCGAAGACGTAAAGGATCAGGGGAGGCAGTACGACCAAGAAACAGGCCGCCATGACCAGCGGTTCGTTAAAGATCTCGCCCGCCTCACCACCGGTGATCTCTTGCAAGCCCTGCTGCAGAATCGAGAGACGTAGCGGTACTGTGAAATTCTGCGGCTTCATCAAGTACATCATCGGCTCGTAGTAATCGTTCCAATGCCATACGAGCGAGAAAAGGAAGCCGACCAGGAGTGCCGGCCGAGCCAGCGGCAGCATGATCTGCGCATACGTTCGCAGCGGGCTACACCCGTCAATGTACGCCGCCTCTTCAAGTTCGTAAGGTTGTCGCATAAAGAACTGGCGGAAGATCAAGACCAAAAGCGATCCGCGCAGACCATGCGCCAAGAATGCCGGCACGGTAAACGGCATGAACGTATCGATCCAACCAAGCTGACGGAACAAGATGAACAGCGGGACAATGATCGTTTGTGGAGGCACGATGAACGTGAACAACACAAACATGAAGAGCAAGTCCCTACCCGGAAACCTAAACCGGGCGAATCCGTAACCTGCCAACGAGCACGAGATAATCTGTCCCACCGTACCAAAAAAGACAATGGTTACGCTGTTTTTGAGACCTACCAAGTAGTCCATACTCTGATAGGCCAAAACGAGATTATCCCAGTAAATTGCTCGCGGAATCCAATAAACACCTGGATCCAGGAAGTCCTGCACCGTCATCAATGACGTCGACGCCATGTAGATGACCGGCAACAAGAACGAGAACGCAATGTCAATCAACAACACGTAGACGAGCAACAGGAAGAAGCTGTTTTGCAGTCTCCTCTTCCAGACCAGGAGAAATGGGGCCCGCGCTTCGAGCTGCTGGCCAACTCCGGTTCCGACTGAGGTCGCCTGATTAATCCTCGCGTCTGCCACCGTAAAACACCCACTTTCTCGAGGTTAAAAAGACCAACCCAATCAAGAGGAACACCAGCAGGAAGTAGATCCACCCCAACGCAGCTGCGTATCCCAATCGGAATGAACCTGAGAACGCAACGTTGCGCAGGAAGTTGACCATGGGATTGAAGATGTCCGTAAAGCCATCGACAATCGTATAAATGGTGTTCACGAGAATGATGGGCGACAACATCGGAAGCGTGATCTTCCAGAAGATCTCCCAGTCTGTCGCGCCGTCAATGCGAGACGCTTCGTACAGTGTGGGAGAAATCCCCTGCAGACCAGCAATGAACAACAGAATTTGAATCCCTGAACGCCACAGGATCAAGGTGAGCCGGGTCATCACGTCTACGACAATATCCGCGAACTGCAAGGGGAGGTACATATAGACCAGACTCGGGATATCGAGGCCCACGACGGCTTCGATCGAGCCAACATCCTGTGAGAACAGGCGCTCAACCACCAGTCCTGATGCAATAACGACCGGTAGGAAGAAGACGGCCCGGAAGAAGGTGACACCCTTGATGCGCTGGTTCACCAGAAACGCGGTAAACAGTGCGAACGTCAGGATAATAGGGACGTCGACAAGGTTGCGCTGAATCACCTGCACCAGAATCGGTACAAATCGTTCATCGAGGAAGAACGCCTCGTTGAAGTTGTCCCAGCCAACATAGTTTAGTCGAAATCCCGCCATCATGTCGACCCGGCTAAACGCCAGCTGGATCGAGTGCGTGAACGGCCTCGCTACAAAGACGAGGAAACCGACCAGCCACGGCAGGATGAACATGTAGCCGTAAAAGGCCTGACGTTGCCGTAATGTAAGCCTCAATTCCGGATCCCTCCTTTAATCAGCAGAAAGTCGAGCGCTTCGACCGACACTTCTCCGTTATCCCAAGGCTCAGAGCGATAGTTAACGATGACTCTTGAACCGTCTTCATACACAGTCTCAAAGACGTCCGTATCGAGTAAATTGTGGTCAACAATCGCAATGTCCTGCAGGTAACCCATATTCACGCCCTGATCTTCGTACTCCTGCACCACTCGCTCCTCCCATATTCCGATCTCGGAGCTGAACAAGATATTGTAACGCTCAGCTTCCTTCAGGAGTGAGGAGTCTCTTGCCGTCAGCTCAAAGATGGGCATCGCGCCGTACTCGACATTCTTGAGGTAATCCCGTTGAGGCTCTGAACGCAGGTTACCTTGCCAACCGTAGTAAGGCATGATACCGTGCACGGCGATCTGGTAGAACGGAATGCTGCGCGACGCGAACAGGTGTGTCGTCTCTTCCATCGGAGCACGAGTGACCATATCGATCAGCGGAAGCATGTAGACGTTTCCGCCTTGCACGATCGCACCACCCATGTGCTCCCGCGCCATACGCACGATCTCTCCCCAAGCCTCCGCTACGTCAGACCGTTCCGCAAAGTACCGATCGTTACGGTCGGAGATGAGATTCCAGCCGAAACGTTCGAAATTTAGACCGGAAATTCCGAACTCAGCCATCCTCGGAATATCGCGTGCGGCGAAACGCTCTAAAGCTGCCAGAGGGCTCAAGAGGAAGCGGTCGCTGCTGTACCCACGTGTAAACCCGGTGATGGGGAGTTTTGCAGGAGAACGCACAATGTCCCGACGAGTGGAGAAGCCACCGTTATCATCGTAGGCATCGACGTAATTGTCCTGCAAATAAACCCGGATGCCTTGCGACCTCGCCCACTCGGCAAAGTCTGTCAATCCCCGTTCTCCGCCGATCGCCCCTTCAACCGGTAAACGCCTGGGGAAACGGCCGGCGTAACCGTTCTTGGTCCAGCCGACAAGCGTTACATCCATGCGCTCGACCCCGAGATTCCGGAGTCGCTCGATCATCTCACGAGCTTCAGCAAAATTCGTAAGCATAATGAGATTATCGAAGAGAATACGATCTTCCAACACAGCGTGGAAAATCTTGATATGAACAGGAGCTACGCCCTCTTCATTCGTCACCCGGCCCGGTTGCAAACTGAGAGTATCGATCAAATGCTCTCGGTAACGCAGTGCCATTCCCGTGTAACTCGCCTGCCCTTCGTCGAGCAGGTAGTAGCGGACCGCTCTGTCCGTCTCAATTCGATTGGCTTCAACCGTCTGAACGTTTGCATTCCGGCGCAACGGCGCCAAATACTCACGCCGCACGACGAATTTGGCATTCGTGCGATAGTAATCCACGATGTACCCCGATGGCGATGCAACCACTTTGGCGTCGTATTCGCCTTCAGTGATCACTCCGAGGAAGGCGCCGTCTTGATGCACCAGTCCAAAGACCGGCATGGGCACTTGCCGATTCAAGGTGGACATCGGCGAGTACTCACTAAACGGATACTCCTCTGGCCCATACACGTACTCTTCAAATTGCTTGGCGTAACGCCCGTGATCCGTCGTAAACGGTGCGATCGCACCGGAACTGTCCGGAAAAACCATATACCCGGTATCCCGGTCCGTCGCCGCTCCGAAGAATGGCAACAACTCAAGGTGAACGATGGAGAATTCCTTCTCCTCTTTAAAACCCTCATCAGGGATACGCACCTCAAGGTAGTCGCGCCCGAGTACATAATCGGTGGTGATCGTGAATCCGCGCGTCTGCATCGAGTAAACAACACGCACACCGTTCGGAATCGGCTCGTAAGTCACCCGAGCCCCTTCAGTCAGGGGATCAGTCTCGCGGATCTGGCGTCGCTTACCGTCAGTGTAACTGAAACTCAACTGAGAGTCAGCATGCGTGCGCCAGAGTGCACTTGGAATCCCATCGTGAGGTCCGGGAGGATTGGTCCTCCATACCTTACCCTGACGCCGGTCAAGGATCACAAACTGCGTCCTTTCGGCGTTGAGAAAGAGCTGGAGGGTTGCATTCTCGGCGACGAGAGAGAATCCGTCAGGTATCCGGATCATCTCCTCGCCGCTTTCCTCCCCAATCCCCTGCGCAAATGTCAGCGCCGCGGCGGCCAACACAAGCAGGACTGTGATTATCCCTACCCTTTGAAACTTACACATTTTCGGCATCATCATCTTCCTAACCTCGGATTGTAAGCTCGATCGCGATTTCTCGGACGAAGGTGACGATCTGATCCGTCAACGTGTACGTCAATCCGGCGGCGGCTATAAAACAGATCATGCCGAACGCAGCCATACCGGCAGTACCGAAGGTCTTGCGCAACGTGTAGTTGTGCGTCGCCTGAATGTGCATGATGATCAATATCCCAATCCAGACGAGCGCCGCGAAATCGAGCGACTGAATGTACGATTTCTCAGTACGCGTCAACAGGTGGCTGAGTCCGATCGCGATCGGCTTGGTCACCAAGTACGGTCCAACCGAGTAGCCCGTCGCAATCACGATGTCACGGAAGAACCCTTCTCCTTCGAAGATGGCCGTAACACCATAGCTACACACACAGAACAAAATCCAAGGCAAGATGATACGGACAAATTCGACCAACAAGCTCGCATCTCGTGGGTCGAGATCCGCAATTTGATAGCTGGTGAACATCAGATCAGCGACCCGAAGGCTAAACGCCAATCCGATAAGTACCAGTGCCGTTATCATGCTCCCCTTGCCTTCTCGTTTAAGCTGCCAATACCCGTCCCACGGGTGCATCATCGTTGTCCACACCATCTGAATCGCCCGTGTGATGGGACCCGACTTCTCCCACGGTTTGTTAAGCAAATACCGCGTAAGGCGAGTGAGCAACGAGAATCCCACACAGCCGCCAAGGAAAAGGAGCACTGCTAACCCGAAGTGGTCCCGCATCCATTCATGACGCAACTTAGCGTATACCGTTGAATAACCTTCACGGTCGCGTCCGTACCGGTACTCATCAAGGGCCTCTTCCCAGCGGCCAAGTTTATCAAAGGCCTTACCAATCCCGCTGTGGGCCAGGTTATAGTTGGTGTTGATCGTGAGAGCCTCGCGCCATGGCACTTCGGCCCGATCGTAGTGTCCTTCAACGTACAATTCACTCGCCGTGTGCACCAATTGAGCAAAATACGTCGGACGGAACACCTGAATATTGTTGCGGTCCTTGTCCAAGACGTATAAAAGCCCGTTCTCGTCCGTCTCAATACTCGACGGGAATCCGAACTTGCCGTTCTCTTCACCCTTGCCGCCGAACATGGTCAACAAGTTGCGCTCGTCATCGTACTGATAAATGACACCATTGGCGGCATCGATGGCTGAGACGATCCCTTGCTCGTTCACCGTCAAGTCGACAAAACTAGGGTTAACTGGACGCCCGGCCCGAGGAAGCGCAAAGCCGAACTGCATGCTTCCCACTTCGGATCGGTTCATAACGTCGGTTCCGACACCGTTTAACTTTTTGATTTGGTTATTCGGCGCATAGGTTGTCGACGAATAAATGTACCCAGTGTCCGTCAAATACACGTTGGAGTGTGGTGGCGGCAGCTCCTTACTCAACTTCTCCCGCTGCGCCTCCGTGGCGAACATCCGAATGAGGACTCGCCGCAGGCTAAACCCTACGTCGTTTGGAGCAAAGAAGCCTCGGAATTCGCCCCGTGGATCGAGCAGGAGCATCCCGCGATAATCACTGCGATTGACTACATAGAGATACGAACGCTGGTCCTGGACCACTTTGGTTGGTCGGTAGTCAAAATCAGCGCCCAACAGTGCATTACGTGGCTCCGGAATGATCCGTACCAACCGGCCGTCTGACCCAAGATAGACTAAGCGCTTGTTGCCCGTGTCTGCAACAAAGATCTCGCCCGCGGAGTTGACAAAAACCCCTTCCGGGTTCCGGAAGTTCCGGCCGCCAAGGCTTTGCACCTCAGCGTTCTCTCCCCCTTCGATCCGGGCAATCTCCCTTAGAATATCGCCATCCTTGTTAATTTGCAAAAGTCGGTGTTTCCCAGTATCTACGACCCACAACGTCCCTGACGGCTCGTGGTAGAAGATGTCCTGGGGACCGTCAAGACCCAAAAACTCGTACGATTGTTGAAAGACGTACGGCTTCGGGGACGGTACAATCTCCCAACTTCCACTGTTAGGATTCGCAGAGTCCGTCGACTGTACATGGAAGCCAAATCCCGACGCCATTGCGGGACCCGTAAGCAATAGGATCAGCGACAAGGCTAGGAGCGCGACGCTCGCCTTCGTCGAAGCTCCTCTTTGGTCATATCGCTTTGCTGAACGGATTCGCATCAAAGTTATCACCTACTTGATGCCCGCGTGGGCCATAGTTTTGATGATTCGACTCTGCATGATAATGAAAAGAATAATCAACGGCGCTGTCTCCAAGAAGGTTGCGGCTGCCTGCGCTCCCTGACGGGCGACCACCAGCTCACCGGAGAACATCGTTCGTACCGCTAGTGGCACCGTCTTCATGGCTTCGCTATGTGCGAACACCATCGGCGACCAGGTGTCGCGCCAAATCTGCATGGACTGCCAAATGATCAAGGTGGCCCACGCCGGCTTCGTTAGTGGCACGACGACTTTTTGGAAGAGCCCCCACTCCGAAGCGCCGTCAATCCTTGCCGCTTCGATCATGGCGTCGGGGTACTGCTGTAGGAACTGAGTCATAAAGAAGACACCGAATGATGAGCCCAAGCCCGGCAAGATCAGGGCGTAATAGGTGTCGACCATTCCTAGGCCAGAGACCAACAAGTAACGGGGAATCACTGTTACCTGCGGAGCGAACATCAAAGCAGCAATACAGGCGCTAAAGATGGGGCCTGCAAGCGGCATCTGTCGCATCTTCGCGATCGGGTACGCCGCCATGCAACAGAATAAAACATACATAATCACGTTGACCGTTGTCACGAACACACTGTTAAAGATGTAACGTGAGAACGGTACGATCACCCGAGAGGCGGCGACCAACAAGTCCGTGTAGTTCTCCAACGTCGGCCGCATCACATAGAAGCGCGGTGGCCACAAGAAGAGCTCCTCAATCGGCTTGATGGACTGAATAACCATCAGATAAAGTGGCAACACCATGATCGTGCCAAGAACCGTTAACAACACGTAAATCCAAACCGGTTCTCGTTCAATTTTGTTTCTCCGCAGCAACCTGGGAACGAGCGTGCCCACCTGCAACCCCTCCTACAGCTTAAGATTCTTGAAGCTCGCTTTCTTACTCGTCCTTGGCCGAGAGCATCTTACGGAACATAGAGCTCAACCCGTACATCATGGCAAACATGATAACGGAAATCGCAGACGCATATCCCATCTCAAACCGCAGGAACGCATAGTCGTAAAGATGCGCCATGATCGAGTGAGCCGCGTACTGCGGGCTTGGAAACCCTACCAATCCGACACTGATGTCGAACATCGAGAAGGCGCTCACAACCGCCATGACTGCGCCGAAGACGAGCTGCGGCTTCACCAGTGGAAGGGTGAGGAAGAAAAGCTCTTGCATGCGATTCTTAATCCCGTCCACTTTCCCGGCTTCGTAAATCTGATCGTCAATCTGCTGCAGACCCGCCAAGAACGCCAAGAAGCCGGGTCCCATACTCAGCCAGAGCTGAACTGCGATGACGACACCCAACATGGTGTCGATATCTGCCAACCAAGGAAACGGTTCGTCAAGAATCCCGAGGTTGATGAGCCAGTTGTTGAGGTAACCGTAGCGGTCGTTGGAGAAGAAGATGCGCATGATTGCCGACATCCCCACGCCGCTGAGCGATGGAGCGAAGAATGCGATTGTGTAAAGTAATCGCACCTTCACTTGATTGATCAACCAGGCCATCGCAAACGAAAGCAAGAACCCGACGGGTCCAGTCATAATTGCGAACACGACCGTTACGTGTAACGACTTGAGGAAAATATCGTCCTCAAGGAAGAGGAGACGGTAGTTTGTAATCCCAATCCACTCGGCCGGCTGCAATACGTTAAAATACGTAAAGCTCAAATACATGGCCGTGAGTACGGGAGCTACGGTAAAGACGATAAAAAACGTCATGAAGGGTGCCATAAACAGGTAGCCCCATTTATGACGCTTCATTTGGCGCCAGGTCTCGCCTAACCGCATTGAAAGGGTTAGGCGCTCGACCTGGGCCTGAGTTGTCGCCGTCGGGTTTGCTTGTGCCACGCTTCAATCACCTCTCCAACATAAATGCTCCAACCGTCCTACCTAGGGCCGACGCTACTCTTCCCCATCACTACTTGAGATCGGCGACGATCTCACCACGCCTCGATACAACTGCCGCTTATACTCTTCATCAATCTCGACACCAAACTCTTCCTGTTTACGAATCAGCTCGCGATTGATGTCTTGCACTGCTTTCTCGAGTGCTTCTCGGGGGTTTTGCCCTTCGAGCACGACAGCGTTCCATGCGTTCACAACGTGACGCGGTGTGAAGTAGTCTCCGAGGACGACCGGTTTCTCACGGAACCATTCCCACTGGTCAAGAATGGCTTGCAGGTCGCCTTTAGGCCATGGGAGGTTGTTAAACGCTTCTACGTTGGCGGTGTTCCATTTCGCTTCGATACCGATTAAGGCTTCAATTTCCTCTGCATAGCGTGTTTGAACTTCCGTGCTGGTCCACCACTTCATCAGCTCCCAAGCAGCCTCGGGATATTTGCTATCTCTAAAGATGACTACTGCTGTGGAGGTACCACCGGCCGACCGATCGATCGTCCCATCAGGCTGGCGGACGCCGGGAATCGGCACCATCTTCCACCATCCGGTCAACTCAGGTGCAGCAGTCGAGAGCAGAACGTACGTGAAGTAGTCTGCAATTCCGATCGGCATCTCGCCCGTGCGCATCCGGTTGTAGAAGTTGGCCTCCAACGGAATGCGGTAGTTGGCGAACAGATCGGTCCACTCCCTGAATGCGGTCAAGGCCTCCGGGCTCTCGAGAGCGGAGCGGAGACCGTCCTCGGTGTAGAAGTCTCCACCATGTTGATAGAGGAAAGGCCCAAGGCTAATCGCCGCTCGCTCAACGTTAGCTCCCGCTGGGCTGGGATAGAAGAAGTCCATACCGCGCTGCTGGAGTTCAGGAAGCATCTCCCGAACGTCGTCCCATGTCTGAGGTGGTTTGAGACCGAGCTCCTGCTCGATGATATCCGTGCGATAGAACATCATATTAAAGGACTGGGTCTCCGGCAAAGCGTAGTAGCCGCCTTGATATTGGTACGGAATCATCATTCCGGGCCTAAAGCGGGTCGTCACTTCTTCGAAGTCGGAATACTGGCTAATGTCGACGACACCGCCACGGATAGCAAAGTCAATTGGCAGCAGCTGATCGACGCCCATCGCCAGGTCGGGCGCGTCACCAGATGCGGAGGCCAGCAAAATAACCGAAGCTGCCTGTGCGTCCACGGCGCTCCGAGGAACCACGTTTACGTTGACGTGGATACCCGTGCGAGGCGTAAACTCTTCCTCGATCATATCTTTGATGACCAAGGCCCACTCACGACCCCAAGCAACCCACAAACGCAGAGCGTCCTCGCCCTCATAAATGTTGCCAACGCCTGTGTAGTCCTTTTGGAAGGACTCCAAGAATCCAAGGGCTTGATAGCGTAAGCGTTCAAACAGACCCGCTTGAACCCGAGGCCACTCGCTATCGGGAGAGGCTACTACGATATAGTCCAGCGAAACACCTGAGTACCGCAGGTCGAGCACGTAGTGACCGAGGCGGCTTTGCATTTCTGAAAAGTCCGCGATGCGCGTATGCAACTGGTACGGATCATTAATGAGACCCTGAATCTGCTGCGCCGTCATGCGGAAGACCTCGGCTACGTCGACTCGATTATCCGCAAGCTCAGTTAATGCGTCAGCCTCAGCCCGCAACTGATCGCGAATCTTTTCCAGTGTAGGCAGAAGATCCGGAATCCGTTTATGAACTTCCCACTCCATGTAGGGGTCAGGATTTGGACCGGTAATGTATGTGATCGCTCTGCCCATACCGGAGAGTTCACGCACGATCGTATCCAGCATACGGATCGTTTGAGCGTTGCGACCGACCTTCACTTCCATCTCGAGGACGTGTTCGCCCTCTTCGAGGTATATGAGGTAAGGTTCACCTTCCTTGTTTCCCAACTGCACCATCTGCCACTGGCGGGAATACGGGAACTGAACCTCCATCAGTTCTCGGAACGGAATCTCTCCGTCGATTTTTACCTCACGTACGGCCGGAAGGTTGCGGAAGCTCTGGTAGCCTTTGATACCAATTTTGTAGAGCCCGCTCTCGGGCACCGTAAACTTCCAACTTGCGGTTTGGCCACCCTTGCGCCACGCCCATCCACCGAATTCATTGAGGCGGTAAAAACCATCCGATGGTGGTTCGACCAACGGATCGGTACCGAACTGGGCTCGCACGGTGGGGTCGGATTTACGATAAGAGTCCTCGGCTTGAATCTTTATCTGTACGTCATTGACTTCTTGGTATCCACTCTCACGGTACGTTGCAAGCACTTCTTCATAGGTGGGTGGGAGCTCCAATGACTCTACGACGATCTTGCGAATCGCAATAGGCTCTCGAGTAGCGTGGAGCGTGATCTCGTTAACTCCCTTTCTTAATGCAAAGAAGAAAGGATCACGGTACATGCCCTCGGGATCTCCAACATGTTTGAAACGCCATTCGGGGGCTTCGACCTGCGTCGGACGAATGTCGTTGCCTTGATTGTCGCGCGTCGGCTTCCCACCATCTCGCCATGTACGCTCAAAGTGAAGACGGCGGGCTTCGTTGAACTGATACTCCCCGTTGATGCGAATGTCCCGCATCGCCGAAGCACGCTTGCCAGGCAGAGGATGGTACTCCATACCGAGAATGTAGAGTCCGTCCTCGGGCACCTCGACATGCCACGTAGCAACGGCCTCTTCCTCTTCCCACAAGAGGATCCGACCGGTCCTACCTTCGAACTCGCTGACGACCTCGGGCTCCACCTCTCCGTCGTAGGAGACGAAAGCTCCACCGTCGAGTTCGATGTGCACTCCGTCAACCGGGCGCAGACCCTCTTCTTGCCAGGTCGCATAAGCCTCATGGTACAAAGGCTCGAGGGTGCTGACGAGATCAAAGAGGTTGATGAAATCAACCCCCGCCTCCCCCTGCGGAGTCTCACCGGAATCCTGCGCTAACGCAAGCCCCGAGAACATCAGGGCACTCACGCACAGGACTGCGACCAACACATTGATTTTCGGTTTGATCCCTAAGAGTTTCATGACCGTCCCTCCATCTCTTCCCACGGGGGCGATTACCTCAAGCTGTCGACCGCCGAGGTAATGTTGCGCACCGATTGTTCTTTCACAAAGGCGACGTCGTCGATATCAGAAACGGACGCATAGTAACTTGTGGTGGCAAACCAGCCCGAGCCCACCTGTACACCTGCTCCTAGATCCACGTACCGTTCCACACCGTCATCAAAAGTAACGGTGATGCGTGTCCCTTGACCACCCGGATAGAAGCCTAGCTCGGATTCGTCATCGGGAACCGGTGGCAGCGAATCAGCACTCAGAGCGTTGAGTGCCGTCACCAACTTTTCGACGTTTGCCTCAGTCACCTCTTGACCGGCCTTGCCCCAACCCGAGCCGTTTCGCTCGACGACGAAATCTTCCCCTGAGCGCTGCACTCGGATCTGAGCTACTTGATCAATCGCTGCGGGAAAGAGTTGTGTCCGCACGCTCTGTGACGCGGTAGCGATGGCGGCGGCATGCTCTGCTAGGCCTTCGTAAACGCCTGGTCGCATGGTGGTCTTGAGGTAGACACCGTCGCCACCACTTGTCTCTCCTCCTATGGAGAGACCCAGGGTGTTGTTGTCGGTGAAGGTCATGTTCACTTGAATGGCATCTGCGGCCGTACCGAATCCATACTCAGGATTGTCGGATTGCTGAGCCGAAACAAGCCGCTCCGCCCCAACTTCGGCGATAGCGTCCATGAGCGTTTGAAAACCGAAGACGACGGATCGATTGGACTCCCAGATACCGTCTCGATTTTTGTCAAAGACGACCTCTTGGCCGTCGGCTCCGACCTTGAGCCGAAGTTGCTTGACAGAGTCATACTCAAAACTGAGCAGACTATCATTAATGGAGGTTGCGCGAGTGACGAGGTGTTCAGCGTGGAAGCTGGGCACGAGATACGTATCGTCACGCCCGGTCACTCGAACGTAATAGTGATGTCCGTCGGCACTCTTGACGCCGACCCGAATAGTTTGTTGGGCGCCGTCGTCGTAACCAATCGCAATATCGGCGGTGCCGGGCGCCGGATAGAACCGCCCCGATGTAGTCTCATCGTCGGCCAGACGCCCACTCGCTTCGACCAACTTGGCGGCGCGGAAGAACCCGTCGATGTCGAATGCGACTTCGCCGGTGCCGAAGACCCAAGCCTCACCATCGCGCCGAACCACGAATTCAGTGGCCGCCTCCTCGCCCTGCGCCGCACGACGCACCTCGATCGACCGGACGTTTTCCGCAGAGGCGAGACTGAGCAATGTGCCATCGACGAAGCCCATCGGGTACTCGCCTAGGCGCGCAAAGGTTACATTGCTGATGGCGTATACCACATCGTCACCGGCTGCTTTTACGTAGAGGCTCACCGGCGAGCGCAGGTTACCTACCAGCAGTTCACGCTCTTGACCATCGGCCGTCGTCACGCGAATCGAAGATTGCGGCGGATCGAAGCCGAACTCGGGGCTGTTGCCGGAGAGTTCGTCGGCGATCGTCAGCCCCGAGAGACGCTGCAGCATATCCTCGACAGCGGCCTGATTTGCACGGTCGCTAACCGGCTCGAGGACGTTCCATTCGCCGCCCGACTTTTCGATCAAGGTGACCAAGTCACCGTGGTGGATCTCGACACTTCGAACATCTTGGCCGCGTAGCCCAAGAATATCTCCGCCCGTGACGGAAGCTGCCGAGACCGATGAGATTGCGACCGCGGTGATTGCAACAACCAACAGCAATACCTCGGCCCACGAAACGAGACGTTTCAAGAGCATGCTTACACCCCCAAAATTCAGAGCCCAAGATTTTCCATCTTCTGCTCTGGCACCCTACTTTACTTTTAGTAAGGTGATATTCTTTCCTTCAACACTTATCCACAATTTGCGGAAAACAGGTGTTGCGTACACGTCTCCCTCAATAAAGAAAGAAGGGCGTGTCGCTACTGTTCGAAGAGAGAGTGAGTGTTACAATGTCGGATGATCAGGTTACGCATGTTCAAGCTCTAAAGCTAAAGATTGTTTTCGACCCCACGACGCTCGGAAAGCTCCGAGCGGCATTCGAAAGGTTGATACGACTACCTGGTTTCGACACTCGGTGGGGCTCTCCTTCTTAAGGGCGAATACGTCCTCGGAAAAGTCGACGGAAAGATGTCCAAATTGCGCCTTTATGACATTATTCGCCCCCTCTTTACATGTGATGGAGGGTGGCCACCACCCCTTACCGCCTTTTTTGAGGCGGATCTCCCTTCATATGATATTCATGTCGCTGCAAGTGTGATATATCAACCTGCTGTTTCGGTGTATTCGCTCTGAGCAGAGCTTTCCCTGCGTTCATCCCATGTCGAATAAATACCCGAAGATATTGCATCATATGGAAAGGTGGCCCGACAAGAAGGACTCTCGCCGGGCAACGATCGCTGCGGACAGAATAGATGAGTGACGGGCTAGAAATTCACCCCGAGGACGCCACCAACCGCTCCGGCACAACTGCTCCATAAGGCTCCCAGTAGCCACGTTCCAGTGCTCATCTGTGCGATCGAAAAGTTGTCTTGGAAGAGGAATGACGAGATCACGTAATAGACCAGCCCAACCAGCATGCCATGGAGCCATCCGTGCTTGCGGCTCTGCTTAGCCGCCATCATGCCGCCGAGCGCTACGCTTACATAGGTAAATCCGTCTAAACTTCCGGTGAACCCTTCCCATTCCGTAATCGAAACGGCCAGACCCAGCAACACCGCGGCCAAAAGGGTGACCAGAAAACTGAGACCGGTCCCTCGTACGACCGCGCCGATTGAAAAGGTAGACCCGGAAGCGTTCTCTCCTGTTGCACTCCTCACCACCGCAGGGCCCCTCCTCCCAAAGGAAAGTCCTAGTCACTGTGGGGAACCTTCACACGAACTATATGACGGTTACCTCACATTATGCGGTGGACGAGTTGGGTATGACTCCTCTCTAATCGACCACAAGCGTGTAGGAGTACGGTTCCCAGAGCGCTCTGGCGCCGAGCAACTGCCCGAATTGGATCGGCAAGTAAAGTCGTCCGTCGTGTTCTATCGCCGCCGGATCAAAATCGACGACACGACCGTCAATAAACCAGTCACCGCCGCGCGTGTCTCCCACTATAAACCTGAATCCACGCACGCCTGATACGCGTCCCGATTCTGCATCCCATCGGAGCGTCACACCTGCTAAATGACGCCAATCGTCTGCGCTGATGTAAATCGTATCTGCCCGGGTTAACGGTGGATGTTTGAGTTGGATCTCCCTACCTCGATACACGACTCGAACGTACCCAACTGGACGGGGCCGCAAAAGGGCAAATCCCGTTTCTGAGACGATTACCCCGGCTGAGCCCACCGGAGGAAACGCGGCTTGTACCACTGGCCTTAGCGAAGTGCTAAGTGATTGGAGCTTTCTTACAGTTGGTAAGATGCGCCACGAAGCAATGCCCTCATCATACCCTTGTATGACTTGATAGCCGCCGGTCTCTCGACTCAATCTCCCCACGCCAAGTAGTTGAGCGTACGGCTCCGGCCATTGCAGTGGAGCGGACGTAGCGCTCATCCTCCCGACTTCGGAGTTCCACTCGTATAGATAGACTAAGTTTTGCGCGGTGAGCACAGCAATTTGGTCCCAGGGGTCACTGCTGAAAGGACCCACAAATAAACCGATGTGTCCACCCCAGAGGTAGTTCTCCCAAACCTGAACAAGGCTCCCTTCATCGGCGGGAGCTTCGTCAATGTCAGTGTTGGATTGGGCGGCTGGAACACTAGAAACGTCGCTAGACGGGATCGGAGACTCCCAGCGGAATATGAGGACCTGATCGCGCCCTCGGCTAATCACAAGCTCTTCTTTGCCGTCGCCCACGATGTGCCCCACGGCGATCGCCTGCACTCCGCGTCCGACCGAACCCAGATTCACCTCACGATACCCTTCTCGAGTCCAGCGGTAAACGCTTAAACGTCCGCTCCGGGTGCGGATGGCCACGTCGAGTTCGCCATCTTCATCCATATTAAATGGAAGCACCTCTTCAACGTGATCCCAGACCAGACCAATGCGGTGTCGCTGCTCCCACGTCCCACTCTCCACGTCGACGCGAAAGATGTGGACGACTCCGGGGGAGGCCGTGCCAACCCATACGTCTACTAACGATCCGATGCCTAGAGTCTCTAAGGTGACGGATGTTGGAATATGAGGGAGCTCGTCAATCACACTGATGAATTTAGGCCCCTCATCCAAAAGGGTGTATAACGTGACGCGATTGTCATTAAGCGTTGCTAAGATGGGAGCCTCGCTCCCACGGAGAGTGGCCGTCGCTGCATCCGCGATCGGACTGGTGGCTTCATGTCGCCACATTTCTACCCACACTGTTTCGGCGGCGCGTCCGGGTTGGGCCGTGACGAGCGAGAGAATGAGAGCGCACTCGAAGATAGCAAGCGTTGCATAGATAGGAAGAAGTCTCGAAGAACGCATGATCCGACATTCGTTATGCACGAAACTCTCTCCTTCATCCCCTGCAAGGTGTGCCGACGTAGCGTAGTCTTAGGTCTCTAAGCCCCGCAGAGCAAAGAGGCCAAGTGTCGGTATCGTGCCATACGCCACCACGATTAAGCTCCGCTTCAGCGGCTCATCCAGCATCCCGCCTCCCAAAAGAAGGAAGCCGGCCAGCCCCGCCAGTCGGCCGATATTGAGCGGAACCTCACGTGCGACCATATACTCCACACGATGATCGGCCGACTTGGGATCAGCATCGATCAAATCAAAAAAGAGAGCCCCAAAAGGGATGGAGTAAATGGGAAACGCGATCGATTCCAGGAGACCAAAGATGGAAAGACCGACGACATTGGGAAGGAGGGCAAGGCTGACGACCCCAACGCTCGAAGCGACTTGTCCCCACATCATGGCCCGCTTACGCATTTGTGGCCCGATTCTTCGGGCCACTATGAACGACGTGGCAAAGGTGACACTCCCAGTAAGGAGTGAGTAAACACCGATTCCAAATTCCGAACCTGTCACTTCATATAGTATGACGCCGATTAAAAAGACGAAGACACCATGGCGGGCTCCATTTAGAAAGTGAATAAGAGAGAACCTGCTCCAGTTCGGCCGAACTGACGCTGGTATGATGGCAGGACGTAATGTAAACTGGCCGTCCGCGTTTCGAGTGTACAGTTTCATGCTAATGAAGATCGTCACAACGAAGAGCCCCAGCGAACCGGCGAACAGGTAGGTGTACCCAATCGTCGATGGAAACTGTAGAATGAACCAACCCGCGAGGAAGGGCGCGACCGTCATCGCCAGCGAGTTGAAGACGGAGAACAGGCCGTGGAAGTAATCGACATTCCACTGATCCGTGAGGTCGTACGACAGTACATTGCTGCCTAGCCAGTAAAAGCCGGTCCCCACCCCAAGGAGGAGTCCTAATCGCGGAAGGTGGAGGCCGGCATCTGACTTAAAGAGCAATACGGCGGCAAAGAAGAGCGCGTGCAAGAAAATTCCAATGCGTAGGCATCGGGTTCGGTCGGTCACCTCGGCAAACTTCCCTGCCAGCAGGCTCCCAATCATCAGTCCCACGAATTGATACACATGGTACCATGCCACGGTGATCAGCGACTCGCTCGTCTTCCAAAGAAAGATGCTTACATACGTGTTTGACAGGTTGATGCCGAAGAGAAAGAGAGCGTTGACGCTCAACGTCAACTTGCCACCCGGACCTAGACGACCCTTCATTGCGGAGAACCCACCTCAGTGGGTAGCCTGCCCAATCAATGGTTAGACATTGCTCTCTTCGGCCTGGGATTTGATACCCTGAAGCATTTTGTCGATGTTCATCTCCATCGCCTTTTTTAAGACCGGATTAAAGAGTGAATCCAACATCGGCACACCCAACTCAGCGTCGCACGTCAACTCGACTCGTACGCTCTCGTTATCGAGAGGGATAAAACGCCACTCTCCCTCAAACTTCTTGATGTCGCCCTCAATTTGGGTGTAGCGGATGCTCGGTTTTGCATCGTCAAACTCATCTCGCTCCGTCCAGCGGAAATCGCGTCCAATCACGTGAACTCGCCAGCGCGTGGTCATAGAGCTCTCTTGTCGATCGATGACGGTAACTTCACGAACGTCGGGCATGTACTGCGGAAAGGCCTCCATGTTCTTGGCCAGCTCGTACACCTTAGACGGATCGGCTACAACGGTGATGGAACGTTCAATATAAGGCACGGACACTCACTCTCCCACAACGTGGTAAGGTAACGGTTCAACGACGTCAGCGGTGCTGATTTACGAGTACCCCATCACTGACCGGGCTTGAGCAAACGCGTGATCCAAAGCTTGGACCACCCGCTCGATCTGGGCCTCGCTGATGACGAGCGGGGGCTCCAACCGCACGGTCTGGGGATTGTTGAACGAGAAACCGACGAGGATTCGTTGGTCAATCATATCGGCTAAAACGACCCCTCCGTGGCCCGCTTCGACAAAGTCCATCGCAATCATGAGGCCTTGGCCGCGCACGGCCCCGACAACGTCGGGATACGTCTGGGCGAGCTGTTCGATCTCGGCTTTGAGTCGAGCGCCTAGCTCTCTGGAACGCTCCACGAGACCTTCTTCTTGAATCACGTCGATCGTTGCGCACCCGGCTGCGAACGCAGCGTGACTCTCTATCGTCGTGCTGTGAAGGTACGGATCCTCAATGAGAGGGGCCCAGGCGCGTTCGTTGCCGACAAACGCCGCCAGCGACATCACGCCTCCACCCAACGCCTTTGCGAGGGCCATCAGATCGGGCGCAACTCCATCGTGATCACATCCAAACATCTCACCGGTCCGGCCTAGCCCCGTCTGTACCTCGTCGATGATCAGTAGTGCGCCCCAGTGATCACAAAGCGCCCGCAATTCACGCAGGTACCCTTCGGGTGGGATGACCACTCCCGCTTCCCCTTGAATAGGCTCGACGATCACTGCAGCAGTCTTCTCAGAGATAACCTGCCTCACCGCCTCGGTATCGCCGTAGGGCACATGAACGAATCCCGGCACTAACGGTTCAAAGGGTCGTTTAAAATGATCGCGTCCCGAAGCGGAGAGGGCGCCGAGTGTCTTTCCGTGGAATGCTCCATGCGTCGAAATGATCTCCTGGCGTCCCGTGGAGGCCCGCGCCAGCTTTAGGGTGCCTTCTACCGCCGCTGCACCGCTGTGGACCGGAAAGACATAGCTGATTCCGCTCGGCGTGATGGAGGCTAAGCGTTCTGCGAGTTCAGCCAGGGGTTTCGAGAGGAGGAAGCGAGTCGACAGAGGCATTTTGCCTAGATGGCGTTGAACGGCTTCGACCACCTTTGGATGGGAGTGACCGACATTAAACACGCCAAAGCTGCCCAAGCAGTCGAGATACTCGGTACCATCCTCCGTTTTGATAATGCATCCCTTCGCCTCCGCCTCTATTTTGTCGAGGCTCATCAACGATGCGAGGCGAAAGCGACCGGGGTTAACATACCGGCGATAGAGATCACTCACTCGCTCCGTCTCCCGCGCGGCTTCGATACCGATTTCGTCCATCGAATTCACTCCTAACACTTCCAATTGTACACCGCTTAATCAAGGCTTGTCACAACGAGGTTGCCAAAATCGGGACAGGCACTTTGGCAGGCGTCACGGCCACCATTGGAGAAGCAACTTTGGAATCTCGAAAGCGTCAAAGAAAACAAGCCCCCAAAATGAGGCTCATTCTGAAATGGCAAATACGACGAACAGTCAATGTACAGCGGCGCCTCAATCCGAGCGCCCATCAATGAGTAATGGCGGTCGTCGATCCGACTCTCGGATGACGTGGGCGTTTATCGTCCTCTGGGCTATGGCCTTCATCGCATCGGCGTTCATCATATCGAGCGGTTGGACGTTCCCTGCTTCCTTCGCGACTCGAGTTATCTACACTCTACTCGTCCTTTGGTTCCTCGCAAACGCATATGTTTGGCTCTCCCCGACCCTGCGATTAAACTTGATCGAACGCCGCGGCCCTCTGCTTGGATTTGGTTTCGCCTTTGCAGCCGCGCTCCTCAGCTCAGTCGGTGACGGGCTCACTCTAGGGTTCGTACAGGGAGTCGGACTCTTCTTTTGGCGTCTACTTCTTTTATCCCTTCCGTTTGCACTCCCTTTTATCCTTAAACCCACTGCCTACCCGCATCACCTTGATCTCGGTGTCGTGGCGTACGCACTCGCGCTTCCGCACCTTCCCGGATTTTCGGGAGACTGGATCACCCTCCCGGCAGTAACGCATCCAGGACTCTTTGCTCTAACCTCTGCCGCAGAGAGCGGCGGCGCCGCATTGGGAGTCGGGACATTGAGTGCGCTGGCGCTGATCGGGACGTATTTTTACGCCACACGTACTTGGAGCGCGGCCCCTCTTGACCTACGAGTACGCGCTGGTGATCTCCGTCACGCCGGACTCACCGCTCTTTTCGCGGTCGTCGGTTGGTCCGGCGGCGTGGCTGTAACCGCCTTAACGACTGCCGATGACGTCGTCGGTACTTTGGCCCACAGCGTGCCGACGCGGGACCTATTTGGACTAGGCGGCGTTGCGGAAGTCTTTACACACTTGCTCATGGCCCTGGGCCTCGCGGCCTTATTCGAATCGGTCGTCTTTCGAGGCCTCATTCAATCGGGGTGGCCCTACTGGTTAAGTAGAGGGACGACGTCTCTAAAGAGCGGAGCCGTGTCCGTGGTCGGCGCGGTGGTGGCGGCCATATTGCACGCGACCATCGGCGTTTATGGCCTTGGCGGTCTCGTCTCCCTCGGATTTGCCCTCGGGTTAACGTTCGCCTATCGGCGCGTGGGGCGACTCCTGCCGACGGCGACAGGGCATGCGTTCGCTCTCCTCATTTTGGCCTTGCTTGGAGCATTCTTCGGCAGAGTTGGTTAGCCGGCTAAACCTGCGATCCGAATAAACCTACGCTGGTCTCAAACGTCGCGCCGTTCGATACGGTACTCCCGTTCCAACACACCGAGGTCGCGCGGCCCTTGCTCATCTCCCAACGCTTCCGCGCCTGCGGCGAGCACCGCCACTTCTCGCCGCGCAAAGCGTTCTTCATCGTAGCCTTCTCCCCATTCGCCCATTACGAGCAGATAACCAAACTCACCGTCGGGACGAATCACCCGAAGCACCCTTATGAGTCGGACCGTCGGGTGCGGCACTACATCGCCTGGATACTCGTATAACACGTCTCCTGGAATCTGTTCGTAATTGACGAGCACGCCACGTGACTCATCCATCCGCTCACTCCCGGACAATGCGCACAACTCCTTCGACAGCCTCACTCACGAGCCGTTGAATGTCCAGGGCCTTCTCTGCCGCCTCAGCCCGGTCGACTCGGGGCTTCGTCTCCGGGTGCTTCGGCACAAAAAGCGTACAGCAATCTTCATAAGGTAACACCGAGGTATCGTAAGCACCGATACGCTCCGATAGCGCCACAATCTCTGACTTGTCCATGGAGACCAGTGGGCGCAAGACCGGCAGGTTGGTCACCGCATTGATCGTCTGCATACTCTCCAGTGTTTGGCTGGCTACCTGACCCACGCTCTCTCCCGTGATGAGAGCCGGAATCCCTTTCGCGTCAGCCAATCGCGTGGCAATCCGCAACATCATTCGGCGCATGAGGGTGATGACCATCGCTTCAGGTGCCGCGTCCCGGATCGCCTCTTGAATCGGGGTGAAGCGAACAACATGGGTTGGAATCGGCTCTGGACTGTAACGCCCGAGGATGGAGGCCAATTCAAGTACCTTCTCTTTCGACCGTTCACTGGTATACGGAGGGGAATGGAAGTGGATCGCCTCGAGACGGATTCCCCGTTTCATTGCCAACCAGCCCGCGACCGGAGAATCGATACCGCCGGATAGTAACAAGAGGCCCCGACTGCTGCTGCCAATTGGCAGTCCACCGGGACCCGCAATGATCTGTGTGTAGGCGTACACCGCACTCTCCCGCACCTCGACAAAGAGCGTAATATCAGGCGTGTGGACGTCGACATCGAGCTCTTGGGCGGACTGTAGGATGCGAGCACCGAGCGAAGCGTTGATCTCTGGCGTTCGGTGCGGGAAACGCTTGTTGGGCCGGCGGGTCTCCACCTTAAACGTACGAGGGGCCCGCGCCATCGACTCCGCTCCCAGAGTCACAATCGCAGGCGCCGCCTCTTCGACGGTTGAAAGATCGAGGCCCAGACGGACGGCCGGGCTAACCGAAACGATGCCGAAGACCGAAGCGAGCCGCTTTACCATCTCTCCAAGGTCAAAGTCGTTTGGTCCCATACTCCGCGGAAGAGTGACAATGAGACGTCCGTACTCTTTGCTGACTCGGATCCCTTGAAAGGAAGAGAGCGCACGGCGAATCGCTTGCATCAACTGCCCCTCAAACGCGGGACGATTGCGCCCTTTCAAGCCTATCTCGCCGAAGCGGACGAGAATGACGTCGTACATCACTTCGCACCTCATTCACCTAAAAATCGAACGTTTAAGCGCGTAAACTCGACCGCAATTCCGCTACGACATCACGCAGAATCCGGGCTCCCTTCATCACCTCATCCTCAGTCGACATGTAGGAGAGACTCACGCGAATGGAGGACTCGAGCCTTGCAGGTTGGACCTTCATAGCCTGTAGCACATGGCTCGCTTCTCCATGCTTCGAGGAGCACGCAGATCCTGTAGAGACGTATACACCGCGTTCACTCAAAGCGTGCAAGAGTACCTCACCCCGTACGCCGGGAAACGAGAGGTTGACGATGTGACTAGCGCAATCCACACCTTCTGGACCATTCACATAGGTATCCGACACGCCCGCAAGCGCCTCGATGAAGCGAGCTTTCAACTGGGAGAGCCGCTCGGCGTATGCTTGGGCGCCCACGATCCGAACAGCAGTCCCAAGTCCGACAATGCCCGGCACATTCTCGGTCCCGGACCGAAGACCGCGCTCGTGCTCACCTCCGCCAAATAGCGGGAGCACCTTCACCCCGCGGCGCACGTAGAGGGCTCCGACCCCTTTAGGCGCATGAATCTTATGACCGCTCAACGTAAAGAGATCAATCCCCAGGTGCTGTGGCACGATAGGCACCTTTAGGAACCCTTGCACCCCGTCCACGTGAAAGATTACGTCGTCTTTCACTGCGCGGATCGCCCGGCCAATCGCTTGTAGCGGTTGAATGGAGCCAACCTCATTATTGACGGCCATAACGCTCACAACCGATGTCTGTGCGCCCACCGCCCGCGCGACGCTCTCTGGATGAATGCGACCTTCACCGTCAGGGTCGACGAAGGTGACTCGAAACCCTTCCACCTCCAAATCTCGGCACGCTGTCAACACGGACGAATGTTCAATCGTCGTGGTCACGATGTGCTGTCCTCGACGGCTCGCCCCACGAGCGGCGCCCTTAATGGCTAAGTGGTTCCCTTCTGTTCCACCGGACGTGAAGTAAACCTCACGCTCCTCAACACCGAGCGCTGAGGCCACTCGCCGGCGTGCCTCCCTTACGAGTCGCTCGGCTTCAAGCCCCTTGCGATGGAGTGAGGAAGGATTCCCGTACCCTTGAACCAGACTCTCCGTCACTGCGGACACAACTTCAGGAAGAGCCTTAGTCGTAGCAGCGCTATCCAGGTAAATTTCGTCATTCATTGATCGTCATCCCAACGTCTCTCGGGTAGTTGTTAAACCGGGTGATCCATTGGTGGGCGCTCCTCGGTCCTTATTGTGAGTGTACACGTGAGTGCCTCGGTCGCGCAAAAGAGAAGACGCCTCACGTTAGAACTCCGAAGGCGCCCTCTCTACAGTATCTCCAGAATTACGTCGGCTCGATCCCGGCATTCTCCAAGACGAGCCCCTCGGAGTGCAGGGAACTAAGCTGTCAGTTGGCGAGACCGATCAGGCCGAGGAGCGCACCAATGATACCAAAGGTTTGTGCCTGCCGTGCCTTAGATAGATCGGCCTCCGTCGACTGACGGTAGCTGTTGAACTCCTCGCGCAACTCCTTGAGCTCTTGGGACACGTTACCGGAGAGCAAGAAGCTGTGCTGGTATTGTGATTCCAGCTCGTTCATCAGACGCTCACTTAAAGCAGACATTTGCTCTTCAGAGAGTCCGATTTGGCTCTGCAGCGCCAGGAGCTCGCGCTCAACACCATCGACACGTACCCGCAGACCCTCGATCTGAGCGGTGACCGCCGACATTTCATCCACATCGGTCTGCAGTGAAGCCACTTGCTCATCGAGTTCGCTCAACGTTGCTTCCAACGTCTCCAACGAGGCCAACATCGCCCGGTCGGATGCCGACAGGGCGTCGAATTGCCCCGAAGAGGTTTCGGACTGCTCCAAGAGTCGGCTCTCCAACTCACCGCGCTGCTGTTCAACGGCGAGTTGCTGGGCCGCTAACGCCTCTGCCTGTGCATTGAGTTGGCTCCGAATCTCCTCGAGCGCCGCATCAGCGCCCGTCGCCAACCCGCGAAGATCGCCTGCCACTTGGTTAAGAGACTCTTGTAGGGCCATTACGTCGTCAGCCGTACTCCCAGCCAACTCGTCGAGCCGCAGATCAGTTTGAGCAAAGCGATCATCTACATCTGCTCGAAGAGTAGCGATCAGATCGCTCACTTCGCCTCGCAGCGCCTCTTGCCCACTCGCCGACTGTTGACGGACCGACGCGGTGCTTTCGCCGAGCGAGGCCGCCAAGTCGTCGATCAGCCCCCGCAAAGCGCTTACGTTCTCCTGCATCTCACTGCGCAAAGCCGCTTGCGCGCGATCGATGCTCTCTGACTGACTCTGTAGCTCACTCTCCAACTGCGATTGCAACTCACTTTGCAAACGACCGAGCTGCGCGATCACATTCGATACTGTATCGTCGGTCGCCGCAAGATTTTTGCCGGTCCGGTCGATCTGCCCTTCAGCCTCTTCGATTCGGGCGTACGCCTCTACCAAATCCTCCCGGAACTCGTTCACTACCCGGCGCAACAACTCGACGTCCGACTGACTCTGGGGGGTGACAGCGCCCGTCTCTATGTCGTGCAAGATCCGTGCGACTGTCGTCGCCAACGTGAAGCGATCGACGGAGTCGCCACCGCGAAAACGCCCGTCGTCCAGGGCCAGATACCCTCTTTCGACGAGATCCTTTACCGCTTCGTACGCCCAGTGCGAGGGACCGACGTCGACCACATCCTGCGCCGAAGCGGCTCCCCGGAGCCCCAAGAGGGCGACGAGGAGCGCCAAGGCGAACGTGAACCCTAACCGTCTCATTTGACTAACCTCCGTTGCTTGCACGTCTTTCATCCTCCTCATTGCCCCCGTACCCGGATCGTGCCATCTTGTATTTGATCCACCCGCACCGTTTGGTTTTGGCGGTCGTAGATCCGTACATCTTGCGGCAGGATTCTCACTACGTGATCACCCCTGGTTAATGCACGGAAGCGCAGCGTCGCCAGTGTGTCACTCACCCAATGCAGGGTGGGACGAGCGGCTCCGCGACGGTCACCGCCAATTTGGATCGTGGCTCGGGTGCCCTCATCACTTATCTCATGCCTGGGAGCGGTCCACGCAAGGTAAGTTGGCTCGGCGGCGCCCTCAATAAAAAGACGGCCTCGGTCGACCCCGAGTGGACCGCCCACAAGCTCTAACGCTCGTGGATCGTACTCCAATTTCAGTTGCGCCCCATAAAATGTGCGGATGTTCTGCGTTGCAATGCGCACCATGACGTACTCTCCCACCGAGACGCGCTCCTGCTGGGACGTATCAACTTTAACCGCGCTCGCCAGTGCAGGGATATCCAAGAATCCGTCCGCGCGCTGCTCTTCTTCTTGACCTGCTATCACACCCTTGACGGAGTAAGCCAAGTTGCCGACGAAGGGGTACGGCTGAGACTCAGTGATTGTGGCCGGGCGAATGTGCCAACTCACCTCAGTCGACTCGCCGGTCGCCAAGGGTCCGATGGGCTTTTCGGTTCGGTCACCCGCGGCCACCTCCAACCCAACCGGAGCCTCCCACCGGAGTGTGACGCTCTCTGCATCCGATCCACCGGAGTTTGAGACTCGGGCGGAGACTTTGTACGGAAGAGGCTGCCATGCGTCCTCGGCAATCCGTAGCTTTCCGTTCGGTTCCACCAATTCGATTGACAGCTTAGCCGGAGCGACGACACTTACGGCGCGCCGCACTTCGTTCGCTTCGGCGTTGATCGCTTCGACTCTAGCGGTGTACGTCAACTCACCGCCCACGGCTCGATCCAACGCCACGCGCCAGGTGACTTGAGCTGTCCGTCCCGGTGGTAGTGTACCGAGTCGGCGATCGAGAGTCTCACCCTCTGCCGGTTTCAAGCCGGAAGGTAACGAGAGTCGGGCGAACACCTCTCGCGCTTCACCTTCGCCGGTATTCTGCACGTAAGCCACGATGGGGAATGTCACTTCCCGATCTGGTTCAGCAGTAACCGAGGCCGGTGAGGTAACCCCTAATGAGAGTTGTTCCGGTGAGATGGAGATGCCCCCGAGACCGTAGTGCACCACGTACTGGCGCCGCTCCCCCGGCTGTAGCCGTTCAGGCTCCCAATACATTGCCGTTGCGCTATCCAGCTCAAACTCCCCGAGACGCGTGAAGTCTCGTCCGGGCTCGAATACGAAGTCCCACAAGCCGTCCGCCAGCGCGCCCCAATTGGAGAACGTTACGCGACTCGGAGGGGTGATATCGCGTCCGCGCAGACTCCCTTGCGCCGTAACACGCGGGTCGGCCAACGAATCGAACGCCTGCCAAAACTCAGGAATCAACTCACCGTCAAACGCCGTATCGCTGGTGATGGCGAGTTCTTCGACGCGAAAGGGCGCGCCGTCGTTTTGTCCCAACATGGTGTCGAGCATCAGACGCAGGCCCACATCGGCAGGACGGTCGCCCACGTGGTCGAGCTCGTACGCGATGCGCACGGTGTCGAGCAGCCCAGTCGTCGTACTCCGAATAATGCTCAGGACTTGCGTCACTTCGAGCGGGCCAATCCGGTACGCCGCCTCGATCCGATTATCGTCCACCAGACGCGGCGCAAACAACTCCTCACCCGTGGAGCCCGCCCTCCCTGCTCGCTCGGTGGGCTCGCCACCAAATACGTAGTCCGTGCCGTCGATACGAATCGTCGTATACGATGTCCAAGGACTCTGCCCCGGCACCTTATAAATGAGCGGGCTATTGTCGTCGCTCACACGATCGGGATCGCCTCCCGTCGTCTCGACGGCGAAGCGTGCTGTGTTCTGTTCGGTTGCATTCACAATGATTGCTATGTACTCATTGGAGAGTCTCACGTCTACAGGCGGACTCGCGGCGGTGTCGTCCGATGGCGCAATTAATGACGCGGTAGCAGCCGATACGTAGGCATGCCACGGCCCCGCCAAGAGCAAGCAGATCACTCCTAGCCAAAGCGCGGTCCGGCGCAGCGAACGGTCGTTACGAGTAGCCTCATTCACTCTGATCACGGGCTCACTTTACCTCCTAACACTCTCTTAACGACCCCCGTCGGACGAATAAGTTCCCACCGTAGGCGGTGAATTAATGAACTCGCCATATCTAAAGAGCAGACGACTCTGTTCGTCACTATTGAATGTGATAAAGATCCTTATCTCGTACGTATCGTCGTAAGGCTTAAAAGGAATTAGGTGTGTTACGACATTCGTCGCGTGCGTATCCACGACACTAATACCGCTGCCGTCGACGATTACAGTTTCAAGTACTCGCCCGTCCGCCCCTACGATTGCGGCTACTTCCACCGTCACCGTGCCTTGTACCAGCCCAACTGCATTTTTAGGGAAGGTGCTCCCACCGAAGTCGCGCACCATTGACTCCCCCGCCGGCGGTAGTGCCGGTTCCTGCGCGATCTCGGCGTCGGGCGCGGCCGATGCGACATCTTCAGCGGCAGCCGTACCCGATGGAAGCGGCTCGACGCTCTGCGTGCGTTGAGGAGGCTGAACGCTTTGGCGGGGCTCCCCTTGGACAGCTGAGGATGCCGTCGCACCAGCTGGATCGGCCGAATTATCGGCTGTTGCGGTGGTATCAGCAACGACTATTTCGCCCCGCTCGCTGGTGAGGACGGGGACGGGTGTCGGCTGAACCGGTTGTGCGACTGGGCGAGGTTGCACCGCCTCCTCGGCCGCAGTGGGCTCCGGACGGGCGGCGACCACGGTCGGCTCGGGTTGAGCCGGCTCAGCCACGACGCTTTCCACCGTTTGAGGCCGGTTGTTGGTCGGGGTCGGCGCAGCGTTCTCAACTGGGACTTCAGGTACCATCACGGGCTCGGGAGTGTTGCTGGGCTGTGGCTCAGGCCGTGACTCGGGCAAAGGCCGCGCTTCGGGCCTTTGCGCGGGGGCTTGTACCGCCGCCCTGGGCCGCTCGGTCAAAGGGGCGTCGACAAGTGTCACATAGGTGAGCCCACCTTGATCGCCCGGTTGCAGGCTAGGGAGAATCCCCGAAACGAGTTGGGGGCCGATCAGAAAAAGAAGTGCGTGGACCGCCAATGACATCACTAAAAACAGTGGCAGACTCCGCTCGCGATCACTCTGATACTCCATTTCCTCACATCCCTAATGAGTAACGAGAGCCAAAGCGCTAAGGCGCTGTGGGTTGAGTGCCGAATGCGAACCGTGAGAGGCCCGCCTGCCGGGCTGTATCCATCACGCCCACGGCGTGCTCCCAGTACGACTCACTATCACCGCGGATGGTAACAGTCGCATCGGGATTCTGTGCCGCAACCTGCTCCGCTTCGCCTCGCAGGTTGGCCAGTGTGACCAGGCGATCTTCTAAGTAGATCGCGCCGCTCTTTGTGATCGTGACCGTGAGATTGGTTGGCGCTTGTGTTCCCGTAGCGGCTCGGGGAAGATCGACCTGCAAACCGGTTTCGTTGGTCTTAAACGTGGTGAAGAGCATGAAAAAGATGAGAAGGAAGAGCGTCACGTCGATCATCGGCAACAACTCGATGCGGGGGCGTGACCGGGAGGTCACGCGGCTTTGGATATTCACGCGTCTCCACCCCGCCTCGCCAGCACGTCACTTAGCTCCAAAGCCCGGCGATTCATCTCCCGTACTCGTCGCTCGATCGTTCCACCGATCCAGTTATGGATCGCCATGGCCGGAATGGCCACAACCAGTCCGGCTGCGGTGGTGATCAACGCCTCGCCGATACCGATCGAAAGGGCTGCAGGATTGCCGGTGATGCCTTCGAAGGCTCCCAGCACACGGAAGCTGCGAATGATCCCGATGACGGTGCCGAGCAAACCGATCAACGGCGCCATGGCCACGATACTCCCAAGGAGGCCAAGGCCACGCTCCATCTTAAACACTTCGTCTTGGCCTACTTCTTCGAGGTGGGCGCGTATGGCATCCTTGTCTCGATCACTGTAGGCGATGCCGGCTGCGACGATAGCTGCTACGGGTCCCCGCGCCTCCTTCACCACTTGCATTGCTTCGAGGAGGTTGCCTGCTTCGAGGTTGAGCTTTACCTCGTCCATCATTTCATCGTTGTCGGAGCGAGTCTTAATCAGGTACCAGGTACGCTCCAGTGCGACCGCGACTGCTAGGACGGAAAGCACCAAGAGCGGGATCATCAGGGGGCCGCCCTTGATGAAGATATCGAGCATCACTATCGACCTCCGAGTCCTGACTAGGTGGGGTGCTGCGGGGAGAAATTTGCCAATCTGACCTTTAGCTGTTGATAGGGATGCTTCGACACCTAACAGAGTCGTTCCTTTAGAGAGTATGGGTTTTTACGATAAGTAGAGAGGCGCCCCCACTTAGATTGCAAAGGAGGCGCCTCTATCTTGGTGGTTCCCCGCACGGGAACCGCGAAGTGGGTCCGCTTAATACCGATTAAGCAGGTCGAGCGGAGCCGCGACGATGGCCGACGTCACTTGAACTGTCGGAGACAAACTCGGATTTGAGAAGTCGCATGAGGTAAACAACCACGGGAGCTCCGCCCGCTCCCTGGCGGCGCATACGCCCTTCCTTGCGAAATCCGCACTTCTCATAACAGCGAATCGCCCTCTTGTTGGACGAAAAGACACGCAAATAAATGCGGGCCAAGTTCATGCGTTCAAACGCGTGCTCTACGAGGAGGTGAACGGCCTCGGTTCCGTATCCTTGATCCCAACACTCTTTCTCGCCGATACGGATGCGCAATTCGGCGTCGCCACTCCTCCAGGCTATGTGATCGAGCTCGATGTCGCCAATGAGCCGATCGCCCTTCTCACTGCGGACGCCAATTGCAAAACGCTGACTGTGGCGGTTCGCCTTCCCGTTTTGGTACCATTCAGGACACTCAGCCACCGTGCGCGGGTAATCTCCTTCAATGAACGCGGTGATCTCCGCGTCATTGCCCCATGCCACCAGAGTGGGAAAATCCTCTGGCTCGATCGGCCGGAGAAGCACCTTCTCCCCGGGAATGATCATTCCTGCCACTCCTTTTTCCAACCCGTCTGTTGCTACGACGATTGCTGCATTCTCTGCTGCGTTTGTAATACGGGGGAACGCTCTCATGCCGTGCGCATGCCTATTTCTCGGAATGGGGAATGTCGCCCTCTAAGCAAATGTAACCACTGGTGGGGGGATACGACTGACGAAGGAAGCGGCTCCGGTGCGTCTTAGGAGACCCAAAGGCGCCGGAGCCGCTCGATGATGCGCTTTTCGAGACGCGAGACGTGCGCTTGGGAACACGATATTACCTCAGCGACACGCGTTTGGGAGTACTGCTTTAGATAGCGCAGAGAGACCACGAGTCGCTCCTCGTCACTGAGATCCCGCAGCACTTGAGCGAGCGCGAGTGAATCAACGCTCGCATCGCCGTCTTCGACAGCCAACTGATCCCGTAAAAAGAGGGGACGGCCTTCACCGACATCAACCGGTTGGTCGAGACTTATCGGCTGCTGATCCGTGTCGAGGAGCATGACGACCTCTTCGGGGCTCATACTCACCTTAGCGGCGATCTCATCAGGGGTCGGTGAGCGACCCAACCTATGCATCAGCTGATCGCGGACAGATCTGACGTGGGCGGCAGACTCCCTGACTGTGCGGCCCAGCTTCACGGGTTGATCCTCCCTCAAATAACGTCGAATTTCGCCGATGATGAGGGGAACAGCGTACGTCGAAAAGGCGACGTCATAACTAAGGTCGAACTTTTCGATCGCCTTGACCAGTCCGATCGCTCCGACTTGAAACACGTCGTCGGGGTCGTAACCGCGGCCGCGGTAACGCTGGGCGATACTGTGGACGAGTCGCAGGTTGCCCTCGACCAACTGGTCGCGAGCGTGGATGTCACCTCGTTGAGCAGCAGCGATCAACGCGCGAGTCTCGTCACGGGAACGCTGCTGATATCCCTCGGTCATCACATCGATGGCCTCACTCACTTTGGGCGTCCTCCCTCCCCTCGTACCGTCCTAGTGCTGGACCGGAGTCGGACGCGACGGTCCGGATTCAGGCGGACGGCCGGCCTGGACCGGCGCTTTAAGCATTCGTACACTCGTGCCCCGCCCCGGCTTCGACCGTACCACGACGTCGTTCATGTATTCGTGGATAAAGACGAGGCCTAGTCCCATGCGCTCTTCCGGTTCGGTGGTGTGCGCCGCCTGGGTGGCCCAGGCCACATCTTTGATACCGCATCCGTCATCCTCGACCGTGATGACGAGAGCACCATCTTGGACGTCGAGGATCAGGCGTACCTCGCCACTGGTGCCTCGGTATCCGTGTACGACAGAATTTGAGACCGCCTCGGAGGTGGCCACTTTAATTTCATCAATCTCGTCCACAGTGAAGTCGAGGCGTGACGCGAAGACCGCCACGGCCGCCCGTGCAAAGGCGACGTTCTCAGGGAGGCTGAGAAACTCGATTTTAACGCACTGATCCGAAATGGAAGGTGACACGGAACTCCTCCTTCACGCTCAAAGGCTGGCTAATGCATGTCCCTCCGACTCAAAGACAGAGATGACACGCGACATTCCAGAGAAGTCAAACACTTTGCGCACCGGCATCTGCAGTCCGACCACCATCAAGCGCCCTCCGCGCTCTCGCAAATCGCGATAACGACCCAGTATTGCTCCCACTCCTGAGCTGTCCATGAACGTCACGTCGGACATCTTGATGATCAAGTGCCGGAGTCTCTCATCTCTGGCGAAGGCGTCTGCCACGACCGTCTTAAAGGGTCCGGCCGCGTGGAGATCAAACTCTCCGTCCAGGTACACAATGAGCGTCTGACCGATCCGTTTCGCAACTACCCCCATGGGCGCCGCCCTCCCCTTAGACAACATGAGTAGACGAGTTAGGTTGCCATTCCTTAGGAGACTCGTTGGACCCAAAAATAACGAGTCCCGGTCCGAAAGCTGTAGTAGGCCACTCTTTCGAATCCGGGACGAAGATTCCTTTTTTTTGATTCGCCGATTGGGGCGATCAGGAGCCGCCGACGAAACGGAGGAAGAACCGTGCGATGAGTTGCATCGCTGAAGCCCGCTCGACGCTGCGACTAGCGACCAGCGGAATCCGGCCGACCTCTTCCCCACTGATCGATGCGGCCAGATAACCGAGGACCTCTCCCTCGGCGATAGGCGCCACCAGTTGCCGCGTGTAGACAATCTCGGTCTCAGGTTCGACGTTTGCCTCTTTCTCCATCGAGATGACGAGCTCATCGGCCGCTGTGACTCCCAGGGCAGGCTCCTTGGCCTTATTGATCTCGACCTCCGCCACCTGAGCGCCCTTATCGGCAACGTGTACCGCGCGCAACCGTGAGAATCCGTAGTCCAATATGCGGCGAATGTCGCTGTCGCGCTGTTGACTCGTGGGCGCCCCCAAAGTGACCGCGATCAGGCGGACGCCATCACGCTCCGCGGATGCCGCCAGACAGTAACCGGCTTCACTCGTCATCCCCGTCTTGATTCCTGTAAGGCCACGGTACGTATTGAGAAGCTTGTTGTAATTCCACAGCACCGGACGTTGAATGGTCTCAGGGCGCATGGTAACAGGCCCCCAGGTCGAGACGATCTCCGTAAACCGAGGCAGTTGCATGGCGTAACGGGCCAATACCGCGAGGTCGTAGGCTGTGGTCACGTGCGGCCCCTCTTTCCCCACTGAATTCGGCGGCAGGCCGGAGGGATTGGCAAACGTAGTGTTTCTCATCCCCAACTCTTTGGCTTTTGCGTTCATCGCATCGACAAAAGCCGGCTCGGAGCCTGCCAGGTGCTCGGCCACTGCCACCGCCCCATCATTTGCGGATCCTACTGCAATCGCAAAGAGTAGATCCTCCAAGGGCATCTGTTCTCCGGGCTCCAACCAGATCTGGGTGCCACCCATACCGGCCGCATAGTCGCTGACACTTACCAACTCTTCATACGTCGCGCGCCCATCCCGGATCGCCTCCAGCGCGAGGGTGAGCGTCATCATCTTGGTGACGCTCGCGGGTGGCAGTTGTTCGTGCGCATTCATCTCATAGAGAATCCGACCGGAGTGAAAGTCCATCAACACGGCGGATTTCGAGTTGAGATCAAACTCCTGCGCCTCGGAGGCACCCAAACCGGGAAATGTCACCAATAGGGCGACGAGCGCCGCCAATCCGATCCAACGCCAGGATTCCTTCCGCATTCTACCGACCTCCAAGTGCGTGTTCCCACATGCGTCACGTCGCATGCGGCATCCGCCGTGCCATGGTCGAGGATGCCACCCGACTTCTCGGCACTTCATGATATTCGTCCACCTAGGCACGTATTCCTAATTGAGGTGTCGCTATCACTCGACGCGATGTATGAGCAATGCAGGCGCCGGGCTCTCTCGCTTGGGGCCGATCTCGAAGGCCTCTCTCAGCCGTGCCTCGGCGGAGCCGGCCGCCTCGTCATTTCGAGCGACCACTTCGACCAGCGGCTCTCCCAAAGTGACGTGATCCCCCACTTTCTTACGGAGTCGCACTCCGACGTGGGGGTCAATCTCATCGTCCTTTGTCGCCCGTCCGGCGCCAAGACTCATCGCTACCAAGCCAACTTCTAAGCCGTCGATGCACTCGATGCCCCCGGAGACCTCGGCGTGCACCGTCCTCGTCACGTACCCTTCAGGATGAGCCTCGTTCTTCATCCGTGAAAGGGCAGTAAGATTCCCACCTTGAGCGGCGATCATGCGCTCGAATACGTCGTACGCGGCACCAGACGCCAGGGCGTCGGCCAGGCGCGTGCGCCCCTCGTTCAAGTCGCAGGCCACCCTCCCCAAAACGAGCATCTCAGCTCCGAGCTCGACGCACAACTCCCTCAAGTCAGGCGGACCTGCGCCTTGAAGCGTCTCGACGGCTTCGTACACCTCAAGGAGGTTACCGACGGCCCATCCGAGCGGTTGATCCATCCGAGTCACCCATGCGACCGCGGGGCGCCCTACTCCTTTGGCAATGGCGACCATTGTTTCGGCCAGCTTGAGCGCGTCGGACTTCGATTTCATAAAGGCCGCTCGCCCTACCTTCACATCGAGGAGGATTGCATCAGCGCCGGCAGCAATCTTCTTGCTCATCACGCTCGCGGCAACGAGAGGGATACTCTCGACCGTCGCCGTTACATCGCGCAATGCGTACAGCTTCTTGTCCGCCGGTGTAAGGTTGGCTGTCTGGCCACAAACCACAGCTCCGATCTGTTGTAGTTGAGCTAAGAACGCCCCTTGGCTGAGATCGGTGCGCACTCCGGGAATCGACTCCAGTTTGTCAAGCGTGCCACCGGTGTAGCCCAACCCGCGCCCGGACATCTTGGCGACGCCCAGTCCACTCGCGGCGACGGCAGGAATTAGTACAAGAGTCGTTTTATCACCGACCCCACCCGTTGAGTGCTTGTCCACTTTCGCGCCCTGAACTGGACTGAGGTCGAGCTGATCGCCTGACGCGACCATCGCCTTGGTCAACGCGGTGGTCTCCGACTCGTCCATTCCGCGCAAACAAATCGCCATCAACAGGGCTGACATTTGGTAATCCGGGATGGCGCCTGCGCTGTACTCCGAAATGGTCCAGCGTATCTCGGCGTCTGATAGGACGCCACCGTCTCTCTTTTTAGCTATGATGTCAAACATGCGAAAGGTAGGTTGAGCCACCGACTCCACTCCCCCGGTGCATCTCGGTGCTTTAGAACACTCGGACGACACATCCGACAGCTAAGGCTACTCCCGGCGTTGTATGAGTGGCCAGAAACTCTCCCCGTGCTCCAGCGCCACAATGTGTAGCGCGTCGGCAACGGTCGCACCGAGATCCGCAAAGGTCGGGCGCACCCCTAAATCGACACCGGGTTGGATACGAGGCCCGCAGATGAGGAGTGGAACGAGTTCGCGCGAATGATCCGTGCTGGGCGTCGTCGGATCGCATCCGTGGTCAGCTACGATGACGAGCGCATCGTGCTCTCCGAGCGCGGCGATCAACTCGGGCACGCGTGCATCAAACGCTTCGAGACCTCGGGCGTAGCCCACGGGATCATTGCGGTGCCCCCACAAGGCATCGAAGTCGACGCAGTTCGCGAAGACGATGCCACGACCGTTCAGGCCGCGCAAATGAGCCAAGGCCTGGTCGACCCCCTCCATGTTATTGGCGGTGTGGGTCGAGTGCGTGACGCCGCGGCCAGCGAAGATGTCGACAATCTTCCCGATGGCATGCACCTGTAACCCAGCTCCGACCGCTTGGTCGAGTAGCGTGGGCGCCGGTGGCTCGAGGCTGAAATCCTTGCGATCTGCCGTGCGGACAAACTCCCCGGGCGAGCCTGTGAAAGGACGGGCAATGACGCGTCCGACGGCGTGCTTGCCAACCAGCAACTCACGTGCTAGCATACACATCGCGTAAAGGTCGTCCACTGAGATGACGTCGATATGTGCGGCAATCTGAAAGACGCTGTCGGCCGATGTGTAGACGATCGGTCGACCCGAGGCGACGTGCTCAGCGCCCAACGCCTCGATGATTTGAGTGCCGGAAGCCACCCGATTCCCAAGTACCTTCCGGCCGATGCGGGCCTCAAATGCCTCGATCAACTCGGGTGGGAAGCCGTTGGGATATGTAGGAAAAGGGGAGTCAAGCGGGACGCCCATCAGCTCCCAATGGCCTGTCGTGGTGTCCTTGCCCCGCGACACCTCTCTCATGCGACCGTAGGCGCCTTGGGTGTCCGCGCGGGGCGGTACACCCTCGATGGTCGTCAAGTTCCCGAGCCCGAGCCTCTCCAAATGCGGTAGGCTGAGGCCACCAACGGCCCGCGCTGTATTTGCGAGTGTGTTGCTCCCCTCATCCCCGAACTCGTTCGCGTCAGGTGCGTCGCCCACCCCAACGCTGTCCAGGACGATGATGAGGACACGGTCAAGTCGTTCAGCCCGCTGAGTCGGGCGCTTCGTCTGAGCGGTCACTCGTACAGCCCCTTCTTCAGGTACGCTGTATTGTCGTAGTGCTTCACGTTCTCTAAGCTTCCCTATCTCACCTGCCCCAAAGCAGCGAGTGGAGCGTTATCGCGCGCTTGTTAGGCGCGAATGTAGCCAGAGAATGTCTCGATCAGCACCGGCGACACATTTCCCTGCACCCATACGGAGCACGCGATCATGCCGGCGGCAATCAGTGTAAGGAGTGTGGCCGTCGCCAACTGCGAGAAGATGCCACCTTCATGGCGGCGCCCTGCCAAGAGCTTCACCGCCCCCAAGGAGAAGGTGACGGCGGCGCCACTAGCCAAGAATACGGCCGGAATCGCGAAGAGAGACTGCGGCAAAATGCCGACAAACGCCAAAAGCAGACCGCGAAATGAGAGTTGATCAAAGAGGAATACGAGCGTAAACCCAAGAGCGAAGCCGCGTAAAAATACGAGTGCAAGGATGACCGGCGCCCCCAAAATAGTCAGCCCCAATAGCCAGGGAAGGAGCGCTCCGCGCAGGGCTTGCGGAAGGACTGCGCCCGCCGTCGACTGAGGGGCGGCTTCGTCCGATGCACCGCCTACGTACACCAGGTATCCGTCAAGGAAAGCCGAAAGTTCCGCGCGACTCTCGTCATGTATCACTCCGACTGCAATTCCACCTGCCACGCATCCCAAACCAAAGAGGGCTACGACAAGTGCGTAGATCACGATCCGACTGCGAAAGTACTCAAGAAATTGCGTGCCTACGATGCCGACTGCGGACATGGAAGCTCACCATCCTGGGAGGGAATACCCATTCGCGCCCGGCGGCTAGGGCTTATCCACATCCACCGACGCATTCCATCGTATGCCCCAAGACGGCTGAATATGAATGTCACTCGGTATCACGTAAGCAGGCTACCCGTCCATACGCGCCGCCGCCACCCGATTGCAAAGCCAATCGCCCATTCCGCGCCGACACGATCGCCGCTGCCACACGCGCGGGGACCACTTCGGCAAGTTGTTCCGGTGTGACACGATGTAAGATGTCCATCTCCGTGCCAAACGCGTTCAACAAACGATCCATCGTGCGGGCGCCCACGCCCGGGACGAACTCCAGCGGCACTTGGTGAACATACCCAGGTCGCTCCCTGAGTGCCGTCGCGGCTTCAGCAGCCGAGCGATCCGCAATCTCCTCAAGGCGATCGTGCACGCCGACGGTCATGTCGTTGGCGCCACAGTGGGGACAATGACGGTCAGCTTTCAAGGGGATGCGGCGATCGCAGCGGTGACACCACGTAAGATGGTACTTTCCGAGGCGCGGATCGAGCCCGTAGTTGTTTACCACGCCGCCCGATTCTCTCACGAGTGCACGCCTGAGTCCTGCAAAGCTGACACTGTCGACACGCAGGCGGTTGTACTCCCTACCGATTCGTTTGAGCGAGTGTGCGTCGGAATTGCTGAGGAACGAGATAGCGTCAAGTTCGCTGATGCGAGAGGCCATTGCGGTGTCGGCGCTCAAACCAAGCTCTACCGCGGCAATCGCCGAGGCGGCCTGCGGAAACGAGGTGTACAGGCTCGAGCTGCAGTGGCCGTAGTACCCTTTGTGCGGTGTGAAGACGTGAGCGGGGACGAATAGCCCCCCGACATCGTGAGCGAGTTCGAGCAATTCAGCCGCTCGGAGTCGGGCCTTTTGCGAGCTGAGCTGCCGATTGGTAACGTGCGGTGCGAGCGCGTCGGAGAAGGATCGAGCCGCCTCGTAGTTCGGCAGATATGTGAGGAAATGCGCCTCATTGCCGTGGGCGTTCGCACCAACCTCCGCTGCAAGGATGACTGTGAGTCGATCGCGATACCGGAGTCCTCCGCCGTTCACTGGTAACATTTCGCCTTGCTCGATCATTGTCGCCACGTCGGCCAAGACACCGACACTCGCACAATCGACAATACCCACCATGTCGAGCCCCTTGCGCTCTGCCGCCTCTTCCAAAATACTCGGAAATGTGAGGCGGTCCGAAGCCGCGATTTTAACAGGAGCTCCTGAGGTGGTGCGCCCAATGTGCACGTGTAAATCCGCAAAGATCTCAATCAATGGACTCACGTCGCAGCTCAGATTTTAACAAGCGCAGCGCAGACGCTCCGGCCGCCGCAGTGATCCAGAAGAAGTACGGATCTTCGGCGTCGCTCCGCCCCATGGTCGTCACACGAATATCGTGTCTCTCGAGCAGAGCTCGGGCCACTGCGTACGCGCCTTTACCGTCTTCCCACACGACCTGGTGGCCACGAGCGGCGATCAAATCCGCTTGGCGCCGAACACGGTCGGTCAGCGTTTGAGTGGGGGCACTGCTTAGCGGGACTCTCACTGGCGTTTGGGTAAAGCGTGTCAGCGCGGTTATTGAGTGATGGCTGATCCCTTGATGACGCTCCCGTGCGTCAGCGCCGCTGGCACGCACGATGCCGATGGGAGCGGCGCCCAACGCCCCTGCGGTATCCAGGAGAGGCCCCTGTTCGAGGGCCGTCGTGCCCAGGGATGTCCCAGTGCCCACGACCCCGGGACCCATTGCTGCAATGATCACGTCGGCCTTTGCCACAGCTTTAGCCGCAGCAAAGGCAGATTGCGGCGTAACGGTCTCAAACTCACCGCCGAACGCATGCCCGGTCGTCAGGACCGCGTCGATCACTCCGTTCGCGCGTAGCTTACGTGCCAAACGAGAGAAGGCCGCAGGTAGAGCGGCCCCATCCGTCATGATATAGGCGATCCGTGCGCCCGGCGCCGAGGAGCGGATTACGCCGGCTACGATCGGAAGCTGACTATGCAACGTCCCAACCAGCGCCGGCATCTCCTCAAGATCGGGAATCCCCTCCATCTCGGATCGGTATGGGCTTCCCTCTTCTTCAACGGTCTGCACGCTCACTTGAGAGGGCGTATACCGTACTTTCATAATGTGGCCCTGTCCGCAGAAATCCTGCGTGCGGCCACTTACAGCCATTACGAAGTGGTACCCACCCGTGCCTAAACCCAAGGCGACTGCTGTGGTATTGAGTACCACCTCATCGCCCACCTCGAGCGGACCCGTCAATGCATGAATGCTGATGGCGCGCTCATGGAGATGGCTCTCTATCTCGACGAGCGCCTCTGTGAACGCGTCGTGTCGGGCGACGATCTCCACCACCCGACCGTTGCGCACACGCACGAGGCCATCGCCTTTTCTCGTTTCACTCGAAGCCAACGCTCCGACTCCTCCGGCCGGCGTTTTATCGACCTCGGGGAGATCCCGAGCGTCCGGGAGAGCGCCGGGGTCCTCGCCCCTCGCTGCGTCCGCCTTCGCCGCGCCCACCTTCGTGGCGTCCATTCTCTTCTTCGGCGGTCATCCCCTCAGGAAGCGGCAGGAGCGCTTTGCGCGAGAGATTGATGCGGCCGAGGTTGTCGATCTCCGTCACTTTTACTTCGAGCTCATCGCCAACATTCACGACGTCTTCCACCTTCCCGACTCGCTCGTGAGCGAGTTTAGAGATGTGGACGAGCCCTTCTTTTCCTGGGAGGATCTCCACGAAAGCGCCGAAGTTCATAATCCGGGTCACCTTACCGGAGTACACTGCGCCGACCTCGACTTCCCGAGTGAGATTCTCGATCATCTGAACCGCCTTGCGCGTCCCCTCTTCGATCGCCGAGGCGATAAAGATGCGGCCGTCGTCCTCTACGTCGATTTGAACGCCCGTCTCTTCAACGATCTTGCGGATGATCTTTCCACCCGGTCCGATCACGTCCCTGATCTTGTCCACGGGAATGTTGAGCGTCGTGATGCGCGGCGCCCAACGTGAGAGCGCATCACGCGGCTCGTCGATCGTCTCGAGCATCCGCTCGAGAATGTACAAACGGCCCACTCGAGCCTGGTCCAGTGCGTTCTTGAGGATCGTACGATCGACGCCGCTGATCTTGATATCCATTTGAAGCGCAGTGACACCTTCACGGCTGCCGGCCACTTTAAAGTCCATGTCGCCGAGGTGATCTTCGATCCCTTGGATGTCTGAAAGGACGGCCACTCGGTCGTTGTGCTTCACGAGTCCCATCGCAATACCCGCCACCGGCCGTTTGATCGGCACTCCAGCATCCATTAGCGAGAGTGTGCTGCCACAGACGCTCGCTTGGGAGGTCGAACCGTTCGACGAGAGCACTTCGGAGACGAGGCGCATGGTATATGGGAACTCTTCGGCACTGGGAATGACGGGTAGAAGCGCCCGTTCAGCCAAGGCGCCATGACCCACTTCCCGCCGTCCCGGGGAGCGCATCGGTCGAGTCTCGCCAACCGAGAACGCAGGAAAGTTGTAGTGGTGGATGTAACGCTTGCGGTCCTCTTCGCCCAAATCGTCGATGATCTGCTCATCCGACTTGAGTCCGAGCGTACAAATCGTCGCCACCTGTGTCTGACCGCGCTGAAAGATGGCCGAACCGTGCACGCGCGGTAAGAAGCCGACACTGCTACTGATGGGCCGGATTTCGTCGTGCTTACGGCCATCGGGACGAACGCCGTCGACCGTGATCATGGAGCGTACTTGATCTTTTAGGAGCTTGTCAAAGACGTTAAAGATGTCCTTGCGCTTCTCAGAGTACGCCTCTTGGCCAAACGCCTCTATGTATTCGGATTCGAGGCGCTCCTTGAGCGCCGAGACGCTCGCCTCCCGCTGCTGTTTCTCGACGCTTTGCACGGCGTCGACGAGCGGCTCCGCCACGAGGTCTCGCACCCAGCTCGCTACGTCGGGATCAACTTCGTACAAGTTGACTTCGACTTTCTCGTTGCCCACCTCTTGGCGCATACGATCCTGCAACGCGATAACCTTTTTGATCTCATCGTGCCCAAACATGATCGCGTCGAGCATGCGCTCTTCAGGCATCTCGTTCGCGCCTGCTTCAACCATCATGACGGCGTCTCTCGTCCCCGCCACCACAAGGTCGAGCTCGGTTAATTCGCTTTGTTCGACGGTAGGGTTCACGATGAACTCGCCGTCGATCATCCCCACACGCACACCTGCCACGGGACCGTCAAACGGGATGTCAGAGATCGTCAACGCTGCCGACGCGCCGATCATAGCAGGAATGTCAGCCGCATTATCCTTGTCGAGCGACATCACGGTCGCCACCACTTGAACGTCGTTGCGGAAGCCGTCGGGGAACAGCGGGCGCAAGGAGCGGTCAATCATTCGCGCGGACAGTGTTGCATGCTCTCCGGGACGGCCTTCACGCTTAAAAAAGCCCCCGGGAATTCGTCCGATCGCATACATTCTCTCTTCGTAGTCGACCAAGAGGGGGAAGAAATCGATCCCCTCACGCGGGTCCTGCATGGTCGCCGTCACCAAGACGACTGTCTCACCGTAGCGCACCAGGACGGTTCCGTTCGCTTGTTCAGCGAGTTCGCCAGTCTCTAAGGCTAACGTGCGACCTCCCATCTCCATTTCGAAAATGCGTTTCATTAAATGCTACCTCCTGTATTCTCCACCGTTAACTTGTCCATGTCAGGGGCGGTTCAAACCTATTCAGAGGGGATGATTGAGGATTTAGTGCGCTACCAAAGAGAGGGCGGGGTACCCCGCCCTCTCCAAGACTATCGCCGTAATCCTAGCTCTTCGATGAGGCTTCGATACCTCATGATATCCTTGCGCTGCAAGTAGTTAAGGAGACCCCGGCGCTTTCCGATCATCTTGTAAAGCCCACGACGGGAATGGTGATCCTTTTTGTGAGCTTGCAAGTGCTGGGAGAGGGAGTTGATCCTCTCCGTCAGAATCGCGATCTGAACCTCGGGTGAACCCGTGTCTCCCTCATGCTTTTGATGCTTTTGGATGATTGCCTGTTTCTCTTCCGGTTGGGTGGCCATGTCATCAACACCTCCTATTCACGATTTAAGCTGAAGACTCCGGTAGCTGAGGATACCGCTGGAGGTGGCGAGTTCCCCAGACCACGGTCGTATTCTTCAACACTATACCATATTGGTCACAAGAGTGTAAACGCGGGATTGTTCGGGGATTTAGCGGAATTCGGCGCGGAAGTACTCGCGGGAGGCTTGGACGTCCCTTGCGATCTGGGCGGTGAGCTCCTCGACCGACGAGAAGCGCACAATATCTCGCAGGCGTCGGTGCAGAGCCACTTTTATATGCACACCGTACAAATCGCCTTCGAAGTCGAGGAGCAGGCTCTCGATGCTGCGTTCATGTCGCTCAAAGCTAGGTCTGTCGGAGATGACTGTAAGTGCCGCATACTCACCGCCACCGTCCAAACACACTTTACTGAGGTAGACACCATCCCCCGGCCAGAGTGCATCGTCGTCAGGCTTGAGGTTTGCTGTTGGATACCCCAGCGCCCGCCCACGAGCGTCGCCATGAACGACGTTGCCGTACACGGCGTACGGGCGTCCCAATAGGAGACGCGCCTCTTCAACGTCTCCGGACTCAAGGGCCCGGCGAATCCGGGTGCTGGAGACGGGCACGCCGTCTACAACGACAGGAGGCACAACACTCACAGCGTATCCATACGTTGTGGCGCCGGATTGTAGGAGCGCGCCGTCGCCCTTCGCACCGTGCCCAAAACGAAAGTTGTAACCGACGACCACACCTTTAGCCCCCAGGGCGCGATGTAAGATATCCTCGATAAATCCCTCCGCCGTCATCCGTGTGAACGAAGGGTCAAACTCAACCACCACCACGTGTTGGACCCCACTCTTGCCGATCTGAGCGATACGAACCGGAAAAGGGGTCAACATCCGGGGTCTTCTCTCGGGTGCCAGCGTCGCCATCGGATGACGATCAAACGTAAGCGCGACAGCCGGGCAGCCCAAACGCTCCCCCATGGCGGCGGCCTCGTTGAGGATACGCTGGTGCCCAAGGTGTACACCGTCAAACGTACCGAGTGCGACCACCGAGGGTCCCATGCCGGGATACGTAAAGGCGCGCAACTCATCTTGTGACCATTTGGACCACGGACCCGTACTCATGGGAGTCTCCTGCCTCTTTCGTTCCCCGATCATCGAAACACCCGCACCGGTTGCAGACGATACGCTTCTCCTTCAAGCACCAACCGCGCGACACATACAAGGTCATCCTCTGTGTCGGTGACTGCGAGCACAGATCCCGGGCGGACCTCCGCAGAGACGCGACTCTCATCGACCGTACATCGCTGTCCCTGACACAGGGCACGAACCTCGTCCTCGTGGACCGTGCAGCTCGGCAGATGAGTGAGCGCCTCCTGTAACGGTCGAAGCGCTGCCGTAATCCGACCCGTTTGGGCCATCTCGGCAATCTCCTCCAACGCATAGCTGGAGTCACACCTCAACGATCCCACCGCAGTGCGAACCAGGAACGACATATGAGCCCCACATCCAAGACGTTCGCCAATGTCGTGACAGAGTGTACGTATGTAGGTCCCTTTGGAGCAGGTGATTTCGAGAAGGACGCGGGTCCCGCTCACCAACGCCTCAGCGCCAGAAGGCCAGACAGCGAGCACGTGTGCGTCATAGATGCGGACTCGCCGCGGCGACCGTTCGACCTCCTCACCCTTGTGCGCCAGTTCGTAAAGGCGTCGACCATCCTGGCGGATGGCGGACGTCATTGGGGGCACCTGCTCGATCACCCCGATGAACGATGCTACTGTATCAGCGAATTGATGGGGCGCAATGTCAAAGCCTGTCTCCACTCTAACCGTCGGGCCCGATGCATCCTGAGTCTCAGTAGCAATCCCTAGCGTCAGCTCAGCGCGGTAGGTCTTGGTGTGTTCGAGGAGGTAGGGCATCAGTTTGGTGGCTCGTCCCACCAAGACAGGCAACACACCCGCTGCACCCGGATCTAAGGTGCCCCCGTGCCCAATTTGTCGCAGGCCTAGGATACGGCGCAGTCGCGCGACGACTCCGTGTGACGTTATGCCCGGCTCCTTGAGAACGTTGAGGATCCCTTCCGGTCCCGAGCGCACGCTATTCATCCTCCAACGCTCGGGCAACCTCGATCGCTCGGGCGATCACACTCTTTTGCGCCTGTTCGAGCGGCCCCTTTACCGTACAGCCTGCAGCACGCTCGTGTCCGCCGCCGCCAAACTCCTGAGCCAATGCACTGACGTCGACGCGCTCTCGTGACCGAAAGCTGACGCGCACATCGTCACGATCCTCGAGTTCACGAAAGAGCATCGCGACCTCGACTCCGTCGATCATGCGCGGATATTGAATGAGACCCTCCGTTTGGTCCCGACGGGCCCTCTCCTCTTTGAACATTTGGTTGGTCAGACTGATCCACGCCACCCGCCCATCGTCGCTTCGTCCCAATCGCTCCAGGGCTCGAGCAAGGAGTCTGACGTAGCTCCACGAGCGGGTATCGTATATCTCGCGCGAGATACGATCGGGTTGCGCACCCGCCTTGACCAAGTGCGACGCAACGGTGAACACCTCCGAGGTGGTGTTGCCGAAGCGGAACGAACCCGTATCTGACATAATGGCGGCGAAGAGGAGAGTCGCAGCATCGCCATCCAACTCGACTCCGGCCGCCTGCACGATGTCGTAAAGGATCTCGCCGGCGGCCGCGGCCTGGGACCGGATGAGGTTGATCGATCCGGTGCCTTTATTGGTGACGTGATGGTCGATGTTGATCACGGTTCCGGTCCGTTCGGCCCACACAGCGGCGTCACCGGTCCGGTCAACCTCGCAGTCGACCACGATAAAGGCGTCCCAGTCCGCAGCGTTCCAGTCGTGGCTCTCGCACGCCCGCTGGACGCGATCGATTCGCGGAAGGAACCGCCATTGCGGCAGCATGGCATCGTGGGAGAGGGGGACCGCAACCTTTCCCATCTTCTCCAGCAACCAGTCCAGGGTGAGCATCGAACCCACACAATCCGGGTCCGGATCGACGTGGCAAGCGATCAAAAACCGCTGATGGGCTGCAAGGCCTCTGAGAACCTCCTGGATCTCCCCGATCATTGCTGCTCTCCGTCGTCCACGGAACCCTCGGACTCGCTTTTGCCGGGCGGATCCATCTCCCGCAGCAACGCGAAGATGCGGGCGCCGCGCTCCATCGATTCGTCGAATTGGAAGTGGATCTCAGGCGTATGTCGCAAGCGAATGCGCCTGCCGATTTCGGTCCGTACGTGCCCCGTGGCTTTCTCAAGAGCCGCCATCGTCTGAGCCTTGGTCTCGTCTTCCCCGTATACACTGACGTAGATGCGCACATGGCGCAGGTCACCGGAGACATCCACGTCCGTTACCGTAACAAACCCAATACGGGGATCCTTGAGCTTGCGAATCACTTCGCTCGACTCTTTCTTGAGCTCTTCTCGTAGGCGACCGACTCGCTGTCCTGCCACTACTGCCCACCTCCGTGCTGGGAACTTTGGGAACTCCTGGGCTCGTCACCGCCACTCAACGTGCACATCGATCACGTCGAGGCCGTCCCGAGCTTCGATGATCCGTTGGGCCTGGCTCAACACTCGCTCGGCCTGTGCACGATCAGAGTTGACGTATGCGACGGCGATGACGGCCCGCGTGTGCGCATCCACGTGACCAATCTCCGCCACGCTGAGGTTTCCCTTGCTTCGCAGTTTATCCATTAGACCGCGAAGGATGCGTCGCTTATCCTTGAGGGAAAAAGCAGCGGGGAGCGTCAGGTCAGCGGTGAGCAATGCAAGATGCAATGGGTGATCGAGCAAGCCTAGGAGACCTCCTGCATCTGAAAGGCCTCGATCACATCTCCCTCTTTTACGTCGTTGAATCGCTCAATCCCGATACCGCACTCGTACCCTTCGGCCACTTCGCGCACATCGTCTTTAAAGCGCTTGAGCGACGCCAACTTCCCTTCGTAGATGACGACGTTGTCCCGCAGGACTCGGGCTTCAGCATTACGGAGGATACGCCCGTCGGTCACGTAGCAGCCTGCCACGAGTCCCGCACCGGGCACCTTAAACGTTGCTCGCACCTCCGCACGTCCAAGAACTACTTCCTCGAACGTCGGGTCGAGCATCCCTTCCATGGCTTTCTCAACATCTTGAATCGACTCGTAAATGACCCGATACAGGCGTAAGTCGACCCCTTCGCGCTCAGCGAGACTACGAGCGGTGGTCTCTGGGCGAACGTTGAAACCAATGATGATGGCGTTCGACGCGGCCGCAAGGTTGACATCGCTCTCAGTGATGCCGCCGACGGCGCCGTGTATCACGTTGACGCGGACGTTATCGTTGGAGAGTTTCTCCAAGGACTCACGCAACGCTTCAACGGAGCCTTGTACGTCGGCCTTCACGAGGATATACAAGTCTTTGACGTCGCCCGACTCGATTTGGCTGAAGAGCTCAGCAAGGCGTACGCGCTTGCTGCGCTGAGCGTCATTCTTTTGTTCCTCCGCCCGCTCTGCCGCGATGTCACGGGCCGTGCGATCATCGTCGACCACTTCAACGAGATCACCGGCATTCGGAACGTCGGAGAAGCCCAGCACCTCGACCGGAACCGAAGGTCCTGCCTCTTTGACCGGTTGGCCGGCATCGTTGATCAGGGCCCGTACTTTTCCGGGCACTGCCCCCGCTACCACAGCATCACCAATACGCAGCGTACCGTTGCGGACTAGCACCGTGGCGACGGCGCCGCGGCCTTTATCGAGCTCCGCCTCAATCACCGTGCCGTTGGCGGGTCGGTTGGGGTTCGCAGTAAGCTCTCGCATCTCAGCGACCAGCAAGATCATTTCGAGGAGATCGTCGATCCCCTCACCTTGGAGAGCGCTGAGGTGTACGAAGATGGTATCTCCGCCCCAATCCTCCGGAATGAGTCCGTGCTCGGCAAGTTGTTGCTTCACTCGGTCGGGATTCGCTCCCGGCCGATCCATCTTGTTTACGGCGACGACAATGGGCACATCCGCAGCTTTAGCGTGGTTGAGCGCCTCGATCGTCTGTGGCATGACACCGTCGTCTGCGGCAACGACCAAGATGGCGATATCCGTAAGCTGTGCGCCCCGGGAACGCATTGCGGTAAATGCCTCGTGTCCCGGTGTATCGATAAAGGAGACCTTTTTGCCGTCGTGCTCGACCTGGTAGGCTCCGACATGCTGGGTGATGCCACCGGCTTCGCTCTCGACGATGCGAGTCTTACGGATCGCATCGAGCAGCGTTGTCTTACCGTGATCCACGTGTCCCATGATCGTGACGATAGGCGCACGCGTAATCAACTCGTCAGGTGCATCGACTCGATCGTCGATGAGCCCAGTCTTCCGAGTGACCGGCTTTTCGACCTGGAATCCAAGCTTGCGCGCGACCGTGGCCGCTGCGTCATGTTCAATGCTCTGATTGATGCCGGCCATCACACCGGCGCCCATGAGGGTCTTAATGATGGCAGTTGCCGGCACGCCGAGCTTATCCGCAAACTCTTTCACGGTGATGGTATCTGGAATGACGAGGGTGCCGCGGCTGTTTGACTTTCGACTCTCTGAGGGTTTCGCTTTCGGTTGGTTGGCGGACGCCGCCATCTGGGATTGTGCCGGCGGTCTGTTCCGTGTGGACTGCGTACGTCGCTGGGCGGAGGCGCCGTTACGCCCCGTATCGTTCGCCGCAGCCGCGGGCTTCGCCGGCGCAGCGGATTTGGTGGTCGCCTGGCTGCTTTTCGACTTGCTCTCTCCCTGAAAATGATCACGCACCATCTGCGCGATGTCGTCTTCAATCGTGCTCATGTGATTCTTAATCTCTGCTCCGAGTTCGGCAAGAAAGTCGACAAGATCCTTACTCTCAATGCCGATATCTCGCGCCAATTCGTAGACGCGCACCTTAGACATACACATCACCTAAACCTTTCTCTCCCGTGGCCGCGACGTGCCGGCCTACTTCCCGCATCAAGGCGCCGGCGAAGCCGGTATCGCACACGGCCACCACCCCCAGATCGCGCTTGCCTACCGCTGTGCCGAGCTCCGCTTTCGTTCCCCACTTGAGAATTGGGACTTGACGGGCCTCGGCCCCTTCGTTCACTTGCCGCTGCAAGCGGTCTGAGGCATCGTTCGCAACGACGAGGAGGTGAACTCGGCCCGCGTCCACCGCTCGCATGGCGGCTGCCCGGCCTGCGACGAGTCGACCGGCGTTTTGGGCAAATCCCAACAGCGACGGTACAGACAACGCTACAACGCCCCCAACTCGGCCTGGAGTGTTTGAAGCACCGCGTCGGAGACCGGTCGCTCCAATGCTCGCTCGAGTCGTTTGCCCTTTACGGCTGCCTGTAAACATTCGGACGTTGGACAGATATACGCGCCGCGCCCCGACCGCTTACCGGTCGCGTCCACGTGCAATTCGCCTTGTGGATCACGCACGACACGTATCAACTCCTTCTTCGGTCTCACCGCACGACAGCCAACACACGTTCGCATAGGCACTCTCTTTGGCTTCACGCGGCTCATCCTCTCAATAGTCGTTACGACACTCGGCTACTTGGATCTCTTCTTCCCTTTCTTGCGATCCGCAGCGTCCAAAAGGCTTCGCAGCTCTGAAAGGTCCTTAAGGACGAGCTTGCCCCGGCCAATGGTAGGCTCCTCATCTTCGGGCTCTTCCCAGCTCTCTTCTTCGTCCTCCTCAGAGCCCGCGTCATCCTCTGAGCCCTCGACAACAAAGACAAAGGGCTCGTCGGTCTCCTCCTCTGCGGCGTCGTCATCGTCAGCGCTAAAGAGCGAGGGAAGATCTTCGTCTTCTTCATCAAAGACGTCTTCTTCGATGATATCCTTGAGCTCGGCCCTCTTTGCGGCACGACTCCGCTTCACCTTGGGCGCATCATCGTCCTCTTCCTTAACTGGCTCCTCTTCCTCGTCGAGTTCGTCGAGAAGATCCTCCGGGATGTCGAGCTCTACTTCATCCTCGGTGGCACCATCGGCCTCCACGTCCAATTCAGTCGGAGCGAGCGCCTCTTCGTCGTGTGCCTCGGGCTCTTGTACCGCAGCCGGCTCAGCCACACGTGCTTCGTCGACGCTCTCTTCGGCCAGCTCCGCCGAGGTTGCCGCGACGGCCGGCTCGGACGCCGGCTCTTTTTGTGGAGTCGCGGCAGCCGGCGCCTCTTCGAGAACTTCACCGTCGTCGATGAGCTCCGGCGTTTCGACAGCGTCAGCCTCTGCGTCCGCCGGGGTCGTTCCTTCAGCGCGCTCGTCATGGGCGCGCTGTGCCTCGAGTAGCGACAACTCAGCCATCTGCGACTCGCTCTTGATGTCAATCTTCCACCCGGTAAGGCGAGCCGCTAGACGGGCGTTTTGTCCCTCACGCCCGATCGCGAGCGAGAGCTGATGATCGGGAACGACGGCCCGAGCCGACTTCTCGTCTTCGTTGACAAAAACCCGCATGACGCGTGCTGGACTAAGCGCGCTTCCGATAAAGCGCTCAGGATCGATAGAGAACTCAACGATGTCGATCTTCTCACCCTTCAACTCCTGGACGACAGTCTGCACCCGCATGCCCCGCGGACCCACACACGCTCCGACTGGATCTACATTGGAGTCGCGCGACATGACGGCAATCTTGGATCGGTTACCAGCCTCGCGCGCGACGGCACGGATCTCGACGACACCGTCGTGAATCTCGGGCACCTCCAACTCAAAGAGGCGTTTGAGCAGTCCCGGATGTGACCGGGAGACGACCACTTGAGGCCCTTTGTTCGTTTGACGCACTTCGCTGATGTACACTTTTAAGCGGGTGCCGTGGCTGTAATTCTCCTTGGCGATCTGCTCGCTCGGCGGTAGGATCGCTTCGACCTTCCCCAGATCGACCAGGACATTGCGGTAATCAGAACGCTGCACGATACCCGTAATGACATCGCCCTCGCGGTTGGAGTACTCTTCGTACACCAGGGCACGCTCTGCCTCGCGGATGCGTTGAATGACAACCTGCTTCGCCGTTTGGGCGGCGATGCGGCCAAAGTCTTTAGGTGTGACGTCCACCTCGACGATGTCACCCAATCCGTAGTTGGGATCTAGCGCTCGCGCAGCCGCCAGCGCGATCTCATTGGACGGGTCCATGACCTCTTCGACGACCTCTTTTTGTGCGAAGACCTGGATTAGACCCGTCTTGTCCGACACGCTGACGCGCACATTCTGAGCCGCCTGGTCGTTACGCTTGTAGGCCGATACAATCGCCGCCTCAATGGCTTCGAGCAAGATCTCCTTGGAGATGCCTCGCTCGCGCTCAAGCTCGTTTAAGGCGCCTACCAGCTCAAGATTCATCGTTCGTTGCCTCCTATGCCCATGGCCGTCTTCACGGTTAAAACTGGGGAACCAAGCGGGCTCGAGCGATCGATTGAAACGGAAGCGTCACCCGATTGCCGTCCACTTCAAGTTCAACGTGGTCGGACGTATGTCCAAGGAGCTTCCCCTGCCAGTTTTTGCGGCCGTCCACCGGAGCGTACGTCTTAATGTGCACGAGCTCACCGACGTAGCGCTCGTAATCGGAGCGTCGCTTTAAGGGTCGATCCAACCCTGGCGAAGAGACTTCGAGTGAGTACGATCCCGGGATCGGATCAATTTCGTCGAGGCGTTCACTCAAGCGCTCGCTCATCCCTTGGCAATCGTCGAGACCGACGCCGCCCTCCTTGTCGATGAAGACTCGCAGGAAGTAGCCACTCGGCTCTTTGACGTACTCTACGTCGACGAGCTCCAATTGCCGCGTGTCAGCAATACTCTCGGCGACCTCGCGTACGACAGCTTCGATCTGCTGTCGGCTCATACCCACGACAAAACCCCTTTGCCCGATCCGGATAATTACCCGACAAGAAACCGCCGGCTCCGCCAAACTACCCCTGTACATTAGGAAAGAGTGGGGCGCGCCCACTCTCACTCAAGGAAAGCAACGGAACCATTCGTCCCAACCAACAATACGGCGCGCTCCTCCCAATACGGGAGAAGGGCCCCTCGTCGGGGCCCCACAGTACTCTAGAGGATAGTATACCACCGCGTCCACTCTTTGACAAGTAGCGGCAGTTTCGCCCTAAAAAAGAGCAATTTGATCCGTCTCGGGCAACTCACTCAGCGTGCCGTGCTCACTAAGTGTCTCGATCACTGTCTTACTCACTTTACTCCGCCGTTGGAGGTCTTCAATCGACGTGAAAGCCCGTTCGTCACGCGCAGCAACGATCGCCTGCGCCGCCGATTTGCCCACCCCTTGCAAAGACGAGAAGGGGCAGCGCAGCGATCCATCTTCGATCGAGAAACGCTCGACCTCGGAACGGTACAGATCCACCGGTAGAAAACGAACGCCACGCGCCATAGCTTCAAGCACCACTTCGAGGACGGTGATGACGCCCTTCTCTTTGGCGCTTGCATCGTTCCCCTTGGCCTCGAGCCGCTCCAACTCCCGTCGACAGCCGGATTCCCCCGACGCGACCAACGCTGCGTCAAAGTCGGCTGCCGCCCGAATCGTGAAGTAGGCAGAGTAGAAGGCTTCTGGGTGATGCACTTTAAAGTAAGCGATACGAAGCGCCATCATGACGTAGGCCGCAGCGTGCGCCTTGGGGAACAGGTACGAGATTTTCCGGCACGATTCGATATACCATTTTGGAACCCCGTTGGCAAGCATCGTTTGTTCGTGCTCGTCGCTGACCCCTTTCCCTTTCCTTACACTCTCCGAGATTGCGAAGGCGTCGCCGGGCGTCAGACCGTGACGTATCAGGGCGGTCATGATGTCGTCCCGAGTCGCAATCACATCTTTGAGCGTCGACGTCTTCTCCCGGATCAACTCTTGAGCATTACCGGTCCAAACGTTCGTTCCGTGGGACAATCCGGAGATACGGATAAGCTCACCCACGCTTGTCGGACGCGTGTCGACGAGCATCTGCCGCACGAATCGGGTACCAAACTCCGGGACCGCCAACGTCGCGACGACGCCGGAGGCCCCTTTTTCGTCGATGCCCAAGGCATCGAGGCTCGAGAAGAGCGACAGGGTTTTAGGGTCATTAATGGGAATCTGCCGCACTTCGACCCCGGTTATATCCTGTAAGACACGCAACATCGTCGGGTCATCGTGTCCGAGGATGTCTAACTTGACCAGCGTATCCTTAATGGTCTCACAATCGAAATGCGTCGTGATGATCTCGGTATCGCCATCGTTGGCCGGGTGCTGAATCGGCGTGAACTCAAAGATGTCCCGCCCCGGGGGCACCACCATCAGTCCGCCAGGATGCTGGCCGGTCGTCCGCCTCACGCCTGAGCACCCGCGCACGAGACGGTTGATCTCCGCGTTGCGAGCTTGGACACCGCGGGAGTCGAGGAAATTGCGCACATATCCGTAGGCCGTTCGCTCGGCCAAACGACCGATCGTACCCGCTCGGTACACCTTGTCCGACCCAAAGAGCTGCTCGGCATACTTGTGCGCCTTGGGTTGATAGTCACCTGAGAAGTTAAGGTCGATGTCAGGCACCTTGTCCCCATGAAAGCCCATGAATGTCTCAAAAGGGATATCGTAACCGTCCCGCGTCAGTGCGCTCCCACAATCCGGACACGCTTTTTCGGGCAAGTCGATTCCGGCCGCAACTGAGCCGTCTTCGAAGACTTCGAAACGATGACACGACGGACAGATATAGTGTGGAGGCAGCGGATTCACCTCGGTAATCTCGCACATCGTGGCAACGAATGAGGAACCGACCGAGCCGCGTGATCCGACCAGGTATCCGTCGTCCAGAGAGCGCTTGACCAGCTTGTGCGCAATCAGGTACAACGAGGCGTACCCATTGTCGATGATCGAGGAGAGCTCCTTCTCCAGCCGCTTGGCGACCAGATCGGGCAGCTCCTCACCGTACAACTCCTTGGCTCGAGCAACGGACATGCTTCGAATCTCTTCCTCGGCGCCTTCTAGGTGTGGAGGGTGGAAACCGTCGGGAACCGGTCGCATATCCTCCACCTGATCGGCCACCCAGCGCGGGGTCGTCACAACTACGTCGTACGCCTTCTCTTGGCCGAGGTATGAGAACTCCTCCAGCATCTCGTCCGTCGTTCGTAGGTAGAGCGGTGTCGCCCGCTCCACGTCGAATCCGTGTCCCGCCATAATAATCTGTCGAAAAATCTCGTCTTCGGGCTTGAGAAAGTGTACGTCACCACTGGCTATGACAGGTTTGCCGAGCTGTTCGCCCAACGCGACGATGCGTTTGTTGATGGCTTGTAGACCTGCGTCATCCTTAACGATGCCTTCATCGATGAGGAAACCGTTGTTATCGAGCGGCTGGATCTCCAAGTAATCGTAGTAACGAGCGATACTCTCGATGCGTTCGTCTGGCTCTCCATGCAAGATCGCCTGGTACAACTCGCCCGCCTCGCAGGCCGAGCCGACCATGATCCCTTCGCGATACTTCTCCAGCTCCTCCTTGGGTATCCGCGGACGACGGTAAAAGTAGTGCATGTGTGAGATCGAAACCAGGCGGTAAAGATTGCGCAGGCCCGTCTGATTCGTCGCCAGCAAGACGACGTGATACATCTTGCTCTCCTTGGCGGGCGTCTCGACGAGGTACCCTTCCACACCGTATATCAGCTTAATCCCCGCCTTGGCAGCCGCATCGTAGGCTTCAGGGAACGCCTGCACCACTCCGTGATCCGTGATAGCTACCGCCGGGTGCCCCCATTCTGAAGCGAGTCGAATGAGATGATCGACCTCCACCGCTCCGTCCAAGGCGCTCATTTTGGTATGGAGGTGTAACTCGACGCGCTTCTCTTGGGCTTCGTCCATACGCTGCGGGGGCGCAGGAACCCGCATGCAATCCCGAGGCATAAGCGTCAACTCGTTGGTAAATCGGTCAAATTGGGATCCACCGCGCACTCGCAACCAGTCCCCGGGACGGACTGCGCCGGCAAGGACAGGTTCGGTCTCAAACACTTTGGCGGAGATCGAATCTGAACCGTCTGTGAGGTCAAAGGTGACCAGCGTGCGCCCTGAGCGCATCTCACGTAGATCGACCGAGATCACTTCCCCTTCGACCACCACGCTGCGCTCCTCGTCCTGAACCTCACGTATGGGTACGGGCTCTTCGGCCACCCTGCGCCCCATGAGGACCTCGTTGGTGTTCCCCGATTTCTTTGCGCGAGCTGAATCCCCGTTACGCTCAGTCTCCTGCATGCCGACCCATTCGCGGGCACGCTTCGCGATCATCTCCATATAGGCGTCGAGATCGTCTTCCGGCTCCTCGACCGTGCTCGAACCGTTGTAGGCGGTGGGTTCGGCCGGCTGTACCACCGCCAGTGCCTCCGAAGCCGCAGCCGCTTCCACAGCCCCGTTCCCATTCCCTTGGCCATTCGACGGTTCTACGACCCAGTCGACATGTCGCACGCATGGGATCTGTGCGACAAGTCGCTCGCCAAGTTGGGTATACTGGTCTTTGGTGATTACTCGCCCCATTGAAGGATTGGGACGCACCCATATTCGCCACGACGACCGAGCCGGCTCGACGTCGACGTGACGCACCGTCATACTGAGAACCGGCTCTTCGCACCCGTCCCCCAGCCCGCGGGGAGCCAACACGTCGCGGAGCGGGACTCCTTGTGGATGTGGGTGAATGCGGAATACTTGCGACACAGCCGAAAGCCTCCTAAGATCGAGCGAAATCCCGCTGGCAGGTTAGTCATCCCGCGAGACGCGAATAATCTCCCAGTACATGCGTAACCGAGCTTGAAAACCTTTGACGAGTCCGAGCTTCTCCTCTTTCGTCACCTGGGCCACGTGCTTGAGATTCACCTTCCGCACCCGCAAGTCGTGCTTCTCCGCAAACCGTGAGAGCGCCACTTCTACTCCATATCGACTGTGCTCGACGTGGGGCACCTCGTTCATGATCCACTTGCGCATCGCCCGTTGTCCCGACAGGAAAGGCGTGATCTTTTGCGCCATGTCGGTGGCGAACCGACCTTCGTCGAAAACCCCGACACTCATGTCCGCTTCATCGCAAACGACGGGATCGAGCAGGTCAAGGAGGTGCGACGGCGTCAACCCCGTTAGGTCGGCGTCCAAAAAGAGCAGGACATCCGCATCGGTGTTGTCCGCCCCTGCCTTCATAGCGCCCCCTTTTCCCATATTCTTCTGGAGATCGATCACTCGGGCGCCGGCGGCTGCCGCTACCAACGATGTTCGATCGCTCGAGCCGTCGTTCACGACGATCACTTCGTCCACCACGTTGGCGCCGATCACTGTCTTCACAACCGAGCCGACGGTCTTCTCTTCGTCAAAAGCAGGAATGATCGCAGCAACCCTCAAGCAATGCCACCCCGTCTCTTAGGCGGACTCAAGCTGCGCGCATACGTGCTCCACAGCGTGATCAAGCGGGATTTGATCGTCGGAACGGGTGGCGCGGATTCGCACCTCGACCTTACCCTCCGCCAGAGACTTCGGTCCGACCACCACCCGGATTGGGAAGCCGATGAGGTCAGCATCTTTAAACTTAACGCCCGGCCGTTCGGCGCGATCGTCAAGGATCGCCTCCACTCCAGCGCCCCACAGTGACTCGTATAGATCGTGAGCCACCTCCATTTGCTCACTGCTCTTGGTATCAATCACAATGATGTCGACGTGGTACGGCGCGATGGCCACCGGCCACACAATTCCGTCATCGTCGTGGTTTTGCTCGATGACGGCGGCCATCGTCCGTGTGACGCCTACTCCGTAACATCCCATCACACAGGGACGCTCGGCTCCACTCTCGTCCAGGTAGAGCGCGCCTAGGCTCTCCGAATACTTCGTTCCAAGTTTAAACACTTGTCCTACCTCAATGCCGCGCGCTGTTTGAAGGTGACCGCCACACTCGGGGCAAGGATCGCCCGCAACGGCCGTGCGCAAGTCGAGCACTTCATCGCAGGAAAAATCACGCCCGTAAACAACGTTCACCAAGTGTGTATCCGCCTTATTGGCGCCCGTAATGCCACCGACGATCGCCGGCACCTCATGGTCCGCAAGGATACGCACACCCTTTAATCCCACCGGACCAGCGAAGCCCACCGGCGCTCCTGTTACACCCTCAACAACCTCCGCCGACGCTGCCTCAAGAAGCGTACAACCAAGCGCCCGACTCAGCTTGATCTCATTGAGCTCACGATCGCCGCGGACCAGCGCAATGACGGGTTCGCCGTCGGCTTCGTACACGAGAGTCTTGATCATGCGATCAGGAGACGCGTCGAGGAAGGCGGTCAATTCGCCAATCGTGCGCACTCCCGGTGTCGCGACATCCTTGACGCTTGGCACTCCCCCAGTGTCGACGTTAGCCAACTGAGGAGGCCGCGTCTCGGCCTTCTCAACGTTGGCCGCGTAATCGCACGATTCGCAGTAGACGATCTCGGCTTCCCCACTCTCAGCGATCACCATAAACTCGTGGGTATCGTTGCCCCCAATGGCTCCCGGATCGGCGAGGACGGCGCGCGTCCGCAAACCGCAACGAGCGAATAGACGTTCGTAAGCGTCAAACATCCTTTGGTACGTCTCGTTCAAGCCCGTCTGATCCCGATCGAACGAATAGGCGTCTTTCATAATGAACTCTCGACTGCGCATGACGCCAAATCGAGGTCTAATCTCATCGCGATACTTGTTTTGAATCTGATAAAGATTGAGCGGCAACTGACGATACGAACGCACTTCATTCTTAACCAAGTCGGTGATGATCTCTTCGTGGGTCGGTCCAAGGCAAAAGGAGCGCCCGTGTCGATCCTGAATGCGAAACATCTCGTCACCGTAATCGTTCCATCGTCCGCTCTCGTGCCAAAGCTCAGCGGGCTGCATAATCGGCAACATCAGCTCCTGAGCGCCGGCCTGGTCCATCTCGTCCCGAACAATCTCCATAATCTTTCGCAACACTCGGTAACCTAATGGAAGGTATGTATAAATACCTCCGGCCACTTTACGCATCATACCGGCCCGCAACATCAGGCGATGGGATGGTATTTCAGCTTCGGCAGGCACTTCTCGTAGCGTCGATGAAAGGAGGCTAGAAAACTTCATCGCGTATGACAACCCCTATGTAGTAGCCTAAATGCTTATCCATGTATATGACATACACGACGCCATGCGCCCAACGAGCGCGCAAGCCGTGAGGACCACGGCCTACGCGCTGAGGTGGAGGACGTCTTGATAGACGGCAAAGACCATCAGTAGCAGAATAATCACGAATCCTATAAACTGCGCCATTCCGCGATGCGCCGGATCGAGTGGACGTCCACGAATCCCTTCGAGCGCCAACAAGACAAGCCAACCACCGTCCAACACGGGGATCGGCAACAAGTTTAACAGGCCGAGATTGAGGTTGAGGCCGATAGCAAGTGATAATAGCGCATCCATACCCTGACGGGCGGCCTCACCAGTGATTGTGATAATGCCGATCGGTCCACGTAAGTCGACCTCGCTCCCGCCGGAGATCATCGATCCAATCGCTTGGACGATACCAACTGTTCCCCGCCAGGTGTCCGCCGCGGCGAATGTGATCGCACGTACTGGACCTAGCCGAGGCTGGCTCCTTATTTCGATACCCAAAAGTCCGACTCCTGTGTCGGGATCAGGGCGTGGGACCACCGTGATTTCTTGACGCTTCTCCGCGCGCCGAATCGTAAGCTCCAGTTCGCGCCCGGCGTTCGGCTGCACCCGCGCGATCACTTCGTCTGCGCTCTGTGTGCGTTCGCCCTCGACCGCCTCGATAACGTCTCCGGGAAGAAGCCCCGCTTCGTACGCCGCCGATCCTTGCACGACCCGGCTCACCGTTGGTGGAACGAAGACCAGCATGTAGTAAGAGGCAATCAGTATAAAGGCCAGGAGGAAGTTCATAAACGGCCCAGCGGCGATGATAGCCATCCGCTGCCAAATGGGTCGCCGATTAAAATTGCGCTCGTCGTCCGCATCAACCTCTTGGTCGGCTTCAAGCGCGGGATCCATGCCGGCCAACTTTACAAACCCACCTAAGGGAAAGAGGCGGACTGAGTACTGTGTGCCACCGCGCTTCAGTCGAAAGAGCGGAGGGCCGAAGCCGAGCGCAAATTCAAAGACACGTACTCCGCACGCCTTGGCGACGGCGAAGTGACCTAACTCGTGAAAGAAGACGATCGTCCCAAAGATGACGATAAAGCTGATCGCGGTGAGCAGGGCGCCTTGGGCGAATTGACCAAGCGCCGCCGCCGCTAGGAAATCCACGAAGGCATCTTCCTCATAAGATCGATTGTTCCCTCATCAAGTACCCCTCTGCCTCACTGCGCGCCCAAGCGTCCGCCGCCAACACCTCGTCGAGCGTCGTTGCGGTCGCCGGGTCGTGACGCGATAAAACGTGCTCGACGCAGCGGGCAATCTCCATAAAGCCGATCCGGCCTTCAAGGAATGAAGCCACGGCAACCTCATTGGCCGCGCTCAGTACAGCGGGAGCGGTCCCGCCCACCCTACCGGCTTGGTAGGCCAATCGCAGGCATGGAAAGCGACCCGAGTCGGGCGATTCGAACGTAAGCCGCCCCACGTCGGCTAATGAGAGCGGCGCCGAGGCGCCGACCTCTCTGGAGGGATATGTGAGAGCGTACTGGATGGGGCCTTTCATGTCTGCCGCCCCGAGTTGAGCGATGATCGAGCCGTCCACCATTTCTATCATCGAGTGTATGATACTTTGCGGATGAACCACCACCTCGATGTCGTCAATGTCGACGCCAAAGAGCCAGTGGGCCTCGATCACCTCTAACCCTTTATTCATCAGTGTCGCTGAATCGATGGTAATCTTACCGCCCATCTGCCACGTCGGATGTCGCAGTGCGTCGGAGACGCCTGCGGCCTTCATTTCGTCAATACTCCAAGTGCGGAATGGCCCTCCCGAGGCGGTGAGCAAGACGCGCCGGAGACTCCCCGGCTTCTCTCCCTGCAGACATTGGAAGACGGCGCTATGCTCGCTGTCCACCGGGATGATCTCACCGGTGCCCTCACGGGCGGCCTGCATGACAAGCCGGCCTCCGGCCACTAGACTCTCTTTGTTGGCTAGGGCGACGCGTTTGCCCTGGCGTAACGAGGCCAATGTGGCAGTGATCCCGACGGAGCCGACGACCGCCGTTACGACGATCTCAGCTTCAGCAAGCGAGGCTGCTTCGACGAGAGCCTCGTCGCCACACCCTACACTCACGCCCCCGCCGAGGGCTTCCCGCACCGTAGCGACATCTGCGGAGTCTCGCACTGCCACGTATCGCGGCCGAAATCGTCGGGCCTGTTGAACGAGGAGATCGACGTTGCGTCCAGCCGTCAGCGCCACGATATGGAACTGGTCCGGTAGCGCTGCAATCACCTCAAGCGTACTGGTGCCGATCGAACCGGTTGAGCCCAAAATTGAGACGCCGCGGCTCATACTTTAACACCACCAATCCCTTCCATAGATTATACCACACCCTAGACCGTAACTTGCACCTCTCGTCCACGTTGGCGCTGCCGATCCGTCACTCCTTCGTCACGTGCGGGAGGAGGCTGACGACGCAGACCGCCTTCAGGGTAATCGCAACGATAGGTCCGATGAGAATACCGTTGATTCCCATCAACGCGCCCCCCAAGTAAATGGCCGCGATGCTTGTCACGGGGTGGAGTCCGACGTGACGGCCTACCACCTGTGGCTCCAACACTTGCCGCACGAGGAGAATCAAGAGCCAAACACAAAGAACGCCGATCGCTCGCGTCCAATCGGCTACTGCCATGAGTGAGAGAAGGAGCGGGATAAAAACCCCTGAGGGGCCCACCATCGGAACGAGGTCGAGGATACCGGCCAAGGTGCCTAATATCCAGGCGTAGCGGACATTAAAGAGGAGCAAACCCAGGATCGCAAGGCATCCGCTGACGGCGACAAGAATAACCTGCGCCCGAACGAATCCGAGGAGACCGTTGGTGATCTCCGTCTTGATTCGCCTCACCTCGGCCCGCCATCCCTTGGGAAGGAGACGGAAGAGAAAGTCGCCGAGCAGCCGCTTGTCACGACTGATAAAGTAGGTCGTAGTCAACATCACTGCGACGATTACAAAGAGTGATGGCAGACTGCCAACCCGCGCTACCATTTGCGTAGCCACGTCGCCCATCACCTGGAGCGCCTGCTCCGCCCCACGCCGCAACGCGTCGTCAAAAGGATGAGGCAGCTCGGCCAGAATACTGCTCAATTGCTCAGCCCACTCCTCAACAAGTGCGCCCATACGTCGGGCATACTCCGGCAAATTAGTGCGAAAGTGCTCGGCCTCTCGTACCAAATTGACAAAGAGGACCCACACGCCTAAAGCAGCGCCCACGCCCAGAGCGCCGATGGCCATGAGCGCACCGATCGCACGAGAGAGGCCGGCTCTCTCGAGGCGATTCACCATGGGATCGATGATCGCTGCCATCAACAGAGCGAGAAGGAATGGACCCACGAGGGCGAACAAGCTTTCGGCAAAAAGAATAAAGAGAATAAAGAGGCAGGCAGCGGCGATGGAGAGGCGCGCCCTCAGGCGCATCGGCCTCACCCCATAAAGGCGTACAAGTAGTAGACGACGGTCCCGCTTACAAACAGACTGTCAAGTCTGTCCAGGACCCCCCCATGCCCTGGGAGGAGGCTGCCGGAGTCCTTCGCGCCGGCGCGGCGCTTGAGTCCCGACTCTATCAGATCCCCAATTTGAGCCGCGGCCGATACCACGAAGCCGATCCCCAGCCAGGGCCACCAAGGCAGCCCAAAGTAGAGAGCGAGCAGCATCGCGACGAGCGAGCCGGCGATCAGGCCGCCTGTGGCCCCTTCGACCGTCTTGTTGGGACTCACCTGTGGCCACAGTCGCGTTCGTCCCACCTTGCGTCCTACAAAGAAGGCCCCCGTGTCGGTGGCCCACGTAACAAGGACGGCAAGCAACAGGGGGAACAAGCCGACGGCGCGCAACCCTACGAGATGAGCCACAAAGAGTCCAGGGTAGGCGATCGCGGCCAACGTGGCGCCAAGCGCCGGCAGCCCTTGTCGACTCGTTCGCGGCCACAGTGCGTGCAATGCCACCAGCGGTACGGCGGCCGCAGCCACGAAACTCATGGGGATGCTCCACTCACCTGGGGCGTCTCCAGTCACAATGTATGCGTGTGTCACCAGCCCACATGCCATGAAGGCGGCGATCCAGCCGAACGGGAGTGAATGCTCGCCTGTAAGGAGACGCGCACTCTCAAGCGTTCCAATGAGACAGAACAGCAACATGAGTCCGGCCCATGCTGCCCCCCCGTAGAACAAGGCAGCGAGGAAAAGAGGGATCCCAACAGCCGCCGTGAGGATTCGGGCAGCCACGAATCAAAGCCCCCCGAAGCGACGATCGCGTTGTTGGTAGTCGTGCAGCGCTTCAAGGAGGTGAATGCGGCGAAAATCAGGCCAAAACACCGGCGTCAGCCAGATCTCGGCGTACGCCATTTGCCACAGTAAAAAGTTGCTGATCCGACACTCTCCACCGGTGCGAATCAACAGATCCAAGTCGGGAGATTCAGGGGTGTAAATCAAGCCGGAGAAAGCGGCTTCGTCGACGTCGTCTTCGCTTAGCTCACCCAAGCGAGCCCGGCGGACCAAACCTTTGGCCGCATCAACGATTTCGGCCCGCCCGCCGTAGTTGAGGCCGACATTCAAGGAGAGCTTATCGTTGTCGCGAGTAAGCTCCTCGGCCGCCTCAATCCGCCTCTCCAGTGAGGTTGGCAGTGCACCTCGCCGCCCGATGATGCGCACTCGAACACCGTTAGCGTGCAACTGATTTACCTCACGATCAAGCACTTCTTCAAGGAGTCTTAGGAGGAAGCTTACCTCTTCTTTGGGGCGCGACCAATTCTCCGTCGAAAACGCATACACCGTCAACATTTTAATGCCAAGGTCCCGACAGTTGCGCGTAATCTCCCGAAGACTCTCGATACCAGCCCGGTGTCCAGCGGGACGCGGAAGGGCCCGCCGCTGCGCCCAACGGCCGTTGCCGTCCATAATGACGGCAATGTGTCTCGGCATGCGCGCGGGGTCGAGCTTACTGCGTAAAAGTTCCTCGTCTTGTCGATCCGCATGCTCGCGCTGTCCGTTTCGAAAGAGCTCGCCTAGCATCAGCGATTCGACCGTTCCTTTCCGGCGGCGTCACAGTGTAACAGTGTGGCGTGCGGGCCCCACTGCCCGTTGGCACATAAGGCACTATCGAGGGACTGCTTGCCAACTCTCCCGTGCGCAGGTTAACTCTAAAATCCCATCGTCTTTCACACTCTGTCGAATCACTCGCAGGGAGCCTTCAGACGCACTCTGGCCACCGAGGATCTTGATACGCACCGACAAGCCGCGTGCCTCACATACTCGTTTCGCCACGGAGGATTCGTATCCGACGACGAGGTTATCTCGATCCGTCAGACTCAAGGGGTGCTATACCTCCAAAATCTCTTTCTCTTTTGCCTCAAGCAGGCGGTCGATCTCTTGGACGTACGTGTTGGTCAACGCCTGTATCCGCTCTTGAGCTCGTTTGCCGTCGTCCTCGGAGATCTCTTTCTCCTTCTCCAACTCTTTGATCGTCTCATTGGCGTCCCGGCGAACGTTGCGAACGGCGACGCGCTTCTCTTCGGCTTCTTTGCGTACGAGCCGGACGAGCTCCTTGCGTCGCTCCTCAGTTAGTGGCGGAATCGCGATGCGAATGACGGATCCATCGCTGGTGGGCGTGAGCCCCAAGTCGGACTGCATGATAGCCTTCTCTACGGCCTGCATTTGACTCTTGTCCCAGGGTTGAATGAGAAGGAGCCTTGGCTCAGGCGCCGAGAGTGTCGCCATTTGGTTGAGAGGGGTCGAGGTGCCGTAGTAATCAACGTTCACCCGATCGAGAAGACTGGTGCTCGCACGGGCCGAACGGATACCGGCGAAGTCTCGTCGGGCCGAGGCAACTGCCGCTTTCATGCGCTCTTCGGCATCGGTTATCACTTCGTCAATCACGTGAGTGGACGCCTCCTACAATCGTACCGATCTTCTCTCCGCAGACTGCTCGAACGATGTGATCGCTTTGATTAAAGTCGAAGACAATAATGGGTATTCGATTGTCCATGCACAATGAGGTAGCCGTTGAGTCCATCACGGCGAGCCCGGCTTGGAGCAAATCGATATAGTCGAGGCTCTCGTACTTTTTGGCGCCGGGATCTTTGCGTGGATCTGCACTGTAGACACCGTCCACTCCCCGCTTTGCCATCAAGATCAGCTCGGCCTCAATCTCTGCTGCACGCAAGGCCGCCGTGGTATCGGTGGTAAAGTAAGGATTGCCGGTCCCCGACGCGAAGATGACGATCCGGCCTTTCTCCAGGTGGCGGATCGCGCGCCGGCGTATGTACGGCTCTGCCACCTGACGCATCTCGATAGCAGTCTGCACGCGGGTGACCAAGCCGATTTTCTCCAGCGCGTCTTGCAGCGCGAGCGAATTGATCACCGTGGCGAGCATCCCCATATAGTCCGCAGTCGCTTTATCCATGCCTTTCGCACTGCCGACCGCGCCCCGCCATATGTTTCCGCCACCGACGACAACAGCGACTTCGACCCCGAGAGCACACACTCTTTCGAGCTGTTTCGCGATGGTGCCCAGGACTTCAAAGTCGAAACCGAAACCCTGACTCCCCGATAAGGCCTCTCCGCTCAACTTCAGCACAACGCGTCGATACTTGGGTGTGGTCACGAACATCCCCCTGTTCGTTTCGAGTAAATTTGGAGGCATTCCTTTAATGTTGACGCGGCCGACTTGTGATCAGCGCGCGAGCCTCCGTTGACAGCGAATGGCCGAGGCGGCAGTGAGAGTGGGCACGCGTTGGTCGACCGCAAATCCGGACCGCAAGCGTACATTGCTCAGGCCTCGACTGCCTCCTCGGCAAACGCAGATCCATTACCCGTTATTGACCCAGTTGCGCCTGTACCTCGGCGGCAAAATCGTCGACGCGTTTCTCGAGGCCTTCCCCGCGCTCAAACCGCACAAACCGACGTACGCGAATGTTCTCACCAATCGAGGAGATCTTCTCGTTGATAAGGTCGGAAATCTTTTTGTCGCCGTCTCGGACGTACGGTTGATCCACCAGGCACACTTGCTCGTAGAACTTCTCGATTCGTCCTTCGACGATCTTGGCCACGATGTGCTCCGGCTTCCCTTCGTTGAGGGCCTGCTGACGGATGACTTCCCGCTCACGTTCGAGAACGTCGCTGGGAACTTGCTCCCGGTCGACGTAATCTGCCTTTAAGGCGGCAACCTGCATGGCAAGGTTGCGAACGAGCTCCTTGAACTCGTCGGTCTTGGCGACAAAGTCAGTCTCGCAATTAACCTCGATGAGGACGCCGATACGTCCCTCACCATGTATGTAGGCGTCGACGAGTCCCTCCGACGCAATACGACCTGACTTCTTGGCGGCCGAGGCCAGCCCCTTCTCACGCAGGTAGTCGATGGCCTTCTCCATATCGCCATCGGTCTCGGTGAGCGCCTTTTTGCAGTCCATCATCCCTGCCCCGGTACGCTCACGAAGCTCTTTCACCAGTTGCGATGTTATCTTTGCCACTTTAACAGCCTCCCCCTTCCATCAGATGGACGTGTGCTCCCCGTGTTCGTGTGAGACACTAAGGGCGAGTCTCCCCCTTTGAGGAGTTTGTCCCAAACACCCTCAAGAAGGAACTCGCCCCCATGTAACTCGCAAATAGCAGGCGTTACGACTCCGCTCCGGCAGTCGCCAACTCGACGTCCTCTTCGACCGGCTCGCCCGAGTCGGCGCCACTCTCATCGGTTGCTCCAGCGGCTTCGGCGAGACCTTCTTTGCCTTCGATCACGGCGTCGGCAACCTTGCCCGTCAATAGACGCACGGCCCGAATCGCGTCGTCATTCCCCGGAATGACCAAATCGACCTCGTCGGGGTCGCAATTGGTATCCACGATGGCTACGATGGGGATGCCGAGCTTGCGCGCTTCGGCTACCGCAATACGCTCCTTGCGCGGATCGATAATAAAGACAGCGTCCGGCAAGCGACGCATGTTGCGAATCCCGCCCAAGAATCGCTCGAGGCGCTCCTTCTCCTTGCGGAGCTCAAGCACTTCCTTTTTGGGCAGGAGGTAAAAAGACCCGTCGGTCTCCATCTCCTCGAGCTTGATCAAGCGATCAATGCGGCTCTTGATGGTCTTGAAGTTAGTTAGCATCCCACCGAGCCAGCGCTCGTTCACATAGGGCATGCCGCAGCGCTCCGCCTCGAGGCGGACCGTCTCCTGCGCTTGTTTCTTGGTTCCAACGATCAGGATGTTGCCTCGCTCCTGCGCCAGCTCTTTAACGAACTGGTACATCTCCTCGACCTTGCGCACTGTCTTTTGTAGGTCAATGATGTAGATCCCGTTGCGCTCCGTGAATATATACGGAGCCATCTTGGGGTTCCACCGGCGGGTCTGATGTCCAAAATGAACGCCCGATTCTAAGAGCTGCTTCATCGTAATTACGGCCATCAGTCCACCTCCTCTCTTTTGGTTAGTTCCTCCGCACAACATCTTCCCAGGGGAGCAACCGCCTGCACGCGGCACCGGGCACCCCTGGTCCGCCTAAGTGCGTGTGTAGTGTACACCAACGGGTAGTATACCACAGACGAGGCGCATCATCAATGAATTTGCGATTGTCGTTCCGACCGCCTGATGATCTACCCGCGGTCTCAACTTACAAGGCTCTCTCTCATTCGCCCCAATTGAGCCTGTAGACGGGCGATCGCTCGAGTATGAAGTTGTGAAACACGTGACACGCTCACACCTAAAACGTGCGCCACCTCTTTGACACTCAACTCTTCGTAGTAGTAAAGTGCTACCACAAGCCGTTCCCGCTCCGGGAGACGGTCAATGGCGTCCGCTAATAGTCGCTGAACTTCGACAATTTCGAGAGAGCGAAAGGGAGTTTCGCCCATGGGATCCGCCAGATTGCGCTCCCATCCACCGTGATGGCTATCCGAATCGCTGGGACCGCCCTCATCAAGGGAGAGAACAGTTGCGGCCTGTACGTCACTCAACCAACCTCGATACTCCGCAGATGTCACGTTCAGAGCGTTGCAAACTTCCTCTTCGGTTGCACGACGGCCTAAGCGTGCCTCCAGGGCCGCTACGGCCGACTCAATCTCCTTCGCCTTTTGGCGCACCGTGCGCGGAAGCCAATCGAGTGTACGCAATCCGTCCACTATCGCGCCGCGAATCCGCCTCACGGCGTACGTCTCAAACTTTACGTCGCGGCATGGATCAAACCTCTCTACCGCGTCCAACAGACCGAAATTGCCCAAACTCACGAGATCGTCGAAATCAATGGCGCCGTGGAGTCCCGCTTTGACCCTTCCGGCCACGTGCTTTACCATAGGAGCGTACCGCAGAATCAACGCCTCACGCGCTTTGGGGCATCCGTACCCCTTATACCTCTCCCAGGCCGATTCAACATCGAGCTCCATCGTGACAGCCAAGGCGACTGAATTCACAGGTGTCGATCCCCCTTCAACATTTGCAGGAGGACTTGGACACCCCAAACTCTGATCCCTCTCCTTAAATTACCAACGGAAGGGGGATTCAGCCCTTTCGGCGCAACGCTTCGGCGATCCGTTGGAACAAACCGCCCACTCCGTCATGGGTGGACTCGGTTCCCTCTGTGATGAGCCGGCGAGCGATAAGACCGACATTGCGAGCCGCCCGCGAGTAAGGATAAGAGACCACTAAGGGCACTTGCTGGTCGACGGCTTTCGGCACCGACGAGTCAAAAGGAACATACCCTAGTAACTCCATGTCGGCTTCCGTCCCCAAGAACTGATGGACGACGGTCGCAAGGCTTCTAAAGACATGTTGAGCTTGGCGTTCGTCTCGGGCCATGTTCACCACCACTCGCACCTTGGCCTCAGGATTACTCGTCGTCACGAGCTTAATCATACCGTACGCGTCGGTGATCGCTGTCAGCTCCGGAGTGGTGACCACCAACAGCTCGTTGCACGCCAAGACAAAGCTCATCACGTTGCGTGAGATCCCCGCGCCGGTGTCGAGGATGAGCAAATCGAGCTGAGCGTCGAGTGTCTCGATGGCGTAAATGAACCGTTGGAGCAGCCATTCGCTCAAATTGGCCAGTTCGTAAACGCCGGCGCCGCCGGCGAAGACGGCGATCCCCTCAGGCCCTTGTACTCGAATTTGCTCGAGGCGTTTCTCCCCATAAAGGACATGCCCGAGGTTAAACTCCGGAGCGACCCCCAGTACGATATCGACATTTGCCAACCCCAGGTCTCCATCGAGGACGCCTGTCCTCAACCCGAGGCGGGAGGCGGCTATCGCCAAATTGACGGCGAGATTCGTCTTCCCCACCCCGCCTTTGCCACTGGTGATAGCGATCACTCGCGCTCTGGCGACCGGGGCGTGATCTTGAGCCAGACGTCGGAGTGTCTCAGCTTGATCGCTCACAACGTCACCCCCGCGATCAACTCGGCCACCCGCTTGGCCTCGGCCACTTCGATATCGTCAGGAACGCTCTGCCCGTTTGTGACGTACGACAGGGGCTTGTCACTGAGTCGGCAGATGTTGTAGAGCATACCAAAGGTGGTTGTCTCATCGAGCTTCGTCACGATCAAGTAGGAGATGGGGAGCCTTCCAAATTGCTCCAACGTATCCAGCATCTCTTTGAGTCGAGTCGTTGCGCTTAGTACGAGATGGATTTGAGGCGACTCAATCACTTCCAGAAAGCTGCGCAACTCAGCCATCTGCATCTTATTGCGCTGACTGCGCCCGGCAGTGTCGACCAAAATCATATCGTACTCACGCCGCCGTTCGATCGCCTCTTTGAGCTCAGTAGGAGAGAACGCTACATCGACGGGGACGCCGATGATCTCCGCGTACGTCTTTAGCTGCTCAACGGCAGCGATACGGTATGTGTCGACAGTGATTAGCGCCACTCGTTTGTTGGCGAGGAGCGCATAATTCGCCGCAAGTTTGGCGATCGTGGTCGTCTTACCGACACCGGTGGGACCGATCAGGCACTGCACCTTCGCCTCTTCTCCCAAAGTGTAGGGATCGGCACACGAAATCCCCTCGGCAATCTCGTTGCATACTTCCTGCCACACACCTTGCTCATCGAGGGTCTCATCATCATCGACATCGACGCGCCCCCGCACGGCCGTGACAAGCTCATCGGCTAACTCCTCGTGGATCTCTTGATCGATTAACGTCGAGCGTATTCGGTTCCAAGTCTCATGTAATTCCGGAGTCCGTGATGAACCTGAACCTCTTGGTTGGCTCGGAGCCTCTGCCGCGTTTGACGCCTCCGAAGCTTTAGCAAAAGGTTTTGGCGATAACGAGGAGGGGCTCTCTGTCCCTACAGGCATCCGCTGATCCAGCGCCTTTTTGATCGACTCGAGTTCCTCGCGCACTCGAGCTAACTCCGTCGCGGCCGCGCTCTCCTCGAGCGCGTCGTGGTCGGCCCCGCGCTGCGCAACATCTCCAAGACGTGCATGGGCCCGGGGACGTCCGTTTCCTACTCCCCGGGACTCGGTCGCTGCGATCACCTCCACTTTGGTTCGGCCCAATAGGCCCCAAAGTCCACCTCTGCGTTTACGCTTTGTGTGTAAAATGACCGCTTCCGCGCCAAAGTCCGATTTGACCAGTGCGATCGCTTCCTGCATCGTGTTTGCGACAAAACGCTTTACTCGCATACCTAAAGGAGGTTCACTCCCGCCCAACGGTTCACACGTGCTCCTGCGAACCGACGATCTCAGTGATTCGAACAGCCAGATGCTCCTCGACGGTGACCACCTCGCCTCTGGCGATCAACGTGCCGTTTACGCGAACATCGACCGGTTCGCCCGACATCTTATCAAGGTTGACGATCGACCCTGGTGAAAGGCTCAGTATCTCTCGGATCGGAATGCTCACCTCTCCCAGTTCGACCGTTAATTGCAGCGGGACACCGAGCAGTACACCCAAACCAGCGCCATCGCGAGTGCTTTGTACCGCGTCCGCCTCGTCGAGCAGATTGTCCGTATCACCGAGGAGCGCTTGGATCTCATCAGGTGAGAGCAAACTTTCACTCATCTCGGGCTCCCCTCCTCCCTGGATGCGTCGACAATCTCGATTGCCACCCGCCCGTCTCTTTCTACGGGGTAGGCCGAGTATACTCTGCGCGGGCCTACTTTCACTGTGAGTGGCTCGCTCGACTTCGTGTCGAGTTGAATCAGATCGCCGATCTGGAGCTCGACAAGCTCTTGGACCTGCACCTCCGCCTCTCCGACAACAACCTTTAAGGGGACCTCCGCCAATCGGATTGCCGCATCAATTGCTTGGGAGCTACCCTCAGCAAACGTTGTAGTGGAACTACAGGAGCTCCCCTCCTCACCCTGATCGGCCAAGCATTCAACGGCGCCTTCAGCTGTCTCCTCCTCAAGGAACGTGGGGAGCAGGGCTCTTGGTATATAAAGCTTAAGCAAACCCGACGCGGAGGGTAGATCGATGTGCCAGGCCACACTGACAAGCGTCTCCGATGGCGACACACCCTCCGGACGCTTTGGACCTACGTGAAAGCGATGATGTACCGGCCTAAGCGAGGCAGTCGCCGGACTCCATCCGCGCAGGATCACCTCGGTGAGGCGGGTCACGAAGCGCTTCAATACGGCAAACTCAATTGCCGTAAGTCGACGATCCGAACGCTTCACCTCACCGGCGCCGCCTAAGAGTCGCTCAACGGCGGCAAAGCCGAGGGAGGATGAGAGCTCCACCGAAAGGCGGCTAGCGTGATTGGAGAACACAAATTGCGCAACCATAGGTCCACTGGGTTCGTCAATGAAGAGGCTCTCCCGCATGAGCACGGAGTCGACGTCGCCCACCTCTACACGGACGCCCAGGCGAAGCAGTGATATGAGCGTGTCTCTTAAGCGGCCTGCAGATCCCTCACACCGCTCCTCAAGCGAGCGACGCTCAGTCGCCTCAAGCTGTTTAGGACGGACAAACGCGTGCGTTTCATAAGAAGTCTGGTAAGCGTTGTGAGCAGTCGCTAAGTCACTGTCGTCGCCGGCCAACGAGGCCGATGCGCTCACCGCCGCGTGGAGCGCATCGATCTCCGCTTGCGAGAGTAGCTTCGACATGGATGTCCCCCCCATTTAGGCTTATACGATGAGCTCGTCCTCTACAGTTTTCACCATGAGGATCTCACCCGCCCTCTGCAAGTCACGCACCACACGAACCACTTCATTTTGAGCCGCTTCCACATCACGGAGGCGCACCGGACCCAAATCATCGATGGCGGCCCGAAGTCGCTCGGCCGAACGGCGGGGCGTGTTTCGCAGGACGCGCTCCGTCACACCTTCCCCTGCAGTCTTAAGGGCAAAAGCCCAGACCTTCTCCGTCACCGCGGCAACGATTCGTTGCACGTCGTCGTCATCGAAGTGCTCGAGGTCGTCAAATGGGAGCGACTCATGCCGAATTTTTTCGGCGAGTCCGGGGTCGTGGAGCTCTAATCGCTCCAACAGGCTCCGTTTGGCTGCTTGATCCATGAAATTGATTACGTCAACGACCGCATCGACGCCGCCTGCGTCGACATACTCAGCAGGCCGAGAGGTCGAGATCCGCTCCTGCAAAGCAGCGTCGACTTCCGACAAGATTTCACGGGGAGTTCGGTCCAGGGTAGCCAATCGTCTGGCAACCTCCACCTGCCGCTCCTCGGGTATCCCAGCCAAAATGTGAGCCGCTTGGTCGGCAGGGAGGTGAGCTAGGATCAGCGCGATGGTCTGGGGGTGTTCGTCCATTACCAAATACAGAAGGTGGGAGGGATCAAGCTCACGGGCAGCAGCGAAGGGAAGCTTCCCCGGGTGTACCGTAAGCGCGTCGTAAAGCGCGTCGTGCGATTCTTGGAGTACGCGGTGCGTTGCGTCACCGTCGACGTCGCGCAAGTTGGCAATCTCGAGTGTGAGATGCTCAATCTCGTCGTCGCTGAGATGCTTGAATACGTTGGCGCAGATTTCCGGGCCCAGCAGCGACATGAGAATGGCGGCTTTTTGTCCGCCAGTCAATTGATTACGCTCAGCGGCCATCCACCTCACTCCCAACGTTTCCCGGGCGCCACCGGCACAGGCGGATCACTCTTCCGTCATCCAGGACCTGAGCAGGCGTGCGATGTTGTCGGGTTTCTCCTTGGCGACCGAAAGCACCTTCACGCGGATATCCTGGTGCCTGCGTTCCTCGGGGGAAAGCTCTATCTCAGAAGCAAACGCTTCTTCTCTGTGACCATGCACCTTTGCACCCTCGCGATCGAATGACCCGCGACCACGGCGTGCGACAGTGATTAGAAGTCCGCTCAACAACAAAACCGTTGCCCCGATCCAGATTGCCACCGGCGACTGGAGCCACTGAGTGAGAGAGGAACTTTGAATCAGACTCCCGGCGTTCGACCGAGCAGCAAAGGAGATCGAATCGACGTGCAGTTGATCGCCCCGCTCTAGATCGAGACCTAAAGCCGAGGTGAGCGTCTTCGCCACCATCGTCTCCTGTTCGGCAGATAGTTCTCCATCAATTAAGACGGCGACCGAGAGACGCTTAATCGCCCCAGGGGGTATCTGGCGCCGGCTCTCAATCTCGTTTAGTTCGTACTCGAACACACGTTCATTGCGCACGACGTGTGCGTCACCGGCGCTTGGGGGGCCCACTGTCAGCAGCCCTTTAAGGGCCGCCGGGCTCTTGTCCAGCACGTCGTCCTCGGAGACTCGCTCGTCTATGCGACGCTCGCTACGTACAACTCCACTCTCGCCGTGTGGTGCCGCAAATTCCTTAACAATCTCCTCGTACTCTTCGAAATTGATCTCGGCCCGCACCATTGCCTCAACACGGTCCGCTCCAAAGGGTGCTTCAAGAAGTGTGAGGACTTGGCGCGTCAGCGCGTCACTTGCCGCTTGCTCAAGAAAAAACTGATGCTGCGCCGAAGGCTCTGAGGCGGAGGCATCAGAAGTGAAGACGGAGGGGTCGCCTGACGCGGACGGCGGCCCTCCCACATATTGAACGAAGAGGTAAAGGAGCGCTGCGAGGAGGAGCGCTCCTGTCGCCATCCCGACCCTGATGGTTCGTGAAGACGTGATTCGTTTTGCCACTACCGCGAGCTTGGCTGCGAACTGCGCATCTGGTTGGCTCTCTTGCACACCATCACACCGTCCCGCTGACTTGCGCTTTAGAGAATTTTCCACACAAACCGGCAAAATCCTGCTCAGGCAAGGCTCCGTGCGCCGGTACGGTTGCGACATTTCGTGCGCTGTACGGTCCACCCGCCAGGCCAAGACGCCGCTAGTGGTGGAACTTTTGGATGGTGTGTTAGAGAATGTAGCGGGAGAGATCCTGGTCGGTGACGACGTCTGCAAGGCGCTCCCGCACGTACGTCCGATCAATCACGACCCGCTCTCCCCGACGATCTGACGCCTCAAACGAAAGCTCCTCCAAAAGACGCTCCATCATCGTATGGAGACGCCGAGCGCCGATGTTCTCCGTCTCCTCATTCACCACTTGTGCCAAGCGAGCAATCTCATCGATTCCATCCGTGGCGAACTCGAGCTGTACTCCTTCCGTCTCCAATAACGCCGTGTACTGCTTCACGAGAGCGTTCTTGGGCTCCGTGAGAATCCGACGGAAGTCGTCACGCGTTAAACTCTCCAACTCGACACGGATCGGGAATCGACCCTGAAGCTCCGGGATCAAGTCGCTCGGTTTGGCAACGTGAAATGCACCAGCCGCGACAAACAAAATGTGATCGGTCTTGACAGGTCCGTACTTTGTGATGACGGTCGAGCCTTCGACGATTGGCAGAATGTCGCGCTGAACGCCTTCGCGTGAGACGTCCGGCCCGCCGCTCCCTTCCTTGCCCGCGACTTTATCGAGCTCGTCGAGGAAGACGATGCCGTCCTGCTCGACGCGATCGATGGCGTCTGACGTTACTTCGTCCATATCGATCAGCTTTTGTGCCTCTTCTTGGACCAGGATAGGGCGCGCCTCCCGCACAGGCAGCCGCCGCTTACGTCGCTTCTTGGGCATCATGTTGCCGAAGAGATCTTGTAAATTGATCCCCATCTCCTCAACCCCTGCGCCTGAGAACACCTCGAGCATCTGCGGCGAGTTCTGATCGACTTCGATCTCCACGATGTGCTCTTCTAATTCGCCCAGGGCGAGCGAGCGTCGTATGCGTTCTCGCTCAGCCTGAAGGGTGTCACGCTCGTCATCCGCCCCCTCCTCCTGAGGTTTTGGTTGATTCATTCCCAGTAGCGCGCCGAATGGATTAAATGGGCGATCCTTTGAGGGAGAAGGACAGAGAATCTCAACGAGTCGCTCTGAGGCAAGCGCCTCTGCCCGCTCTTCCACTGCAGCCATGCGCTCGGACTTTACCATGCGGATCGCCGTCTCCAAGAGGTCGCGCACCATCGACTCGACGTCACGACCGACGTAACCCACCTCGGTAAACTTTGTCGCCTCCACCTTAATGAACGGGGCTCGGGCCAGTTTGGAGAGCCTTCTGGCGATCTCGGTCTTACCGACCCCCGTCGGTCCGATCATGAGTATGTTTTTAGGAACGACCTCGTCTCTAAGCTCCGATGGTAAGAGCCGCCTGCGATACCGATTGCGCAAAGCGATTGCGACCGAACGCTTAGCCTGATTCTGACCGATGATATACTTATCCAATTCTTGCACGATCTCTTTGGGCGTTAACTCGAACTCTTGACCGTCTGGAAGTGCGGATTCCCGAGTCGGAGGTTGATAATTAGACAAACCGGTCACCTCTTTTAGGCGCGCAGGCGTTCCACTGTGATTTGATCGTTGGTATAAACGCAAATCTCCGAAGCAAGCCGGAGCGCTTCGCGGGCGATCTCTTCTGCGGGCAGCTGCGAGTGGTGAAATAGGGCCTTGGCCGCGGCCATCGCATACGGCCCACCCGAGCCCACGGCTACAACACCGTCGTCCGGCTCGATGACGTCACCATTACCCGAAATGACCAGGAGTGAGTGAGCATCCATCACGACCAACAAGGCCTCGAGCCGCCTCAACACGCGATCCATGCGCCACTCTTTGGCCAGCTCAACGGCGGCACGCGTCAGATTACCTTGAAAACTCGTCAACTGTTCCTCGAACTTTTCGAACAAGGTGAAAGCATCGGCCGCCGATCCGGCGAATCCTGCCAACACCTTTCCGCCTTTCAGCACCCTGATCTTCTTGGCTCGGTGCTTGATCACCGTCGCCTCACCGAACGTGACCTGCCCGTCGCCAGCGATCGCGCCTTCGCCGTCTTTGTGGACAGCTACAATCGTGGTGGCGTGAAATTCGTTCACCGCCCTAAATCCCCTTTTAGCGCGTCACATCGACACGCACAACTTTAGTCTTCGGCACTCCGTTCGCCGAGTCGCCGGCGCTTTTGGCGGGCGTCTCCGCCGCTCCGTCTCGCTCAGGAGCGGCCTCCGTGTATCCGCACTCCTTATCAAGGCACACATGTTGCGTCCCTTTGGTCTTGCGCACCACTTCGCTCATCATCCCGCCACAGCGCGGACAGCGTCGGTCGATGGGTCGGTTCCACGCTGTGAAATCACAACTCGGATACGCACTACATCCGTAAAACAGCCGCCCTCTGCGGGAACGTCGCTCTACAATTGGGCTCTCACACTTAGGGCAGTTTACGCCGATCTCAACGAGGAGTGGACGAGTGTTTTTACAATCCGGAAAGCCAGGGCACGCCAAAAATTTTCCAAACCTGCCCCACTTTATCACCATATTGCGTCCGCACTCTTCGCAGACCTCATCGGTCACTTCGTCTTCGATTTCGACTTCGTCAATCTCCTCACTCGCTTGTTTAAGCGCCTCTTCGAAGGGGCGGTAAAACTCGGCTAACACTCGGCGCCACTGGGCCTCACCCTCTTCGATTGAGTCCAGTCGATCCTCCAGGTTGGCGGTGAACTCCACGTCGACGATGTTGGGGAAGTGCTCTTTAAGGAGGTCGACGATGAGAACGCCGAGTTCAGTTGGGAAGAATCGTTTCTCCTGGAGGGAGACGTATCCGCGCCGTTGGATCGTATCAATGATTTGGACGTAGGTGCTGGGACGGCCGATGCCCAACTCTTCTAGAGTTTTGACCAACATGGCTTCGCTGTAGCGGGGCGGTGGTTGCGTAAAGTGTTGCTTTGCCTCAAGGCCGTGACACCTCAGTACGTCGCCTTCGTTTACGTCCGGTAGGCGCACCTCCTGCGGCTCCTTCGATTCGTCATCTCCCTGCTCCATGTACACACTCATGAAGCCGGGAAACTTCACCGTTGAGCCCGTCGCACGAAACTCGGCCTCTCCTGCAACGATATCCACGGTCAATGTGTCCATCACCGCCGGCGACATTTGACTGGCGACAAAGCGCTCCCAAATCAGGCGATAGAGGCGATACTGATCTCTGCGCAACGAAGATTTGATATCGTCAGGACGCCGCATCGCTGAGGTCGGGCGAATGGCCTCGTGGGCCGCTTGGGCGCCACTGCGACTCTTGTATTGGTACGGTTTGTCGGGCCTAAACTCGCGGCCGTACGTCTCCTCGACATACGTGCGCGCCTCGTCCTGAGCTTCCTCCGCCACTCGAGTCGCATCTGTTCGCAAGTATGTGATGAGACCGACGGTCCCTTCTCCCTCGATCTCCAAACCTTCGTAGAGCTGTTGCGCCAGACTCATCGTCTTGCGAGCGGCGAAGCCCAAGCGACGGGAAGCCTCTTGCTGAAGCGTGCTCGTCGTGAACGGTGGAGCCGGGTTGCGCCGGCGCTCTTTGCGCGTCACTTTGCTCACTCGAAACTCGGCCTCTTTGAGCGAGTGTAGGACCTTGTAGGCCGCCTCCTCGTCCTTGAGGTCGGCTCGCTTGCCGTCCAGACGTCGCAGCTTCGCCTCGAACTGATCGGATTTTTTGTTGGAGCGATCGCCTGCCCGTAGGAGCGCCGTGAGTGACCAGTACTCCTGGGGCTCAAACACCTCAATCTCGGCCTCTCGATCACAGATGAGTCGCAGCGCAACGGATTGAACGCGCCCAGCGCTCAATCCCGGTTTCACCTTAGCCCACAAAAGCGGACTTAACTTGTAACCGACCAAGCGGTCGAGGATCCGCCTTGCCTGCTGGGCGTCGACACGATTGTGGTCCAAAGACCGCGGCGTTTTGATGGCGGTTTGCACCGCCCGCTTGGTGATCTCATTAAACTCAATACGATGCGTCTGCTCATCGCTTAACTTGAGAGCTTCGACCAAGTGCCACGAGATTGCTTCACCTTCGCGATCCGGGTCAGTGGCCAGATAAACCTTTTTGGCCTTTTTCACTGCTTTCCGTAGCTCCTGAAGGGTCTTCCCTTGTCCGCGGACCGTGATGTACTTTGGGACGAAGCCTTCCTCTATATCGACCCCAATTTGACTCTTGGGGAGATCCCGAACATGGCCCATCGACGCCTTCACCGAGAACCCCCGACCTAGGAACTTTCCGATCGTCTTAGCTTTCGCCGGGGACTCAACGATGACCAAATTATTGCTCACACTGACACCTCCGAACGGATCCGCTCCGTTCCTTCGCTCTCTAAGCAGCACGTTACGGACCTAGACGGCCGGGGAGAGCCGTACGTTCAGGGATCTGTATCTCGCCAATTTTGGGGATCCCACGTGCTTTTGGATCATAGTAACACATTTGCTCTTGGAGCGGCAAGAAAGGGCTAGAGCGGCTCACGCCGTCTAAAGCGCCCTGCTCCGAGGTTCACCAGTTCGCCGGAGAGCTCCATTTGAACCAACAGGCGCTGCACAATCTCGATGCTCTCGTCCAACCGTTGTGCGATAACATCTACCTCTAATATCTCCTCACCGAGCACCTCTTTAACGCGCTCTTCCGGAGATAGAGAGTCGTTGCGACGCTCTCGGGCATCCTCGTTAAATGAGAGAGCAAAGAGGTTCAGGTCGTGTTTGAGCAGCTCAATCACGTCCGCAGGCCGGCAGACGACCGCTGCGCCATCTCGCAATAGGGCGTTAGGACCCTGAGACATGGGTATCGTCACGTCACCCGGAACGGCCATCACCTCCCGGCCTTGGGCCGCGGCGTAATGAGCAGTGATCAGTGCTCCACTGCGCAAGCCGCATTGCACCACCACGGTGATCAACGCCATCCCGGCGATCACCCAGTTGCGTGCTGGAAAGTGGTGCGGCAACGGGGGCGTTCCTAGCGGGTAATAGGTGATCAGCGCGCCATGCTTCGCGATGCTCTTGGCCAAGGAGGTGTGACTTTGCGGATAGCATCGATCTGCTCCGGTGCCCAGCACTGCTATCGTCCGACCGTTCGCCGCCAATGCACCCTCGTGGGCGGCACGGTCGACACCTCGAGCAAGGCCGCTGACGACCGTGATCCCCGCTTTGGCCAACTCGTACCCAAGGCGATGCGTAAAATCCAGGTAATCGGGTGTGGCTCTACGCGAGCCGACAACGGCCACGGCCATCGAGTCGCCCTTTTGCAGTCTGCCCCTTCGATACAGGACCGGAGGAGGAGAGACGATGTGCCGCAAGCTTATCGGATACTCCTCATCGAGCCACGTCGTAATCTCGATTCCGTGTTCACGGGCGCGCTCGATTTCCTGGCGAGCTTTGAGAATCTGCTCTTGGCCGAGGGCGTACTGCATTGCTCCAGGTGGCATTTTCGGCCACTCGGGAGGACGCGCAGGATCGACGCGCGTGGCTCGAGCGAAGAGGCTCGTCTCTTTCCGACCGTACATACGGTAGAGCCTGGAGGCCGCTGCTTGTGGACCAATCGCCCGATCGAGATTGAGGGCTACTAAACGCAGGCGATCGTCACACGTTAAGGCGGCGCCGGCCACTCCATTCACAGCAATACACTCCTTTGGTACACTCCTTTGGTCACTCGCTTTAGCTCCAATCGGCCTATGCGTAACCCTAAAGTACATCCATTCTAATCTCTGAACCGGGCCGGCTACAATCGTCCTGCGCCATGTAACTGAAGCATATGGATATAAATGCGTCTTGAGCGACCACGATGCAAGGGGTGAAGCTCTGTGTTATTCTCTTGGGGTTTACCCAGACGGCCATTTGGCGCAATCCTTATCCTGACGGCGGCCGTAGCGATCTATGCGGTCACCGCCTACAGCGAAGGGGACCTGGTGGTGCGACATGTCTCCAACCAAACCATAACTCCCCTCGGCCCCGTCGTCTTTCGAGCGAATCAATCCGTCGAGTGGGCATCACTCCAGATTGTACCAGAGATTCACGGAGAGACTCACCTCGATGGATCTACGATCACATTTAACCCGGCAGAACCGATGCGCCCCGGCGCGACGTATCGATTTGACGTCAGCCTTCGGGCTGGAGACCAGTGGCTCCATGGTGTACGGTTCGACGTCTCGGTGGGGCTCGCCGACACCTTATGGGTGTACGTCAAACTCGACGCCCGTACCCATTGGATCTATGTGTACCACGGGGATGAGCTTGTGCGCAGCATTTTGGCCTCTGGGGGACGTCCAGGTGACGAGACTCCCTTAGGAACCTTTCGCATACAAAACAGGGGCCACCACTTCTGGTCCGCCAAGTACGGGGAAGGCGCGTATTACTGGGTGCGCATCTTCGGCAATTATCTGTTCCACTCCATCCCGGTCGACATCGAAGGGAATGTGATCCGTGAAGAGGCCCGGCTTTTAGGGTGTCCTGCCTCCCACGGTTGCCTGCGTATGAGCATGAGGGACGCCAAGTGGTTTTACGAGAATGTTCCGGACGGCACACTTGTCGTTATCGATGGGAAGTGACACGAGCATTGCATCGCCTCTTCTTCGTCTGTCTCCGTCCCCCGCGGGTTTTCGTAGGCGTGGTGCTGATCGGGGCGGCCCTTGGGGCGTGCGCCGGCGCCGGTTGGGCTCTTCAATACATCGGAGCTCCAACGCCGTCCGAGCTCTCCGCCCGACACCAAAACGCTGTGAGTGCCCAGAGAGACACGTCCGACACCCATCTAATCGTGGCGATCGGCGCGGAGCCCAGCGTCCTCGACCCACACGACGCGGGCGACGCTCCGTCCACGTTGGTCAATTTTCACCTTTACGACCGCCTGGTCGAGCTTGACGACGCGATGACGCCTCGGCCGTCGCTCGCCTCGGAGTGGGACGTCTCACCTGACCAACGTGTTTGGAGGCTCTTCCTGCGAAAGGGCGTGCGCTTCCACGACGGCGCCGCGTTTGATGCAGCAGCCGTCGTCGCCAACTTTGAGCGGCTGATGGATCCCAACTCCGGTTTGGCGCGTCGCAGTCTAATAGGCGATTACATCGAGGGCGTAAAGGAACTGAGCTCGCACACCGTTGAGGTTCGACTTCACCATCCGGTCGGCGGCTTTTTGCGTCTGTTGGCCCACGAGGCCCACGGCATGATAAGTCCACGAGCGATCGCCACCGCTCGTTCACACTCCCCCTTCAAGCCGGTGGGAACCGGCCCTTTTATGCTGGACACTTGGATTCCAGGCACGCGACTCACATTGCGCCGGTTCGACGGGTACTGGAACGGACCGCCAGCCACTGAACGCTTAGACTTCCTGACAGTACCAGACAGCAGCAACCGAGCGATCATGCTTGAGACCGGTACAGTTCATCTAGCGTATCCACTCGATCCGTTCGATCGTTTGCGACTCGAGCGGATCCCGGGGGTTGTCGCGCTGGACGTTCCCAGTCAGCGCATGATCTACTTGGCTGTCAACCTCCACCGGCCACAGATGAAGGAGGCTCGTACTCGAAGGGCGATTAGCTTAGGAATCGACCGGGATGCTATCACTCAACACGTCCTCTTCGGTATGGGGCGGAGCGCAGACTCGCCGATTGCCCCGGAGACGTGGGGCCATCATTCCAGGGGACCCCTTCCCTACGACCCTCTCCAAGCGGAGTCGTTGGTACACGCTGCCTTTGGTTCGCGTGCGAACCCTCCGCTTCAGATATGGAGTCCGTCCAACCGCTACACTCAGGATCGAGTCGTCGCGCAGGCGGTCGCCGCCTATCTGCAGGAGATCGGTTTCTCACCGAGCCTCAAACTGTTTGAGTGGGGCGCCTACTTGAGCGAATTACGTCGCTCCGACGATTGGGACTTGGCCCTGCTAGGCTGGGTACCCTCGACGGGCGACGCCGACATGGCGCTTCGGCCTCTTTTCGAAAGTACGGCCCGCGGCAACCATTCCGGCTACTCGTCCGCACGCGTCGATGCCCTCCTCACGCTAGGTGCAGAGTCGAACGACTCTCCCGGACGATTGGATACCTACCGGCAAGTGCAAGAGGAGCTTCTGCGTGACCTGCCGGCTATCTGGTTGTACACCGTAGACATGATGGTGGGATATAGAACTAACGTAAAGGGTGTACGCATCGTGTCGACGGAGGTTCTCGATCTTCGCCGAGCGCACGTCGAAGGGGCCGTGAAATGAAATCCTTACTGAAGCGTACGGGGGATTTCGGTATAACCCTGATGGGCGTCGTCTGCCTAACATTCCTCTTTATGCATTGGTTACCCGGTGATCCGGCGGAGCTTTACGCTGGAGAAGAGGCAACCGTCGAAGACCTCGCTGCCGTACGGCAGCGCCTGGGACTCGATCGTCCCCTTCCCATTCAGTTCGTCCAGTACGTGTCGCAGTTGGTGGCGGGCGACCTCGGAGACTCACTGCGATCGGGAAAACCGGTAACTATGGAGATAGCCACTCGATTTCCGCTCACGCTCAAACTCGCCGCCCTCTCTACGGGGATCGCATTAGTGGTGGCCATTCCGGGTGGCCTTCTGGCCGCTGCTCGTCCAGAAAGCCGCGGAGCCAAACTGCTGGAGTGGAGTGGACTCATCATTCTTGCAACCCCAGTCTACTGGCTAGGTTTACTGCTCATCCTGGCTTTCTCGGTCTCACTGCGGATACTACCCCCGGGCGGCTCCGATTCGTTGACCCACCTCATATTGCCCAGCGCTGCGTTGGGCGCGCACACGGGCGCCGCCACGGCTAGGATGCTAAAAGCCTCGTTAGTTGACGTACTTGGTCGGGCGTACGTCACGACAGCGTACGCGAAAGGGGCACCAACTTGGAGGAGCGTCGTAGTGCACGCCCTGCCCAACGCCGCGATTCCGGTCATCACGTTCCTTGGGATGGAGACTGGGAAACTGATGGGCGGAGCGATCTTAACTGAGACGGTCTTTACGTTGAACGGCTTGGGGCGCTACCTCGTCACTTCCATCGCATTCCGTGACTTCCCCGCGGTCCTAGGCGTCGTGATCGTCATGGCCCTTGGAGTAACGGCAGCGAACTTGGCGGCCGACGCTCTGTGCGCCCTGCTCGACCCAAAGCAGAGGTGATCCTTCGTGCAGTCACGAGGCGTCTCATTCAGTGTCGGGCTCATTCTCATTCTGATCTTCGCTCTGGCCGCTACTGTGGGTCCCCACGTTACTACAGCCGACCCCTACGCAATCGCTCCGCACAAGGCGTTTCATCCCCCCTCTACACAGCACCCGCTGGGAACGGATGAATTGGGCCGAGACCTGCTAGAGCGCACCTTACATGGCGCGCGTCTAGCCTTTATCATCTCAGTCGTCGGGGTGGGATTAGGCGCCACAGTGGGGATCGGTATGGGCATTTGGGTCGGTTTCTCAGGCGGTCAGGTCGAACGCCTTGCGATGCGACTGGCCGACATCCTGCTCGCGTTCCCGGGGTTTCTCCTTGCCCTTGTTGCGGCCGCTGCCCTAGGACCCGGCGTCGGCAACTTAATGATCGCCGTGGGCTTCTTCTCCTTCCCCTCTTTCGTGCGCGTCAGTCGCTCTCTCGCAAAGTCGCTTCGAAGAGAGGATTACGTGGCAGCCGCTCACACCTTTGGTGCCCGTACCCGCCACATAATTTGGAGGCATATCCTACCCAACACAGCAGGGCCGCTCCTCGCACTCGCCGCGCTCAGGATTGCGGCGGCCCTCACGACGGCGTCAGGCCTCTCGTTCATTGGGCTCGGACCGCCGCTCCCTGCCGCTGATTGGGGCTCTATGCTCGATATGGGGCGCGCCTACCTCTGGGAGCATCCCCGACTTGTGATTGTCCCGGGTGTCGCCCTCTTTGTGACCTCAATGGGCTTTTATCTACTGGGGGAAGGGATTCACGACCGCACGCGCTCGACAGCGCAGGAGTAAGCGGTTCAACCCTTCCAGATGGGCTCTTCAACACCCGCGCGCACGTTTACAACGCGAGCGGCAGCAAAGAGATGGTCGGAGAGGCGATTCACGTACGAGAGGGCTGTGGTGTTCAACAACTCTGAATTTGCGAGGGCGACGAGACGACGTTCGGCCCGCCGCGCCAACGACCGGGCGACTTGCAATTGTGCGGCGGCACGGCTTCCGCCCGGTAGAATGAAATGACGTAAGGCGGGGGCTTCTTTGGTCCATTCATCAAGCTCACATTCAAGCCGTTTTACAGCTTCCTCTTGGAGAAGTGCATCGCCGTGAGGATTAGCCAGGTCCGCCCCGAGAGCGAATAGCTCCCGCTGACACGCTATCAGCGCATCCCGAACGTCTGCGTGGCCCTCCGACAGATCACAAAGCGCCAGACCGACGTAGGCGTTGAGCTCGTCAATCGCGCCAATCGCCTCAATCCTAGCGCTCGCCTTGGACGTACGTTCGTTGCCCCAGAGACCTGTCTCACCACGGTCTCCCCGGCGAGTGTATAACTTCAAGCAATTCACCTCTAAACGTTGGCGGAGAGGAGTGCGCTCGGGTTCTCGACACGTTCTTGACTTCGAATCATCTGCAAGATCTGACGTCTTGGGCTCACATCCCCAATAAGTACGGCCCCCACCAGGCGAGAGTTGAGGAAGAACAGACGTTTGTAGGTGCGGGCCTCCATATCGCAGGAGGAGACTGAAGTCACTTCGGAGGTGATTTCCGGCGTGGTGCCCATCACTGCCAGTTTAGAGTCGAAAAGGCCACTCGTGTACGTGGGCACCGTCTCGTACGGCTTCTGCGCCCCCAACATATTCTCAGCTGCTGTCTTTCCATGGGAAACGGAGTTGTTCCACGTCCCCATAGTGTGATAACTGTCGACCATGCGATCGTGAAACTCCGCCACGTCACCGGCAGCGAAAACGTCAGGGTGATTAGTACGCAGGAACTCGTCGGTACGGATTCCGTAACTGACGCCCAATCCAGCTGCCTGCGCAATCTCCACGTTTAACGTGAGCCCCAGTCCAACGCCCACCAAATCTGCCTGCACGTACTGTCCGGTCGTCGCCGTCACACCACTCACGGCGCCCGCATCACCGTGGAGCTCGGCCACCTCGGCCCCGTACACCACGTTCACACCGTGATCGCGCGCAATGCGATCGACCAAAGCTCCCCCTTCTTCGTCAAGAATACGGCGCAAAAAGCGCGGCCCACGAATAAGCCAGGTCGTATCGAGCCCGCGGGCCCGGAACCCCTCTGCTAGCTCATACGCAATAAAACTACCGCCCACCACAACAGCGTGCTTTGATTCCTCTATACGAGCTATGATCTCTTTGGTATCGTCCAACGTTTGGAAGTTGTAGATGTAGCGTAGATCCGATGCGTTGGGTACAGGCAGGGGATTGGGCCTTCCGCCCGTTGCAATCAATAGTTTATCGAACGAAAACTCTTTGCCATCATCGGTCACCGCAACCCGACCCGTGGGATCAATCGCCGCGATACGCGTCTCCAGGTGTAACTGAATCCCTTTTGTTTGGTGCGCCTCTGAGGTGCGCATGATCACTTTTGACTCAGCTACGTCACCCTTTAGAAAGGGAGGGAGTGCCACTCGATTGTAAAGGGGATAGGGCTCAGCACCGATCAAATGCACCTCGGAGTTGGGGTCAGCTTTGCGTAAATGCTCGGCGGCCGTCGTACCGGCCACGCCGTTCCCAATAATCACATAGCGAGTTCGTTTCTGTGTCACGTGGACGCTCCTTGTCGTCATAGACGCCAATCGGTTGGGATCTCCTGACGTCCTGAATAACCCGTAGTGTAATCGTGAAAGTAAGCCACATGCGGCTCTCCGAGTTCCCAACAGAGCAATACATCACGTCCGTGTATGATTGCCGGAAAATCGACGAGTCCCCGCTCCAAATCCTTAATCAGCATACCGTCCTGGTGAATCGCCTCAATGAGCGAGTCGGCCTCTCGGACGGCCGACTCTATCGTCGCTTGTGCCGACTGGTAATCGGCCGACATGATCAGTGAGCCATCCTCCCGATAACCGACCGCCTTACAGAGCTCCTTCTCGCGATTCATACGACGGGCTGTCTGAATCAACTCTCGTATCCGACTCAGGTCACGCCTGAGCCGCGGGAGCATCGCATCAGCATCTTCCGGTGTGAAACGTTTGGTAATCAGGCCGAAAGCCTCCCCGGCAGCAAGGCTCATCGCGGCGCGCCGATCCGAACGAAAAAGGCGCTGTAATGAGCCTTGCCCGTCTCGCTGTGCCTCATCCACCATTATGCCGACCGGTCGGCAAGGAGGGGCTCCAACCCCTCGGGATTGACAAGCGCCACGCTCCCGCCGTCCTCCACTTCGAGGCGACGAACGCCACCGACACCCTTGCGTAACAGAACCAGGATCGCCTGAGCTCCCTCCGCCACGGTGGTCGCTCCCTCTTGGTACGCTTTAGCCAGAAGTACCTGGGCATGACGACTCAAACTCTTGAGAGCGCGCTTTTCGCGTAAAGCGTTTGAGATATCACTCGCGCCTATCAGTATCTTGCCCTTTGGCGTCTCAACCATCCATAATGGCAGGCGCCCTTGACTCCCGACGCGCACGACGCTTTTGGCCCACGTACTCTTTTTGAGCCCTTCCTCGACTCTGCGAATGCCGTCCTCACGTTGAATGCCGCGCAAGATCGCCGCTCCCCAAATGCCAATTACAACAATTCCTTGCGTACCAAACATACGCAACACCGGAATTCCGTATTGATCGCCCATACGAAAAAGAAGGCCCGTAAGGAATGCAATCAACAAAAGCGGCAAAAAACGCTTCAGCATGATGCTCACCTCCTCGGGCCTTCTTTATTGCGCTTATGACGTTTGGCAATCACTGCTTATGGTTACTTCAAGTGTAACAGGTATTCGACGAGCACCTCGATATCCTCATCGGAGAGCCCCATATCGGGCATCTGGGTCGGTGGCAGCTCTTCGGTCGAAGGAATTGGGAAATCAACGTCGACGGCGCCGCCTTGCAACTCATCGCCATTGCCTTCGTCCGCAGGCTGTTCGCCACCTGGAAGCTGCTCGCCGCTGATACCGCTACTTTGAACAGAGCTGTGACTCGGATCGATCGGCAGCTGGTACGGCCCCCCGTAGTTGGACCAGTAACGCGGCGCTCGCTCCACTACCGAGGCCGGGTCCGCGATCCATTCGGTCAGGAACTCGCGATCCAGACCCCAAGACCCCAATTTCGTCAAATCAGGTCCGACCTTTCCACCCACACTTCCCACAGAGTGACAGAAGACACACCCTCCGTCAACAAAGATCTCCTTGCCGGCCTGCGACGCTTCGGCGGAGAGACCGATACCATCCGGGAACTTGTTCCATTGGATCTCGCCGTTCTCATCTTGCCACGGCGCAGGAGCGGGAATATGTGCGCCGACATCGTCCCAGTCACCCATCATGATGAAGTGAGTGATCGCTGCGATCATCTCCTCGTTCATCGGGCCACCGTTTTCGGCGCCCCACACCGGCATCGCGGTGTATGACGCCCAGACGCCGTTTTGCAACCGCACCCAGTTGGGATCACTTGTCCCAGGACGACCGCTGTCGATCGCCTTGTAAATTAGATCGTAAACCTCTTTATTCTCGTCAGGATCAGCCCGGAAGGCTTCCTTGTTCAGAGGCGGACCGACGACGCCCTCGCCCTTTGGTCCGTGACACGTGGCGCAGTTTTCTCCGTAGAGCATCGCGCCAATGTTAGCCATCTTAGTTTTGTGCTGCGCCGAAGCCTGTTCCATGCGGGGAATGTCGTAGACAAAGTACCACCCCAGCATAATGATGAACACCCAGGCCAATGCTGTAACGGCAATGTAGCGTTTACCCCTCACAGCGGGACGCTCCTTTCCAAAAGACCCTGCAATGACTCTTCACCCACACCAGGCGTTACTCTTTACCCATCCATCGCCCGATCAGGTAAAGAGCGGTTTGGGCGAGGAGAACCATCAGAAACACCAAAAGGAGCTCTACCGCTTCTGTCACTTGGAACACGTGTGCCGCCTCCCACCGGGAAAGAGTTTGATCCGCAACTAAATCCTGGTAACATGATCGGGCAGATGCCGTTCACGCTCGTGAATCGACCCAGTGTCCACAATGACATCGTTGCCCTCAATCGAAATATCCATATAATCCAGCGGTCTAGGCGCCGGCCCGGCAATGTTTTGCCCTGTTGTATCGTATACGGAAGCGTGACACGGGCAGATGAACTGGCCCGCACCGGCTTCCCACGGAACGGTACATCCCAGGTGCGGACACTTCCAATAGAGGGCAATGATCCCTTCGGGAAGGCGCGAAATGTAAAACTTCCCATCTCTCACCCGCGTGATGCTGCCGACCGGAAAGTCATCAAGACTACCGGCGCGAATCCTCGATCCGAAACCTTCTACTTTGCGCGGCCAAAAGAGCGCCAGGCCGGCCAAGGCCGACTCAGCCAACACCAATCCAGCCGATGACCACATGACGGTACGTAGAAAGCTGCGTCTCTTTTTCTCTTCTCGTGTGATCTCTTCATTCTTGTCGCCGTCCGCCACGGATTTGATCCCCCTTGCCAACATGAAGCGCCCGACGGCGCCAGCCGCCTTATCAGAGCTGCGCCGTTACATTCTCAGCGCTCTTTAGTGTCCTCCAAGCAATCCTTCCGGATGCCCAATCTCCCACGGCCACATCAAGTGCATGCTGTGCCCTCTAAACGCTGTGCCTATAATCGTCAACACCACAAACGATGCCAAGAAGAACGTGTACAGGGCAATCATCACTTCACGGGTGTTGGCGTTCCACCGTCGTTTAACGATGATGGCAAGGGACCAAGGAATAAAGGTCATGAAGACCAGAGGCACAAAGACCGAGCCCACAGGGGCCGGAAAGCCAAACATTTCGAGGAGCGGCCCAATGCCGTGCGTCTCTCCGGCAGGCAAGTACTCGTCAATCAGGACCAATGCAATGTTCCACACGCTGGTGTAGATGAACGAGAACTTAAAGATCGGAATCCCTTTTGGACCACTAAACCAAATGCCCGTACCCGCACGCGAACGATCAATGTAGGGAATGGCTCCAAGCAGGATCAACACGGCGGACGGTACGATAACGCCGGCCAACGCGGGGTGCATGTGCAACAGCAACTCCTGCAACCCGAGGAAATACCAAGGAGCTTTCGCCGGGTTGGGTGTCACCTCACCATTGGCCAAGTCGACGAGTGGCGCTTTAACCAGAATCGACATAGCCGTTAATGCAATGAGGTAGATCAGGGCGCCGACGAGTTCGATACTGACGAGGTTAGGCCAGGTATGTACCCGTTCACCCGGATCCTCTATGACTCTCTCTTCTTCTTCGGCTTGCAGCGAGCGTGCCATTGGATGTCGTTCCCTCCCAGGTCAATAGAACGAGTCGACGAGAGACCCTCGTCCCGTGTTGACTATGAATCCTCGCCGGCGTCCTTTTTCGAGTCGGTTCCATCGGGCTCCACATCACCCTCGTCGCCGTCTCCGGCGTCGTCCGCTTCCACGTCCGCGGGCGCCTCTTTAACCTGCGCCTCTTCCTCTTCGGGCGGAGCCGGGTAAACCGGCGTCGAGATGTTGCCGTCCTTACGCACACGCCAGAAGTGCGTGGAGACAAGGAGGATCATCGCGAGCGGCAAGAAGATCACGTGCAACGTGTACCACCGGATGAGAGTGGGCTGACCGATCTGAAAGCCACCCAAGAGAGCGGTGCGCACTTGGTCTCCGATGAAAGGCGTCGCGCCGCCCATGTTGGACCCGACGGTGATCGCCCAGTAAGCCAACTGGTCCCAAGGAAGCAGATAACCAGTAAAGCTCAACAAGAACGTCAGCGTCAACAAGACGATGCCGAGGACCCAGTTGAAGTCGCGCGGCGGTTTATATGAGCCCGTATAAAAGACGCGCGTCATATGTAGAAAGACGAGAATCACCATGGTATGCGCCGCCCAGCGGTGCATATTGCGCATAAACTGACCAAAGTAGACGTCTCGGTCGAGACTAATGATCGACCACCAGGCGTCTCGCACCGACGGGATGTAATAAAACATCAAAAAGACGCCGGAGATCGTCAATAAGACGAACGCCCAAATAGACAGTCCACCCAAGCCCCAGGTGTACGTCACCTTGATACCCTTCTTAGCGACTCGCACGGGGTGTAGGTGCAACGCCAAGCTGTTGATGACGACCATTACCCGCTTGCGGTCGGAATCAGGGTACCCTTCCCGATACAGTGATTTAAAGAATCGATTGTTCGTCAGCTTTTCCCGTAGACCCATAGGGACGGCAGACCTCCCTGACGCTCGTAGATGACGCAGCCAGAAAAAGAGCCGGACATCCGCTCCAACTTGCCGGACGTCAGGCACCCTGATTGGATTTCTTCTCCTGGATTCGAACTCCTCCTACAACCACACATTTTTACTCGCTTTCATTCCTCCCTTTTACAGGGCAGATTATTCATCGAAGCTGTAGCCGGTACGACAAGGCTTCCGACACGTCTGCAACGGTCACATCCTTGCGCGCTTCCAAGTCAGCGATCGTCCGGGCGACCCGCATCGTTCGATGAACGGAACGGGGACTGAGTGCCCACCGATTAGCGGCGTCTTGTAGGAGTTTGCGAGACTCCTGATCCAATTCCACCGTCTGCATCAGCTCACTGTGTGTCATGCGGCCGTTGCTCTTACGCTTATCTCCAAAGCGCTCACCTTGTAGCCTCCGAGCAGATTGGACGCGCGCCGCCGCCTTCCGCAAGGCATTCACTTCGGTCGCATCCGACTCTGTATGCAGGATTGAGTCGGATGGCGGCCGTTTGACCGGAATGAAAATGTCAATCCGATCGCTAACCGGCCCCGAGAGTCGACGCCGATAGCGGGAGAGGGCCGCCTCCGTACACATGCAGCTGTGTCGACGATCGCCGTGGTAGCCGCAGGGGCACGGATTGGCGGCCGCAATCAACGAGAATGAAGCCGGAAATCTGAACGTCCCCCCTGAGCGACTAACGACCACTTCACCCTCCTCAAGAGGTTGGCGCAAACCTTCCAACGCCCGCGGGTTGAATTCCGGAAATTCGTCCAAGAAAAGGATACCGCGGTGCGCTAGGCTCACTTCGCCAGGCCGAGGCGTCCCCCCTCCTCCCAAAAGACCCGCGGGTGAGACTGTGTGATGAGGCGCTCGGAACGGCCTGGTTACCACGAAGGGGTGGTCGATGTCCAGATGGCCTGCCACACTGTATACTTGGGTTACCTCTACGGCCTCCTCGAGCGTCATCGGCGGTACAAGAGCGCCCATTGCTCGCGCAAGCGTCGTCTTACCAGCTCCCGGAGGCCCGAACAAGAGGGCGTGGTGCCCACCGGCCGCGGCCACTTCCAGGGCTCTCTTAGCTGCGTTCTGACCTTTAATGACACCCCAAAGGTCATCGCTCGGTTCGGCCTCGGATTGCAGCACTACATTCCCATCTGTGCACTGTGGCTGCAGTTCCTCGCTCTCGAAGTCTTTGAGATCCCCCAGCGTGTCGAGGGGAGCAGTCAGGACATTCGGCACAACCCCCACCTCCCCCATATTCTCTCTCGGAACGACAAGGACGCGATCTGTGCCTCGCAGACCGGCGGCAATACAAAGCGCTCCCCTTACTGGTCGCACTGAGCCGTCAAGTGAGAGTTCCCCGATCATGAGGAGTCGTCGCATCGACGCCTTGGGTTGAAGGAACCCACCAGCCACCAAGATTCCGAAGGCGATCGGCAGATCAAGGAGCGTCCCTGCCTTGGGTAGGTGAGCAGGGGCTAGATTTACTGTGACGCGCCCCACCGGCATCTTAAAGCCGGCGTTTCGAATAGCCGTGCGCACGCGGTCGCGCGCCTCGCGCACTGCTGTGCCCGGCAAACCTACAATTTCAAAGGTGGGAAGACCCGCTGAGACATCAACCTCGACGTCAATCTCCACCGCATCTATTCCCATCAAAGTGCTGGAATGAACCGTTGCAAGCACGGCGCACCTCCGCTTCCCCTCTGTCTAGGAGCCTGTGTGAGTAAACCGTCTTAATTATGCATGAAAATATCAACTGAATAGCGAAGACGTGTTGTATGAAGCGCTTTCGAGAGTACGAACCC
>JAWLDA010000004.1:0-324929 GCA_041686855.1 Limnochordia bacterium
GCGAATTTGCGAGTAGCGCCTAACGTTTGTAGCAGGCCTTTTGATTCGGCGCGTTTGCATCAGTCCACGTGAGGTCGCCCTTCTTTTGCGCCACGGAGCCGAAACGGCGTCAAAACGGTCCAAAAACGGCGTTGATGCCCGCCTGACGAGGAATGATTGCACACCTGTGTGAAATGACCCCCCAGCAGGGAGTAATGACGGCGGTTTGGCCGCCGTCGCAGAGACAGGCGCGAATTTGCGAGTAGCGCCTACCGTTTGTAGCAGGCCTTTTGATTCGGCGCGTTTGCATCAGTCCACGTGAGGTCGCCCTTCTTTTGCGCCACGGAGCCGAAACGGAGTCGAAACGGCCGAAAAACAGCGGTGATGCCCGCCTGATGAGGAATGATTGCACACCCGTGTGAAATCACCCCCCACCAGGGAGTAATAACGGCGGTATTGCTGCCCTCGGGAAGTCAGGCCTGAATCTGTGTGCAGAGCCCAACCTCTATAGCAGGCCTTTTAATTTGGTGCGTTCTGGACCAGTCCAAGCGAGGCCGCTCTCCACTTCCGCACAGGAGCCGAAACGGCGCCAAAAGCGTCAATACGGGGCGTTGATGCCCGCCTGATGAGGAATGATTGCACACCGGTGTGAAATTATCCCCCACCAGAGAGTAATGACGGCGGTTTGGACGCTGCCGTAGAGACAGGCCCAAATCTGCGTGCAGCGCCCAACGTTTGTAGCAGGCGTTATGGATTGGCGCGATCTGCACGAGTCCACGCGAGGGCGCTCCCGACCTCCACCACGGCGCTCTCGACCTCCACCACAGCGCCGAAACGGTGTCAAGACCGTCGAAACGGGGAGTTGATGCCCGCCTGATGAGGAATGATTGCACACCGGTGTGTAATGATCCCCCACCAGAGAGTTATGACGGCGGTTTGGCCGTCGTCGCAGAGACCGGCGCGAATCTGGGTGCAGAGCCCAACGTCTCGTAGAAGGCCTTCTATTTTGCCGCGTTCTACACCAGTCCGCGCGAGGCCGCCCTCCACCTCCGCGAAGCCGTCCCGCGACACGATCGCTGGGACCCACAGTACAGGGGTGTTCTCACCGTCCATAGCGCATTGCATTTTCCGTGCCGGTATTTACGAAGTCCGCACAGGGTACCGACGGTGGCAAAAAGTCCGAATAATCAAGGGAATGTGGGGGTGGGGCGGAACGATCATAACGAACTGCAAAATGCCCCGGCGGTGCGACGCAACAACAGTGCGACGCAACAGCTGCCGGCACAACAACAGTGCGACGCAATAGATGTGCGAATCTTCACTGATACAGAATTTACAGAACAGGCCAAATCGACGACCGAACAGCAACGGCATCAACGAGAGGAGTGCAATGAGCATGAAGAAAAGTCGGAGAATCGCAATCCTAGGGTTTATGACAATCGTGTGTGTGCTGTTTGTAGGCTCCGTAACACTTGCAAAGACGACTGTCACGCACATGCACTATGTGAATCATTCGGAGCAGTGGCTCGTGTGGCTGCAAGATCGAGCGGCGGCTTTTGAATCAGAGAACCCTGACATTGAGATTGAGATTATCGTCTCCGTCGATGGTACCGGGGTGAGTCAGCTCCGGGCGATGGCGGCTGGCGATGCACTTCCTGACGTGACCGAGATGGCTCTTGTACACGGGGCGACGTTTGCAGATGAAGACTTTTACTTAGACCTGAGGCCGTTAATCGAGCGTGATACGGACGTTGACCTGGGGATGTTCGCCCCGGTGACGCTGGATGCGGTGACCTCGCCCGATGAGACACTTTGGGGTATCCCTGCTGATATCTATACAGTGCCCACATTTTACAACATTGACAGGTTCGCAGAAGCTGGGCTCGCGAATCCAAACGAGTTGGGTGACGGTTGGAACTGGGATGCGGTCGTCGAGGCCGGTCGCAAGCTCTCCCGGGATACCGACAACGACGGTATCTTTGATCGCTTGGCCATCACCGGGTTACCCGGCATGTGGAGCCATATGGCAGTCGTACGCCAGGCCGGTGGAATGCTTTACGATCGCTACAAGGAACCGACTGAGAGTCGCCTCGATACACCCGAGGTCGAGAGGGCGATTCAATGGCTCATTGATCTTTACCGTAACCACGGTGTCCTGGAGAATGGATGGTTTGGTTTGTCCGAAGGGACAGGTGCGGTTGGTTTCACATCCGGGCCATCAGCAGTTCGGACGTTAAACGACGCAGGCATCAACTTTGATGTGGCGCTTCAGCCCCGAGGACCGGCGGCTCGAGCCGCCTATACAGCCGTCAATAGCTTTCAAATCATCAAATCGAGCGAGCAAACGGCGCAAGCATGGCGTTGGGTGAAATTCTTGACGACCAATCCTGAGTCGATGGAGCGCTTTGCAGCCATCACGGGACGACTGCCGGCGTACCTTCCTGTCGCACAACACTACGGTTCGTTTGTACAGGATCCCCCGGAGCACGTTGAGCTTATCTTGCAGAATGTGCTTGACCCAGGGAGCTTTCATCAGCCGCTCGGTGCAAAGGCGAGCGAGGCCAATAGTATCCTGGGATCCTACCGCAACGCTCTCATTACCGGTGAGATCGACGTGCGTTCCGCTTTGGAAGATGCGCACCGACGCGTCAATGCGATCCTGAAGCAGGAATAGCGCCAGTAGGCTAAACTACTATCCCTGCCAAAGACGAGGCACCCTAAACCCGGAGCGGCTGGAGAGGGTGCCTCGTCTTGTTTATGGGGGACCTTGTTGGTAGGGGGCCTTGTTTATAGGGGGCCTTGTTTATGGGAGATCTTGGTTGTAGGGGCACTTGTACGTGGGCGGTCTAGTATGTGGGAAGCTTGATTGTGAGCACCTGGAAGGAGCGGGAGACCGAGTTGAAGGCTCGTACCCCCCATGCTACAATAAAACGTCAAGATGTAGAGTATAGGAAAAGGTGAATCGATGTCGCTGAACACGGATATCAAAGAGGTTCTTGTCAGTGAAGAGGCGATTGCCGAGAAAGTGCGCGAATTGGGCGCCGCTATTAGTCGGACGTACGCTGAGATAGACGAGCCGTTGCGGGTCGTCGTCATCCTAAAGGGAGCCGCTGTCTTTGCGTCGGACTTGATTCGAGCGATCGACATCCCGGTCACGCTCGATTTTATGGCGATCTCGAGCTATGGCAAGCAAACCACGAGCTCAGGAGTTGTCCGCATTCTCAAAGATTTAGACTCCTCCATTGACGGAGCTCACGTCCTCGTCGTCGAAGATATCATCGATACCGGTCTCACCCTTAAGTACTTAATGGATACGCTTCGCGCCCGCGGCGCAGCGTCCGTGCGTTCATGCGTGATGTTGGACAAGCCGGATCGGCGCGAGGTGTCGGTGACGACGGACTTCGTTGGGTTTGCGATTCCCGACGATTTTGTGGTCGGGTATGGGCTCGACTACGCCGAGCGCTATCGCAACCTTCCGTTCGTGGGTGCGCTCGATCCACGAGTCTATCAAAAGTAATTGCGTTTAGATCACTTCAGATCACGTCATATCGTTAGATCAGCGCGGATCGCGTCAGATCACGTTTGATCACATTAGATCGTGATAAAGCTCACGTTAGATCACGTTTAGATATGGAAGTCGTTCGACGAAATAGGGGGATTGAGCGAACCTTGGTGGAAACGGTAGGAGAAGCGTCCTTTGCCAAAGCGCACGACACGATCGTAGTGATCGACTTTGGCGCCCAGTACAGCCAACTGATCGCTCGGCGCGTGCGAGAGAGCAACGTTTACTGTGAGCTCTGGCCGCACACGACGCCTGTACAGCAGTTGGTGGAGCGCGGCGTCAAGGGCGTGATTCTTTCAGGAGGGCCGGCAAGCGTCAACACCGAGGGCGCGCCGTCCTACCCTGTCGAGGTGTTCGACCTCGGACTGCCTGTCCTCGGAATTTGCTACGGCATGCAGTTGATGGCCAAACTCCTCGGCGCTCCAGTCAAGGCTGCCGGTAAGCGGGAGTTCGGCAAGGCGTACGCCGAAGTCCTCTCCGACGCAGATCTCTTTAAAGGTCTGGGTGTCGGAGGTGGCGAGGCGTTGGAGTGTTGGATGAGCCACGGGGACCACGTCGAAGCGCCGCCACCCGGATTCGACGTGTTGGCCCGCACCGAGAACACACCGGTGGCGGCGATGAGGGCACAGAAGAAGCCCTTTTACGCGGTGCAGTTCCACCCCGAGGTGGTCCACACGCCCAAGGGCGGAGAGATGATTCGTAACTTTGTCGTCGATATCTGTGGTTGTGAGCCGACGTGGACCATGGGCAATTTCGTTGAAGCAGCGGTCGAGGAGATTCGTCGACAAGTCGGTGACGACAAGGTAGTGTGCGCCCTCTCGGGCGGCGTCGACTCCTCTGTAGCGGCGGCGTTGGTTTACCGGGCGGTCGGCGATCAGTTAACATCGATCTTTGTCGACCATGGCTTCCTACGGAAAGGCGAAGCCGAACAGGTGAGCAATACGTTTAGAGACCGCTTCGGGCCGGGATTCGTTCGGATTGACGCTCGAGACCGATTCTTGGGCAAGTTGAGTGGCGTGGGCGACCCTGAGCAGAAGCGAAAGCTGATTGGTAACGAGTTTATACGTGTCTTTGAGGAAGAGGCCCGCAAGGTGGGGGGCGTACGGCACTTGGTGCAGGGTACGCTTTACCCCGACGTGATTGAGAGCGGCTTTGGCGTCTCGGCGACCATCAAGAGTCATCACAACGTCGGCGGCCTCCCTGAACATATGGACCTTGAGTTACTGGAGCCCTTGCGTTACCTCTTTAAGGATGAGGTGCGTGCTCTGGGCGAGGAGCTCGGCTTACCCGAGGCGATTGTGTGGCGCCAACCATTCCCCGGTCCGGGGCTTGCGATCCGGGTGATGGGGCCGATTGACGCCGAGCGGCTCGAGATCGAACGGGAAGCCGACGCCATTGTGGTCGAAGAGATTGCCCGTGGCGGTCTGGAGCGGGACGTGTGGCAGTACTTCGCCGTCCTTTCGGATACTCGGACCGTCGGTGTAATGGGCGACGAGCGGACGTACGGTTACGTCGTAGCCGTACGAGCCGTCACGAGCACCGATGGAATGACCGCCGACTGGGCCCGCATCCCCTACGATGTGCTGCAGCGCATCGCCAACCGCATTATGAACGAAGTGCCACATGTGAATCGCGTTGTGTACGACATTAGTTCCAAACCACCGGCGACGATTGAGTGGGAGTAGCGGCACGTCCGGCGAAAAGGAGTTTGGCGGTGAAATTCACAAAGGTGCAAACCCCGCGTGGAGCCAAGGATATCCTTCCACCCGACGGGTTCAAAAAGAGTCGTCTCGAGTCTCAAGCAGCTGCGTACCTCGAGAGCTGGGGTTACGCCCGTGTGTATACACCTACATTTGAATTCTACGACGCGCTCGTACAGGGGAACGGCCCCGAAATCTCCGACCGCCTCTACCGATTTGTCGACCGCGACGGTCATACGCTGGCTCTACGCCCGGAGATGACGATTCCCATCGCCCGAATGGCGGCGACCCGCTACTCCAGCGAAGAGATGCCGGTCCGCCTCTACTACGTGGGTAACGTCTTCCGTTATGATGAGCCGCAGGCCGGACGGCAGCGTGAGTTTACCCAAGTGGGCGTGGAGCTCCTGGGTACCGACCATCCCGCTGCTGATGCCGAAGTGGTCGTGGTGGCCGTCAACGTTTTGCGCGAGTTGGGACTGCAGTCGTTTCGGATCGACCTCGGTCACATCGGTTATCTGCACAGCCTGTTGCACGGCGTGGGTGACGACGAGCTCGCGGCCACGTTAAAGCAGGCGCTCCTCGAGCGTGACTATGTTAAATTTGAAGGAATCGTCCACGAGCGCGTCGCTGATCCCCTGAAACCGGCGCTCTTGGGCTTGCCGAGTATGCGCGGCGGCGTCGATGTGATCGAGGCGGCTCGGGCAATCTCCGCCCCGTTTGACGGCGCCGCGGCTGCCCTGGACGAACTGCAGCGGATTTATGAGATCGTCGAGGCCTACGGACTGGGAGAGCACGTCGCTATCGACCTTGGCGTGATTAAAGACTTTGATTATTACACGGGACTCCTCTTGGAAGGGTACACGCCCGAGCTCGGCTTCACGCTGTGCACCGGGGGGCGCTACAACACACTCGTGGGTCGGTTCGGCGAAGCTCGACCGGCGATTGGCTTCGCGTTTGGCGTCGAACGAGCGATGCTCGCATTGGAACGTCAGGGCTGGACGATCGAAGAAGAGCGGCCCGATCTCCTCGTCTATTCGGACGACCCCGACGCATTGTTTGCCGCAGCTGCGCAGTTGCGGTCGGAAGGTCTGCGCGTCGAGCTTGGGATCGATTGCCCCGACGCGCAAGCCGCTGCCGCTCGGGCCCGAGCCCGCGGCATCGCCAAAACGGCCCGTGCGCACCGCTCCAGCGACGGCGAGATCAGGGTCGAGACCGAGAGTCTGCCAGAGCGTGGGGAGGGATAAGGATGAACTTGACGTGCGCTGTGCCCAAGGGGCGGCCGATGGACGATTTGATGCCGTTCTTCCGGGCGATGGGCGGCGGTGGCTCCGTCTGGGACGAAGTCTCCCGCAAGTTGAGCGTGGTCGATGAAGGCCTTGGCATCACGTTCTTTTTGTCGAAGTCGATGGATGTGCCGACGTATGTCGAGTACGGTGCGGCCGACATTGGGATCTCGGGGAAGGACGTCCTGCTCGAGCACGAGAAGCCGGTCGTCGAGCTGCTCGATCTGGGCATCTCCCGGTGTGAATTGATCGTGGCCGTGCCCGAGGCGTCGGGCGTGGAGCGTGTGAGCGACCTCAGCTTCAACTCGCGGGTCGCGACCAAGTACCCGCACATTGCCGAATCGTACTTTAATCGCCGTGGCATCCAAGTCGAAGTGATCCCGCTCAACGGCTCGATCGAATTGGCGCCGTTGGTCGGTTTGGCCGACGCCATTGTCGACCTGACCGAGACCGGCACCACGTTGCGCGAGAATGGCCTGCGCATCATCGGTAGTGTGATGCAAAGCAGCATGCGGCTCGTAGCAAACCCTGTCAGTTACAAAGTGGCGTACGACCAGATTCGCAGCCTGACCGATCGCCTGCGCGAGTTGGTGGATTCGGGGGTGACGGCATGATCAAGCGTTACGACACCGCGGCGATGAGCCACGAGGAGCTGCGTCTGTTGCTACGGCGTCCGCCGCTCGAGGAGGTTGCGGTCGGGCCGGACGTCGCGGCGCGCTTGAAGCAGGTGTTTGGGGCCGAGCTCACCCCACCTGAGGCCGTGGCCCGCATCATCCAAGAGGTGGAAGCGCACGGTGACGCTGCGGTTGTCGAGTACACCGAGCGGATCGACGGCATCCGTCTAGACGCCGCCGCGCTCTTTGTTGACGAGGCTGAAATCGCCGAGGCAGCCCAACGGGTAGAGTCGCACGTCAAGGCGGCGATCCGGCATGCCTGCAGGCGAGTGCGCGCGTTCCATGAAGCCCAGGCGGAGCGCTCCTGGTTTAAGGAAGGACCTTCTGGGGAGATCCTGGGCCAGCGCGTCTTCCCGCTTGAGCGTGTCTGCTGCTACGCGCCCGGCGGTCGCGCCGCGCTCGCCTCCACCGCGATCATGAGCGTTGTGCCTGCCAAGGTGGCGGGTGTCGACGAGGTGATCGTGGCGACACCTCCTGGGCCCGACGGCAAAGCGAATCCGTACATCGTCACTGCAGCAATCGAGGCGGGGGCAGACCGCATCCTCAAAGTGGGTGGAGCTCAAGCGATTGCCGCCGTCGCCTACGGCACGACCTGGATCCCCCAAGTGGACAAAATCGTGGGCCCAGGCAACATCTTTGTCGCCCTCGCCAAAAAGGCGGTCTTTGGCCGGGTCGGTATCGAGGCGCTCAACGGTCCAAGTGAGATCGCAGTCGTCGCCGATGGCGGTGCTCGTCCCGATTGGGTAGCGGCCGATCTCCTCTCCCAGGCCGAGCACGATCCGGAAGCGGCTGCGCTCCTCTTGACAGACAGCCAGAGGCTGACGGAGGAGGTGGAGGGCGAGCTCGCTCGGCAACTCGGAGCGTTGGAGCGCCGTGAGGTCGCGGCCGAGTCCTTAAAGCGCTGGGGAGCGATCGTCACGTGCCGCAGCATCGCGGAAGCGTGTGAGTGGGTGAATCAGATTGCGCCGGAGCACGTCGAACTGATGGTGGCCGAGCCCTGGGCCCACTTGCAAAGCATCCGCTTCGCCGGCGCTGTCTTTTTGGGACCGTACTCGACGGAGCCGGTCGGCGATTACATCGCCGGGCCCAACCACATTCTCCCGACGAATGGCACGGCCCGTTTCTCGTCGCCCCTTGGGGTGTACGACTTCGTGCGCCGCTCCAGCCTCATCGCAATGACACAAGGCGCTTTGCAAGACGTCGTCACAGACGGCATCGTGCTCGCTGAAGTCGAGGAGTTGGGTGCGCACTTAAACGCACTCCGTATCCGCGAGAGTGCGGCACGAGGGCGAGTAGAGGGTAACGAGATTCCGTAATGAGTGGAGGTGCGTCCTTAGTGGCGTCAACCCGGCGGGCTAAACGGGAGCGGTCGACGAGCGAGACGCAGATTCGTCTCGCAGTGAATTTGGACGGAGAGGGTGTGGCCCAAGTCCACACCGGAATCGGTTTTTTTGACCACATGTTGGCGGCTTTTGCCCGTCACGGACTCTTCGATCTTCACGTTGAAGTCGAAGGGGATCTCCACGTCGATGGGCATCACACGGTAGAAGACACCGGTCTCGTGCTGGGCGCCGCCATCCGGGAGGCACTCGGCGAGAAACGTTCGATCACGCGCTTTGGGACGGCGCACGTGCCGATGGATGAGGCGTTGGTGATGGCCGTGGTCGACCTGAGCGGTCGGCCGTTCCTCGCCTTTGCCGACTTTACCTTTGACGTGCCGAGCGTCGGTGGATTTGACACGCAGCTCGCGCACGAGTTTTTTCGTGCCTTCTCCAATGAGGCCGCCTGCAACCTGCACCTGCGGTGCCTGGCCGGCGGAAACGCCCACCACGTGATCGAGGCGACGTTTAAGGCGGCGGGACGGGCGTTACGAGCTGCCGTGGCCTTGGACAAAAGGGTGCATGGCGTACCGTCGACAAAGGGGGTGCTCGCGTGATTGCATTGATCGATTACGGTATGGGAAATCTCCGGAGCGTGCAAAAGGCGTTCGAACATGTGGGCTGCGACGTACGTGTCGTCGACGAGCCCGCCACCTTGAACGATGCTGCCGGTATCGTACTGCCCGGCGTAGGCGCCTTTGCTAAAGCGATGGAGAACTTGGAGCGCGGGGGCTTTGTCGAACCGCTGCTCGACCAGATCCAAAAGGGTAAGCCGTATCTAGGCATCTGCTTAGGCCTGCAGATTCTACTTGACGAGAGTGAAGAGCGCTTCGGTGACGATCGACCGTTCCCTAAGGGTTTGGGCGTCATCTCCGGAAAGGTGCGACGTTTCCCTCCGGGACCTAAGGTGCCGCAGATCGGTTGGAATCAAGTGGAGTTTACGCGGTCGTCTCGGCTCTTTCAGGGTGTGCGCGACGGCGAGTACACCTACTTTGTGCACTCCTACTTCGCCGACCCGGTTGAGGACGCCGTGGTTTGCGCCGAAACAGAGTACGGAGTCCGCTTCGCGTCGAGTTTGGAACGGGAGAATGTGATGGCGGTCCAGTTCCACCCGGAGAAGAGCAGCCGGGTCGGGCTGCACATCCTTTCAAATTTTAAGAAGGTGGTGGCGGCGTGATCGTCATTCCTGCGATCGATCTCAAGGATGGGCGCTGCGTCCGCCTGCTCCAGGGACAAAAGGATCAGGAGACGGTCTTTTCGGAGGATCCGGTCTCGGTAGCGCAAGGCTTCGCGGCGCAGGGAGCCGAGCGGATCCACGTCGTCGACTTGGACGGCGCCTTTGACGGCCGCCCTAAAAATTGGGAGCACCTCGAAGCCATCGTGCGCGCTGTCGACGTCCCGGTCCAAACGGGTGGGGGAATTCGTTCCCTGGAGGCGGTCGATCACCTGCTCGGGTTGGGGGTCGACCGAGTGATCCTCGGCACCGTAGCGCTCAAGGATCCGGGGTTGGTAAAAGAGGCATGCGAGCGCTTTGGGCCCGAACGAGTCCTGGTCGGCATCGATGCGCGCAACGGTCGCGTGGCCGTGGAAGGATGGGTCGAAGAGGCTGAGATGAGCTCGGTCCAGCTCGCCATGATGATGAAGAACGTTGGCGTTCAAGAAGTGGTCTTTACCGATATCGGCCGGGATGGGATGCTCGACGGACCCAACTTTGAACGTCTCGAAGAGATGTTGGAGACCGGCCTCGGTGTCGTCGCTTCCGGGGGCGTGGCCTCCGTGGACGACCTCGTCGCCCTGGCGGGGTACACCGATCGGGGCGTCACGGGGGCGATCGTCGGCAAGGCGATCTACACCGGGCGCGTGCGAGTCGATGAGGCAATCGCCGCCGTGCGGGCGGCTAAAGGGTGAGGACATGCTGGCTAAACGTGTAATTCCGTGCCTCGACGTGCGCGACGGCCGCGTCGTCAAGGGCGTGCGCTTCGAATCGATCAAGGACGCCGGCGACCCGGTGGAGCTGGCCGAGTACTATGATCGTGAGGGCGCCGACGAGTTGGTCTTTTACGACATTACAGCATCGGCCGAAGGACGCAAGACCATGGTTGACGTGGCCCGCCGCACCGCTGAGAAAGCGTTTATCCCGTTTACGATCGGTGGAGGCGTCTCGGACGTCGACTCGATGCGTGCTCTCCTGAACGCAGGGGCCGACAAGATCTCCGTGAACTCTGCAGCCGTCCGCAATCCCGATTTGATCCGCGCCGGCGCCGAACACTTTGGGAGTCAGTGTATCGTGCTCTCGATCGATGCGCGCCGCCGGCACCGAGACGACGGCTCCCTCTGGTGGGAAGTGGTGGTGAACGGCGGCCGTGCCCCCACGGGGATCGACGCTGTGGAATGGGCGGCGCGCGGCGTCTCCCTGGGCGCCGGCGAGCTCGTCTTGAACAGCATTGACGCGGACGGTACCAAGGACGGTTACGACAACGCGCTCAACGGTGCGGTCTCCCTCCTGGTCGACGTGCCGGTGATCGCGTCGGGCGGCGTCGGCAGTCTGGCTCATCTCGTCGAGGGGATTGTTGACGGGAAGGCAGACGCTGTCTTGGCGGCCTCTATCTTTCACTTTGGTGAGCACACCATCGCCGAGGCTAAGGCGTACATGAAGTCACACGGGATTCCCGTGCGCATCTAGTGCATGTTTGAAATGGGAGGACGTGTCTTAACTTGAGTTTAGTCGAGAAAGAGGTGCGCTTTGACGAGCGCGGCCTGGTGCCGGCGGTCGTACAGGAGGCGAGCACGGGCGAGGTGCTCATGGTTGCGTACATGAATCGCGAGTCGCTCGCCAAGACGTTGGCCACCGGTTACACCTGGTTTTACAGTCGCAGTCGTGATCGGCTTTGGCAGAAGGGCGAGTCGTCGGGTCACGTGCAGCGTGTGGTGGAGGTTCGCACGGATTGTGATCAGGACACGATCCTGGTCAAGGTGGAGCAGGTGGGACCGGGCGCGTGCCACGAGGGATACATGAGCTGCTTTCATTACAGGGTAGGCCGAGTGGCTCCCGATGGGGAAGAGGACGACGGCGCCACCGAGGCCGACGTGCATCCCACGTTTGACCCCACGCGCGTCTACGGCCAAGAGAGCGCGTCCGGCACCCTCGAGCTGTTGTACGACGTGATCGCCTCACGCAAGGCTCGCCCAGTCGAAGGATCGTACACGACGTACCTCTTTAATTCAGGTGTCGACAAGATCCTCAAAAAGGTCGGGGAAGAGAGCACGGAAGTGATCATCGCCGGCAAGGGCGGGGATACGGAAGGGCTCGTCATGGAGAGCGCCGACTTGCTCTACCATCTCTTAGTCCTCTTTGTCGAGGCGGGTCTCCGCCCGGACGACGTCTGGAGCGAACTGGCCAAGCGGCGAGGCGGCGGTGGGAGCGAAGACGCCCCGCCCGGGAAGTGAGTGCAAGTCTTTGTTGGAGGGTATGGCAGCGTGGATCACTACTTGCTTGAGGTTGTAAGGCGGCAAAAGGCGGGTGAGCCCGTCGGCATCTACTCCGTGTGCAGTGCCCACGAGTTGGTCTTGGCAGCGGCGATGGAGCAAGCTTTGGCCGATGGGACGCCCGTGTTGATTGAGGCGACGTCTAATCAGGTGAACCAGTTTGGTGGGTACACCGGCATGCGGCCTGCCGACTTTCGGCGGCTGGTGAACGAGGTAGCGGATCGGGTCGGGCTTCCCAAGGAGCGCCTTATCCTTGGCGGTGACCACTTGGGACCCAATCCGTGGCAGTCCGAGCCGGCCGATCAGGCGATGACGAAGGCAGAGGCCATGGTGCAGGAGTACGCCGAGGCCGGATTCAGCAAGATTCACCTCGACGCGAGCATGTACTTAGGGGACGACCCGGGTGAGCGCACTCGACGACTCGACCCAAGAGTGATCGCCGAGCGATCTGCCCGGCTGTGTCGGGCAGCGGAGGCCGGCTATCAATCGTGGCGGGCAGCTCATCCGGGTGCCGTGGCCCCGGTGTACGTGATCGGCAGCGAGGTGCCGATTCCCGGAGGCGCCCAGGAGCCGGACGAAGGGCTCGAGGTGACCGATCCAGAGGATCTCCGTGAGACGATCGCGCTGCATGAACAGGGGTTTGCCTCCGCCGGACTCTCGGAGGCGTTTGAACGAGTGGTCGGCGTCGTGGTCCAGCCAGGCGTCGAGTTCGGCGACGCCTCGATTCACGCCTACGATCGGGCTCAGGCCCGCTCCCTCACCGCTGCTCTCTCGGAGTTTAACGGTGTGGTCTTTGAAGGACACTCGACCGATTACCAGACGCGCCAGGCCCTCAAGGAGTTGGTCGAAGACGGAGTTGCGATCCTCAAGGTAGGTCCGGGCCTCACCTTCGCGATGCGGGAGGCGCTCTTCGCCCTCAGTTACATGGAGGAGGAGCTTCTCGGTCATAAGGCGCCGACGCTTTCACGTCTGCGCGATGTCCTCGAAGAGACTATGATTGCCGATCCGTCGGATTGGAAGAAGTACTACCACGGCAGCGAGGAGGCGCAGCGCCTTGCTCGCAAGTACAGCTTGTCGGACCGCTCGCGCTACTACTGGGGCCGTCCACCGGTGCGCTCGGCGTTCGATCGCCTGGTGGAGAATTTGCGGCACACATCGATTCCACTCGGGCTCTTGAGTCAGTTTCTCCCGGGAGCGTACAACCGGGTGCGTTCAGGGCAGATCACGAGCGATCCACTCGAGCTGGTGAAGGCGCAGGTCAAGGCGAGCTTAGGTGATTACGCGTACGCGGTCACCCCGTAGCGCTTGATGTCTGGACCCTCCAGGCCACACATACCTTGTAGCAAAGCGATTCATGCAAGGGGCTAAAGCGGCCGTGGCGAGGGTAGCAACGCTCTTCTCAGGGATTTATGGACGCATCGCAGCCGTCATCATCGCGGCATTGATCCTTTCGGCGCCGGCGGTGTGGCCGCTTGTTCAGTCGCGAGCGAGCGGCGGCGCTCCCATACAGGACGAAGCGGTGCCGTTCGTACCGCCGCCTCCGTATGTGCGCGCTAAGGCGGCGGCCCTCGTCGACCTGGAGACCGGGGCGGTCCTATATGCGCAAGATGCTTTTGCGCGCCATTCGCCGGGCGCCTTGGTGAACGTGGTCGCCGCGCTGACGGCTCTGCGACGCGGCGACGTAAACGACGAGGTGCGGGTCGGCGGCATCGGGGCGCTCTCGTCGGGCGCCTTGGGCCTCAACCTTACCGAGGGTGAGCGCTTCCCTCTCGGTGATTTGGTCCGCATGATGCTCTTTCGCCCAGGGCACGACGCGGCAACGGCGATCGCGATCCACACGGCCGGATCGGTGGAGGCCTTCGCCCGACAGATGAACGCCGACGCGTACGACATCGGCGCGACCCAGAGCCGCTTCGTCGCGCCCCACGATTACGGCGAGGAGGACGCCTCCACGAGCGCCTACGAGTTGGCGCTCATCGCGGCGGAGGCGCTGCGGGACCCCTATTTCGCCGAGATGGTGCGGTCAAAGCGCATGCGTGTGACGCGCAGAGAGCAGACCCGTGGCCTCCTCAACATCAACTCGTTCTTAAATCGGCGCCCCGACGCCACCGGGGTGAAGACGGCGTATGACCCCGAGACTGGACATTCACTCATCGGCAGCATCCAGCAGGGGGAGCGCCGACTTATGGTCGTGGTCCTGGGCAGCCCTACCGCCGCTGATCGCTATAAAGACGCCACCGGGATCCTCGAGTACGGATTGGCGCATTTCGAGGCGCTTCGGGCCATGCCTCAATTGCCTCGGGACCGATATGAGGTGCGCGAGGGGGATACCTTGACCGGCCTGGCGAAACGGTTTGGTGTCCCCGTCATTGCGATTCTTGGTACCAATGAGATTGCCGATCCAGACGACTTGAAGTCTGGCCAAATACTTTGGATTCCCCGGTAGCTCGCCCACGCCGGCGCCTCTAGGCCCGCTCGGAGCGGCGAAACCGGTTCCGTGGAGGTTTTTCTAGACGTGCACTGGATGGACGAGCTCAACGACGCGCAGCGAGACGCAGTCAGCTATACGGAGGGCCCCCTTTTGGTGGTGGCCGGCGCGGGGAGTGGCAAGACCCGCGTCCTTACGTACCGCATCGCCCATATTCTCGAACAGAAGCTGGCGCTGCCCTCGCAGATCTTGGCCGTCACCTTCACCAACAAAGCGGCCGCCGAGGTGAAGGAGCGCTTAAAGGAGATCGTCGGCCCCTTCGCGGAGAATCTGTGGGTGGGCACCTTCCACTCGACCTGTGTGCAAATCTTGCGCCGTCACGCCGATCGACTCGGGTACAAGCGGCACTTCGTTATCTTTGACACGGCCGACCAGCAGCAGGCCATCAAAGAGGTTTTTAAAGAGCTCAACGTCGACAGTAAAAACTTTGAACCCCGGGCTGTCCTCTCGTCCATCAGCGCCGCCAAGAACGAGATGCTCGATTGGACGACGTACCAGAGCCGGGCGACCGACTTTTGGGAGAAGAGCGTCGCTCGCTTTTACGAGCACTATCAAAAGAGATTGGTCGCGAACAACGCGATGGACTTCGACGATTTGCTGGTGCGCACGGTGGAGCTCTTTCAGCGACACCCGGACGTGCTGGCCGAGTATCAGGAGCGTTTCCGCTATGTGTTGGTCGACGAGTACCAGGATACCAACCGTGTGCAGTACGTATTGATCAATCTGATCACATCGGCTCATCGCAACCTCTGTGTCGTCGGTGACGCCGACCAAAGCATTTACCGCTTCCGCGGCGCAGATATTCGCAACATCCTCGACTTTGAGCGCGACTACCCCGACGCCCGAGTGGTGAAGCTCGAGCAGAATTACCGGTCTACCAAGCGGATCTTGGCGGCGTCCAACGCCTTGATTGAGAATAACGCGGATCGTCCGTCCAAGGAGCTCTTCACCGAGAACGGGGAAGGTGAGTTGATTCACTTTTATCGGGCCGACGACGAGCGGGGAGAGGCGGCCTACGTGGCGGACGAACTCGAGCGCCTCCGCCGTGAGGAACGGCACACGTACCAAGATGTGACGATTCTCTACCGCACCCACGCCCAGTCACGCACGTTCGAAGAGGAGTTCATTCGCCGGGGAACTCCGTATCGCATCGTCTCGGGTGTCCGCTTCTACGAGCGCAAAGAGATCAAGGACCTCCTGGCCTACTTGCGCCTGATTGCCAACGACGACGGCGACCTCCCTCTGCGGCGCGTCATCAATGTGCCGCGGCGAGGCATCGGCGACACGACGATCGGACGGATCGACCGATTCGCCGCTGCGAACGGAATCAGTCTGATGGAGGCGATGCGCAGGGCCGACGAGATCGACGAACTCTCAGCCAACTACACGAAGAAGGTCACGGAATTCGTCGATTTGATCGAGTCGCTGCGCATGGTCTCTGAGAGCGTCTCGCTGACGGGCTTGGTTGACAAAGTGCTTCATCAGACGGGGTACCTCAGAGAGTTGGAGGCCGACAAGAGCGTCGAATCGCAGGCGCGGGTGGAGAACTTGAAAGAGTTTCTCACCGTCGCCAAGGAGTTTGAGACACAGGTCGAGTCGAGCCTCGATGCATTCTTGGATCACGTCGCTTTAATCTCCGACGTCGACTCGTACGACGAAGGCCAAGAGATGGTGACGATGATGACGCTGCACGCCGCCAAAGGGCTGGAGTTCCCCGTGGTCTTTTTGGTCGGCATGGAGGATGGCGTCTTTCCGCATTCGCGGGCCATTTGGGAGCCGGGAGAGCTCGAGGAGGAGCGGCGCTTGTGTTACGTGGGCATGACCCGCGCCATGCAGCGTCTTTACCTTACGTGCGCCCGGTACCGCACGTTGTATGGCCAAACGAACTACAACGAAGTCTCTCGGTTCATCAGCGAGGTGCCGCCCGAGCTCATCCGCGACCTGGAATCGGAGCGCTCAGCCGCCCGGTCGGCCGCGCTCGGCCTTGGCCGCACGGCGGCGCCCAAGGGGGCGCAGCCTTTAGGAGGCCGGACCGCAGGCGGCCCACTGCCGCGGACCGGCGGTGGTGGTGGGGCCACCTACAGCGCCGGGGACCGGGTCCGTCACTCCAAATTCGGTGTTGGCACGGTCGTCTCCGCTCAGCCCTCGGGCTCGGATACGATTCTTACCGTCGCCTTTCCGGAAGAGGGCGTCAAAAAGCTCATGGCTGGGATGGCGCCGCTGGAGCCTGCGTAAAGAGTCGGGATAGGCTACGCCACAGCAGGCGTAGCGGCGTCCGTCGCTCGACGTTGGCGCCGGCCCGCAGCGTGACACTCTTGGCCAATGCGCCGTCGACGTACACCTCAAAGCTGCCCAAGGCTTCCCCTCGCCGAATGGGCGCTTTGAGGCCCTTGTCGAGGCGGAGTTGCGTGGTGATGCCGGAGACCTGTTGGTCGCGGACAATCAGCGAGATGTCCCGGCCGATCACTGCCACGAGGTCGGACATCGCTCCCGCAATGGGGATGCGGGCGAGGACTTCGCCGCGCTGGGCCAGCGCGACGCGGTGGAATTGGTCAAACCCGTAATCGAGGAGTCTCGTCGTATCCCGCCAACGGTTTGAGCTGCCTAATACGACGCTGATCAGCTGCATCCCGTTTTGGGTGGCTGTGGCGACGAGGCAGTACCCGGCCTGACCCGTGGTCCCCGTTTTGACCCCTTCGAGCCCTTCGTAACTCCAGAGCAAGCGATTCGTGTTCTGCCACGTATCATTCTCGTATTGGTACGTCTTTTTCGCGACGATCTCTTGAAAGGTCGGATAAAGGAGCGCTGCGCGCGCCAGAATCGCCAAGTCGTAGGCGGTCGAGAAGTGGCCGGGCTTGTCGAGTCCGTGGGGGTTGACAAACCGGGATCGGGTCGCTCCGAGCTGGGTGGCGCGCGCATTCATGATCTGTGAGAAGGCCGCTTCGCTCCCCGCGATGTGTTCGGCGACCGCCGTGGCGGCGTCGTTGCCCGAACGTAGAAGGAGGCCGTGAAGGAGGTCTTCCATGCGGATCTTTTGCCCCGTGTACAGGCGGGCCGTCGATCCCCGCGTCCCCGCCGCTTTGCGGCTTACGGTGACGATATCGTCCAGCTGCGTCAGCTCAAGCGCTAAGATGGCCGTGAGGATCTTCGTCGTCGAGGCCGGCGCTCGCGTCGCATGGGGCGCTTTGGCGTAGAGGACGGTTCCCGTCACATTCTCAAAGAGGATGGCGGCGTGTGTATCGAGGTGGGGGCCCTCTTCGTAGTCGTCGAGCCACACCGTCTCCACGTCGGGCTCGAGGGGGATCCAGGCCTGAGCCAGAGGGCCGTCGGCATCGACCGCTTGCGGCTCCGACGGCCACGCGATCGACCAGACGACGGCGACCCCGAGGACGCAGAGAGCAGCGGCCGCCCACATGAGTGGGAAGTTGAACACTCGGGTAGATCGGGACATGGGCACTCTCCTCCAGGGCTACTCGCGGCCGGTCGGATTCGGCGAGATGCGCAGGCCGTCGAGGATGGAGCTTAGATCGGCGGTGGGGCGTCCATCGGCATCTGCGATCGGTCGCGTGGCCGGAGCAGGATGGGGGTACGTGCTGAGCTGGCGCGAGAGTCGCTCCTCGTACGAACCTTGTGCCCGGTTCTCCCAAAAGACGCCGATCGGAATGCGATCGCCCCACTCACTGGCCTTGGCCATAAACGCGCTCGTCTTTTGGGTGAGGCTCTCCTCGCTCTCATCGTCCCGCACGACGGGGTCGTACCCTTCATCCGCCAAATGGTAGAGCCGGGAGCCACTCGCGCTCTCCTGATCGCGGGCGGCAAACCAATCCTTTGTGTGGAGATTGTTGTACGTTGGACACGGCTGGAGCACGTCCAAGAATGCCAGACCCGGGTGCGCGATCGCTTGGGAGACCAGATGGGCGAGGCCTTTCACGTCGAAGGCGTACCCTCGTCCGACCCAGGTGTACCCCGAGGCAAGCGCCATGAGAAGTGGATTCACCCGCCCTTGTGTTGTGGGTGATGGCAGAGCCTTGGTTTGCATTCCCAAAGGTAGCGTCGGCGAGGCCTGGCCCTTGGTCAATCCGTACACTTCGTTGTTGAAGAAGATGTACGTCAGTTCGACGTTGCGGCGCCCCGCGCCGACGAAGTGGCCCGCGCCAATCCCGAGGCCGTCGCCGTCACCACCGACGACGACGACCGTCAGCTCGGGATTGGCCAACTTGGCGCCGGTGGCGAAAGGGAGCACTCGCCCGTGCAGTGTGCTCACGCCGTAGGTGTTGACGTAGTACTGGGTCTTGCCTGAACACCCGATCCCGCCGAAAATGGCGAGTTGGTGGCGCGGCCGGCCGAGTCCGGCGAGGGCCTGATGGAGCGCGCTGAGGATCCCGAAGTCTCCGCATCCGGGACACCAGTCGACACTCTGTTCCACCTTGAGATCACGTGGGCGAAGGTGCGCCTCGTGGCGCTTACTCACCGCAGGTCATCCTTTCTGAAGCGTGTTCGAGAAGGCGCTGTCCTGTACTACTCAAATGGGTTACGAATCACCAGTCGGTCGGGGGCGTCCCCAGAGCAAACGTGAGAGAGCGCCCGGTACACTTCGTCCCCGGCAAAGGGCCGCCCGTTGTACTTCACGATGAGGTGATCAACCTCGATGCCGGTCTCGCGGCGCAGGAGGCGGGCAAACTGTCCCGTATGGTTTAACTCGACCACAACGATCCGATCGGTTTGGGCGGCGACAGCCTCAACGGCACGGCCAGGGAAGGGGGCGAGGAGGCGGATGTGGGCGAGGCGACACGCCAAACCTACTTTGTCGAGTCGCTCGATCGCCTCTAGGAGAGCGCCCTTGGTCGAGCCCCAGCTCAAGATCGTGACCGGCGCATTCTCGGCGCCATAGAGTTTCACCGCCTCCGTCTGTGGGATCTCGTCCCCTGCAGCGGCGAACTTGCGTGCCCGCTTCTCCATCTGACGCTCCCGTTCTGTCGGATCCTCCGTCACGCGTCCCTCTTCGGTGTGCTCTCCGCCGGTGAGCCAGTGTTCGCCGCCCGGTTGACCCAGGACCGCCCGCGTCGAAATCCCGCTGGGCGTCTGCCCAAACCGCACGTACGTCTGTTGCGCCGCCGGTTCGCCGGGAGTGGGGGAGTAGCGTGCGCCTCGATCGATCGAGACCGCCTCGACCGGCAGGGCGCAGAGCGACAGCGTGGTCGAGGCGAGCGCCTTGTCGAGGAGGTGAATCACCGGGAGTTGATAACGTTCCGCGTAATTAAAGGCCTCCGCGGCGTCGGTGAACGCCTCCTCGATGTCTCCCGAAGCGAGCACGATCCGGCCGAACTCTCCGTGGCCGGCATGCAGTGCGAACTCCAGATCACCCTGTTCGGTCCGTGTAGGCAACCCCGTCGACGGCCCCCCGCGCTGATAGAGTGTGATGACGACGGGCACCTCGTTAATGCCCGCCCATCCGAGTCCTTCCGCCATTAGCGAGAAGCCCGGCCCCGACGTCGCCGTAGCGCAGCGGGCGCCTGTCAGCGCGGCGCCTATGGCCATGGTGACGGCGGCGAGTTCGTCCTCTGTTTGGACGACGACGACGTCTCCTACATCGCCGGAGCGTAGCGGGAGTTTGCAATGGGCTTCGATGAAGAGACTCTCATCCGTTGCGGGTGAGATCGGGTAGTAGGTTTGAAAGGTAAGGCCGCCCGCAAGCTTGCCCAGAGCCGTCGCTTGGCTCCCCGTAATGAGGAGCCGCTCCTCACGATCCGTCTCAGGCAGCGGCGAAAGAGAGAGGTCCCAGTCGCCCCCGTTGGCACGGAGATGATCGTGCGCAAACGTGAAAGCGAGGTCGACCGCCGCGTCGTTGAGGCCGATCACTTTGGGGCGATCGGCAAAGGTTGCACGGATGCCGGCGCGCACACACTCGGCCGGATAACCCAACAGGGCGGAAGCGAGGGAGACCGCCAACGTGTTGAGCGTCCGTTCGGCCGTCGCGGCGCCGACGCCCACTGACTGTGCGAGCTCTCGCATGAGACTTTTATACGGTACTTGAAAGGTGTGGACGCCGCGCTCCGCGGCCAACTGCAGGAGTCCCCTGGTGCTCGCAGGGAGTTGGCGCTGGGCGAGTCGCTCGGTGAGGAGCTCGTTCACCGCTTTGTCGAGGAATGGCAGCTCGCCGAGGTCGACGTCGGCGCAGCGTTCGTCGTAAAGGATCGCGCCTCGTTCGCTCACGTTGACGGCGTGGCGGGCGAGTGTCTCCGCATCGAGCGCGGTCAGGAGGTCGACGTGGCTGCGATGTGAGCGCAGAGGCGCTGACGCAACCCGCACGTCGAAGTAACTGTGTCGCCCCATGATGTTCGAGTAGTACTCGCGGCGGCCGTGCACGTGCAGTCCGCCGGTGGCCGCGGCGCGCGCGAAGATGCCGGCGGCGGTGTCTACACCACTCCCTTGGGGTCCGCCGATTCGCCAGGCAATGTCATCTTGGTGCGTCGACATGTGTACCCTCCGTCCCTTTTGACTAACGGCGCTCACGTCCATGTGTATGACAATGAGCGTGTTCCATAAACCCGTTTTTCTCAAAAGGAACGAACGGAGTTGACTCTTTTAGCCTGCCGCTTAGCGAGCCTCGGGGAGCGTGACGCCGGCGTCGGGGAGCGCCGGTCGGGGCGCACGGTCCGTGCGCACGCGCTCTGCCAATGCAACCGCAGGGTGCAAGACATCCAGGCCCATGCCGTGAGCGATTTGCGAGGCGCATGAGGCGCCGGGGGCGACGATCACGGCGTCCGTGTACGGTTCGAGCTTTTTGAAAAGGAGGCGGCCGATGGCCATGCTCATCTCGTAATGCTCGGCCTCGTAGCCGAAGCTTCCGGCCATGCCGCAGCAGCCGCTGTCCACCGTTACAACATCAAACCCGGCCGCACTTAGGAGGTTGGGGGCGTGACCCTCTTTCTTAAGAGCCTTTTGGTGACAGTGCCCGTGGTAGACGGCCTTGGGGGCGGAGGGTGTCTCGTGATACTCGAGGTTGAGCGCTCCTCGGCGCCGCAGGGTGTCAAGGTACTCCATAATCTCAAAGGTGTGGCCGACCAGTTCGGTCGGAGGATGGGTGAGCAGGTCGGCGTACTCGTCCTGAAAGGCGGAGACGCACGACGGCTCGATGCCGACGATCTCCCATCCGGAACGTACGGCTTCGACGAGGTGCGCTGCGGTCTTTTCGGCTTGGCTCTTTGCCAGATCCAGGATGCCTTTCGACAGCGCCGGCCTTCCACAGCAACTCAGGGGAGTGGGTTCGACGTAGACACCTGTCGCCTCGAGCAAGGTGACGGCCGCTCGACCGATCTCAGGGTGATTGTGGTTGGTGTGACAGTCGACAAAGAGCTTCACCTTGGCCGGCGCCCGCTCCGGGTCGACACCCGGAGTGCGTCGCTTAAACCACGTCATGAGCGTCTGGCGCTCAAAGTAAGGGAGTGGCCGGTGGCGAGTGATGCCGAGGAGGCGCTCCAGGAGCGCGCCGCTTCCCGGTAGACGGGCCAAGCTGTTGGAGAGGGGGGCGAAGGCGCTGCCGAAGCGACCCAAAACGTCAACCCGCGAAAAGAGCCGTTCACGCAAGGAAATCCCCGCCTGCTGGTGGTACAGGTGCTTCATCTCGCTCTTCATTTTGGCGAGGTCCACCTGGCTGGGGCAGTCGCGTTTACACCCTTTACACCCGATGCACAGGTCGAGCACCTCGTGCTGAAACTCGGGGCTGTTCAACACGTCTTCGGGAAGGGTGCCGCGAATCGCCTCCCGCAGCATGTTGGCGCGCCCGCGCGTGCTCGTGATCTCCTCCTCTGCGGCTCGAAAGGTGGGGCACATCACGCCGCCGTCAAGCGTACGACACCCGGCGCAGCCGTGACACAGCTCGACCATCCCTTGGAAGCCGTTCTCGTTCTCCCAGCGCAGTTGTGGGGTGAAGTCGAGCGGTTGGTTGGTCGCTTCGAGCTCAGGGGAGTAGCGCAGATGCTCGGTCATCTCAGTCGGGTGATCGTCACGGTAGACGACCTGGCCGGGGTTGAGCATCCACGTGGGATCAAAGGCCTCTTTCAGCTCGAGGAAGGCCTGCCACAGGCGCTCGCCGTACATGACGCGATTCCATTGGGTGCGCGTCCGACCGTCGCCGTGTTCGCCGCTGAGCGCGCCTTCGTACTTGATGACGAGCTGGGTGACGGCAGCGGCAATCGAACGGATGCGCTCCAGGTCGCGCTTGGTCTTGGTGCTGATGAGCGGTCGTACGTGAAGGACGCCCGGACCGGCGTGCGCGTAAAAGGAGGCGTAGGTCTCATGCGCCTCCAGGATTTGCTGAAACTCGGCCACGTACTCCGCCAATCGCTCCGGCGGAATGGCGGCGTCCTCAACAAACGGGATATGTTTCTCATCCGACGTGCGGGAGAGGAGGATGGGCAATCCGGCCGCCCGCAGAGACCACACGCGCCGTTTCTCATCGCTCGTCGACGGTCGCATGTGTGCGATGGCCCGCCCCGTCCCCTCTTCGGACCGGACGTACGTCCGCACCAGCTCCTGTGTGCGCTGATCGGCTTCGGATTGAGTGTCGCCGTAGTACTCCACGACGAGAGCGGCGCCTGTGCCCTCGGGCACTCGGTCCACCAAGTCGGCGAACTCGCTCGTCTTGGCGGCCAAACCAAGCATCACGTCGTCCATCACTTCCACGGCGGCGGCGCCCGTCTTGACGATCCCCGGTACGTCAATCATGGCGTCGACGAGGGAGGCGTAGGAGAGGAGGGCCAGAGAGGTCGCGTTGGGAATCGGTTCGAGCCTCAGCGTCGCTTTGACGACCACACCGAGCGTCCCTTCGCTCCCCGCCATCAGGCGGGCGAGGTTGATCGAGTCGCCTTGAATCAATCGGGAGAGGTTGTAGCCGCTCGCGTTTCGCTTGATCTTGGGGTAGCGGGCCTCAATTTCAGGGCCGTGTCGCTCCAGGATGGAGGCGACTTTGTCGTAGAGCTCTCCTTCGCGCCCCGGCGCCCGACGCTTTTCAGGCAATTGATCGAGCGGCACTTCGCCGAAGGTGACGCGCGAGCCATCGTCGAGGATCACGTCGACAGAGTCGATGTACGCGTCGGTCATGCCGTAGACAAGAGAGTGCGCGCCGCTGGCGTTGTTGCCTATGGCTCCCCCTACGGCGCTTCGGTTCCCAGAGGCTGGATCCGGAGCGAACTTCAGTCCGTGGGATGCCAACTGCCGATTCAATTCGGCTAAAACCACGCCGGGTTCGACGTCCACGGTACGTGCGACGGGGTCGATAGCGAGCACGCGATTCATGTAGCGGGTGAAGTCGAGGACGACGGCTTCGTTGACGGCTTGCCCCGCGAGAGAGGTGCCGGCCCCGCGCGGCAGGATGGCGATGCCCCGCTCATGTGCGAACGCACAGAGCTGCGCGACATCCTCGGCTGTTTTGGGCAACACTACTCCGACAGGCTCAACTCGATAGATACTGGCGTCGGTCGCGTACAGCGTGCGTGTGAACGCGTCGAAGCGGATGTCGCCCTTGATCCGCCGCGTGAGTTCGCGGACAATCTCGTCGTGAGCCGCCCGGCCGCCAACAAAGTCGTAAGAAGGAGTGGTCCGTGCCATCGTATACCGTCTCCGTTTCGTCACTCGTCAACATCGTATGAGAATCTGATAAGGAGTCTTGCAATCCTTTAAGAGATACTTTCGAAGGACGGAGGAAGGCTCCCTGCCTCCAAGGCGCTCCAAGACAGGATTGTCGTCTCTCGTGTGGAACGGTAAACCAGGTTTGATGCAAGGTTTTTCGAGGGGGAGATTCATTGGCATCACGCGATGTGGCCGAGCGCGCCCGTTATCTGAGGGAGAGCCTACACGAGCACAATCACCGCTATTTCGTCCTCGACGCTCCGTCGATCAGTGACGCGGCGTACGATGCGCTCCTGCGTGAGCTCATCCAAATCGAGTCGGAACACCCTGAGCTGGTCACCCCTGATTCGCCGACACAACGAGTGGGCGCCCCTCCCCTGGCGGCCTTTGAGACGGTGCGTCATCGCGTGCCGATGATGAGTCTAGCCAACGCGTTCGACGAAGACGAGTTGCGTGCCTTTGATCAGCGCGTCCGGCGCGCCCTTGAAGACGATGCGGTCGAGTACGTCGCCGAGCTCAAGATTGACGGTGTCGCCATCACTTTGTCGTACGAGGACGGCCTCTTCACGCGGGGCGCCACTCGGGGCGACGGCGTCGAGGGCGAAGACGTGACGCAAAATCTACGCACGGTAGGCTCCATCCCCATGCGGTTGAACCGCCCGTACACCTTAGACGTCCGCGGCGAAGTGTTCATGAGCAAGGCAGGCTTTAGCGCGCTCAACGAGCGGCGCGAGGCAGAGGGGAGCCCTCTCTTTGCCAATCCGCGCAACGCGTCGGCCGGTTCGCTGCGCCAACTCGATCCCCAGGTCACTGCGGGGCGGCCGCTGGACGGTTTCTTCTATCAGATCGGGTTCATTGATGAGGCGACCTTCGACGAGGCGCGCCCCCAGACTCATTGGGAGTCGTTGGAGCTGTTGCGTACGCTCGGTCTCAAGGTGAACCCCAACGCGACGCTCTGCCACGACATCGAGGCGGTGATCGAGTACTGCCGGAAGTGGTCCGAGGAGCGGCCGGAGCTGCCCTACGAGATTGATGGTGTCGTCGTCAAAGTGAACCGACTCGCGGCGCACGAACGCTTAGGGGCGACCGCCAAGACCCCGCGCTGGGCGACGGCGTACAAATTCCCGGCGGAGCAGGCTGTCACGGTCGTCGAAGAGATCGGCGTCAACGTGGGACGGACCGGGGCGGTGACGCCCATGGCGTTCTTGCGACCCGTCCGAGTGGCGGGGACGACGGTGAGCCGGGCGACGTTGCACAACGAGGATTTCATCCGCCAGAAAGATATCCGGATCGGCGACACCGTGGTGATCCAAAAGGCCGGGGACATCATTCCTGAAGTGGTGCGGGTCGATCTCGCCAAGCGGACCGGAGACGAGCGAATCTTTACCATGCCCACGGAGTGTCCCGACTGTGGTGGGCTTGTCGTCCGACCTGAGGGGGAGGCCGTCGCGCGCTGTGTCAACTCGGAGTGTCCCGCGCAACTCGTCGAAGGGCTGGTTCACTTCGCCTCCCGAGCCGCAATGGACATCGAGGGCCTGGGACCGGCTGTCGCGACGGCGCTGGTGGAGAAGGGGTACGTGCGAAACGTCGCCGATTTGTACCGGCTGACGATGGAACAGATCGCCGGGCTGGAGCGCATGGGCGAGAAGTCCGCATCCAACCTGCTCGCCGCCTTGGAAACGAGCAAGGAGCGGGGGTTTGCTCGCCTCTTGTACGCCCTTGGGGTCCGTCATGTCGGTGCAGGCACGGCCGCCGCGCTCGCTGAACACTTCGGCTCGATGGAAGCGCTGATGAGAAGCGACGTCGAGCAGCTCGAGTCGGTCCCTGACGTCGGGCCCAAAGTGGCCGAGAGCGTGGTGGCGTACTTTAGTGAGCCGCAAAATCAACGACTGGTCCGTGAACTCGGGGAGGCCGGGGTGCGCCTGATGGAGGAGGCCTCGGTCGCCGAAGGACCGAAACCATTAGAAGGCAAGCGATTTGTGCTCACCGGCACCCTGGCGGGCATGAGTCGCTCGGAAGCCGAAGAGAAGATTCGTGCGCTGGGGGGCCTCACATCCGGCTCGGTGAGTCGCAAGACCGACTACGTTGTCGTCGGCGAGAATCCGGGCTCAAAGGCGGAGAAAGCCCGCGACTTGGGCGTGGCCATCATTGATGAGGCAGAGCTCAGCGCGCTACTTGACGAGAAGGAATGAATCAACATTGGCTGCAATCGAACGCAAGGACGTGGAGTACGTCGCGGACTTGGCCCGTTTAGCCCTCGACGAAGAGGAGAAGGCGCTCTTTCAAACGCAACTCGGGCAGATTCTAGAGTACGCTGAGGCGCTGGCGGAAGTGGAGACAGAGGGCGTCGAGCCCACGGCGCATGCCGTGCCGTTACAGAATGTACTGCGGGAAGATGTAGCACGGCCGTCCCTTCCCAAGGAGGACGTGCTCAAGAACGCCCCCGACCAAAGGGACGGGTTCTTCATTGTGCCCCGCATTTTAGAAGAGTAGAGAGGAGGGAGAAGAGCATGCAACTGTACGACAAGACTGCGGGCGAGCTGCGCCGGCTGCTCGACGAGCGCGAAATCAGTTCGGTAGAGCTCGTTCGTAACGTATTTGACCGGATCGAAAGCCTCGACCGTTCGATCAACGCCTACGTGCACGTGCGCAAGGAGGAGGCTCTCGCCGAAGCCGAGGAGGCGGATCGACGCATTGCCGGTGGCACGAACGTAGGTCCGTTGACGGGGATACCGGTCAGTCTCAAGGACAATATGTGTATCAACGACGCGCCGACGACCTGCGGCAGCAAGATTCTGGAGGGCTTTCGTCCTCCTTACGACGCGACCGTCACCGCCGCGTTGAAAGCGGCCGGCGCTCCGATCCTCGGAAGTCTCAATATGGACGAGTTCGCCATGGGCTCATCGACTGAGAGCTCCGTGTACGGTGTTACTCGCAACCCCTGGGATCTTGACCGGGTGCCCGGTGGGTCGAGTGGCGGGTCGGCCGCCGCCGTCGCCGCCGACACCGCAGTGCTGGCCTTGGGGAGCGACACGGGGGGGTCCATTCGGCAACCGGCCGCTTTCTGCGGTGTGGTCGGTGTCAAGCCGACCTACGGGCTCGTCTCGCGTTTTGGCCTAATCGCCTTCGCCTCCTCACTCGATCAGATCGGACCGATCGCGAAGACGGTCGAGGACAGCGCGATGCTCTTAGAGGTGATCGCCGGAGGGGATCGGTGCGACTCGACCTCCATTCATGATGCGACAACCTCGTACACAAAGGCGTTGCAGGGCGGCGTAAAAGGGCTGGTCATTGGATTGCCCCAGGAGTACTTCGGCGAGGGCATCGCCCCGGAGGTCGCCGAAGCGGTGCGTAAAGCCGTGCGTGTCCTAGAGGCGGAAGGCGCGCAGGTCAAGGAGATTTCGATGCCCCACACTCGGCACGCTCTCGCCGCGTACTACATGATCGCTCCTGCTGAGGCCAGCTCCAACCTGGCTCGGTACGACGGCGTTCGCTACGGCCTGCGCGACCGGGAGGCGGGTGACGTCACGACGATGTTCCGCTCCACCCGGCGCGAAGGGTTCGGGTCCGAAGTGAAGCGGCGCATCATGTTGGGTACGTATGCGCTGTCGGCCGGGTATTACGACGCGTACTACCTCAAGGCATTGAAGGTGCGGACGCTGATACGGCAAGACTTCGATGCGGCGTTCGCCGAATGTGACATACTGGCCGCCCCGACGACGCCGACCACAGCCTTTCGCATCGGTGAGAAAGCCCAAGATCCCCTGGAGATGTACCAGTCGGATATCTGCACCGTGACGGCCAACCTAGCCGGCGTTCCGGCGCTCTCTCTCCCGTGCGGTTTGGATTCTCAGGGCCTGCCCATCGGCCTGCAACTCTTTGGGCGAGCGCTCGGTGAGGCGCAGCTTTTGCGGACGGCGTACACGTACGAGCAGGCAGCAGAGCTCGGGGGGCCACTCAAACCCCGATTGGAGGTGGTGTAGTTGAGCGCGCAGGCGACGGATGTTCGCTACGAGACAGTGATCGGTCTTGAGATTCACGCCGAGCTCCTCACGGAGTCCAAGATATGGTGCGGATGCAGCACGCGCTTTGGCGCGGAGCCAAACACGCAAGTATGCCCGGTCTGCCTCGGCTTGCCCGGCTCTTTGCCGGTGTTAAATAAAAAGGCGCTCGAGTACGCCGTCAAAGCGGGGCTCGCCCTGGGCTGTCGCATCGCTCCGTTCAGCAAGTTTGACCGCAAAAACTACTTTTACCCCGACCTTCCCAAGGCGTATCAGCTCTCCCAATTCGACTTGCCGTTCTGCATCGACGGCGCCGTCGAGTTTGAGCTGGACGGCGAGGCGCATAGAGTGCGGATCAACCGGGTCCACCTCGAGGAAGAGGCCGGGAAGTCGGTGCACTCCGGCGACAACATTGTAGGATCCGACTACACGCTCGTCGACTACAACCGGACCGGGATCCCGTTGATCGAAATCGTAACCGAGCCCGATCTACGCTCGCCTGAGGAGGCGCGCGTCTTCCTCGAGCGGCTGCGCACGCTTCTGCTTTACACGGGTGTCTCTGACTGCAAAATGCAGGAGGGGAGTCTGCGTTGCGACGCGAACGTCTCGATCCGTCCGGTCGGATCGACGGAGCTTGGCGTCAAGACCGAAGTGAAAAATATGAACTCGTTCCGAGCCGTCCAGCGTGCGCTCGAGTACGAAGTGAAGCGGCAGCAGTCAGTGCTCCGTTCCGGTGAGCGCGTCGTGCAGGAGACTCGTCATTGGAACGAACAGCGCGGCGTGACGACGTCGATGCGCTCGAAAGAGGAGTCGCACGATTATCGCTACTTCCCGGACCCGGACTTGACGCCGGTTGCGTTGAGCGAGGAGCAGATCGAAGCGTGGCGCGGCGAACTGCCGGAACTCCCGGCCCAGCGGGCCCGTCGCTTTCAGGAGGAGTATGGGCTTCCCGAGTACGATGCGGACGTCCTGACGGCCTCGCGTGCAGTTGCCGACTTTTACGAAAGCGTGGCGCAATCGCTGGGCGACGCCAAGACGGCGAGCAACTGGGTGATGGGCGAAGTGCTGCGCATCCTCAACGAGGCGGACCAGGAGATCGACGAGTCAGACCTGACCCCCGAGGCGCTTACGGAGCTCCTGCGCTTGGTGGCGAGCGGCACGATCAGCAACAACGTGGCTAAAGAGGTCTTTGAGGAGATGGTAAAGACCGGGAAATCGGCCGCTGAGATCGTGAAGGAGAAGGGGCTCGAGCAGATCAGCGACGAGAGTGCGCTGGAGGCCGTAATCGAGACCGTCATCGCCGAGAATCCAGGACCGGCGCAGGATATTAGAGACGGTAAGGATAAAGCGATCGGATTCCTCGTCGGACAGGTCATGAAGGCGACCCGCGGCAAGGCGAATCCACAGCGCGTCAACCAGATGCTGCGAGCAAAGCTGCAGTCGTAGCAGTCGGCGGCGGGAGTGATAAACAACGTGGAGATGGCGATGGTTCGCGTCGGCCCGGTGAGCTTGTACTCGCTGGGCCTGGCGATAGGCCTGGGCTTCTTAATCGCCGGCGCAGTAGGGCGACCCATGGCGGCGCGCTACGGTCTGCACGCGACGTCGTGGTGGCAGAGTGTCGTCGCCACGATGATCGTGAGCGTCGTCGGGGCCCGCCTCGTCTACGTCGCGGCGGCGTGGGAGCAGTTCGCCGGTCACCTCGAACGTGTGTGGCGCTTCCCGATCGATGGGCTCTCATTCTACGGTGGATTCTTCGTCGGTATCGCGTATTTGGCGTGGCTGGCTCTGCGGCGCGGCGTCAACTTCTGGTCAACCGCCGACGTGTACGCTCTCCCGTATGCGGTGGGACTCCTGGTGGCCGGCCTCCTCTGGAACACGCCGGTTCAGGCTCCGACTGTGCCGGCGTGGTTGAATGTTTCGATGGATCTGGCTTATGTCAGTGGATTGTACGCCGTTTTGGCGTTAGGGTGGATACGCCGCCGGGCTCTTGGGCGCGGACAACTCCTGGCCTTCGTCGTCCTCGGCGATGCCCTCCTGCGCCTCGTCGTCGGCACCTTGCCGGTGATGGCGGTGAACGGAGTGGGCGCCACCGGGCTTACCGACCTCGCCCGCCTCATCACCCTTGGGGTGGCCTCCTTCTTTTATTGGGCGCTCGGCGGTCGTCTGGGGCGTCCAGATCAGAGCGCCGACCCCTCCAGACGCCCATTGGCAAGGTCGACGGGGTGGCTGGTGGCCTACTGCTTTTTAATCCTCCTCATGATCGTGACACGCGTCGACTGATTCTGAAGTGTTGCTGACGTAGGCGCATCGGACTCATCGCGTAGCCGAAGCGTACTGAAAGCCTGAGGGAGCCATCAGCACGTGTACATTCAGTCAACGGATCTTAGGATACAGCGGGAACCATTCAACCAACCGTTCGGTTTCAAAGGGAGTTCCTTTCACGAAAAGTGGAACGCGGTGGTTCGCCTGGAAGGCGCCCCAGGCGAGCCGATCTACGGCGTAGGCGGATTGGCGGTTTTGTGGTCGGATCAAGAGGTGTTTGCGGCCCACACGGAGGTCGGTGGGAACCTCTTAATGTTGACGCTCCTCGAGCACGCTCTGCAGGTGGTGAAGGGGAGGACGTTCGCCGACCCGATCGAGATGCAGCGCTCCATCTTCGACACGGTACACGCCTATGGGAAGGTGGTCACGGGCCGAGCAGACTTGCGGCCTACGTTCACATTAAACGCCCTGGTCGCTCTGGATAACGCGGCTTGGGCGCTTTACGCGTTGGAGCAGGGGAGTCCTCGCTTTGACGACCTCATTCCTGCGGAGTATCGAGTCGCCTTGGCGGAGCGGCAGGAGCGCCTGGCGGCGGTGCCGCTCATCACCTATGGGCAGACGAGCGACCAGATTCGAGCGGTCCTTGGGAGAGGCGCGGCCTTGATCAAAGTGAAGATCGGGCAGTCCGGGAGTGAGGAGGAGATGCTGGCGAAGGATGTCGAACGCATCGATCATGTACACCGTATCGCGTCGGCGTACCGGACCGAACTCACCCATTCTGGGCGGGTGCTCTACTACCTCGATGCCAACGGGCGGTATCGACGCAAGGAGAGCCTCTATCGCCTCCTCGACCGTGCGGACTCCGTGGGAATGCTCTCCGACATCGCCATCCTCGAGGAGCCGTTTTGCGAAGAGCTCGAGATTGATGTGAGCGATCTCCCCGTGCGAGTTGCGGCGGACGAGAGCTTACACAGCGTAGCCGACGTACGCTCGCGTGCGCAACAAGGGTACGGAGCGGTGGCGATCAAGCCCGCGGGTAAGACGCTCTCACTCGCGTTGGAGATGGCCCAGGCGGCGACGTCGTTGCAACTGCCCTGTTACGTGGCCGACAATGCCTGCGTTCCGGTCCTCGTGGATTGGAACAAGGTGTTCGCTGCCCGGCTCCCTTCGTTTCCGGGAATGAGATGTGGCCTCATGGAGTCCAACGGTCCTCAGATGTATGACGCGTGGGAGAAGCTGTTGGAGTCGATGACGTGCGCTGACGCCAGCTGGTTGAGGACCCGGGGCGGAGCGTTCCTCCTCGACGGCTCGTTTTACGATCGTGACGGTGGGATCTTTCTGAAGCCTGAACCATACTGGCGGCTCTTTGATGATAACAGTCGAGAGAGAGGGTGACGGCGATGCCCACCAAACAGCCTTTGTGGGCTGACTTACATAACCACAATGAGATCGGTTACGGCGTAGGCAGCTTAGAGAGAGCGCTGGAGATAGCAAGACAGCGTTTGGACGTCTGGGCCTTTACCGCGCATGCGTATTGGCACGATATTCCGGACGATCCCGACAGTCCCGAGGTGCAGCAGCACCAACGGGGATTCCGCCGCGTGCGCGAGGCGTGGACTGACGTGTTGCAACGACTGCGACACGCGACAGGACCGGCGTTTCTGGCCCTTCCTGCCTTTGAGTGGCACTCGAGCGCCTGGGGCGACCGCCACGTGCTCTCCAAAGAGCCGCCTGCAGCGCTCACCGGGAGCATGACTCCAGAGGAGTTGCGGGCGTTTGCCGTGGAGCGTGGCGCCCTGTTGGTTCCACACCACCTGGCGTACCCTCCCGGAGCCCGTGGCGTCAATTGGAGCAGCGTCGACGATACGCTCTCGCCGGTGGCCGAGCTCTTCTCGGAGCATGGCTCGAGTGAATCCGACGATGGGGCTTGGCCGATGGACGGTCACAGCATGAGCCCGCGCAGCACGGCGAACACGTGGATAAAGGGACTGGAGCGTGGGCTGCGCCTCGGCGCGATTGCATCGACGGACAATCACCACGGTTGTCCCGGCGCCTATAACGAGGGGCTCGCGGCTCTATGGACCGAGAGTCCCACCCTTGACGGAGTATTCACCGCCCTGAATGAGCGGCGCTGCTACGGAGTGAGTGGGGATCGCATCGCACTCGACTGGAGTTTGGACGGAGCTCCGATGGGGGCGGAGGTCGATGCGCCATTCGGCCAACGACGCACCTTTCGGTGTCGCGTCCGCGGTTGGGATGCGATCGACAGCATCGACCTTGTCCGGCAAGGACGGGTGTGGCGGCGCTGGACTCCCGGGGTGCATCCTTTGGTCGACACGAACGATTCGAAGTCGACTCAGCGGTACATGGTGCGGTGGCGCTGGGGGTGGGGACCGATGAGCTCCAAAGAGGCGTTTCATTGGAATGGACGCCTCCAGGTCGCATCGGGCTCCGTCATTCAAGTGATGCCGGCGTTTGGGAGTGTGGCGCCCGAGTATCCTTCGCCAGGTTTGCTCCGGTCGGAGAGTGACGAGCGTTCGGCGCGGGTGGAGTGGTCGTCGTGCACGAGTCGTGCTTTTTCGCAAGCCTTTGATCAGTTGGCGATCCTGGTCGAAGGGGACCCCAAAACAGAGTTTCACGTCCAACTCACGTGCGAGTCCGACGGGGGTAAGACGTACAAACGTGAGCTCTCCGTCACACTGGGAGAGCTTGCGGGGGCCTCGCGGGAAGTGCACATGACCCAACCTCCATTTACACCGACCTTTCAAATGGTGCGCGCTCTGCCCGCAAGAGACTGCGCCCTGGACATCGAAGAGGCACTCGTTGCGGAGCCGGACGAGGCCCAAACGCTGGCCCGTCTGTGGCCGCGCGACTGCATGTATGTGCGCGTGCGTCAACGCAACGGACAATTGGCCTGGTCTTCGCCGATCTGGTTTTACGGACACATGGAATGAGGTGTCGGCTGATGAGCGATCGTCCCAACATTGTCGTAATCATGTCCGATCAACACAGCCCGAAGCTCCTTGGGTGCGCCGGAAATGGACTGGTGCGCACGCCCAACCTAGATCGGTTGGCGGCTCAGGGCCTCTCTTTTACCAACACGTACTGTGCAGCGCCGCTTTGCGCGCCATCCCGCATGACCTTTCTCACGAGCCAACATCCCTCGGACATTCGAGTTTGGACCAACGGGTGTACGTTGGATGAGAACGTTCCAACGGTGGCGCACCTGATGTCGCTCTCCGGGTACGAGACCGTTCTATGTGGGCGGATGCATTTCACCGGCGATCAACACCGCGGCTTTGAACGCAGGCTCGTAGGGGATGTGAGCGGCGCGATGGGATCCGTCCCGCCCGGCGGCAAGTTCGAGGGCGTCATTCCCGCCGAGACGACGGGTCAAACCCATCTCACGATGACAGCGACCGGACCCGGCCGGACCGCCTATATCGCCTACGATGACGACGTGACCACACGAGCGCGGGACTTCCTGCATGCGCGCAAGGAGACGGGCGAAAGCCGTCCACTCTTTATGGTCGTGGGTTACCTGTTGCCTCACTGCCCCTATATTTGTCCGAGGGAGCTCTTTGAGGAGTATATGGACCGTGTCGTCCTCCCCGAGACGCCGGCCGATTATCTGGAAACCTTGCACCCGGCCATGCAAACGTGGCGGGAGATTCGCGGTGTGGAGCGCATTACGCCTGATCAGGCGAGGCGCGCGCTCGCAGCCTACTACGGGCTCGTGACGTACATGGACGCCCGCATCGGTGAGACGCTCGCCGCTGTGAACGAGACGTTGGATCCGCGCAACACGATCGTCGTCTACCTCTCCGATCATGGGGAGATGGCGGGGGAGCACGGCATGTGGTGGAAGGACAGCTTTTACGAAGCCTCCGTGCGCGTCCCGATGATTTGGTCCGCTCCGGATCGCTTTCAAGAGGGAGCGTGCGTCGATGCGGTGACGAGCCTCCTCGACGTAGCGCCGACGTGCCTGTCGTTAGGTGGCGGTGATCCCCTGCCGGGCGCGCGGGGACGCGACCTGTCGCCGCTGCTGAAAGGCGCCACAAGTACCCACGATTGGCACGGCGAAGTGTTCGCCGAGTCGTACACGCGGGGACTGCGGCCTGCACGGATGATTCGTTCAGGGCCGTGGAAGCTAAACCTCTTTCACGGGCACGAAAGACCGCAGGTGTTCAACGTGGCCTCCGATCCTGACGAGTGGCACGATCTGGGTCGGGGAGCGTTGCCGGCCGAGTGTCGTGCACTGCTCACGCGAGTGCAGGAGGGCTGGTCGGGAGAGCGGGTGGAGAGGGTCGTCGAACAACGGGCGAGAGAGCGTGAGATCGTGCGCCGCTGGCGTCGCGCCGTTACGGTCGAGGAGTCGGAGCGGTGGAGCGTCCCACCGGGCGCAAACTTCTTGGACGAGTGATGCACGTGGAGAGCGTTCCAATTGACACTGACAAGCGCTTCGGTGTATGATTTGGGAAAATCTATGGCACACTGGGTGTCAAACGCGATGACCGAGGATGAGTACGGCGAGTTCGGTCCACAAGAGAGAGGGCTCCATCGGCTGAAAGGGCCCTTGGGAGACCATCGTCGGAAGTCCCCTCGAGAGCTTGTCTCTTTTTTAGAGTGAACGCCGCCTCCTTTCGAGCCCGATGCCAAAGAGCCGGTCAGGCTGGCGATTGGGACGGTCAATAGCTCACACGGAAGCCTCCGTTATCAGGCCTTACGAGAGCCCCGGGCCCTTGGCGCCTCGGGGAAGCAAGGTGGTACCGCGCTGAATTCCCGCGTCCTGCACATGTGGACGCGGGTTTTTATATTCCCAGGTGGATGAACGATGGATGGGGAGGTCGTTTTAACGTGGCGACAGGCCAGGCACGCACAGGCGCCGACTTAAGCAAGACGTACGATCCTAAGTTGGTCGAGGAGAAGTGGTACGCGCACTGGGAGGAGCAGGGTTACTTCCGAGCCGACGACGATCCCGACGCGCCCAACTTCTCGATGGTGATTCCACCGCCCAACGTGACGGGATCCCTGCACATGGGGCATGCCCTCAACAACACCTTGCAGGATGCGTTGGTGCGGTGGAAACGGATGATGGGCTACAACGCTCTTTGGCTTCCCGGCACCGACCACGCGGGGATTGCTACCCAGATCAAGGTAGAAGAGAACATTCGCACCGAGGAAGGGAAGACGCGCCATGACTTGGGGCGTGAGGCTTTTTTGGAGCGTGTGTGGGCGTGGAAAGACCACTACCGCGCTCAGATCGTAGGTCAACTTAAAAAACTCGGTGTCTCGGTCGACTGGACTCGAGAGCGTTTCACGATGGACGAAGGGTGCTCTCGAGCCGTCCGCGAAGTCTTCATCAGCCTTTATGAGAAGGACCTCATCTACAAGGGCCGTTACATGATCAACTGGTGCCCCCACTGCCAAACCACCCTCTCAGACCTGGAGGTAGAGCACGAAGAGGTGGACGGGTCGATCTGGCACATCAAGTACCCGTACACCAATCGGGAGGGCTTCATCGTCGTTGCGACGACGCGGCCCGAGACGATGCTGGGCGATACCGGCGTCGCGGTGCATCCCGACGACTCCCGGTATGCGAGCATCGTAGGCGACAAGGTGACGCTTCCACTGGTGGGACGCGAGATTCCCATCGTGGCGGACGAGTTTGTCGATCCGGCGTTTGGCTCCGGGATGGTCAAAGTGACTCCTGCGCACGATCCGAACGACTTTGATATGGGGCAGCGCCACCAGCTCGAGCAGATCCAAGTGATCGGCGACGACGCCTTGATGACAGAGGCGGCCGGTCAGTATGCGGGACTCGATCGGTACGAAGCGCGCAAGCGGATCGTGGCGGACCTCAAAGCAGCGGGCCTGTTGGAGCGGGTAGAGCAGCATACGCATGCAGTCGGGCACTGCTACCGCTGTGGCAACGTGGTCGAACCGCTCATCTCGGATCAGTGGTTTGTCAAGATGAAACCGTTGGCCGGGCCGGCGATCGAAGCGGTACGAGAGGGAGCGGTTCGCTTTGTGCCGGAACGGTTTAGCAAAAACTACTTGCACTGGATGGAGAACATCCGTGACTGGTGCATTTCGCGGCAATTGTGGTGGGGACATCGCATCCCGGTGTGGACCTGCGAGTGCGGACACGAGTGGGCGGCCATTGAGGATCCGAGCGTCTGCCCTACCTGCGGCAGCGAGGAGATCAAACAAGACGACGACGTGCTGGACACTTGGTTTAGCTCTGCCCTGTGGCCTTTTTCGACCCTGGGCTGGCCTCAGGAGACCGACGATCTCAAGCGCTTCTACCCAACCGACGTGCTGGTCACCGGGTTTGACATCATCTACTTTTGGGTCGCCCGCATGATCTTTATGGGCCTTGAGTTCCGTCAGGAGAAGCCCTTTAGCGATGTGCTCATCCACGGTCTCATCCGAGACGCGCTCGGACGCAAGATGAGCAAGTCGCTCGGCAACGGCGTCGATCCACTCGAGGTGATCGATGAATTTGGCGCCGACGCGCTGCGCATCACTCTGGTGAGCGGCGTCGCGCCGGGTAACGACACGCGGTACCACCCCGAAAAGGTGGAGTCCAGCCGCAACTTCGCCAATAAGATCTGGAATGCGACTCGTTTCGCACTCATGAACTTGAACGATTTCGAGCCCGGCTCCGAGAGTGAACAGGAGGCGGTCTTGACCGGCACGGACCGCGACGTCGCCGACCGATGGATCTTGAGTCGCTACAATTTAACCGTCGCTGAAGTGACCCGTCATCTCGAACGGTACGACCTCGGGGAGGGCGCCCGCACCCTGTACGAGTTTATCTGGAGCGAACTTTGCGATTGGTACATCGAGTTGGCCAAAGATCGCCTCTACGGCCGTCAGGGCGAGGCGGCTCGCCGCACGGCTCAGTACGTCTTGTGGCACACGCTCAAAGGGACGCTTGAGCTGTTGCACCCCTACATGCCCTTTATCACTGAGGAGCTGTGGCAGCACCTTCCGGGAACGGGTGAGAGCATCGTGCGCGCGCAGTGGCCCCGGCCCAACGATGAGCTGCGGGACTCTCGGGCCGAAGAGGAGATGCGGGTTGTGATGGACCTGATCAAAGCGATTCGCAACATTCGTGCGGAGAAAGGGGTGCCGCCCGGTCGGGAGATCACCGCGATCGTTCACACGGGTGAGCGCTTCCAAAACGTCCTCGAATCCGCCGATGCGTACGTTCGCTCGTTAGCGCGGGTCGGTACGTACGAAGTGCGCTCCACAGACTCCGACAAGCCGGAGCGGGCTGTGGCGGCGGTGACGTCTGGAACCGAGATCTTTTTGCCCCTGGCCGACTTGATCGACATTGAGGAGGAGGTCGCCCGCCTTAAAAAGGAGCTCGCCGGCGTGCAGGCTGATCTCCAACGGTCGGCCGCCCGTCTAGCCAACGAAGGCTTTGTGCAAAAAGCGCCCGCAAACGTCGTTGAAGGGGCGCGCAAACGTCACGCGGAGCTTGAAGAGACGGAGAAAAAGTTGCGCGTACGACTCGAGGAGCTAACGTAGGATGGGTGCAGCGGATTCGGTGGAGTTTGATGTCCAATCGTATCTGCGTTCGCTCTCACGCTTTGGCGTGAAGCCTGGGCTTGAGCGGATTCGCGGCCTGCTAGAGCGCTTGGGGGAGCCGCAGCGTGCGTTCCCTTGTGTGCACGTCGGCGGAACGAACGCCAAAGGATCGATTTCAGCGATCACGGCAAGCATCCTGCGAGCTTCGAGTTACCGAGTCGGGCTGTACACCTCACCTCATCTGGTCCGCTATCACGAACGGATTCAGGTCGACGGCGTCGAGATCGCGGACGCGGCGTTACAGGCGATCTTCCAGGAGGTCGCCGAAGCGGCGGCCGAGGTGAAGGCGGAGCTTGGGGCTGATCCGACGGAGTTTGAAGTGGGCACGGCGGCCGCCTTCCTCCACTTTGCCCGCCTTGGCGTTGAGATTGCGGTGGTCGAGGTGGGAATGGGGGGCCGACTCGATTCCACCAACGTGGTAGATTCACGAGTGGTGGCGTTGGGGCCGATTTCGCTGGATCACACCGCGGTCTTAGGGCCTGACATTCCCTCCATCGCCCATGAGAAGGCCGGCATCTTTCGCCGCGGGATCCCTGTGGTCTCCTCGCCTCAACGTCCGGAAGCGGCGGCCGTCATCCGTGAGCGAGCGGCCGCGTGTGGCGGCTCCCTCATTTGGGTCCAGGAGGGGCCGGATACGCCGCCCGCACCCGAAGCGCCGGGCGTTGAGGAGCGAGCGACGTTTCGGGTGCGCAACTGGGGAGCCGAGGGGGGAACCGTTGATGTCCGGACGCCGTGGAGGGATTACGAATCGCTCCACGTCCCGCTTCTAGGGCGACACCAACTGCAGAATGCGGCGGTGTCCGTTACGGTAGCCGAAACACTCCGGCAGCAGGGAATGGCCGTATCGCCGGAGGACGTTCGCTTGGGGGTTGCCGCCACAAGGTGGCCGGGACGCCTCGAGCGCGTGCTCGGATCGCCAACTCTGCTGTTGGACGGGGTGCACAATCCGGATGGCGCTGCGGCCTTGGCTCGTTCCCTCCGGGAGATCCTGCGTGACCGACGGGTCACGTTTGTGATGGCGGTGATGGGCGAGAAGGATCTGGAGGCCGTGTTGGCTCCGCTCATCCCCTTTGCGGCGGGTCTTATTGCGACGCGGCCTGCTTCGTCGCGAACAGCGCCGTCCGATCCCGACGCGCTGGTGCGCATCGCCGAAAGTCACGGCCTACCGGCTCGCTCGATTGAAGGGGTCGCGGCAGCGATGGACGAGGCTTGCCGGGAAGCGGGTCCCGACGGGCTAGTCTGCGTCTGTGGATCGCTCTACCTCGTGGGCGAGGTGAAGGGGCTCCTCGAATCGGGTTGGACCCCCGACGCGCGCAAGGTAACGGCGAGGCGGATGCCGTAAAAGTGTAGCGAGGTGTTGAACATGGGGCGAAAGCGTAAGAAGGCGGAGACGACGGAGCAGACGGAGACGACACAACCTCCTGCGCGCGAGCCGCGCAGTGCGATGGACAAGCTCTCTTTGGCTCTCACGCTCGTGGCGGTCGGGGCGTTTGCGATTTTCACGGGCTACCTCGTCGGGCAGTACGCGGTGGGGTGGGTCTCAGCGCCGCTCGGCGAGACCCCTGTATTGGAGGAGTCGGCCACGTCTATTGAGGAGATCGTGCCGCCGACTGCTTCCCAAGAGGGTAACGACCCCGAGCCTTCGTCAGCCTCTGTGCCCACAGGAGCCTCCCCAACCGGGGCACCGACCGAGCGTCGTCCAACGACAGAATCGTCGACGAATGTGACAACGGGGACGGCGTCAAGCGGGGCTCAGGCCACGACGTCCACCGCCAGCACGGAGCCGCGCGTCTTTCGTGTGCAGGTGGGGCACTACCAGACCCGGGACGCGGCTGTTGCGGCTGCGGATGCGCTCAAGACCGGTACACCACCGATTCCTGACGCTTGGGTCTCTTACGATCAGTCCTCTCGTGAATACCGCGTTCAAGTGGGCGCGTTCAGCGAGGCGGAACGGGCCAATCAACTCGCACAGGAGTTGCGGCAACGCAATTACGACGCCTTCGTCCTGCAATGATTCGGCGTCATATCACAGACACACCCGCCATACGATGTAGAGTGGCGCATCGATGGGAGGGTGGCGCGTTGATCAGTTGGCGCCGACACAGGCGTTTGAGGGGCTTTACGCGAGGCTTTCGGCGTCGCTCCATCGGTCGCGGTCGTAGCCTAGTTTGGCGAGTGGGCGTACTTCTCTTTTTGGCTTCGCTCGTTACCGGTTGGTACGTGGGCCGACTGAGCGCCCTGCCTGAACGACCGGAGATCACCCTAGCGGTATGGCGCCATGACCTACAAACGACGGTGAACATGCAGCTCGAGACGTACCTCGAGGGTGTCGTAGCCGCAGAGATGCCCGCGGAGTTCCATCCTGAGGCCCTCAAGGCGCAAGCCGTCGCCGCTCGCACCTTGGCGTTGCGCTTATGGCAGGCGCAGGCGCCCCTTTCTAATCACCCTGGCGCAATCATTTCGACTGATCCCGGCGTCCATCAGGCCTGGCTCTCCGACGACGCGCTGCGAGAGCGATGGGGCCCGGTGAATTTTTTTAGCCGCAAGGCCAAGATCTCTCGGGCAGTGACCGAGACGCGCGGCCTAGTGATCACACACGCCGGCGAGTTGATCTACCCGGCTTACCATGCGTCGAGCGGTGGACGCACCGAGAGCTCGGAGAATTACTGGTCCTCCTACATGCCGTATCTACGCAGTGTCGACGACCCGTACGTAGACGGGAGTCGTTACGAGAAGACACGGGCTGAGTTTACGCTGGCCGACGTGAGCGCGAAGACAGGCGTTGAGCTTGCCGCCGCGTCGACCGCGCCGATTGTGCAGGTGCTCTCCCGATATCCGAGCGGGCGCGTCGAGTGGGCCCAGGTTGGCGATGAGCGTATCAGCGGGCGTCAGTTGCGAGAGAAGTTGCAACTCCGTTCAAGTTGGTTTGATGTGCGCGAGGAGGGCGGCCGCGTCGTCTTTGACGTCTTTGGCTACGGCCACGGGATCGGCATGTCGCAGTACGGCGCGGATGGGATGGCACGGGCGGGATTCCGATTTGACCAGATTCTCTCACACTATTATACTGGGGTCGAGATCGTCGCATGGTATGAGTAGCGGTGGGCGACGAGCGTTTTGGCGCGTCCTTCTAAGTGACGTTTCGTGACGAAATAGGGCGCGACCCGGCAGAGCCCGAGGAGGCCCCAACAGAGATGGTAACCCGCGAACGCGTTGAACAAGCTCTGAGCGAAGTGAACGACCCAGAGCTTCACAAGAGCTTGACTGAGTTAAATATGGTACAGAGCATCGAGATCGACGGTGGCCAGATCGCCGTCACAATCGCGCTGACGACGCAAGGGTGTCCCCTAAAGGACGTGATCTCCGGCGACGTTGAGGAGAAGCTGCGCAGCCTCGACGGCGTCACTGACGTGCAGGTGCAAATGACCGCGATGACTAAGGAGCAGCGGGACGAGCTCTTTGGAAACAAGCTGAGCGCACCGCTGTTGGCGGAGACGTCTAAGACACGAATCATCGGAGTCGCCAGCGGCAAAGGTGGCGTCGGCAAGTCGACGGTGACGGTCAACATGGCTGTGGCGCTCAAGCAGATGGGGTACGATGTGGCCGTATTGGATTGCGACATTTACGGTTTCAGTATTCCGCGCATGGTGGGGATCGAGGGCAGCCGGCCAACTGTGATCGACGGAAAGATCATTCCGCTGCCGGCGCATGGGCTCAAGGTGATCTCGATGGGTAACTTCGTCGAGGATAACACTCCCGTCGTCTGGCGCGGTCCGATGCTGGGCAAGATTCTGCGGCAATTTCTAAATGACGTCGTCTGGGGCGAGCCAGACTACCTCCTGCTCGATCTGCCTCCGGGGACGGGGGATATGGCGTTGGACGTCGCTCAGCTTATGCCCAAAGCGAGCCTCGTCGTCGTGACGACGCCGCAAATCGTCGCATCGCACGTGGCGACGCGTGCAGCTCAGATGGCACACAAGACCAACCAGCGCATCCTCGGCGTGGTTGAGAACATGTCGAGCTTTATTTGTCCCTGCTGCGGCGAAGCGACGCCGATCTTTGGGGAAGGCGGAGGGAAAGAGGTCGCCGACAACCTGAACGTGCCGTTGTTGGGTAGCATTCCGCTCACGATGGAGGCGCGCACTCACGGTGACAAGGGCGTCCCTGTCGCTTTGGCCGAAGGTTCACCCTCCCAAAAAGCGTACGGGGAGTTGGTCCAAGAGTTGGTCAGGATCTACGAACAAGCGTAGATCCTGACCTGTGGGCCCGACGGCGCGTCACGGCGTGTCCTTACGTTAGGCCTCCTCTGCTTCCAGCCATTTCTCGCAGTCCATGGCGGCCATGCAGCCGGATCCGGCTGCCGTAATGGCCTGGCGGTAGAGGAGGTCTTGTACGTCTCCGGCGACGAAGACGCCGGGGACGTTGGTGTGGGTACGATCGATCGCTTGGATGTAGCCCACGTCGTCCAACGAGAGTTGACCCTTAAAGATCTCTGTGTTGGGGCGATGCCCAATAGCAAGGAATAAGCCGTCACATGCAAAGTCGCTCTCCTCGCCTGTGACGGTGTCTTTGAGCCGCAAGCCAGTCACCTGGCCTTCATCCACACCGTGAACGTCGACCACCTGTTTATTCCAAAGGAAGTCTATTTTTTCGTTTTGAAACGCCCGGTCCTGCATCACTTTTGAGGCGCGCAGTTCGTCACGGCGGTGCACGATGGTGACCCGTCGTGCAAACTTCGTTAGAAAGGTCGCCTCTTCCATAGCTGAGTCTCCGCCTCCGACGACGGCGAGATCCTTATCTCTAAAAAAGAAGCCGTCGCAGGTCGCACACGAGGAGACCCCGCGGCCCACGAGCTTTTGCTCGTTCTCTAGGCCAAGCCATTTGGCGGAGGCTCCCGTCGCTACAATGATCGCCTTGGTTTGATACGTTTGGCCACCGTCGACGGTGACCGTAAAAGGTCGCGAACTCAGGTCGACCTTTGACGCGTTGCCGGAGACATACTCCGCGCCGAAACGAGCGGCTTGATTGCGCATCGCCTCCATCAGGTCAGGGCCCATGATACCGTCGGGGAAGCCGGGGAAGTTCTCGACTTCCGTTGTGAGGGTGAGTTGCCCACCAGGCTCGTATCCTTCGACGACCAAGGGCTTTAAGTTGGCTCTGGCTGTGTATAGCGCGGCGGTAAGGCCCGCCGGACCTGACCCGAGGATCATCACGTTACGTACACTCAAGATACTTTCAACCTCCAGATGTTGCGAGTAAGACCTGTTTTAGCTGACACTTGTTCATTCCATACGTGACCTTTCCCATCCTTTCCTATCGACTCAGTGGGTATCAACTGCGCTTGTAAGTTTCGGTTTAGAGGGAGTCGAGCGAGTTGTGGCTAAGATTCAGCAAAGAGTCTGACGTGGGTATTCACGTCATTAGAGAGGGATGAAAGAATGGTTCGTAGAGTGTGGTTGTTGGGTGTCTTGATTACGTCGCTTGCCCTCTGGACGAGCAGTGCCGCCGCCGCGGATACCACGCTGAGGCTACTGACGTACGGAAATCCAGACCAGCAGTACTTTTACGATTTGATCAAAGAAGGGTTCGAGCGCGACAACCCGGGTTATAAGCTCGATGTTGAGATCGTCGCCTTCGGCCAGTACATCGAGCGGGTCTTGGTAAACTACGCGGCCGGGACAGCTCCGGACGTCTTTATGACGTGGGCGCAGTACAAGCCTCGATTTGTCGAGGACGGTATCATCCTCGATCTCACTCGATACATCAACGAGAGCGACGTCGTCGATCTCGACAACTTCTTTCCGGTCATTCGAGATAACATCAGTTACCAAGGGCGGTATTGGGGAACGCCTTGGGGCTTCAATTCCACGCTCTGGGTGGCCAACGTCGACCTCTTGAATGAGTCGGGAGTCGCCGTCCCCGACGTTGACTGGACCGTAGACGACTTCCGGGAGATCGCACGTCGGGTGGCGCGCCCTGATGAGCAGATCTTTGCGATCAACGGAGCGCCCATCACCAACAACGTTTCGATCCAGTGGATGGAGAACTGGGCCGGACACCGATGGATCGACGAGACGGGTAAGAAGGTCCTCGTCAATACGGAAGCAGCCGTGGAGATGGTCGAATTTTGGCGTGATTTACGCATTGAGCAGCGGGCCATCCCGTCGCCTTTGGCGCCTAGAGCCACGGGAGCCTCATTCCTGACCACGGGCGATGTCGCGTTTCAGCAGATGTACTCTTCGGAGATCACGTTCCAGACGGCGCAACTCTTGCAACAGGGGACGAAACCGGTCAACTGGGCCTTGGTCACGTATCCTGCCGGTCCCAAAGGGCAGAAGCATTTCGCACAGGGTCACCTGTGGACGATCCCGGCGAATCATCCAAACCCTGATCAGGCATGGCGTTTAGTGGAGTGGCTAGGAAGCAAGAACGCCGATTACATCTGGTCCTCGTCACGTCGAACGCCTCCGGCGATGCTCGATCGGGATCACTGGGACGCATACAACGCGGAACTGCCCCCTGAGTACCGTGACGTTGCGCTCGACTTCATCATCGATACTTTGTACGAGGGGGAGTACGCGCACAACTTCGAGTACTGGCCGACCTACGACGAGATGCTCGCCATCTGGACTCCTACCGTCAACCGAGTCCTAAATGACGAAGTCTCCGCTCGGTCCGCGATGGACGATGCGGCCCGCACGATGCAAAGTGTCCTCGACGAATACTGGGCGTCGAATGGGCAGGAGTGAAAACAAGAGTGGTGAAAAGGGGGAATGATATGGAAGGAGGTCGAGTGATATGGCTTTGAAAGTGCGGATCCCTGTACTTTTGCGCACCCTGACCGGCGGTGAGAGTGAGGTGTCCGCTTCCGGGAGCAACATCGAGGAGCTACTGGCCAACCTCGAAGCGTCGTATCCAGGTATGCGGGAGCGGTTTTACGACGAGAGTGGTAAGATGCGTCGGTTCATCAACATTTACGTCAATTCGGAAGATATTCGCTTCCTCGACGGTGAGAAGACTGCGTTAAAAGACGGGGATGAGATCTCGATCGTTCCGGCCATTGCCGGTGGAGTCGGTTGAGCTCTGACACGAGCACTCGCCTGACGAAGCATTCGGTCTAGAGCGTGCACACGTCGGCGTCGTTCGACATAAGATAGCAATGGGTCGGAGTTGGTCGTGGCACGGCCGGGTTTGGCGAAGCCCTCCCTGTTTACTGGGGAGGGCTTCCTACGTCTTAACTGCGACGTCAAGGAGGACGGGAATGCGTTCGCTGAAGCTGGTGGAGTCGGTGCTCACGCAGATGCTGAAGGCGTGCACACGTGCATTGCCGCTCGAGGCCTGTGGGTTGCTGGGGGGAAACGACGACGTCGCTCGCAGCCATTATCCATTGCGCAATGTAGCCGACGATCCTGCGCGCCGATTCCTCGGGGATCCCCAGGAGCAGCTGCGGGCGCTCTACGAGATGGAAGCTGCGGGCGAGGAACTCATCGGGATCTATCACTCGCACCCCAACACGCCGCCGACCCCTTCCCGTGCGGATATCGAGGGGGCGCTGTACCCTCGTCTTTTTTACGTCATCGTTGGCCTGCAGCGGCCACACGCCCCGGAAGTGCAGGCGTTCCGGTTAAACCCGGAGCGGGGACGGGCCGCGCAGGCTCACTGGTATCGCGTGAAATCGTGAGAATGAGGGAGTAATCTCTGAGAGATTCACTGACGCATCGGGCCGATTAGCCTTCCCTACGGCCTGAGGCGGTGTTTGCATCGGCGACATAAGTCAGTCTAAGCTGAGGAGGAGAGTGGAGTTGGACAAGCCCGCTATCCCGGAGCGTCGTTTAATTTTGGCGTCTGCATCGCCAAGAAGGCGAGAGCTTCTGCGCCAGTTAGGCCTCGAGTTTACGGTGGCACCTGCCGACTTCGACGAAGAGGGGGTGAGCGCTGCGTCGCCGGATCGGCTTGTTCGCTCACTGGCGCACGGCAAGGCAAGCGCTGTGGCCGCGTCACACCCTAACGAGGTGGTGCTGGGCGCGGACACCGTCGTGGTGTTGGATGAAGAGGTGCTTGGGAAGCCAGGGAGCAAGGAGGAGGCCATGGAGATGTTATCGCGGCTTCGCGGTCGTACCCATCGCGTGTACACCGGGATCGCTCTGGTTTGTGCCAAGAGCAACCAGGAGGAGGTGGCGCACGAAGCAACCGAGGTTACGATGGGAGCCTTCGCTCAAGAGACGCTCGCACGTTACGTTGCGTCCGGGGAGCCCATGGACAAGGCAGGCGCCTACGGCATTCAGGGGCTCGGCTCCATACTCGTAGAGCGCATCTCAGGGTGCTACTTCAACGTCGTGGGTCTGCCCCTATACCGACTTGGTCAGATGCTTGCATCCTTTGGCATTCGAGTTCCGTAACGTACACAAAACAAATCAGCAGGGAGGAGGAGCCCCCCTTGTCGAACTTGAACATCACCCCAGTGATGCGCGAGATTCCAGACGACGAACGCCCTCGTGAGAAGTTGTTGCGCGGCGGAGTTCGCAATCTGGGCGATCGGGACCTCCTGGCGTTGTTGCTCGGCACCGGCACTCAATCGGTGTCGGCGTTGGGACTGGCCGACCGGCTGCTCGCGACGTTTGGTTCGCTCCGTGGCGTCAGCGCCGCCAGTATCGAAGAGTTGACCGGGCTGCGCGGTGTTGGAATCGCCAAGGCTGCTCAGATCGTGGCGGCCACGGAGACAGGGCGACGCGTGCGCGTGGAGCCGTTCTCCGACGAGCGGCCGATTCGATCCGCCGACGATGTGGCGCGTCGGATGCGCGTTAAGTTGGACGGGCTCGACCGGGAAGAAGTTTGGGTCCTCTTGCTCGACACGAAGCACCGGGTGCGCGGTACTCACGTTATCTCGATCGGCCATCTCAGTGGCGCGCCCGTTCACCCTCGAGAGCTCTTTAAAGAGGCAATCCGACGCAGTGCAGCCGCAGTGGTCGCGGTGCATAATCATCCGAGTGGAGATCCAACACCAAGCCCGGACGACTGGGCGTTGACTAAACGATTGCGCCAAGTAGGCGACGTGATCGGCATTGAGCTGTTGGATCATGTCATTCTTGGCGATAATACCCACGTGAGTATGAGGGAGCTCGGTGGGTGGTGAAGGAACGAAAGGGGACGTTTGCGATGTTTCGTCGTTTCTCCAGGGATATGGGAATCGACCTGGGCACCGCCAATACGCTCGTCTTTGTGCGAGGCAGAGGCGTCGTCGTTCAAGAACCGTCGGTCGTGGCCATTGACAGCCACACCAAGGACGTTTTGGCCGTTGGTGAAGAGGCCAAGCGGATGGTCGGGCGCACGCCGGGAAACATCATTGCGGTACGTCCCCTCAAAGACGGTGTGATCGCCGATTTCGACGTCACCGAACGCATGCTGCGACACTTTATCGGCCGCGCGAGCAAGCGACGCGGTTTCTTTCGGCCCCGTGTGGTCGTGGCAGTACCGTCGGGCGTTACCGAAGTGGAGAAGCGAGCCGTCATCGACGCAACGCTCTCTGCCGGAGCTAAGGACGCCAGGCTCATCGAAGAGCCGATGGCGGCGGCGATTGGTTCGGGGATGCCGGTGCAAGAGCCGCGCGGAAATATGATCGTCGACATCGGCGGCGGGACGACCGAAGTGGCCGTCATCTCGTTGGGAGGAATCGTCTCACACCGATCGATTCGGATCGGGGGGGACGAGATGGACGACTCGATCGTACAACACGTGCGCCGTACATACAACCTCCTGATCGGCGAGCGGACGGCAGAAGAGATCAAGAAGCAGATCGGGAGCGCCATTGCGACTGAGAGTAAGACGATGGAGGTACGCGGACGGGATCTGGTCACGGGACTTCCCCGCACGTTGGAAGTGTCAGACGAGGAGATTCGTGCGTCCCTCGCCGAGCCCGTCGCAGCGATCGTTGAGGCGGTCCGGATCACGCTCGAACGGACGCCACCGGAGTTGTCGGCTGATATCATGGAGCGCGGAATTGTCATGGCCGGAGGCGGCTCCCTGTTACACGGGCTAGATCAACTCCTCGCCGACGAGACGGGGATGCCGGTCTACGTCGGAGACGATCCACTCTCGGCCGTGGCCAACGGTACGGGAATAGCCCTCGAACACTATGAACTGATGCAGCGTGTGCTGATTGGCCCCAAGCGCCTCGGGCACTAAAAGGAGGCCCCGGCTCTAATTGGGAAGAGTGTACATCATTGCAGCGGCCCTCCTGTGCTTACTCCTCTCAGCGCTGATCTACGTCACGTCTGACGTTCGCACTCGGGTGAGCCTCCCTGAGGTTGCATTGCGAGAGGCGCTGGCGCCGGTGCAAAACGCGTTTTCCACCGCCTCACAGTGGGTGACAGAGAGTGTGGGAGCCGTCGGATCGTTTCCACGGTTACACGAAGAGAATCGTGAGCTGCGTCGCAATGTCGCGCGCCTCGAAGCCGAACTCTTCGCGCTCCGGAGTGTGCAAGCACAGAACGTAAGGTTGCGCGAGATGCTCGACCTTAAACCGCATCTGCCGGCCCAGAGCGTGGTCGCACGTGTTGTGGCCAGACCGACCGAGCATTGGTTCGCGCACATCACCATCAACCGTGGGCGCTCCGACGGACTGCGAGCCGGCTTACCCGTGGTGGACGAACGTGGGATCGTTGGTCAGGTCGAGAGTGTCACTCCTCAAACCGCACGCGTCATTCTGTTGGTCGATCCCAAGAGCGCTGTCGGCGGAGTCGTCGTGGGAACGGACGAACCGGTCCTCGTCGAAGGGATTGGGGATCCCACGGGGCAAAGGGCGTCGGTGCAACCGCTGGTGCGCGATTCGGGCCTCACAGTTGGAGACGAGGTGGTCACGTCCGGTCTCTCTCGCGTCTTCCCCAAGGGCCTCCCCATCGGCCGCGTCGTTGAGGTCGCAAGGTCAGAGGGGGAACTGCGCTCTCAAGGCATCTTGCAACCGTATGTCGACTTTGCTCGCCTCGACTGGGTGAGCGTTATTGTGGATCCGAGCGCTGAGGTGCTTTGGCCGTGGCCGCGTGCCGCAAGCGACCCGCTCGTCGAGAGATCAACGGGCGATGCGATTCCGCACGGGGACGCTCCGATCGAGGAGGCGTCGACGCCATGAAGCCTTGGGTCTACTTGGGTTCGGTTTTGTGTCTGTATTTGGTCGAGACTAGCCTCTTCTCCTCGCTCACAGTTTGGGGCGTTCGGCCGGATCTCGTCTTGGTCCTCGTCTGCGCGGTCGGCCTACACCGTGGCCTGCGGGACGGGGCCATTGCCGGGTTCCTGGCCGGACTCCTCCTGGATCTGGGCGAGGGGCAACTTATCGGGCTTGGGGCTGTCACCAAAGCGTTGGCCGGCGCCGGCGCCGGGCTGATTGGCCAGACTCTCTTTGGCACCAACGCCCTTGTCCCCGCGCTGGTCCTGCTGTGCGCGTCGGTGCTCGAGCAGACAGCGTACCTCTTTGGAAGTTGGGCGTTCGGTGTGTACCGGCCCTTCGGTGACGGCCTTTGGCGGGTGATCCTGCCAAGCGCATGGGTCGACGCATTGACGGGCATCATCCTGTTCCCACTCATAGCCTCTTTAGTGCGGCGTTACAGTGTGATTGGCAAAGAGCGCGGAGTCGGTTCAGCGGAGGGATAAGTGTGTGAACAACGAGCGCATCCTCGGCAATCGTTACAGGGTCCTCACATTTGTCATCGCCTTTCTCTTCGCGTTCCTGGTCGGTCGCCTTTGGCAGTTGCAAGTAGTGCGGAGCGAGAGTTACGAACAACTCGCTGAAGGGAATCGCATTCGCTCCATTCCTATTCGCGCGCCCAGAGGGGCGATTTATGATCGAGATGGTCGGTTGTTGGCGACCAATCGACTCGCCTTCACTGTCTCAGTCGTTCCGTCGGGGTTAGCCGATCCAGAGGGTGAGGCGCTTGCACGTCTCAGCGAGATCCTCGACCTCCCGGCCGAGCAGATTCAGGAGACGTTGGCACAAGGAGGCGCCCGGCCCTACGAACCCATTCGCATCAAGCGGGACGTCCCGATGGAGGCGGTGATAGCCGTTGAAGAAGAGCGGAGTCGGCTCCCGGGCGTGTTTGTGGAGGACGAGTGGGTGCGTGAGTATCCACATAGGGAGATCGGCGGGCACCTCTTAGGTTACCTGGGCTTGGCCAGCCCCGAGGATGTCGCGAAAGGGTACGGCCCTTCGGACCTCGTGGGCAAGTCCGGCCTCGAACACTCCTATGAGGCCTTTTTGCGCGGGAAGGAGGGCTCCCGCAGGGTCGAAGTGAACGCGCTCAGCCGGCCTATCCGCGACCTGGGAGTCATTGGGCCCGAGCCCGGAATGGACCTCCACCTGACGGTTCATCTCGGGCTGCAACGCGCAGTCTCAGACGCGCTCGAACGAGGGCTCGAACGACTCGTGGTGGAGACGGATAATGACCAAGCGGGCGCCGGCGCGGCGGTGGTTCTCGATGCGAAGAGCGGCGAGATCTTGGCGATGGCGTCGCATCCCTCCATCGATCCGTCCCGGCTCTCCGGTGAGGATCGGGCGGATTACGTCAAAGAGCTCAACAGTGGGAGGCTAAGCCCGTGGCTCAATCGAGTGATTCGGGCATTCCCACCGGGCTCTACGTTTAAGGTAGTGACCGCAGTCGCTGCATTGGAGAGTGGCGCCATAGAGCCGGAGACCGTGTACAATGCGGACGGTCGGCACAAGTACGGCAAAGCAGACTGGACGATTCATCAAGGATTGCCGCCGGCCGGCCCTGTCACCGTCGTCGAAGCGATCGGTCGGTCGACGAACGACTTCTTTTGGGAGATTGCACTTAGGCCTGAAACGGGCGGGATTGAAGGGTTGGCCACGTGGTCGAGGCGTTTTGGCTTTGGGTCCAAGACGGGGATTCATCTGCAGGAACCTTCGGAGATGTCCGGTTTGGTGCCCGACGCGCAGTGGAAGCGCAAGGCTTTGGGTGAGCCGTGGTACGAAGCGGAGACGATGGACGTAGCGATCGGACAAGGCTTTCTTACCGCGACCCCTTTGCAAATGGCACAACTGTACGCCACAGTGGCCAACGAAGGCGTCATGCGTACACCGCGGCTAGTGCGAAGCGCTACGAGTCCGGACGGGAGCGTCACCTTTGAGGCGCCCAACGGGGGGGTGCGCCGTGTGGAGAGTGCGAGTGAGACGTGGCAGGCCATAACAGAAGGATTGAAGTTGACGACGCAATGGCAGCGCGGTACGGCGTATCGAGCGTTTCGTGGGGCTGAGTACGATCCGGCAGGGAAGACGGGATCGAGTCAGACTGGGCGAGAGGCTCATGGGTGGTTTGCCGGCTTTGCACCGGCCGCTGATCCGGAGGTTGTCGTCGTCGTCTTTGGAGAGTATGGTGGGAGCGGCGCACAGGTGGCCTACATCGCTCGAGAGATCTTTGACGCCTACTTTGCTTTGCAGACGAATGAGAGCTTGGAACCATAAGGAAAGGTGTTTGCCGGGGAGGATATTCCTTCCCTTGGTGGAACATCAAGCCAGGAATTATGCTCATTCTTAGGGATGGTGACTGAGGTTTGGCGGGGCACGATGCAGTGGTCCTCAAGGGAAACCGCGATGGCGTTGCCGTCATCATTGACGAGGCGGCGAGTATTGATGCCGCTGTTCGTGAATTAAGGTCAAAGTTGGCCAATGCCGGGAGCTTCTTTCGTGGCGCGGTCTTTTGCCTTGATGCGGGGAATCGTGCTCTTAGCCCGGATGAGCGCAGTGTCCTCTCGTCTACCATGGAGGAGTTTGGGATCCTTTTGCGAGAGCCCAAGCAGGAGAGCAAGGCGTTGCGGGGGCCCCAAGAGCACCTCTCAGGCGGGACTTCCAAGAGTGCAGCGTCTGATGGGGAGTTTGGAACTTTGGCGGCCGTTACACAAGACTTCGGCAGTGACGAGACGTTGCTCGTGCGGCGAACGCTTCGATCCGGTCAGCGGATTGAGCATACGGGAAATGTAGTGATACTGGGAGACGTCAACCCTGGCGCCGTCGTCATGTGCAGTGGCGACATCATCGTCCTCGGCACGCTGCGAGGATTGGCCCATGCGGGGGCCGAAGGGAATTCGCAAGCCATTGTCATGGCGTTCCGCCTCCAACCGACGCAATTGCGCATTGCTCACTTTATATCGCGGGCTCCGGACGAGGGAGGACCTCGACCCGACGGTCCCGAATTGGCACGGGTGCGTAACGAGACGATTCAAATCGAGGCCTATGAACCCTGATCACGAGTGTTCGGCTACGGATACACCCGTGCTTTGAGAAGCGGATCGATCGGCCAGTTACGCAGCGCTTTTAAGGAGGTCCACCCCCGATGGCAGGAAAAGTAATTGTGATTACCAGCGGTAAGGGCGGCGTCGGCAAGACGACGACCACCGCTAACCTCGGCACTGGTCTTGCTTTGCAGGGTCGCAAGGTGTGTTTGATCGACGCCGACATCGGCCTGCGCAATCTCGATGTGGTGATGGGACTTGAAAACCGCATCGTCTACGATTTGGTCGACGTGATCGAGGGGCGCTGTAAGTTGCGCAACGCGTTGATCAAAGACAAACGGGTGGAGAATCTCTTTTTACTTCCTGCCGCCCAGACCCGAGAGAAAGACGCTGTCTCTCCCGATCAAATGAAAGAGTTGTGCCAGACACTCACCGACGAGTTCGCATTCGACTACGTCGTGGTCGACTCGCCGGCAGGGATCGAGCACGGCTTTCGCAATGCGATTGCCGGGGCGGATGACGCGATCATCGTTACGACTCCCGAGGTCGCCGCCGTAAGGGATGCCGACCGCATCATCGGAATGCTCGAGGCACATGAGATCTACACGCCGAAATTGATTATCAATCGCATCCGTCCCGATATGGTGAAGCGCGGGGACATGATGGACATCGACGACATGATCGAGATCCTAGCGATCGAACTGATTGGCGTCGTCCCCGACGACCAAGACGTGATCGTGGCGACCAACCGCGGCGAGCCGGTCGTCTTTGATCGGCGTACACGTTCGGGTGAGGCGTACTACAATATTGTTCGACGTCTTGAGGGCGAGAGTGTTCCCATTACACCGCTGGAGCAGGACGGTTTTGTCGAGCGACTGAGGCGCTTCTTTACAAAGGAGCGACGCAAGGCGGAGTGACCAAGGGCCTGCAACACGTTGACGACGGGCGATGGGGGGATGCGACCCATGTTTGACTTTTTGGGTAGAATATTCGGCAGGGACGAGGGCAGCAAAAAGGCCGCTAAGGACCGCTTGCGACTCGTGTTGGTGCACGACAGGGCGAGCTTGTCGCCGCGTTTGATTGACAGCCTCAAAGAAGACTTGATTCAAGTCATCTCCAAGTATATGGAGATTGACGAAGAGGGCCTCGAGGTCGCCCTTGATCAAGAGGAGGATACGATGGCCTTGATCGCGAACATCCCAGTGCGCAACGTGCGCCGCGGGCTCGAAGCGAAGGCCAATTCGTAATGCCCGTTGGATATTGAGCGTCGCCTCATTCGCAATCTTGATTGGCCCCTCGCTGCAGCGACTGTAGGGCTGATTCTCTTTGGGATCGTAGCTATTTACAGTGCAACGTATGCCCTGATCCCTAACGATTCCCTATACTATGTCAAGCGACAGGCCATTGGCGCTGTGGTTGGGATGGGTGCAGCCGTCTTTGTCATGCTCTTTGACTACCGTTCTTGGGGACGGCTCGTTCGCTTTATTTACGTCCTCAACCTGCTGATCCTTGCAGCGGTCCCGCTGCTGGCTCCTACCATTATGGGAGCGGGGCGGTGGTTGGTGTTGGGGCCCGTCCAGGTACAACCCTCTGAGTTCGCCAAGATCGCTATCATTATCACGCTCGCTCACTACCTTGCCTCAAAGGATTCATTTGACCATCCCTTGGATCTACTGCGTGCCCTGATTCACGTTGGCGCGCCGATGCTCCTCGTCTTGTTACAGCCTGATCTGGGCACAGCCTTGGTCTTCATCGGGATTCTCTTTGGGATGCTTTACGTCCGCGGGGTGCCCATCAAGTACTTAGGGATCATGGCAGGGACCGGGCTTTTCTTATTTCTCGCCGCAGCCTTTGTCTCGAGCCAAGGCTGGATCCCAATCCTGAAAGATTATCAACTCAAACGACTCTTCGTCTTCTTGGATCCCTTTAGCGATCGTACGGGCGCCGGGTGGAACGTCATTCAGTCCATGATCGCGGTTGGATCCGGAGGATTCTTTGGCAAGGGGCTCTTCGCTGGTTCGCAGACACAGCTCGACTTTCTTCCGGCCCGCCATACCGACTTTATCTTCTCCGTGATCGCCGAAGAGCTCGGATTCTTAGGAGCGTTCTTTCTGCTCACCGCATACTTCTTTCTGCTGTGGCGGGGCGTACGCCTAATGGGTGCTGCCAAAGATCGTTTCGGCGTCCTTATGATCACCGGCGTCGTCTCTTTGTTTCTCTTTCACATCCTCATCAACGTAGGTATGACTCTCGGTATCATGCCGGTGACCGGACTGCCCCTTCCATTCGCCAGCGCAGGCGGTAGCTCCCTGGTTACGAACCTGATCGGCATCGGAATTGTCCTCAACGTACACATGCGTCGCCAAAAGATCCTCTTTTAGCGGTTTCAACCGTTTCACATACGCTGCGCGCGTCGCCCATATATTGGGGTAGAGACGAAGGGGGATGCGTGCGCGTGAACCTGCCTGTTTTTGGTCGAAATCTGCTCTTCGCGCTCATTCTATTGATGATTGTCGGCTCGATTAGTTACGCTGACCTGCCGCTCACACAGAGAGTTGAAGAGTACATTGCATTTGTCTTGACGACGGATTTCGACTACGAGGCCTGGATCGCGAGCGCCGGCGGTCAGGACTTCCTGGCTCGCATGTCGGCGTGGCGAGATCGGGTCCCGTGGCTTGGTGACGATGGGGCGACAGAGGTGGCGCCGGTGGGTCCCGCGGCACCGACGCGGTAATCCACTCGATGAGTATCGGTCGCCTCTTTGGTGTGCGCATCGTCTTAAATCCATACTTTCTGCTGTTGATGCTCGCCCTTGGGGTCGGTGGATTCCTTTGGGAGACGCTGATTCTCTTTGGGGTAGTCTTCCTCCACGAGTTGGCGCACGTGGTCACGGCCAAGGCTTCTGGGCTGACCGTGCGCGAAGTGGAGCTCTTACCCTTTGGTGGAGTTGCGCGTATCGACGATGTGATCGAATTCGACCCTTCGGTCGAGATCTCGGTGGCACTCGCCGGACCATTGACGAACGCCTTCCTCTATGGGCTCGCCTTATGGTTGGCCGGAAGACTCGCTCTACCTCCCGAACGGTTGGATCTCTTTCTCAAGGCAAACCTTTCGATCGGGCTGTTTAACCTCATTCCGGCGTTGCCCCTTGACGGGGGACGGATGCTGCGCTCTGTCCTTTCTCGTCGGATCGGTTTTCGGCGGGCGACAGACTGGGCCGCGAGCATGGGTAAGGCGTGCGCTCTCGTCGGCGGTGGAATTGGGTGTTACCTGGTCTTCATTGGGGTAGCTAACATCAGCGTGCTGGTGTTGGCCGTCTTTGTGTACCTCTCCGCGGGCAAGGAGCAGGGCTTGGCAGCCTACGTCTTCATGCGTTACTTGACACGCAAGCAACGGGAACTGGAGCGCAATCGCAGTCTCGTGGCCCATCAGCTGGTGGCGCTCGAGGCGACACCGATCAAGGATGTGATGCACAGTTTCGTGCCGCAGAAGTATCACGTGATTTGGATTCTCGATGCAAAGGGGCGCCTCGTGGGCATGACCACGGAGCTCGAGCTAATAGAAGCGACGTTTCAATCAGGCGCCCGGACGCCCATCGGCGACGTGGCGCGCAGGGTGGATTAGGGGAGGCAGCTGCGAGAGCCAAATCTCGGAAACGTCGATGGCAAAGGCGTTTCCGAGGTTCTAGGATTGACATTTGCGCCCTCGCTATGATATGGTAAATCCACACAGATGTTCGAGCGCGGTGCACGTGTCACGTTTTTATTGCATAAGACGTCTGCCGAATCAAGACGCCTGCTCACACGCATACTAAGAGTAGCTTAACGCTTTTTTCTTGAACCTATTTGATGCGCCTTACGTTTACCGGATTCTTTGATGACATCGGCAAAGGTCGACGTGTACCCTGCGTGCACTCCGTTACAAGGATTTGAGTCCACTGGCCGGGTCGGGGGCAGAGCGAGATTCAGACCTTGATTGCGTCCTGAGAGCATGTGTGTCTTGGCAGGTGTACGACGGCTTATTGATGCGAGACGCGTATTCAGGTTTGTTTGAGGGGTTGACTAGGAGTGACATTCTATTATGAAGAGGGAAATCGTCATCAACGCCGGCCTCGGCGAGACGCGTGCTGCGCTCCTCGAGGACCGGCGTTTAGTCGAGTTATTCGTTGAACGCCAAGAGGATCAACGTGTCGTCGGCAATATTTATAAAGGCCGGGTCGAGAATGTCCTTCCCGGCATGCAAGCCGCATTTGTGAATATCGGATTGGAACGAAACGCATTTTTGTACGTCGACGACGCATTGGCCTATAAGGTAGACGGTGACTCGCACGGCAACGGCAACGGGGTTCACAACGGCAACGGCAATGGAGGCAACAACGGAAAGAACGGCGACGGAGCCAAGGTTCATTCGATCAAGGATATCTTGCGGGAAGGGCAGCACATTGTTGTCCAGGTGACCAAAGAGCCGATTGGCACCAAGGGAGCTCGCGTCGTCACGCATGTGACGATCCCTGGCCGCTACCTCGTCTTGATGCCGACGGTCGAGTACGTGGGTGTCTCACGACGCATTCACTCTGAAAAAGAACGAAATCGCCTCAAAGGGATCGCGCGCAAGGTGAAGCCCAAAGGGATGGGGCTGATCGTACGCACGGTAGCAGACGGCAAGTCCGAGGAAGAGCTCGCGCAGGACTGCCGCTTCCTGGTGGGTATTTGGGACCGCATCCAACGACGTGCCAAGCGGATGGCGCCACCCGCCTTGCTGTATAAGGATTACGATCTCGTTTATCGACTTGTGCGTGACACGTTTACGAGTGAGATCGACAAGTTTGTCGTCGACAATCAAGGGGAGTACGATAAAACCCTGGAGTTGCTCGACAACCTTTCGCCGCATCTCAAAAACCGCGTCTACCTTTATCACGAAGGGCCGCCCATCTTTGATTCGTATGGAGTTGAGCCTGACGTTGACCGTGCGCTTCAACGAAAGGTGTGGCTCGACTGCGGCGGCTACCTTGTTATCGACCACACCGAAGCCTTGATAAGTATTGATGTGAATACAGGTCGCCACATCGGCACGACCAATTTGGCCGACACGGTCCTCAAGACCAACCTTGAGGCAGCGACCGAGATCGCCCGGCAACTCCGTCTGCGTGATATGGGCGGCATTATTATCGTCGACTTTATTGACATGGAGTCCAAGGAGGATGAGCGCAAGGTTTTAGAGCGGCTCGAACGCGAGATGCGGCGGGACAAGACACGTACGCACGTCCTCGGCTTCACCAACCTTGGGCTCGTTGAGATCACCCGCAAAAAGGTAAAGCAAGACATAGGGGACTTCCTTCACAAGGTGTGCCCTCACTGCGAAGGATCGGGACAGGTATTGTCGGAGGCGACGGTGGCTCACCGGACGCAGCGAGAGATTCGCAAGTTGGCCCGGGAGACACCGGCCGAGGCGTTGCTGGTCGCGGTGAATCCAACGGTCGCAGCGCTGATGATCGGCGCCGGCGGTTCAAATCTCAAAGCCCTTGAGGAGCAGACGGGGAAGACAATTTTCGTCAAAGGGACTGAGGAGTACGATGTCTCGCAGGTGAACTACTTGGCGATGGGGACCCGTGCGGAAGTGGAGGCCAAGGCGCTCCCCGTCCGACAAGGGCAAGTGATCGAGTTGGATGTCGAAGAGCCTCACGTCTCCAATCCTAAGGACGGCATTGCCCGGATCGAAGGGTATGTGGTCGACGTGGAGGGCGCCGGACGAATGATCGGCAAGCGACTCCCGGTGGAGATCGTCAAGGTGTTTCGCACCTATGCGAAAGGGCGGGTCTGCCAGGAGCACCTTTGACAGGATTTCAAGGCGTGTGCTAAAATGCGAAGGTAGCGCATTGTGCGCACTAACCGCTCGAACAAGGCCCTTTTCAATCGCGCTAGACCGCGCGAGCCTTGAGTCGGCGAGTCTAGTTGTGGAAGGATGCATTCATCGTGTACGTAGTCGTAGAGACAGGCGGTAAGCAGTACCGCGTGAGTGAGGGAGACGTCATAGACGTCGAGATGCTCGATGCCGCCAAGGGTGACACGGTCGTTTTGGACCGGGTTCTTTTAGTCGCTGGGCAGGACGGTGTCAAAGTCGGCGCTCCACACGTCTCCGGCGCCAACGTGACCGCGACGGTGCAGGACGTGGGTCGAGGTCGCAAGACTCTTGTCTTTAAGTACAAGCCCAAAAAGAATTACCGCCGTCGTTACGGTCACCGTCAGCCATTCAGCCGCCTCGTCATCGATAAGATCCAGGCGTAAGAGGCCGGTGGTTCGCGTTCAGCTTTTACGGGACGAGGATGGCGCTCTTGTAGGATTTAGGGCCGATGGGCACACGGGCTTTGCCGAGCGCGGCGAAGATATCGTTTGTGCCGCCGTCTCGGCGCTCACCACCGTAACCGTGTTGGGGTTACAGGCTCGTTTAGACCTCTCGCCGAACGTGCAGGTTGACGACGATAGGGGCTACCTCGAGTGTCGCCTTGATCGCTCGTCGATCTCGGCGCCGCTTTGGGCGAGGGCCCAGGATCTCTTGGAGACCCTCGCGTTGGGCTTGGGCGAGATCGGTAAGGATTACGTAGAGTATATTTGTGTAGAGGAGGTAACGTTATGATTCGCATCAACCTTCAGCTTTTCGCACACAAAAAGGGAATGGGTAGCACCCGCAACGGTCGCGACAGTGAATCCAAGCGGCTGGGTGTCAAGAAGCATGCAGGCGAGGTCGTAAGCGCCGGCAGCATCATCGTCCGCCAGCGGGGTACGCACTTTCATCCCGGCGCGAACGTGGGGCTCGGCAAAGACGACACGCTCTTCGCCAAGGTGAATGGGACTGTTCGCTTTGAGCGGGCCGGCAAAAAGAACAAGCGGGTGAGTGTCTACCCGGAGGCTGTCGTCTCGTAGGGTACACGCTACCCCATTTGGGCAGCGCCCGTCACAAGCGTGTGTCTGATTAGGCGTCCCTAGAGTATTATCGGTGTCGTAAGCCCGGAGCGTTGCTCCGGGCTCTTTGCATCGTTGGAGCCAAGGGGACGTTCGGGGGTGTTTCGCCATCTTTATCGACGAGGCAAAGATCTTTGTTAAATCGGGTGACGGAGGAAACGGCTCTTCGAGCTTTCGCCGTGAGAAGTACGTTCCAGCCGGTGGACCCGACGGCGGCGATGGAGGCGACGGAGGAGACGTCATCTTTGTGGTCGATGCGAACCTCTCCACGCTCATCGATTTCCGCTACCGTCGCAAGTATGAGGCTGAGCGCGGTGAGCACGGACAAGGTAGTAATCGACACGGCAAGAACGGCGAAAGTCTTACCATTGGTGTCCCGCCCGGTACCCAAGTTTGGGACGAGTCCAAGGAGCGGCTCCTTGTCGACCTCACCGAGCCCGGCCAAGAGTGGGTGGCGGCCATGGGCGGACGTGGCGGCCGTGGAAACACCCGCTTCAAGAGCTCGACGCGCCAGGCTCCCGCGTTCTTTGAGCGAGGCGAAGAAGGGGAGTCCCTGTGGGTGCGCCTCGAGCTCAAGATCTTGGCGGATGTGGCCCTCGTCGGGTTTCCCAACGCTGGAAAATCCTCGTTTATCAGCGCGGTCTCAAAGGCACGCCCCAAAGTGGCCGATTACCCCTTTACGACGTTGGTTCCCAACTTGGGGGTTGTCTCTGTCGGCACCGGAGAGAGCTTTGTCGTCGCAGACATACCGGGTCTCATCGAAGGGGCGCATTCGGGCGTCGGTCTCGGACATGAGTTCCTGCGTCACATCGAACGCTCGCGCGTCCTCCTCTACGTGATCGATGCTTCCGGCCTCGAGGGGCGGGAGCCTGTCGACGACTTGCGCATTCTTCGCCGGGAGTTGGAGCTGTACAGGCCTGAGTTGGCGGGGCGTCCGGCGCTCCTCTTTGCGAACAAGACCGACCTCTCCGAGACGGCCGCTCACCTTGCTTCTCTTCAAACCGAAGCCGATGCGATGGGGCTTCCCTTCTATTCCGGTTCGGCCGCGACAGGGGATGGGCTGGACCGGGTCGTATACGCTCTATGGAAGGAGTTGCAGCGAGTCCGGCAAGAGGTGGAATCAGCTCCGCAAGAGACTCAGCCGAGCGAGCGGGTGTACACCGCCCAAGACGGTCGGCGACGGCGGGCCCCTCTCAACCTCAAAAACTTCAACGTGTTGTCGGATGAGGACGGTTACGCTGTCCGCGGCGAAGATTTAGAGCGTCTCATGCGTCGCTTGGACCTGGAGAGTGAGGCGGGGATGCGCTACTTGCAGCAGCTCCTCGGAGAGATCGGTGTCTACGACGCTTTGCGCCGGGCTGGAGCGGCGAACGGCGACACCGTAAAGGTGGGCGAGCTCGAATTTGAGTATTATGAGTAATGCACTCCCTCCTCAGGCGCGGGAGGGACTGAAGCACGCGCGCCGTGTCGTCGTAAAAGTGGGCACCAGCACCTTGGCCGACTCGTCAGGACAGCCCAATACTCCCCAAATCGAAGGGCTCGTCCGCCAATTGGTCGAATGCGCCTCCGAGGGCCGTGAAGTGGTGTTGGTCACGTCGGGGGCGATCGGCGCCGGGATGGGCCGTTTGGGACTCCCCGCAAGGCCGCGCACCATCCCTGAGAAGCAGGCGGTGGCCGCAGTCGGGCAAGGTCTCCTGATGCAGATGTACGAGCGCCTCTTTGAAGAGCACGGTCACGTGGTCGGACAACTTCTGCTCACCCGCGAAGATCTCACCAGCCGCAAACGGCACCTCAACTCACGCAACACGTTGTTTAGTCTGTGGCGACTGGGCGTCATCCCGATCGTGAACGAGAACGACACCGTCGCCGTCGACGAGATCAAGTTTGGAGATAACGATACACTGGCGGCTCTCGTCGCGAGTTTAGTCGCCGCAGACCTGTTGATCGTCCTTTCGGACGTCGACGGCGTCTACGCCGGGAACCCCAAGACGCACCCGAACGCCAGACTCCTGACGATCGTGGAGAGCATCACCGACGACATCGAGCGCGTCGCGGGCGGGCCTGGCACGCGCTTTGGCAGCGGTGGTATGTCGACTAAGATTCAAGCCGCTAAAGTCGCCACCGCAGGCGGTACGGCGACGGTGATCGCTAACGGTCGGCAGACGGACGTAATTCGAGCGATTTTGCGCGGGGAACCGGTCGGTACGCTATTCGTCCCTCAGAGCGAGCGGATGGCCGGCCGCAAACGCTGGATCGCGTTTCACCAGGCGCCTTTGGGACGCCTGCGAGTCGACGACGGCGCTGCTCGGGCTATCGCCGACGGGGGACGCAGCCTCCTGCCGGTGGGTGTGGTCAGCGTCGACGGGGAGTTTGACGAGGGAGACGTAGTCCAAGTGGTCGATCCCGCCAATCGAGAAATTGCCCGCGGTTTAGTGAACTACTCGTCCGTCGACGTTCGCAAGATTATCGGTTCTGCCAGCCACGAGATAGTGCAGCGGCTTGGGTACAAGTACTACGATGAAGTGGTGCACAGGGACAACATGGTGGTCTCGTGGAGACAAGGGAGGAAATCACCTTGAGTCTAGACCTTTCGGATGCTCATGTCACGGGGAGAACGGAGCGCGTGAGCGAGCCAGTGAGTAAGGCCCGTATGGCGAAGCGGGCGGCGCGCGGGTTGGCGTTGCTCTCGCGGGGCGAGAAAGACGAGGCCCTCACGCGGATGGCGGATGCACTGATTCACCATGCCGATGTGATCCTTGAGGCAAACGCCAAGGACGTCGAAGGCGCTGAGAAGAGCGGCGCGCCAAGCGCCCGCATCGACCGGTTACGCCTCACGCGTCAACGCATCGAGACGATCGCCGACGGAGTGCGAGAGATTGTCGAACTCGACGACCCCATCGGGCGCGTCGATCGAGCCTGGCGCCAGCCGAACGGATTGGAGATCTCCCAGGTACGTGTGCCCCTGGGGGTGATCGGAATCATCTACGAGGCACGGCCCAATGTGACGGCAGACGCGGCCGCCTTGTGTCTGAAGTCGGGAAACGCTGCGATTCTGCGCGGGAGTTCGGATGCCATCCATTCCAACAAGGCGATTGCCTCCGTGTTGCAACAGGCGCAGTCCGAGGCGGGTCTGCCGGAAGGCTCGCTGGTGCTCATCGAAGATACACGTCGCGAGACCGCACAGGAGATGATGCGTCTGAACGGTCTCATCGACGTACTCATCCCGCGGGGCGGCGCCGGGCTGATCCAGGCGGTAGTGCAACACGCCACCGTTCCGGTGATCGAGACAGGTGTGGGTAATTGCCACGTATACGTGGACCGCGACGCCGACTTGGAGAAGGCGCTGTCAATCATTGTGAACGCGAAGACGCAACGCCCGTCGGTCTGTTGTGCGGCGGAGAGCCTCTTGGTTCACCAGGAGGTGGCCGAGGCATTTCTTCCGAGGGCGGCTCAGGCACTCGCTGCAGCTGGGGTGGCCTTGCGTGGGTGTGAAAGGACACGGGCGCTCGTCCCCACAGCGGAGCCCGCGACCGAGGACGACTGGCTGTGTGAGTACCTCGATCTGATTCTCGCCGTCCGTGTCGTCGACTCGTTGGATGACGCAATTGAGCACATCGACAGGTACGGTTCTCATCATTCTGATGCCATTGTCTCGGAGAATTACACCTCAGTGCGCCGCTTTACACGGGAGGTTGACTCCGCTGCGGTGTATGCGAACGCGTCGACGTACTTTACGGACGGGAACCAATTCGGCTTTGGAGCCGAGATCGGCATTAGCACCCAGAAATTACACGTCAGAGGTCCGATGGGCCTCCCCGAACTCACAACAACGAAGTACGTCGTGTTTGGGGAAGGGCACATCCGTACATGAAGCGCGTCGGAGTCCTCGGTGGCACGTTCGATCCCATTCATGTGGGTCACTTGATTGTCGCCGAATCCGTGAGAGTGCAGGCCAACCTCGATCAGGTTCTCTTTGTGCCGGCAGGGATTCCGCCGCACAAGGATGCGAGGGGCCTCACTTCGGGATGGGACCGTTACATGATGACGGCGCTTGCGATCGCAGATCATCCGCATTTTCGAGTGAGCAGGGTCGATTTGGAGCGGTCTGGACCCAGTTACACCGTGGACACCTTGGCACAGCTCAACCGGGAGCTGGCCCCGGTTGAGCTCTACTTCATCATGGGTAGCGATTCGTTGGCTCAACTCATGACGTGGTTTCGACCCGACCGTCTCCTTAACGAGAATCGGGTGATTGTCGCCACACGTCCCGGCTGGACGCTGGCGAGCGCTCGAGATGGATTGGGTGCGCTCTATGAGGCGCACGCCGACCGCATCCAACTGGTCGAAGTGCCCGGCATTGATGTGGCCAGCCGTGAGATCCGCGGACGCGTGCGGCAAGGGGCGTCGATTCGCTACCTCGTGCCGGACGTCGTTCTGCGTTATATCGAGGCGCACGAAGTTTATGGGGCGTGAGGTGGATGCAGATTTTGAGTGAGCTGGAACGCCTGCGGGAGCGCTTTGGCGAGCTTGGACAGGAAGTTGCGCGCCGTCTCACCCCTAAGCGGTGGGCGCACACACAACGTGTCGCTGAGACGGCGGTGCAGTTGGCGATGCACTGGGGCGCTGACACGGCGAAGGCGTATTTAGCTGGCCTTTTGCATGATGTTGCGAAGGATCTCTCCAGGAAAAGCCTGTTGAATACGGCACTAGATTTTGGTATAGTATTGACAGCTTTCGAGACGGCCACTCCCGCGCTCATCCACGCTCCTGTCGGGGCGGAAGTGGCTCGTCGTGAGTTTGGGATCGAAGATCCTGAGATCATCGCCGCAATTCGTTATCATACGACGGCCAGAGCCAACATGTCTTTGCTCGAGAAGCTCATTTTCCTGGCGGATTACATTGAGCCGGAGCGTTCGTTTCCGGGTGTCGATACCGTTCGGGTCCTCGCTCGGCAAGATGTGGACAAGGCGATGTTGCTGGCACTGACGCAGAGCATTGAATACCTGTTGCAACGAGATCGGCCCATAGCCGTAGAGGCCGTCGAAGCCCGCAACTATATTTTGATGAATTCTGGCTGAACGGACTCGAGTTGTCGTGACTGTTCGGCCTTTTTGCTTTAGCGCGGAGAGTGATGTTGGTCATGATGACTCCGGAAGAGATGGAGTCCAAACGTCGCGATCTCGAGGAGAAGCGGCGGTTAAAGCAGCAAGTTCGTCGAAAAAAACGAAACTTTTACATCGTGTGTGCCATCGTCGGGTTGGTGCTCCTCGTGCTTACAGCCTTTTGGAGCTACACATCGCGCTTGCCCGCGGGAACAGCGCAAGGCGACTCGCGCTACGCCACTCTCCTGTTGATGGGCGCCGATAGTGGTGTCGAGGGGGGCACGCGTACCGACACCATGATCCTGTTTAGTCTGGACAAGCAGACTGGTTCAGTGGGAGCGCTCTCAATTCCGCGAGACACCCGCGTCCAGATTCCCGGCCGTGCGGGATTCGACCGAGTGAACGCAGCACACGCCTACGGTGGGCCCAAACTGGCTGTACGGACGGTGGAGCAACTCCTCGGCGTTGATATCAACTACTTTGTCAGCATTGATTACGAGGGCTTCGAACGAATCGTAGACGCCTTGGGTGGCGTGGTTATTGATGTCGAGAGGCCGATGCGTTACGTTGACACGGCTCAAAATCTGGATATTAACCTCGCAGCCGGCGTCCAGCGGCTCGACGGGTCGAAGGCTCTACAGTATGTCCGGTATCGCGGGGATCGCTTGGGCGATGTTGCGCTCGTCAATCCGCAAGAAGGGGCGTACGCGGGACGCGTCGATCGCCAGCTTAATTTCGTCCAGGCATTGGTCAAGCAGGTGACGAGCGCCCAGGGGCTCCTCAAGGCGCCTCAACTTATTCGAGAGTTTCGCGAATTCGTCGTGACCGATATACCGACGGACGAAGCGCTCCGCCTAGCGATGGCGGCAAAGGATACGAAGCTACAGCAGATAGAGACGGCCATCTTGCCCGGTGTGGGCGAGACGGTTGGGGGAGCCAGTTACTGGGTCGTGGACATGCCAAAGGCGCGCGAGGTGGTTAACCGCCTGATCGTTCATCGCCAGGGAATGGTGCGCGTTGAAGTGCTCAACGGAAGCGGTATGGCGGGCGTCGCCTCCCACGCGGCCGACTTGCTGAGAGCGCAGGGCTTTGAAGTCGTGGCGGTCGGCAACGCAGAGCACTTCACCTACGCACAGACTGAAGTGATTCGGCGTCGAGGAGCAGACGATTCGGCCGCTGACGTGGCTCGGGCGCTAGGACGGGAGTGGACGGGCGACGGTTTCACCGGTCCAAGCGTTGGAGCGCTCGTTGCAACGGACGCAGATGTGACGGTTATACTGGGTTCAGACTTTCGAATTTAACCGTTCGTCGCCAATGAGTGGGATATGGGGAGGTACCAAGGGCTGAAGTTATCTATCGAAGAGATTGCACAGACGGCGGCCAACGCGGCCGACGACAAGCGTGGCGAGAACATTGCGGTACTGGACCTGCGTGGATTAAGCCTGATGACTGATTACTTTGTCATCGCGGATGCAACCAGCGTAACACAGGTACGAGCTGTGGCCGACGGCGTTTCAGAGGCCTTGGAAGACCGAGGCGTCCCGGCGCCTCGGCGCGAAGGTTGGGACGAAGGACGATGGATTCTCCTCGACTACGGTGACGTGGTGGTGCACGTCTTTCGGACCGAAGACCGGGAGTATTACGATCTCGAACGCTTGTGGGGCGATGCGCCGCGCCTGGTACTTGGCGACGAAAGCCGCCTCGTTCCGGTGGAGAGTTAATTGGCTGACGATTTGTGTACGGGTGAGCAGAGTTACGGTGTGCTGGCACTCTACTACGATGAACTGATGTCGCACGTCGACTATGAGCGTTGGGCTGCCTATGCGCTCACGCGACTCGGCTTGCCGCAAAGAGCGACCACTGGGGGCGCCAGGCTCCTGGACTTGGGGTGCGGCACAGGGTCGGTGAGTTTGGCCCTTGCGCGTCGCGGGTATGATGTGATCGGGATCGACGGCTCGTTGGACATGTTGGCGATAGCACAGCAAAAGAGCCACGAGTCAGGTGTGGCGATCTCCTTATTACATCAGGGCCTCACCGACTTTGAGATTGACGGGGAGGTCGACGGGGTCGTCTGTTTGTGCGATACACTCAATTACTTGACGCACGACGGCGAACTCGAAGAGGCCCTGGGGCGTGTGGCTGCGGTCTTGCGTCCTGGCGCCGGAGTTCTCTTTGATTTACACACGCACGTTCGCCTCCGAGAGATGGCCGAGAGCGTCTATGCGGACGAGACGGAGCGCGTGGCGTACATCTGGCAAAGTGAGTTTGACGATGTGAGCGCGCGTTGTACAATGTACCTCACCCTCTTTGCGGCGATCGATGAAGATCTCTACCGGCGCACCGATGAAGTGCACGTTGAACGAGCATACACTGAGGCCGAGGTGAGGCGGGCCGTGACGTCCGCGGGCCTTCAGTGGTTGGGGCAGTATGCCCAGTTGAGTGAGTGCGCGCCGGCGGCCGATGAGCGCCGCATCTTTTATGTTGCACGGCGACCCTTGTAGCTGGAGGCTCCGGGGTCGATATCCTAGCCGTTTGAGCGGCACACTAGGTTGCAAAGCGGTGGTCAAGAGTTCAAGGAGGACTGGTTCGGGTGAAGCACGATCAGATTTCGTTTCGAAAAAGCGTCAATCTCGTCGTAGCCGAAGCTGCAGCGACTCTCGATCTTCCCCCCGGCTTGATCGATCAGATCAAAAGTTGCAACTCCGTGTACCAAGTGCGTTTTCCTGTAAAGATGCGCGGCGGGTACAAGGTGTTTACCGGCTGGCGTGCCACTCACAGCGAGCACCGACTTCCCGCCAAGGGCGGGATTCGCTATGCCCCTAATGTCGATCAGGATGACGTGGAGGCGATGGCTGCCTTGATGTCGTATAAGTGCGCCATCGTCGACGTCCCCTTTGGCGGGTCGAAAGGCGGTCTGCGCATTAATCCTGCCGAGTACACCGAGGACGAACTCGAGCGGATCACACGGCGCTTCGCCCGTGAGCTTGCCCAAAAGGGGTATATCAGTCCGTCTGAGAACGTACCGGCCCCCGATATGGGAACGGGGCCACGTGAGATGGCCTGGATCGCCGATACCTACCGCACGCTGTACCCGCACGACATCAATGCGATTGCGTGCGTCACCGGCAAACCGGTCTCACAAGGTGGAATCGCGGGGCGGCACGAGGCCACTGGACGCGGCGTTCAGTACGCATTGCGGGAGTTCTTCCGGCACCCTGAGGACGTGAAAGAGGCCGGGCTCAAGGGCGGACTGGAAGGTTGTCGCATTATTGTGCAGGGCCTCGGAAAAGTGGGTTACCACTTGGCCAAGTTCCTCCAGGAAGAGGATGGAGCCAGGATCATCGGCGTGATTGAGCGCGACGGGGCGCTCCTCTCAAATAAGGGACTTGACGTTGAACAGATAGCCCAGTACATGAGGGAGAATGGCGGTTTGAGCGGATATCCCGACGCCCAGTTCGTCGAGGACGGCAAGAGCGTACTCGAAGCGGAGTGCGACATCCTGATTCCCGCAGCGCTGGAGGCGCAAATTACGAGCGAGAATGCGGGACGCATCAAGGCGTCGCTCATCGCCGAGGCGGCCAACGGTCCGGTTACGTTTGAAGCGGACCGAATACTTAGGGAGCGGGGGAAGACCATTATCCCCGACGCCTTCCTCAATGCGGGGGGCGTGACGGTCTCGTACTTTGAGTGGATCAAAAACTTGTCACACATTCGCTTCGGTCGCTTGCAGCGACGCCTGGACGAGATGCGCGGTGAACAGATCATCGAAACCATCGAGGCAGTCACCAACAAGCCGGTCCCTCAAATACACCGGGCGCGTCTCGTCCGAGGGGCGGATGAGCTCGATCTCGTGCGCTCGGGGCTCGACGACACGATGCGCAACGCCTACCGGGAGATCCGAGAGGTGATGTTGGCCCGGCCGCAGGTGACGGACTTGCGGCGAGCGGCCTTCGTTGTTGCGATTGAAAAGATCGCGCTCTCGTATCAGGAGATGGGTGTGTAGGTGTGATTTTCTGTTTGACAGGCTGCCCATTCCGCAGTATACTAGGGGATGTACCGCTCGCTTGCGGGCGGTTACATCCAACAGATCGTGGGGCCGTAGCTCAGTTGGGAGAGCGCTTGAATGGCATTCAAGAGGTCGGCGGTTCGACCCCGCTCGGCTCCACCACGAAAGACGCCCGTCGGAAGGGTTTTCCGGCGGGCGTCTCGTTTGTGTATAGGCATTAAGGCCGTCCTCTCCTTCAAATCGACGACATCACACGGACAGGCATTGGTCGTGAGTCGATCGACACCTGACACGATCGCCCGATTGGAAAAACCTATTTTCCTTATGACAATGGTCTAGAAGAATCCTGTTACGATGCGAAAGCAAAATGATAATGGTTTATAGATAATAATGCGAAAAAACAGTATTCAATAGAGGGATCAGGGTGTCAAAAAGCAAAGATGGAGTCTAGTGGTCTAACCGCGTGGGCATGATTTTAAGCCTCTTGATACACGGAAAGGGTGTGGAGATGGACACCGCTCAATCGTTTCGAGCGGCGATTATCGGGACCGGTCGGATCGCCGATCTCTACGATGACGAGACTGTACACATTCCCGACATTACGTTACCGCCGGGAAACGTTCATGCCAACATGTATAATATCAAGCCGGTCTCGCACGCGGGGGCCTGCCGTGAATCACCCTCGACGATTCAGTCTCATGTCTCGTCAACTGAAACATATGGCCCACGATGGCTCGATCGGGAAATTGGGGCGATTCTTTGCTATGGTGGCGAACATTGAACCCCAGGGTGTGAATCCGCTGAAGGGAACCTACCCTGATCTGATCGGAGACGCGTTTCTGCAGTTTGAGAGCGGTGCCACCGGTACGTTTCTCGGGGGAGCGCACGTCTTGCAGTGCCTGCTTGGCCCGAGAGTGGGCAAGCAGATTCGTGCAGCGCCACGCAACGGCTTCTCCAGGAACTCTGCAACTCGTTGACGACCGATGCTCCATTCGTCTCCACGGGCGAGGATGGCGCGACCGCGTTAGAACTGGCGATCGCAAGTTATCATTCGGCGCTGACCCGTAGCCCCGTCGCTTTACCCTTAGAAGATAGGGAGTTGCGCGTGATTTACCGATAAATGTGAAGGATGGTGGGCGTTGGTGAATCGATATAAGGCTGCGGTAATCGGTTGTGGTCGAATGGGTGGGTTCATTGATAACGAGTGGGTGGGCGGCCCCCTCGAATTCAAACTGCCACATTCTCACGCGGCTGTGTATGAATCACTTAGTCGGATTGATCTAGTGGCCTGTTGTGACCCGCGTGAGGATGTGATGGCGCGCTTTGGCGAACGTTACAACGTACCCGTAGAGCGTCAGTACACTGATTATCGCGCAATGCTGCGCAATGAAAAACCCGACATTGTGAGCGTTGCAACTCAGCCGGAACAACGTGCGGAGATCGTGGAGTTTGCCTGCGAACACGGGGTGCGAGCCCTTTACTGTGAGAAGGCCTTGTGCGCCTCGTTAGAAGAGGCTGATCGGATCGTAGACGCCGTCAAGAGATATCACATTGCGTTCAACATGGGCACGGGACGGCGATGGGATACCGGATACGAGACACTGAAGAGACTTGTGCACGGTGGTGAGCTCGGCCCCTTAAAGTCGATTGTCATCTATGGTACCGGTACATTGTTCAACAGCGGTGCTCACTGGTTTGATCTGGCGTTATGGATCAACAATGATACGGAGATCGAATGGGTGCAAGCACACCTTCCGAGCGGGGACTCTGCGATCGACGGAGAGGTATTGCGCAAAGATCCGGTTGGAGAGGGAATGTTTCGATTCGCAAATGGCGTAACCGTGTATGCGCTAAACACGCCCAGAGGTCCCGAACTTGAGGCGATCTGCGCTAACGGGACTGTAACAGGGCAAAACAATGGACTCAACTGGTCCGTCCGGCGGAGTCCGGGAGGTAACGCGGGTCGCTGGCAGCTAAGGGAGGATTCGTTCCCTGACTACGTGCCTCAGAGCACCAACAAACGTATCGTTGAAGACCTTATCCAGGCTCTTGATACAGGGGGTCCCACTCGGGGCGGGGTAAACGTGGCACATATGAATCAGGAGATTATCGCTGCTTTTGTCGAGTCGCATCGTCGAGGTGGCGTGCGCGTCTCCTTACCTTTAGATGAGCGCCGGCTTCGCCTTGAAAGCGGTACAACGAGGAGAACGCCCATATACGATGGCGGAGTGGACGCAAGTTCGCAATAGGAGCGTTCGCTGGACGAGGAGGGGGGTACGGAGAGTCTCCTTTGCTCCGGGCGTGAGTTCACGAGAGGTAACAACCAGGTCAAGCGACTTATCAAAAGGGGGTATGAACCGTGAGGCGACATGTCCGCATGACCATCGTCTTAAGTGCACTGCTCGTAGCGATCGCTTCAACGGCAATGGCAGCCGAAAAGTTGCAGTTGGAAATATGGGGAAATGCCAGCCATTTGGAGGCCCTTAAACCTCTCATTGAAGAGTACAACGCGAGCCAGGACCGGATTGAGGTGCTTATTCCCGGCAAGAACGAGAGTCCTGACACCATCCTCGGAGCGGCCCTTGCCGGGCAACTACCCGATATCCTGGAGAGTGGTCGGGTATGGAATAACCAGTACTACCCTGAAGGCCTTATGGTCGATCTGGATCGGTTTATCGATCGAGAGGCGTCCGGTTTCCTCGACGATTGGATCCCGCATACGCTGTGGACGGACAACGTCGTTGACGGTCATTTGGTGAGTCTGCCGTTCCGATTGGGCGTCTTTGCGACTCACTACAACGAACTTCTCTTTCAGGAATCGGGATTACAACCGCCTTCCAACGGTTGGACCTGGCGAGACGTGGAGGAGTACGCCCGTAAGGTACGCCGGGTCGACAGTGAAGGCAATATGGAAGTTTGGGGGCTCGTGGCGGAGCACCCGCTCTCCTTTGACTATCCTCTAATCGGTCAAGCCGGCGGTCCAGCTGCTCCCGGAGGCGTCTTTGTGAGCGAGGACCTCCAGCCGCTCGTCAACTCGGCACACGTACGTGAAACCTATGATTGGATTTTGAACATGATCAACTCCGGGTTACTGGGTTACAGTTACGCGAATATTCATCCGGGAGCCGGTGCTGCTCGCATGCACAATGCCGGCATGCTTCAGTCGGGTCCTCAGCGTGAACAAGCGATAATGGACGCAGAGAGTGCACTGCGTCCAGCACCGCCGCTACGCGCTCGCCCCGACACGATGCCCGCGACTACGTTTGCCGACCGGAGCTTCGCCATTATGAATGTGTCACCCGAACGCCAGGAAGCAGCGTGGGAAGTGATCAAGTGGCTCTTCCGCCCCGATGTACAGGCGCGCTGGAACGTGGCGACCGGAACGTTACCGGCTACTCGCTCAGCCATAAACCATCCAATCTATCAGCAAGGAGCTCCTGAGAACATTCTCCGTTGGGCTGAGCTTTACTTTGGGGGAGAGCCGGTAAAAAACGCAATACCGTGGCCGATGCCCATGTGGGTGACAGGAATTGACGGTGATGCGTACGCTCACAGTGCCAGACTAATCAGGGGTGAAATTAGCCTGGAGGCTTATATCACAGAGTTTGGACGTGCCGCCCAGACTCGGATCGAGGAACTCCAAATGCGACGGAACGAAACGAATGATAACTAGAGCACACGATCTGTAAGCACCGAGGTTCCGGTTTCAACAGAGCTTGGAGCCGGAACCAGTATTCTTCAAACATTCTCTTAAAGTCTCGCGTTTCTTCGAGTCAGATTCCCTGAAGTGCGACTCGCATCTTAGCGTTGGTAGAGGAGTTTTGAGTGGTGTTGGATTTCCAAGATCGACTTCCCCGCGTGTGGCGGGCTGCAGAGGCGGGAAGTCGGGAAAAGTTCGCGGTAGAGGTCGTTGGCGCCACTGCGGAGACAGCAAGCGTCCATCGAATCGCCGCCTGGGTATTTAACGGTGTCGAAGATGGGCCCAGGCTGTTGGTCTGCGCGGGGGTGCATGGCGATGAATACGAGGGACCGCGTGCGCTACAAGATCTTGCGCATTCGCTCGATCCCCGAGGAATACGCGGTACCTTGGTCCTCGTACCGGTCCTCAACGAGCCGGCGATGCTTGCGGGGACACGCGAGCATCCCGACGACGGTAAAAACTTGGCCCGGGTTTTTCCAGGGAGTGCCGTCGGTACGAGTGCGGAGCGCCTCGCCCACACCTTTGTCAAGGAATTCCTAAGTGGCGCGGATTTTTTTGCCGATCTTCACTCGTCCGGGGCGGCTGCTCGCATTCTCCCGTGGTCCGGATACCAGATGCGGGAGGGGCGCACCCAAGAGTTCCAGCGCCGCATGGCTATCTCCTTTGGGCTGGACATCGTGTGGGGAACCGTGGAGTTACCGGGGCGTACTCTGTCGGCGGCCGGCGATCTTGACATTCCAGCCATTTATGTAGAAATGCCTGGGGAAGGCAGGTGTCGCCCTGAGGACGTGGCTGCCGATCGACGGGGCGTCATGCAAATGATGTCGGCATTGGGAATGAACGATGGAGCGTTTCCGACCCAAAGGCCAGCCTATTTCGTGGAGACCGTCGAAGCTGGCTCCGGCGAACTCAGCGCCGCCCACACCGTGGCGCATGATGGCGTTTTTGTGCCGGAGGTGGCACTAGGAGATTGGGTTGAACGTGGCGATCAGTTGGGCCGTGTCGTCGACGCCTGGGGCGAACCTCTCAGCGTCGTCCCAGCGGAAGTGAGTGGGTGTGTTGTCCGCTTACGCACGTTTCCGACGGTTGTCGTCGGAGATAGCGTTGCGTCAATCATCAATATAGAGCGAGTCTGAGACTCATCCCATTGTAGGCGTCGATTGTCCAATCTGGCACGTGTGGGAGAGGCCGCACTCGTGAATTCGGCTTCCTTAAGGCGCCCTATGCAGGGAGGGGAGCGGACGACGAGAATGGTTGCAAAAGAAACAACACTCTGCTGGCAATGCGGACTCACCCGCTGGCATGACGTACCCGTCTAAAGAAGGTCTGTCACGTGAGGAAATTCCCAAGGCGTGCTTTGGCGTGCTTGTTGGCTTTGGCGATTGGCATGGTCGTGTCTGCCCCGACGAGTGCAGACGCACGTCCTATGATCGCACTGGTTCTCGGTGGGGGCTCCGCTCAAGGATACAATCACGTTGGTGCGTTGAAAGCGCTTGAAGAAGAGGGTATCCCTGTCGATCTCATCGTGGGCAGTAGTATGGGTAGTGTAATTGGAGGGTTATATTCGGCGGGGTTTTCGAGTGACAACCTGTTTGACGTTGCCGATCGCGTCGAGCTCAATGATTACTTCTCACCGATCGTGCCACCGCGAGGCGGCTTGTTGGACGCACGTCAGCTGGAGCTCCTGTTGGATCGGCTGACTAACGGGGCCCACTTCGACGACCTCGAAATTCCATTTTACGCGGTGACGACGGAGTTGACAACCGGCGAGGAAGTCGCCCTTCATGAGGGTTCGCTGGCGCGTGCCATCATTGCCAGCATGTCCATTCCCGGCCTATTTCCGCCAGTTTCGATCGACGGAAGACACTTCGTAGACGGCGGACTCAAGAATGCCGTGCCGGTGAATGTCGCACGCTCCGTCGGGGCCGACATCGTGATCGCGGTCGATGTAAGGGAGAGCAACGAAGCGTTCAGTCCCGACAACATTCTCAACAACGTGCAGATGACGCTGCGGTTTATGATTGAGGGGTATGCAGCGCAACATCTAAGCAGCGCGGACGTCGTCGTGCGCGCTTCACTCGAACAGGCCTCTTCGATGGACTTTAACCGTATGAAGGACTTCGTCGCCCGCGGTTACACGGCGACGAAGAAGACGATGCCGCAGATTCGACAGGTCATCCTCGACCATGATCCTGACTTTCCGTTTCACGCAGTCCCTCGTGCAAGGGGGCTCACGCAAGCCGAACTTGACACCCGGATCACGGCAGCGCATAGAGCGGCTCGTCTCCCACAGGGCCGCTATGCCGTTTCGTTTCATCCCAGCTTTCACCCGGACTTTCGATTCCGCGGCGGAGTCTCCTACCGACTTGCTGAGACGACACACTCACCCTTTCTCCGATGGGAGTTTGCGGGGGGATCCGATCACGCCTCGTCGTACCACGGACTTCGCTGGTACCTCGGGGAGTGTCGAGTTGGGCCCTGCGCGTCGCTGGGCGTGAGAAAGTACAGGAGCGAGTCGTATTTGTCCGGGGGGACGACGTTACATTGGCCTATCGGAACCACCTACTCGGCCGAACTTGACTGGGAAGCCGGGCAGCCGGGTGCGACGTGGCGGGCGCGCGTTGAGGCGCATCCCGAATCGTGGGCGCAGTTGACTGAGCACACCTATGGCTTCGAGGTTGGCCGAGACCCTCGAGGGCTGAGCGGTCCGGCAGGCACGGAGCCCTACGTCCAACTGGACGGCTCCTGGAGAATCGCATTGACTCGGTATGGCATCGGGTTAGGCGAGGTGCTTCAGCTCCACCCGGCATTACTCCTTGGAGCCGAAGTGAGCGGCCGCTCCCAACAACGAACATTGGATTGGCAGGGAGCGATAAGTGCAGGTATCGGGCTAGAAACCCGCCTGTACGGACTGTACGGTAACCAGTTTCGCATTGAGAGTACATATCACCCCGAGAGTAATCAATGGTCGGTTGCATTGCGCTTTGGGGAGTGAACAGACGTAGACTTAAGAGTACTTGGGGAGGCGTTCACGTGGGGCGGACGAGCGAGTTTGATCACCTGGTAACGACAGAAGCGGAGCTCCGTGAGCTTTTGGGCCATCCATCCGAGATGGTGGTGCAAAAGACGATCTCGCAATTGGATCAACATTGCCGCAATTTCATGGCTCAGTCGCCGTTCATGCTACTCGCAACGGCGAACGCAGCCGGGGAATGCGACGTTTCGCCACGTGGAGATGCTCCCGGATTCGTACTCATACTTGACGAGAAGCGACTCGTCATCCCGGAGCGTCCTGGCAATCGAAAGCTCGACTCTCTCACGAATATCGTGTCGAATCCCCGGGTCGGTTTACTCTTTTTGATGCCGGGGATGGGGGAGACTCTGCGGATCAACGGAAGAGCGTACATAACCCGCGATCCCAGTCTGCTTGAGCGAATGGAGGCTCGGGGTAAGCGGCCGCTCCTGGGCATCGGCGTTTACGTCGAGGAGTGCTTCCTACACTGTGCGAAAGCCTTAAAGCGCTCACAGCTTTGGCAAACCCAGAGTTGGCCTGCGTCGACGGACCTTCCCTCCGCTGCGCAAATCTTTCATGACCATGCCAATCTTCCTGAGACGACAGTCGAACAGGTAGAGAAGTCTCTCGAAGAGAGCTACCGGACTCGGCTTTATTAACACTTTATCTAGTCGCTTCATTGGTGAGATGCAAGTTAGCGGCCATGATACTTAAGACTTCGCCGCAATTAGTAAGAGTGTGCTGAGGTGTAATGCGAGATTGGAAAAGTTGTGCGCAAGGATCGGAGCCACAAGGCTCATGGTCTTGTGAAAGACGATGGAGTAATACATCCCCAGTCCAAACGCTAGGAGGAGCTGGGGAAGGTAGATGTGGGTGACTTGAAACGGGCTCAGGCTAAAATTGATGTGTGCGAGAGTAAAGATGAGCGCTGCGATGATTCCGGCGCTGGGGATCTCGATTCCACGCCATTGACGCACGCCTGGAAAGAATTGAGCTAGGACGGTGTGGAAGAGTCCGCGAAAGAGGATCTCCTCGGAGAGCCCTGAGAGAAGTCCCATAAAAGCGAGATTGCCGACGATGTTCGCGGGAGTCGGTACATAGCCCAGAAAGGCGAGTTGGTCGGCTCGCGTCGTCGTTAACCATTGCACGACGAAACCGATTCCGACGACGTACACGCTGAATGTCACGACAAAATGCTTAAAGAGCGTGAACGACATCCTGAGATTCTTAAGATTGAATCCCCACTTAGAAAAATCGCCCCGACTAAAGATGGCGACGATAACGATGGCTAGAACCATTTGCCAGAGGTGATGGTCGGTCAACTGGACCCAGTTTCCGTGGTCAAGCCATTCTGGAGGAAGCGACAGACGGGGGTAGATAGCGAAAAGGCCGGTGAGGCGTTGAATGATGTAGTAGGTGACTCCAAGGCCGACGATTACAATCACGCCGACCAGAGCGTGGCGCTTTGTAGCGTTTGTGCTTCCGGGCCTGACGTCGCCCTTCGGTGTCCTCGCGTCGGGTCTCATTCTGCCTCCCACGTTCCTTAGATTCTTGCCCCTCTCCAACGTTGCAGCCGCTTGAAGAGAGGAGCGAGAGCCGCGGTGCAGGCCCCAGCCATGCCAAACTCGGCCAGCATCCTCCCCCAAGGGGAGTCAATCCCTTGCTCGACCAGGTCAGTGATTACCAACCCAGTCATCGAGTCCACGGCATTGGCTACAAGATGGGACGTTAAGCCAGCAATGGAGAGCGTAATGCCTGTATTCGCTCGTCTCGGGCAGTTGATCATAAGTTCCTCACTTCGATTCCGGCGCGTTTTGATCCGTACTGCCCATCATCTTACGGCGACACAGAAGTGAATGTGACACCTCAATCTCCCAGTGCCACGCGGTCAACTCGGTTCTTTTCGCGGCCGGGCCTTGGCGCTCGACTTCGAACTCCCCCGGCGAAACCGGCGCAAGAGGTTTAAATAATATATGATCTTGCCCACTAAGAGCAGGACGCTCGTGGAGGCGCGAACGGCAAACCCTTTCTCCGCGGCTTTGCCGCCGATGGTAATGAACGCAATCACTCCAAGTACGATCATACCGAGGATTGACGTTGAGACGTCAGGGTAGATGGCTTTCATCGAGAGAATGATGGGTGTGGCAACGACGCCGCTGATGGTGCCGGAGATGTCTCCGATGACGTCGGCGCAAATGCTGTTCACTCGGCCCGCGTTGCGCACGATCACCAAGGCTTCCCGTGCGCCGGGCACACGGTTGGAGGCCATCGCGTTGAACGGTTCTTCCCGGCCCGAAGTTGCCGCGATCGCGATGATGTCAGAGAGAATTGCGAATCCAATGCTTGCGATGAGGATAAAGGTGCCTGTCATCACGTCGACAGTTTGAAGAATTGCGCCCAGCGGCCCACCGATGACGATAGCGACGAGCAGGCCCAACATACCGATGGAGAGACCGTTACGTAATCCAGAAGGCTTCTTTGGTCGTTTGGAATTGGCGGATCGGGTCTTGCTTTCGCGCCCCAATGGTTTTAAGCTCCTTTACCCGTTTTCCCGAGACATAGGAACTCGGCAGGTGTCCCTTTTGGGGGCATCGGGGAGGCAAGGGAGAGGATCGTTAGCGACAGACGCGAACGAAATGAATTCGGAGTGGATGAAGAAAGAATGAGGATGCAGGGAGTTGAGAAAGGCCGAATCGGCCGACGATAAGCCAACCAAAGAGGTACACCACCGCCCTTCGTAATACCCGGAGTCTCGTGTCTATGGGTCTACATTACCACGAACAGTGCCTAATCCCTTCGTCGCTGCAGTGACCATCGCGGCGCAGTCATTGCCGAGGACGTAATCAACGCCCATCGCTGCTAGGCGTCCGGGCATGCCGTCGTTTTGGGTGGTAGCTTCGGGATACTTACGCTTGATGGCGTTGATAATCGGAACGGGTGCAAAGAAAGTGCACTCCTCCATCATCGAGCGCCTCGCTACATGAGATGCGACGATCAACGCGTCCTCCACAGCCAGCTTCAACTGGAGGATGATATCTGCGCCGCTTCCCCTAAACGTTTCGAGGACCGCCGCGAGTGTAGGGATGCGGGTATCCAAACGCCCGGCGAATGTCGAATCCTTCCAGCCTCCGGCGTCAACCTCCGCTATCTCTCGGTACGACAGGTTGGCGACGGGGCCTGAGAGGCTGGTCGTTCGATCGAGCGTCGCGTCGTGCAACATGACGAAGCAGCCGTCTCGAGTGCGCCGCACGTCGGCTTCAACGCCGTCAGCGCCCTCCTGTACGGCCATGCGGTAAGCTAGAAGTGTGTTCTCCGGATAGCGATCACTCGAACCCCGGTGTCCTTGAATCTCCATGGGCACTCATTCCCCGAGCTCGTCGAGACTCCTCCAATGGCTCTGCCCCTGAGATTCTCATCATTCACCGTCCCAACATCAATGGCAGAATAAAGGAACGTCTCTGCAAATGGGAAAAATGTGACGTTAATAAAGTGATGGGAGATGGTCATTTTGTCCACGGTACTCTCGGGTTGCGCGCGTGTGTTCGTCGCGGGCTGTTTGACACTAGCGCTACTCTTATCGGTCGGGTTCGCCGGAGTGGGAGTCCAGGCTCAAACGACCGAGCTCGATGTCTTTTGGAGTAGTTGGGGCCCGTTGTATAACGAGCTCATGACCAATATTGGTGAACGATACGAAGTCCAACACCCCCAAATTGACGTCGAGTGGAGTTTCAACTCGGGATGGCAAGATAAGCTGATGACCCTCGTGGCCAGCGGTTTGGCGCCCGACGTGACGTATACCAACTGGGTGGGGCTGGCCGATCTGGCTCGTAACGGAACCTTACTCCCTCTCGACTCTTTCGCGCAGAAAGAAGGGTGGAGTCGTGATCAGTTCGTCCCGGCCATGTGGGACGCAGTGATGCACAATGGTCAGATGTACGCCGTTCCCGGCGGAGGCGACTACATCGCGCTTTACTACAACAAGGATGTCTTTGCCGAAGTTGGGTTGGATCCTGAACGGCCTCCCAAGACGTTGCAGGAGCTCGAGGATTTCTCCGACAGAATATACCGGACGGACGGTCAAGGGAATTACACGCGAGTCGGATACCTGCCGGGGAACTTCATGCAGTGGGCCTATATCTTTGGCGGGGAATTCTACAACGAGGATCGGACCCAAGTGACGCTCGACCATCCTCAAAATGTCGAAGCGCTCGAGTGGCTCGAGTCGTTGGCCCAAAAGTGGGATATGGCAAAGATCCGGGCCTTTTGGCAGGGGAAACCGGGCCTCTCCGCCGCCAACAGCCCGTTTGTGACGGGACAGAGCGCCTTTCTCATCACTGGGTTTTGGGGGTACGAGGCCTTGGATCAATTTGGGGACGAGATGCAGTATGGTGTCGCCCCCATCCCCACCATAAACGGCAGCGTGGATGAGATGAGTCGGTACCTCATTCAAGGCTGGTACGTCGGCATCCCAAAGGAGGCCAAGAACGTCGAGGCCGCTTGGGACTTTATCCGCTGGGCGTTTGTCGATCGGGCGGCCGAGATGGGAGCCTCCACACTCAACGGACCTACGCCGCTGGCCAGCTTTCGAGAGTTTAACGAGTTGTTGGCGAATCAGATCGGACCCGACAACCGCCTCGTCCCGTACCTTGATGTCTTTAACGAAATCGCCTTTCGGGGTACCAAGTACTTCCCGGGAACCCCGATCACGATGGACTACTATCAAAAGGTGAACGAAGCCCAAAACCTCGTGCTTAGCGGAGAGGCGGCGCCACGGCAGGTGTTGGAGTCGATGAACGACGCACTACAAGCCCAACTAGATGCGGCGCTCGCACAGTGACAGAGGCATGTGTGTACTTTCGGCTCTAGGTCGAAAGAGGACGTTGCCCCGCGCGGTGGCGAATGAATTCCAGGATACATGCAGGAGCAGGTAAGAGTATCCGCCTCGCCGGCGTCGAGGCACGGAGGAGATTGGTGACACATGTCTGTTCGACCGAACATTCTCTACATCATGAGTGACGACCATGCCGCCCATGCTATGAGCTGCTACGGCAGTCGTATCAATGAGACCCCCAACCTTGACCGCATTGCACGTGAAGGAATGCGGCTCGACAACTGCTTTTGCACCAACTCGATCTGCACGCCGAGCCGAGCGACGATCCTTACAGGGACGTACAGCCATGTCAACGACGTGCGCACCTTGCGCGACCGCTTCGATGGTCGTCAGGAGACGATTGCGAAGTTGTTGCAAGATGCCGGTTACCAAACGGCGATGGTCGGCAAGTGGCACCTTGGGCACGGAGGCAACGCCGATCCGACGGGGTTCGATTATTGGAACGTGTTGCCCGGTCAGGGCGACTACCACGATCCCAAGATGTATGAGATGGGCGAGGAGCGGCACTACAAGGGATACGCGACTGACTTGATCACCGACTTATCGCTCAGCTGGCTCAAGGAGCGGGAGAAGGATCGCCCCTTCTTTCTGATGTGCCACCACAAGGCTCCTCACAGACCGTGGGAGCCTGATGAGAAGCACATGCATCTGTACGAAGACGAGGAGATCCCCTACCCCGAGAGCTTTGACGACGATTATAGCAATCGGGCTCCGGCAGCTGCAGCGGCAAAAATGCGGATCGAACGAGACCTAAGGCCGAGCGACGTCAAATACGATCCGCCCCAAGGGCTCTCGCCCCAGGAGCTCAAGCGGTGGAAGTATCAGCGCTACATTAAGGATTACCTTCGTTGTGTGGCGTCGGTGGACGACAACGTAGGACGCCTCCTCGATTACCTCGATGACGAAGGGTTGACGGAGAACACCATCGTGGTGTACACATCGGATCAAGGTTTCTTTTTGGGCGATCACGGGTGGTACGACAAGCGCTTTTTCTACGAAGAGTCGCTGCGGATGCCCTTCGTGGTCCGCTACCCCAAGGAGATTCCTGCCGATCGGGCGAGCGACGCGATGGTGCTCAACATCGATTTTGCGCCGACCTTCTTAGACTACGCCGGACTCGAGCCGAGCGAGCGGATGCAAGGGGTCTCCGCTCGCGCCGCCCTGCGCGGTGAGACCCCCGCCGTCTGGCGCAGGTCGATGTACTATCGGTACTTTATGCACCAGGATGGTTCCCACAATGTATACGCGCACTACGGAATTCGCACGGAGCGCTACAAATTGATCTACTACTACGAGACGGAGCCGGACCCGCCGGCATGGGAGCTGTTTGATCTGCAGGTGGATCCGTACGAACTTAACAACGTGTACGACGATCCCCAGTATCGCGAGATCGTGACGACGTTGAAAGAGGAGCTGCACCGGCTTCGCGTCGAGATGGGTGACGTGAGCGAGCCTTGGGATGGGGAAGCCGTCGCTTCGTGACCGAACTGCGTCGACGGGGGAAGAGGTCGCGGACGTCGTGGCGGGGTCGCCTCATCATGGGGCTCGTGATTGCCCTGGCGATCGCCGTCACGGCTGGTGGTTGTGGAGCGCGGCATCAGGGTGCTGCTCCACAGCCCCCGGCGGATGCGCGGGAGGGGACACGACCTCTCTTGCGAGCGGGGGATTACTTCCCAGCTCATCTCGGGGCGCGGTGGAAGTACGCGGGTTGGGGCAACGAATTCGCAGCCTACGACGCGTACGTGAGTCACCAAGAGGGGCGCCGCGTTCAGATCGTCGTTGAGAGCGGCGCCCGGATCGCCTCAGTGTACGAAGTGTCGCAGGAGCGAGTCGTGCGTCTCTTTCGCAGCGCAGAAATGGAAGAGCCTGACGAGCTCTTGGAGCATCCTGCGCAGGAGCCGTACACGCTCTTGGAGGGCCCACTTGTGCCTGGACGCGAGTGGGCGCCTTACGGACCCGATCATGAGGGCGCAAACGAGCTGCGCCGCGTGGAGAGTGTAGGGAGCAGCCTCCAAACGCCAGCGGGCCGTTTTGACAACGCCGTCTGCATCAGAGTGATTCGTGGAGAGGGGCCCGATTCACGGGAGTGTTACGCACCGGGAATCGGTATGGTTCGCAGTGAATTCCTTGCGGAAGAGCCCATCATCTCGGCTCTTTCGTTCTTCTCACTCGGCCGGGCCGACGCCGATCCATTCTTGGGATCACCGTCGGTCGGTGAAAAGGAGCCAAAATAGCGGAAAGGTAGACGTGGAAGTAGTGGAGATGTGGTTAACGGAGCATGAAACCGATCACTTACGGGTGCAGTGTCGTGTGATACGAACGTTGCATCGAGAACAGTCGAAGTATCAGGATATCGCGGTAGTTGAGTCGCGGGAGTACGGACGGATGCTCGTCCTCGACGGCGTCACTCAGACGACCTTGCGGGATGAGTATGTCTATCACGAAATGATTGCGCATGTACCTCTCTTTGCCCATGAGGGCCCGGAGCGGGTGCTCGTCATCGGTGGAGGCGATGGTGGGACCGTGCGCGAGGTGCTCAAGCACAAGGAGGTCAAACGCGTAGAACTCGTTGAGATCGACGAGCGGGTTGTGGAGGTCTCCCGTATGTATCTGCCGGAGCTCTCCACGTCCTTGGACGATCCGCGGGTGACCGTGCGAATCGCTGACGGCATCGAGTACATTCGGGGATGTCGCTCAGAGTACGATGTGGTGCTGATCGATTCCTCGGACCCCATGGGGCCGGCGGAGGGGCTCTTTACGTCGAAGTTTTACGGAGACGTGGCACGCGCCCTGCGGCGGGGGGGTATGATGGTGACGCAGAGCGGCGCGCCCTTCTTTATGCCAGGGTTGGTCCGTGAGACCTACGAGGCCATCGCTGAGCGGTTCCGGTCGGCTCACTTGTACCTGGCGAACGTTCCCTCGTACTCAGTGGGTCCGTTTAGCTTTGTCTTTGCCGCGAAAGATCACGTGGAATGCGAGCCCGTCAGGCGGGCCCGGAGCCGCTTTAAGACGCGGTACTACTCGTCTGAAGTGCACCGGGCCGCCTTTGCCCTGCCCGTCCACATTAAGGATTTGGTGGAAGGGGAGCCGGGGGAGTCGGGCGCGTCCATCGCTTAATCAGCGACGACATCATTCTCTAAGGTTCCAATCGAATCGATGCTCACTTGGACCCGATCCCCGGGGTTTAAAAACTTGCCGGTGGCCAAGCCGACGCCCGACGGTGTCCCGGTAGCTATGACGTCCCCCGGTTCGAGCGTGAGGAAGCTCGAGAGGAACGCGACCAGATCGTAGACGGTGAAGATCATGAGGCGCGTCTCACACCGTTGCCGCTCCTCGCCGTTGACCAGCACGCGAATGGTGAGGGCTTGTGGGTCGGGTATCTCATCACACGTCACGACCGCCGGTCCGAGGGGCCCGTAGGTGTCGAATGACTTGGTGTACCAGAAGGAGAGCTCCCGCGGCTTCTCCACGTGCTCCGTCATGAAGGGTGAACGCTCCGAGACGTCGTTGTAGATCGTGTATCCGGCTATGTATTTGCCGGCGTCGGCAGCCGAGACGCCCTTAGCGCGGCGTCCGATCACGATGGCAAGCTCGCCTTCGTAATCCGTCTTGCGAAACTGAGGATGTAGTTTGATCGGTTGGCGGTGACCCGTCAGCACCGTCGTCGGCGGCACGGTAAAGACCCACGGGGCTTGTGTGTGATGGGCCTCCAACGTGCCGCCGCCTTCCTTGATATGGTCAATGTAGTTGCCGGCGACACAGAGCATCTTGCGAGGGTAGCAGACCGGGGGCGCCAGTTCCAAATCGGAGAGGGCGCCGACCTCGGGCAAGCGGTCGCTTTCAATCGCAGCGCTGATGGACGAGAAGTCACCGTTGCAGGCCTCGAGCAAGTCGAGGATCGATGGGTACAACGTACTCAGGCCCAGGACTGACGACGCCGATGCGTCGACGAGTACACCCGGACGGACGGCGCCGTTCTCCCAATAACTTACGAATCGCATTCAAAACCACCTCGATTTCTAAGTGTGATACGTATCAGCCCTCACCATATGAGGACTCGATCGCTCTGAGGACGGCGGCGGCATCGTGGAGCGTCGCCAACCCGGACGCGTCCGGGCCGCCGCGGCCTTGCGCTCGTCGGCGCTGAACTGCCTGGGCGAACGCCTGGAGGAACCAGATCCCGCTCTCGCCCCCGTAACAACGGGGAGTTGACCCGCCCGCGTAATGTGTCTCCGTCAGCTTTTGTCCATGGGAGCCCCACTCGGTGATGTCGATCCGCTCGTCGATCATGTCAGCAAAGAGGGTACCGTTTTCGCAGTGCAGCTTCATCGTCAAATCGGAGCCTTCGCGGCGCATGTAGCCTGTCGTGACGGTGGCCATCGCTCCGGAGCGTAGGGTGAGAGCAGCGACGGCTGCGTCTTCGACGTCGATCGCCTCGCGGCCAAGGTTTGCCGTCATGCCGCGCACGATCTCTGGTTGGGAGCCGGTCACGTAAAAGAGGAGGTCGATCATGTGACAGCCCATCCAGTGAAGGATGCCTCCGCCACTCGCTTCCTTGCTAAAGAGCGGGTTCTCAGGGCCGCGGACGCGCACCTGAGTAGTAAAGAGGCGTAGTTCGACCATCCACAAACGGCCGAGGCGCTCCTCGATGACGGTGCGGCGTATGTCCTGAAACAATGGGTGGTGCCGCCGCAGGTAGGCGACAGCCGTGACGAGCCCTCTTGACTCGACCATCGGTAGAATAGGCGCTAGCTCCGTGCTCGTCCGTGCCCCTGGCTTGTCCAAGGCGACGTGCACGTCCCGTTCAACGAGTTGCATGAGGGTGGGCCCCGATTCGGCGTTGGGGACCAGGACAAAGGCCGCCTCAATGTCGGGGTGGGCGGCGAGCATTGACTCGACGTCGGCGTAGCAGGGCGTCCCTGGCAGATGCCGACTCGCCGATTCTCGACCGCTCGGAGTCCCTTCTGTCACTGCGACGATGCTGAGATCAGGCGTTTGCTCGAGGGTGTCGAGCCAACTGACGGGCTCGTGGCCCCTAACAGCGTGTGGGTGTCTGAGTCCGACGATTCCGACCTTTACGCGTGGTGTCGACATGACGATCCCCCTCACTCGAAGGTCGGCAGCGCCTTCTTCACTTTCGCTAAGTGCATGCGCATGGCGCCTTCGGCGGTGTGGCGGTCTTGTGTCTTGATGGCCTGAAGGATCTCGCGGTGCTCTACGACCACGTCGCGGGCCGACTGGCCCGCTTCGAGGGTCCGCTCGCGAATGGTCACCAACCCCTCCCCGATGATGCGCAACAGGCGCAGCAGTATGGGGTTCCCCGTCGCCTCGAAAATGCTTTGGTGAAATGCGATATCCTCTTCGAGGACGTTTTCGCCTGTCGCAATCTTTAGTTCGGTCTCATCGAGAATCCTCTCCATATATGCGATATCTTTGGGGGTGGCGCGCTCGGCGGCCAAGCCCGTCGCGTACACTTCAAGCGCCTCTCGGGCCTCCATGAGCGGAAGATACCCGCGTTCGCGCTCCGGAATCCACTGCGTGACCACGGAGAGGAGGTGGGCCATTTCGGGCTCGCCCACATAGGCGCCCTGGCCAATGCGAATGTTGATAAACCCGGTGATGTTTAGCATGCGCAGGCTCTCTCGCACCACGGTGCGACTCACTTGCAGTCGTTCGGCGAGTTCGCGCTCGGATGGTAGGCGATCGCCCGGTTTAAGCTGGTTGGCGAGAATGTAACGTTCGATCTCTTGCGCGACTCGCTGGTAAAGTGGAGTCGGCTGAACAGGCTGAAGTCCTTTCAACGCCCTTACAACCTTTCAGGGACACCCCTAGATGTTGTTGCCCCGTCGAATTACGCAACACGTTCGAACTCAGAACCCACTCTTCCTGCTACTGATCTGCTGGGCAGACCGCCAAATTTCACATTATCTTACGGTATCGACAGTATTGATAGAGGATTTTGGTTCTGGCTCACAAATCCTTTATATTGTCTGCTGGTCTAACCGCGTCTGCCGACACATGTTTCATAGAGCGATGTCCAGGGTGAGAGACGCAAGGAATGGAGTGTGGGGCGTAAGATGGAGAATTCCAAGACCTTTCGAGCGGCGATCGTCGGTACGGGACGCATCGCCGATCTCTACGACGATGAGACGGTGCACGTTCCTGACATCACCCTGCCGCCCGGGAATGTACACGCCAACATGTACAACGTGAAGCCGGTCTCGCACGCCGGGGCTTATCGTACCACGCCTGGGTATGAGCTTGTCGCGGCGGCCAACCGCGGCAAAGAGCGTCTCAGTGCGTTTGGTCGGCGCCACGAGGTGCAATCGCTTTACACCGATTTTACAAAAATGTTGCGAGACGAAGCGCCGGATGTGGTCTCGGTGTGCACGCAGTCGCCTGAGAAGCACGATGTGGTGCTGGCATGCGCCGAGGCGCGGGTGCCTGTTGTGATCGTCGAGAAGGCCTTCGCCACCAGCTTGCAGGAGGCTGATGCCATGCTGGCCGCTTGCCGCGAAGCGGGCACCTTCATCGCGGTGCATCACCCGATGCGCTTTAGCCTGATGTACCGGCGTCTGCGGAGACTGGCACTCGACGGGTCGATCGGGGCATTTGGCTCCATCGCCTGCTACGGTGGGGGACTCGTGCACGGCGGCACGCACAAGTTTGACTTCATGCGGTTCGTTGGGGGACCGGTCACGTCTGTACTTGCGCGGATCCCCGATCTCGAGCCAATACCGCCCGATCCACTGGCGGCGACGTATCCGGACCTCAAGGGCGACGCGCTGCTCACCTTTGAGAGTGGGGCTACAGGCCTTTTGTCGGGTGTCTCGCCATCTGCAGGCGGGATGGAGATTCGCGGATCGGGAGGGTACGTGACGGCCCCTGCCAACACAGGGATCATGAAACTCGTACAGACAAAGCAGCGGTCGGCGGCTGAGTATGGAATCTCGCAGACGGCCGAGGGTCGGCCGGTACGACCCGTTTCGTGGGAAGAAGAATCCTCCGCTTGGCCGACGAGTGACGAAGCGCACCACATGAGCGCGATGCAGCGCCTGCTGACCGAGTTGTACGCGACGATGACACGGGGAGAATCGTTTATATCCACCGGCGAAGACGGAGCTGCCGCGCTGGAGCTGGCGATTGCCTGTTACCAATCGGCGTTGACTCGGGGTCCGGTCTCACTTCCTTTGAAGAACCGTGCCTTGCGGGTGTTCAATCGATAGCGTGACCATCTCGGTATGGAAAGGGGTAGACGATGAGAAAGTACACTGCTGGCGTGATCGGCTGTGGTCGTATGGGGGGATTCATCGATAACGAATGGATCGGCGGTCCTCTCGAGTACATGCTCCCACACTCCCACGCGGCTGTTTACGAGTCGATTGATCGGATCGATCTCGTGGCGTGTTGTGATCCGCGGGTGGAGGTGATGGATCGCTTCGGTGAACGGTACAACGTACCTCCGGAGCGCCGCTACACCGATTATCGGGAGATGATTCGCCAAGAGCGGCTCGACATCCTAAGCATCGCGACGCAGCCTGAGCAGCGCGCTGAGATCGTCGAGTTCGCGTGCGAACAGGGGGCGCGAGCGCTCTACTGCGAAAAGGCGTTGTGCGCCTCCCTCGAAGAGGCAGATCGCATTGTCGATGTCGTGAAGAGGCACAAGGTAGCCTTCAACATGGGGACGGGCCGGCGCTGGGACACCGGTTACGAGGCGATGAAGTCCCTCGTGCACAGCGGCGAGTTGGGAGAGCTGCGCTCGATCGTCCTCTACGGGACCGGTACGCTCTTTAACAGCGGCAGCCACTGGTTCGACCTCGCGCTCTGGATCAACAACGATGCGCCTGTGGACTGGGTCCAAGGGCACCTTCCCGGTGGGTATGACGCCTTGGACGGGGACGTGCTGCGGCGAGATCCCGTCGGAGAGGGCATCATTCACTTTGCCAACGGCGTCACGGCGTACGCGCTCAACACGCCGAGAGGCCCTGAGATCGAGGCCATCTGTACCAACGGTGTGGTCACGGGTCAAAACAACGGACTCAGTTGGTCTGTACGCCGTACCCCGACCGGCTCAGGTCCCCGTTGGCAGCTCAAGGAGGCTCCCTTCCCCGAGTATGTGCCCCAGGGTACCAACAAGCGGTTGGTTGAGGATCTGGTGCAGGCCCTCGACACCGGCGGCCCCACCCGCGGTGGCGTCGAGGCAGCCCGCATGAATCAGGAGATTATCGCGGCGTTCGTCGAGTCCCACCGTCACGGCGGACAGCGCGTCGCGGTCCCGCTCCGTGAGCGTGGGGTTCGCTTAGAGAGTGGAACCAAGGGTCGCAACCCTAAGTATCAAGGGGGCGTCGCCGGTTAGGCGCGCCGCATCACGACCTCTGGCTACAGGTTGTGCAATTCATTAAAGGGGGAAATAAACGGTGAGACGACTGATCCGGCTCTTGAGTGTTGTTACGGTGCTAGCGCTGTTCGCAGTCTCTGCTGCTGGTGCGGCGGAGCGGATCCAGATTGAGATCTGGGGTAACTCAAACCACTTGGATGCCTTAAAACCCCTTATCGAAGAGTTCAACGCGAGTCAAGAGCGTATCGAAGTGTTGATTCCCGGTAAGAACGAGAACCCGGACACGATCCTCGGTGCAGCCCTTGCCGGGCAGTTGCCTGCCATCATCGAGAGTGGGCGCGTTTGGAACAATCAGTACTACCCCGAGGGTCTGCTGGTCTCGTTGGAGAAGTTCATTGATCGGGAAGGCTCCGGCTTCCTCGAAGATTGGCTTCCGCAGACCCTTTGGACGGACAACGTGGTCGACGGACGACTGGTCAGCCTGCCGTTCCGCCTCGAGATTTTCGGCATGCACTACAATGAGACGCTCTTTGAGACGGCGGGTGTGGCGGCGCCTCAAGCCGGCTGGACCTGGGCGGACGTGCAAGAGTACGCGCGCAAGGTGAGACGTCTTGACGCCGAAGGGAACATGGAGGTATGGGGCCTCGTTGCAGAGCACCCGCTCTCCTTTGACTACCCGTTGATGGGACAGGCCGGAGGACCGGCGGCGCCGGCTGGAGTCTTTGTGAACGAGGCTTTCGATTCGACGGTCAACTCGGCGCACGTGCGGGAGACCTACGATTGGATTCTGGATATGGTGAACTCCGGATTGCTCGGCTACAGCTTTGCGAACATCCACCCCGGAGCCGGGGCTGCCCGCATGCACAACGCCGCCATGCTGCAATCGGGACCGCAGCGCGAGCAATTGATCATGGATTCCGAAAGCGCGCTGCGCCCGGCGCCACCGCTACGGGCTCGCCCCGACACACGAGCGGCAGCCACGTACGCCGACCGCAGCCTCGCCATTATGAACGTCTCGCCTGAGCAGCAAGAGGCTGCTTGGGAAGTGATCAAGTGGCTCTTCCAGCCGGATATTCAAGCCCGCTGGAATTTGGCGATGGGGACGGCGCCGGCCACCATGTCCGCTCTAAACGATCCAGAGTACCGCCGCAGCGCGCCGGATAACATCTTACTCTGGGCAGAGTACTACGCCGGCGGATACGATGTCCAAAACTCCATTCCGTGGCCAATGCCCGTTTGGGTGACGGGGCTGCCGGGCGAAGCTTACGACTTTAGTCGACGCTTGGTGAGCGGGGAAATTGGACTCGAGGAGTATGTAACGGAGTTTGGCCGTGCGGTTAACAACCACATGGCGGAGCTCAAAGAGTAGTACAAATGTGAGACTCACTATGGCGAGTGCGTGGGGCCCTGTTCGCAGGTGGGACAGGGCCTTCAACCTGTACAAGAACACAAGGACGGTGAGCGTTTCGTTGATCTCTAGGTTGGCTCAGTATGCCCAAACATTGCCGCCGTTGGATTGGGAGCGGGTTCCGACACTCGGGGAGGGAAGCACCCCGCTTGTTCGCAGTCTCTCAATCGGTCCGCGCTGCGGCGTGGACGAGCTTTACTTCAAGCTGGAGTCGTGCAACCCGACTGGCTCATACAAAGATCGGTTCGTCTTGTGTGAGCTAGGGATGCGCCAAGCCCAGGGATATACGATGTGTTTGGCTACATCTTCAGGGAACACAGGCTCGTCGTTGGCGTCCTATGCGGTGCGCTTTGGCATGCGGTGCCACATCTTTGTCCTCGAAGAGACGCCTGCAGAGAAGTTGCAACAGATGGTGGCGCACGGAGCGCACGTGCACCGCGTGCGAGGATACGGCACCAACCCTGCCGTCACCGAGGCTGTCCCGGTAAAGTTGAGAGAGCTGTGTGAGAAGCACGCCGGTTCGTTGGTGATCTCCGCGTATCGTTACTGCCCCGAGGGGATGGAGGGGGTCAAGACGATTGCGTATGAGATCGCCGAGCAAATGGGGAGCCTGCCGGAGCATCTCTTTGTACCCGTTGGTGGCGGCGGGCTCTGTTCGGCCGTCTCACGCGGCGTCCTCGAGCAAGACGGACAGGGGGAGGCACGTGTTCACGCCGTTCAACCGAGCACCAACGACACGATCGTTACTCCGCTGCGCCAAGGCATGGCTCAGGCCCGGTCGGTCGAGCGCGGCACCAGCGTGAGTGGTTTGGGCGTGTTGAACGATATAGACGGAACTCGCGCAATCGGTCTCGTGCGCCAAACGGGAGGGAGCGGCTTCCTCCCTTCCGAAGAAGAGATCCTTCAGACCCAGCGGCAACTCTTGGAGGAGGAAGGGGTCTACGCTGAACCCGCCGGAGCGACAGCGGTCGCCGGCTTTAAAAAAGCGGTGGCAGAAGGCGTTGTCTCGGCACGTGAACGGGTCGTATGTTTGATCACAGGCCACGGATTCAAGGATGCCAGCTCGTTGCCCAACCCGCAGGAGAGAGCCGGGTTTATCGCGCTCAAAGAGATCGACGAACGAGTCGGTTAGCGGGCCTTGCATGGATGTTCGAGTACGTTCGAGATCGATTGAAATGAGGTTAGAGATGTGATCCGAATAGGAATTGTCGATTTTGATTCGTCACACAGCGTCGAGTTTGTCCGCCGCTTTAACCATGCTCATCCCCAGGAAGATCAATGGGTGGACGGTGCGAGCGTGGTGGCCGGCTGTGTGCTCCCCTCCGATATCATGGACGCCGAAGGGGTTCGTAAATATGCGGATCAATGTGCCCAATTGGGTGTCGAACTGGTCGATACGCCTGACGCGCTCATGGGTGTCGTCGACGCCATCATGATCGAATCGGACGACGGCCGTACGCACCTGGATCGGGCACGTCCGTTTCTAGAGGCGGGCATCCCCACTTTTGTCGACAAACCGCTAAGTTTCTCGCTCGATGATGCCCGGGAACTGATTCGATTGGCCGAGGAGAAGGGGACGCCGCTATTTTCGGCTTCGTCGCTCCGCTACGCTCCCGAGGTGGTCGCCGTACGCAATCAGCACTCCGATTTCGGCAAGGTGCTCGGCGCGCAGACCTATAGCCCGGCAAAAGATCAGGGGACGAGTCCGGGGTTGATTTACTACGGGATCCACGCCATCGAGACGCTGTACGCCTTGATGGGACCGGGCTGCCAATCCGTTACGTGTGAGTCCGGTCCCTATGCGAGCGTCGTCGTCGGCGAGTGGGCGGACGGTCGCATCGGCGTCGTGCAGGGGAATAAAGCGGGCGCTCACGGATTTGGATTCACGGCCTGGTGCGAGAAGGGGGTCCGCACAGGGCCAATCTCCGCTCAGTACATCTACCGGGAGCTGCTTAAAGAGGTGGTCGAATTCTTTGAGTCCGGTACGACTCCGGTGCCTATGGCTGAGACGTTTGAGATTATCGCGTTTGGTCGTGCCGCGCTCAGATCGATCGCAGACGGCGGGGTGAAGGTGAGGCTAGAGGGTTTGCAGTAATGCCCTCTAGCCGACGGGCATGAAGCCGGTGGTTATGATGACTGTGTGTCGTTGCTGAGGGGAAGTTCCACGTAAAAGGTAGATCCGACGCCCTCCTCACTCTCGACCCAAATTCGACCTTTGTGCTGGAGTACGATTTCACGGCAGATGTAGAGACCCAGGCCGATGCCGGAGCGAGTCTCATCGGCGGAGTCAGAGTCGGTGACCGTAGTGGCACGGTAAAATTCATCAAAGACGAGCGGGAGTTCAGCCTCGGGGATACCGATCCCCGAGTCTTTTATGGAGAGAAGTACCCTACCCACCTGGCGCCGAGTGCAAACCCGAATCTCTGATCCTTTGGGCGAATACTTCGTCGCGTTGCCGAACAGGTTGCTCACCACTTGTTGTAGCCGCCGGGGATCTCCCCAAATGAGGACCGGCTCTTCCTCGATGTCGAGGGTGACCACGTGATCTGACTGGGTGAAGTTATCGACCGTCGTCGCCACGATCTCGTTGATGTCCATTAATGTCGGCTGAAAGCCGAGCGTCCCTTGATGGGTGCGGAAGGCTGTGATCATCTCGTCGAGCAACGCCGTGAAGCGATCGGTCTCCGACTCGAGCCGTAAAATGTTCTCGGAGATCTTCTCCTTAGGGCCATCCTTTTGGACGTAAAGTTTGATCAATGTAACGAGTGCTTTAATGGATGAGAGGGGATTGCCAAGCTCGTGGGCGGCCACCTGCAAGAACCGAACGCGATCGGTGACGTCCATGTAGATCGCGACGATCCCCTGAACCTTCCCTTGCGCGTTGCGCAGGGGAGAGGCCCATTTGCTCAAATGGATCATCGAGCCGTCCCGCTTCTGTCGGCGTACGACCAAACCTTCGATTTGCTCCCCGTTGCGCAGCCGCTCGAGGAGATCGTCGTTACCTCCGTCCTCTCCCCGTGGAAACATAGGGTTCAACTTGCCGATCACTTCATCTTTCTTCCATCCGGTCATCCGCTCCGTGGCAGGATTCCACCGCAGAACGCGGCCGCGCAGGTCCATGTGGACGACAGGGAGCGGCGAGGCGTAGAGAATGGCTTCCATATCTCGCGTAAGCTCGCGCAACGCCGCTTCCGTCTCGGACCGTTCGGAGAAGAGGCGTGCGTTATCGATCGCCAACGACGCCCGTCGCGCGAGATCGTTCGCTAACGGCAGGTCGCTGGTGCCCAGGTAACGCCCAGATTCTTGGGTGGTGAGAAACACCAGGCAACCCCGGATATGATGGCGACCGTAGAGCGGGACGACGAGGATCGAGTTGAGCCGCAACTCCCGCAATAAGCGGAGCTGCTCTTCGTTATTATTGGCATCGGCGCACAGCTTCTCGGAGACGACGGGAATGAGTTGCGGTTCACCGGTGCGAATCACATGAATGGGCCCAAGTTGATGGTTGACGGCGATTGCAAACCGTTTGAGCAGCTCCTCAAGGGGCTGTTCCGTCGTCGGGTATTTGTGAGCGACCGAAACCGCCTTGAGCGTCTCGTCCTTCTCGACGGTGAAGACGATACAACAGTCCGAGAATTGGGAGACGGCGAGTTGTGCGACACTCGATAGTGTTGCCTGATAGTCAAGGGTGGAGGAGAGGACCGCGCTCGCATTGAGGAGGAAGCTGGCGCGGCCTTCGGGGTCGTGACTGCTATCGACAGAATGAAGTGGATTCGTGTTAGGGTCAGGCATCATATATCTCCTTGCGATACAAAACGCAGCTTGGCTTGATGATCTTCGGTAGTTATGCCTTTTTAGTAAAACTCCTGCACAGAGGGGGGATTCTCCCGACGCAAGGAGTTTCCTGGAGTCAAGAGCAATAAAGCGTAAATTGAATTATAAGGGGACCGTGAGCGATGCCTGATATGCTCGTGAAACTTTACGAACTGCCAGACTCTCGAGACGTGATGGAGCGACAATCGAGAGCTGGCGTCTCGATCCGGCGAGCGCTGCCACCCGAACGTCACCGGGTCTTGCCGTGGATCCACAAACACTTTAGTGCAGGTTGGAAAAGCGAGTGTGCGGTGGCTTTTGGACAGGCGCCGGTCACGTGCTTCCTGGCCCTGGACGGTCAGGAGATTATGGGATTCGCGTGTTACGAGGCGACGTGCAAAGATTTCTTTGGCCCGACCGGAGTCCGGGAGGATGCTCGTGGGCGGGGCATCGGCACGGCGCTCCTCCTGGCTTCGCTCGAGGCGATGAGGGCCCAAGGGTACGGGTACGCCATCATCGGCGGCGCCGGGCCGGTCGAGTACTACCGCAAAGTGGTCGGGGCCACGGTGATCGAGGGTTCATCTCCAGGGATCTACGCCGGTATGCTTAGGGGGATGCCCCGTGAGTGAGCCGCTCCGTGTATCGGGCGCTTGGGATTCGAAAGTGATCAATCGCTTTCTTCCACTTGGAGAGGACCTCTATTGGTGGCAGGGAGACACATGCAACGTGTATGTTATGCGCGATGGAACGGCCGGCGCGCTCATCGACATTGGCTCGGGCGATGTCCTGGAGGCGTTGGGCGCGATCGGAATTGAGCGGGTGGAGCGGGTCTACCTCACTCAGCATCACCGCGAGCACTCAAGCGGCATCGAGCGCCTGCGAGACGATGCCACGCTCGTCGTGTCGACAGGCGAACGTGAGTTGCTCACTCATCCCGAACGTTTTGTCACTGAAGAGATTGCGCCAAGCGCGTTCACGGTCGGCGGGGCCTCGTACGTCCGTCCACCGCGTTTGGGGGCTAGGCTGCAGGTTGAGGTGGCTCATGATGCTCAGCTCCTCACCTGGCGCTCACACACGCTCGAGGCGTACGAGACACCGGGCGCCTCACCGGCTGGAATGACGTACGTGTGGAGCCGTGACGGAGAGCGCACCGGGTTTTGCGGTAACCTTTGTCTCGATGGGGGACGGCTCTTTCGGCTCTTCGATTCAGAGTGGGATTACGGATACGCCGCCGGGTTGAACGCCTTGCTTGCCTCGCAGAACCTACTGCGCGGTTTAGGGTTAGATCGCATCTGCCCCGGCCAGGGCGACGTCATCACCAATCCGGACTCAACGCTGACGCTCGCCACCAATCGGTTGCATGGACTCATCCGGGTGCTGTTGCGCGACTACACCCCGTTGGACGACGCCGTCGTCAACGTGAGTCGTCCGACCGCAACCCCAGGGTTGAGACGCGTCTCGCCGCACCTGTTCACCTTGCGCACGGCGAAACGGCATAACGCGTACGTGCTCCTCTCTGAGGACGGGCACGCCCTCTTCATTGATTGCGGTCTTTTCTTACGAGGGGGAGAGGATACCGCGTTCCTTGACGACAGCATCGGCGCGATGAAGCGCGACTATGGACTGAGGGCGGTCGACGCCGTGATCGTCACTCACTACCACGGCGACCACGTTCGCCAAATCCCGCACCTCGTCGATCGTCACGGGGCCGAGGTGTGGGCGTACGCCAACTTCTCTGACATTCTCGAGAATCCGTGGGCGTACAACTTGACCTGGATGCTTCCGGCCTACAGGGGGGAGCACGCCCGGGTCGCAGTCGATCGCGTCCTGCACGACGCCGAAAAGGTCGAGTGGCGCGGACTCAGCCTCGAGGTGTTTCATGCCCCGGGGCAGACCGAGTTTGCCCAAGGGATCGTCGTCGAGGTCGACGGTCGCAAAGTGGCCTTTACGGGTGACAACCTCTTTTTCAGCGCAGAGGGTAGTGGTCATGACGCGTACTCAATGTACAACAGCGGCGGCGTGATGGAGCGGGGTTACCTCGCTACGGCCCGTTCGCTTTTAGCGCATTGCCCCGATCTGGTCCTCGGTGGTCACGGTCAGGAGATCCCCAAGCCCAAGAGGCAATTGAGGGCGCTTTACGCATGGAGCCTCGACGTGCGGCGTCGTCTCGTCGATCTCACGTGGGGCGAGGCGTATGAGATGGGCGTAGATCCGTTTTGGGCACGCTTTCATCCTTACCGTTCGTGGTTGGCGCCGGGGGAGGAGGCAGTCATCGATCTTCACGTGCGCAATTATTACTCGGATGCGCGTTGGATCTCAGGTAAGCTCCGCGTCCCGCCTGACTGGTCCGTGCGGAGCCGTCCTTCAGAGCGCCTCGTCGAAGCGGGAGAGTCGGCGACCTTCGTTTATGAGGTGCGAGCGGCGGCGACGTTTGTCGAACCGGTGCTGTTGACCGCCGACCTGAGTGTGGGAGATCGTCGCATGGGTGAGTTTCCCCAGGCTTATATCTTCCCCAGGGCTGATAACATCCCTCAATCGTAATGGGCGTCGTCAGCCAGCGTGAGCCGCACGGGATGGTTCACTCGACCGCACGGACGGAGGTTGCGTCCGACGCGCTCCCCATCGCCTAGGTCTTCCACGCCCCTCTGGGCAAGCGTGCGGAGGTGCGCGACGACGTCCGGGTGCTTGGACGCGAGGTCGTGATTCTCACCAACATCCGTCCTTAAATCGTAAAGGAGGCTCTCCTTGAGGTGGAGCTTCCACCGATCGTGCCGCACGGCCTCGAGGTGTCTGCCGTTGTAGTAAAAGAAGGCCTCGTGAGGCGTCGTGGCGTCTTTTTCACCAAAGAGCAGGGGGGTAATATCGGCTCCGTCGATCCTGCGATCGCTTGGCACGTCCCCTCCGCTTAATCGTGCCAGTGTGGGCATGAGATCCATGGTGGTGGCCAATTGGGTGCACGTGCTTCCGGCCGGAATCTTCCCGGGCCAGCGAGCGATGCACGGCACGCGCATACCCCCTTCCCACGTGGTCGTCTTGCGCCCGCGAAGCGGCGCATTTGACGAGCCGTCGCGTGAAGTGGCTCCATTGTCCGAAGTGAAGAGCACGAGCGTATTACCGTCGAGTCCGAGCTCCCTCAGGGTATCGAGGATGCGACCCGTACTCCAGTCGATGAATTCGACGGAGGCCCCGTACACGCCGTTGCGGGATTTGGAGAGGAACTCTTCGGGCGCGTATAAAGGTACATGTACGTAGAGGTGCGCGAAGTACAAGAAGAAGGGTTGGTCTCGGTGCTCCCTGATAAAGTTGACGGCGTCCTCGGTATAACGGTACGTGATGGTGCTTTGGTCGGGGCGCTGCTCCACGACGCGCTCGTCGGTCATCAGGGGGAGCGGCGGGAACCCAAACCGCTCCGCCATCGGGTGGTCGTCGGCCATATCGTTGCTGTACGGGATGCCAAAGTAGCTGTCGAATCCGTGGCGTGTCGGCAAGAAGGCGGGTTGGTCGCCCAAGTGCCACTTGCCGGTACAATGCGTCGCGTACCCTTGTTTTTTTAGCACGTCGGCGATGGTGATTTCGTCCGGGTTAAGGCCGATCGGGTCTCCGGGTCTGAGGACGCGCGTGGTGATGCCTTCTGCCAAACCGACCCGCTGGGAGTAACATCCGGTCATGAGCGACGCTCGTGACGGCGAGCAGACTGGCGAAGAGACGTAGAAGTCGGTGAACCGCACCCCTTCAGCAGCCATTTGATCGAGGCGCGGCGTGCTGTTGGCCTCCGAGCCGAAACACCCAATATCACCGTATCCCAGGTCATCGCAGAAGATAATGATTACGTTAGGGGAGCGTTTCATCGTTTAATGCCTCCTAGTCTGCGTTTCAATTTCTTAACTTTCGACGAAAGTCATGGTAATCCTTAGAGGATTGCGTCAATACGCGCTCAATGACTGATGTAATTGCGTGTAATGCGTACGCCTTAGCATTAGGACGGTGATACGAACCATGGCAGATGCGTGTAGCGCGAGACGGCCGAATGTCCTCGTTTTCATTGCCGACCAACTCCGGTACGACCATCTTGGGTGCTATGGAAATCCGATTGTCAGGACTCCTAACATTGACGCGCTTGCTGAGTCGGGGGTGGTGTGCGAACGCGCCTACGTGGCCAACCCGCTTTGTATGCCGGCACGGGCGTCGCTCTTTACAGGCAGGACGCCTCGCGGGCATGGGGTGCGTACAAACGGGATTCCGTTATCCCCAGAGATACCCACGTTTCCTGAAGCTCTTAGACAGTCTGGCTACCGAACGCACGCCGTTGGCAAGTTGCATATGCACACGTACGGCCATCGCCCAGATGCGGATCCGGCGCGCTTCCCGGAGTCGATCCAGGGATGGAATAGCGGCGCACGCTCTTCCTTGGAGTCGCCGTACTACGGCTTTGAGTCCGTCGAGCTCACCATTGGTCATGGACATGCGATCTCCGGCCATTACCGTCAATGGATCGAACAGAATCATCACGGTGCGCTCGAGCGGATGTCCCCCGCCGGCGCCCGGTGGAGATCGGAGGCTCCACAGACATGGGCAATGGATATTCCGGACGATCTGCACCACACGGCGTGGGTGGCTGATCGGGCTTGCCACTTTCTACGTGAGAATGCCATGGGATCGGATGAACAGCCGTTCTTTTTGTGGTGTTCGTTTCCTGACCCTCACACTCCCTACACGGTGCCTGAGCCCTGGGCCAGCATGTATGCCCCTTCGGCGATGTCTCAGCCCAATCGGGTCGAAGGCGAGTTAGCGTCGCTTCCTCCGTTTTACGGCGAGATTTACGAGAGGGGTCGCTGGGTCGGCGGACTCACAGAGCCAGCCTCTATGTGGACGCCGTGGATCGCACACATCATGGCGATGACCTATGGAATGGTAAGTTTCGTCGACGAGGGCGTGGGTCGTGTGATGCGGACGTTGGAAGCGTGCGGATTGCGGGAGAATACCCTCGTCGTCTTCCTCTCTGACCACGGCGATATGATGGGCGATCACTGGATGAACAAAAAGGGACCGTTCCATTTTGAAGGTCTTCTCAGAGTGCCGCTCATCTGGAACTTGCCCGGTCGCATTGCCCAGGGGGTGCGTAGCAGCGGGGTGGTGAGCCAGATCGATTTTGCGCCCACCTTGTTGGAGTACTGCGGTGTACCGATCCCCCAAGGGGAGATCATGCTCGATCGACCGGATTCACTACAGCTCCCCCCGTGGCCGGGAAGGTCACTTAGTCCCCAACTCGACGGTGCGCAGGCGGCCGTGAATGATTGCATCATTGTCGAGAACGATGAAGACTGGCTGGGGCTGCGGTTGCGGACGCTGGTGACGGAGCGGTACAAGCTTACGACGTATCCGGGGAATGCGTTCGGCGAACTCTTTGATCTGGCGGAGGACCCGTTGGAGCAAAACAACCTTTGGGATGATAAGGGAAGCTCGCGCCTGCGGGACTCGCTCCACCTGCAGCTTTACGCTGCATATGTGCAGCAGGAGAGTACCTTGCCGCGACGGATTGCGCATGCATGAAGCGGGTGACGAATGCCTGTTGGCGCGCTGATTCGCCCGACCATCGCTTAGCAACCCAGGACACGGCGAGCAGCCCCCGGCCATTGCGGCACGAGGGCTGTAAAGTAGCAAAAACTCACGTTCGAAAGGCGACTTGCAAGGTGGCTCGGGGCTTAGTCGAGTCTGTCGCACAGGTGGAGCATCATGCTTTTCTGCGCGTGGAGGCGGTTCTCCGCTTGGTCAAAGATGACCGAGCGGGGGGACTCGATAAGCTCTTTGGCGATCTCAAGGCCCGGGTGAATCGGCATGTCGTGCATGATGTATGGGTCGTTCTCTCCAAGGAGCTCCCCCCGGAGTTGGTAGGGGAGCATGACCCGCAGGCGCCGCTCTTTCTCATCGGCGTAGGCGGGATCGTCGAAGTGCTCCATGTCGACCCACGTGTCGGTGTAGACGTAGTCCGCCTTTCGCAACGCTTCGGGATCGCGTGTCACTTCCAGCAGGCCCGTGCGCTCCGCCTCTTCCATCAATGTGATATCCCACGAGGCCTGATTCACTTCCGGTGTCACTAAGATCACCTTCACTCCGACCTTGGTGCCGGCGGCGACGAGCGAGTTGGCCACGTTGTTGTGAATTCCGATGTAAGCTAACGTCACGCCATCAAACGTGCCCTCACGCTCGTAGATGGTGAGGAGATCTGCGAGCGCTTGCGTCGGATGGTAACGCTCAGTACAGCCGTTGATGACGGGAATGTCAATCGCGTCCGCGAGGGCGACGACGTCACTGTGACGCACCAAACGCGCCATGATGAGGTCAATGTGTCGAGCGACGTACATCGCTTCGTAGCGGATGGGCGATATTGCAAAATTGGAGGTATTCCAATCCATAAATATGGAGCGGCCGCCTAACTCCTGAATACCGATCTCAAAGGAGAGTCTGGTCCGCGTGGATGTCTTTTGAAAGAGCATGAGCAGATTCTTGCCGCGCAGGCGATCCGCGTACTCTTCGGGATGGCTCTTTATGTGAACGGCGGCACGGATGATCGCATGAATCTCGTCACCCGAAAAGTGACGCAGTGTCAAAAGATCCTTCAAATCGCACACACCTCATCGTCAAGATGTGGATAATTATACAACACATTTGCATGTTTATCTAGCGCGGATTTGGAACGACATTTTTCGACACCATCCCACGAAACGTTGTGAAATACTACACTTGAGCATTTGGTCGAATCGACTTCATTGGGGGATGGGGTTTGAGTATGCGCGTCGCACCACTTGAGTCGCCGCCGACCGCGCCAGTTGTGGCGCAGTCTCGTGACGTACGCATCGAAGCAATCTTCGCACTCACATCTCACCTGCACAAAGTGCGGGCTTTATTTGCGTTGGACGACCGTCAGATTCGGTACGCGGTCAAACATGTGATGGACCAATTTAAAGATAATCCCGCGCTTCTCGCCAACCTCCAAGAGATGCGTGATCAAGGAGACGTGGTCTTTAGTCATTCCGTCGGCGTCTGTTCGCTCTCAGTGGTGCTCGCCATGGATTTGGATTACTCCGACGATGAGCTCAAGGCGTTGGCGGCGGGAGCACTCTTGCACGACGTCGGCAAGATGTACGTAGACGATAAGATATGGCAGATGCCCCGGCGGCTCACTGACGAGGAGTTCGCCCAGGTGCGCAAGCATCCCGGCTTCGGCTATCAGATGCTACGACGATTTCCTCAGGTCGACGAGCGAGCCGCACGCGTCGCTCACGAGCATCACGAGCGCTACGATGGCCTCGGCTACCCCCGCGGGATCAAGGGAGAGGAGATTCACCCCTTCGCCCGGATCGTCTCGGTTGTCGACGTCTTCGATGCACTTACGTCAAAGCGGCCGTATCGCGAAGCCTGGTCCGTAGAGCGGGCCCTAGCCCTCATTTACGAAGAGAGTGGACGTGCCTTTGGGCAACTGGAGGCCGAAGCATTCCTGCGACGGGCCACGCGCGGGGCGCGGCCCAACCGACGGTACCAGCGCCGCTAGGCCACAACCATCTCCATCAGCAAATACACACTCCATTTTTATCCTTGGCAATTGCCCCAAGAATCGCTCCAGGCAGGAATAACCATATTCTGCGGAAAGAAGTCTATAGAAGGTGGCACCCCAGTAGAAAGGCGGTAGATTCACTGTGGACCGCTCTTTTGCGCTCCTGCCGGGAGCGCTCAATGCTGGCTTCGTAGACGAACTGTATCAACGCTACCTCCAGGACCCCGGGTCCGTAGGGGCGGACTGGCGCGCCTACTTTGACGGATTGGATGGCGCTGTGGGCGCCGATGGGACTGCGAGGAAGGACCACGTAAATGGGACTCCCGCTGCCGCGCCGGCGGCGCACGTCCAGTCGCGCGAAGCGGACGCGGCCATCTTGCAGAATCGTGTGAGCCAACTGGTGCGGGCCTACCGAGTGCGCGGTCACATGTTGGCCCGGCTCGATCCGTTGGGGTTTGACACTCGCGGCACCTTTCCCGATCTTGATCCTGCCTATTATGGCTTTACCGAGACGGACTTTGATCGGCCAGTTCCCAAGGGGACCATCGCGGGCGACGGAATAGAGACCGTGCGGGACGTGCTGCAGCGGTTGCAAAACACCTACTGTCGCTCCATCGGTGTCCAGTTCATGCATATCAACGAGATGCGGGTACGGGAGTGGCTTCAAGAGCGGATGGAGAGCACGGAGAATCGTCTCCGTCTCGACCGACGGGAGCAGTTGCGAATCCTCACGCGTTTGACGGACGCCGTCATCTTTGAGGAGTTCATCCAGCAAAAGTACGTGGGTGCCAAGAGTTTCTCCCTCGAAGGGGCGGAGAGTCTCATTCCCCTTTTGGATCTCACGATTGAAAAGGCCGGAGAACAGGGGATCGTCGAGATCGTGATGGCAATGGCCCACCGGGGCCGCCTCAACGTTTTGGCCAACATCTTGGGGAAGCATCCCGACGAGATTTTCCGTGAGTTTGAGGATGTTGACCCCCATCTGTTTTTAGGGCGCGGCGACGTCAAGTACCACTTGGGCTACAGCAGCGACTGGACGACGGCTCACGGCGAGAGTGTCCACCTCTCGCTTAGCTTTAATCCAAGTCACTTAGAGTTTGTGAATCCGGTCGCCCTTGGGCGGCTGCGAGCCAAGCAAGATCGAGTCGGCGGGACACGCGGCAAGCGGAGTATGGCGCTCCTGATCCATGGGGACGCCAGCTTCGCCGGCGAGGGCGTCATTCAGGAGATCTTAAACTTGAGTGAGTTGGAAGGGTACACGGTTGGCGGGACGCTTCACGTCATCGTCAACAACCAGGTCGGGTTTACCACTTCGCCGGGCGAAGGCCGCTCCACGACGTATGCATCTGACGTGGCGCGCATGCTGCAGAGTCCGATTTTTCACGTTAACGGGGAGGACCCGGAGGCCGTCGCTCAGGTGATGCGGCTGGCGATGGACTTTCGCTACGAGTTCGCACGGGACGTCGTCGTCGACATGTACTGTTACCGCCGCAGAGGACACAACGAGGGAGATGAGCCCTCTTTTACACAACCGCTCCTTTACGACGCTATCCGCCAACGCAAACCGGTGCGCGAAGCGTACCTAGAGCATCTCCTCGACCTCGGCGGCGTCACCCGCGCCGAGGCTGAGGAGATCGTGCGGGCGAGACAAGAGCGGTTGGACACCGCCCTGCGCGCAGCCCGGCGCGATGATTATGAGAGACCCACGGAAGAGCGCAAAGGGGTTTGGAGCGGGTATGTGGGCGGCTCCAAGGAGAATGCCGACTCGAAGGAGACTTCGGTCCCTTCAGACCGGCTCGTCGAGTATCTGCACGCGATCACTCGCCTTCCTGAGCGATTCAATCTTCACCCGCGCCTCGATCGCTTTCGCCAAGCGCGACTCGACATGGCCAAGGGCGCTCGCGCCGTAGACTGGTCGACCGCCGAGGCGCTCGCGTTCGCCAGCTTGGCGGTGGAGGGGTGTCGGGTGCGCCTCACGGGTCAAGACAGCGAGCGCGGGACGTTTAGCCAACGCCATGCGGTCCTGCACGATGTAAAGGACGATCAGCGTTACGCCCCACTGCAGCACGTTCACCCTGACCAGGCGCCTGTCGAGGTGTATAACAGCCCGTTGAGCGAGACGAGTGTCCTGGGATTCGATTACGGCTACAGTCTCGACTACCCCGATGGACTCGTCCTCTGGGAGGCCCAGTTTGGGGATTTTGTCAATGTGGCGCAGGTCATGATCGATCAGTTCCTCGCCAGCGCCGAAGAGAAGTGGAACCGACTCAGCGGTATGGTGTTGTTGCTCCCGCACGGCTTCGAGGGTCAAGGACCTGAGCACGCCAGCGCCCGTGTAGAGCGCTTCCTGTCACTGGCGGCAGAAGATAACCTCCAGGTCGCCATGCCCAGCACTCCGAGTCAATACTTTCACCTCTTGCGCAGACAAGCGTTGCGGCGGTGGCGCAAGCCGTTAATCGTCTTTACGCCTAAGAGTCTCCTGCGCCACTCCAAGGTGGCTTCTTCGCTCCAAGAGATGTCTTCAGGCGGCTTCCAAAGCGTGATCGGCGACCCGCTAGTTGCGCACGGCGTCAACCGGGTGCTGCTTTGCACGGGTAAGATCTACTACGAGTTGCTTGAGCAGCGCGAAGCCCTCGAGCGCCAAGACGTTGCCATCATCCGTGTCGAGGAGTTGTATCCGATGGATGAGGCGGCCATAAGGGCAGAACTGAACCGGTATCCCGATGCCGAGCTTTGTTGGGTGCAAGAAGAGCCTGCCAACATGGGCGTGTGGCCGTACCTCAGTTACAAATTTAACGCCCGCTTTGGCGATCGAGAGCTCCGGCGGGTGAGTCGGCCCGAGTCCGCGAGTACTGCTACCGGATCGCTAAGCAGTCACCGCCAAGAGCAAGAAAGATTGTGTCGCGAGGCCTTTGATCTGGAGCCCGAGCGTTAGAAGGGAGCGTCTGAAAATGGCTATCGAAGTGAGAGTGCCCAGCGCAGGAGAGTCGATCTCCGAAGTCTTCGTTGGGGCGTGGCGCAAGGCTCCCAACGATCCCGTGAAGGAGGGAGAGATCCTCGTCGAGCTTGAGACGGATAAGGCGACGTTGGAGTTGCCGGCTCCGGTCTCGGGACGCCTACTCGAAGTGAGAGCCGCTCAGGGTGAGAGTGTGGCCGTCGACACCGTGATCGCCACCATTGACGAAGGCGCTGTCGACGAGGGCGCGGTCGACGAGGGCGCCGATGTCGAGGAGAGCGCTCAGCCGTCCACGACGACACCGAGCACCGTGCAACCACCTGATGCCGAGGGAAGTCCCGTGATGCCGGCCGCAAGACGCCTGCTCGAGGAGCACGGTCTGCGGGCCGATGTCGTTCAGGCGACGGGGCCGGGTGGGCGCTTATTAAAGGAAGATGTGCAGCGTCATATTGATCGCCGGGAGCACGAAGCACAGGCGCCTCAGGCGGTTGCGCCGGATGTGCCGGCCGATGCTGGAGCGACCAAGCGCCCTGAGGAGGCGTCTGCCCGCGAAGGGACCTCCACGCCGGCCCGTTACGTCGAGCGGGTTCCATTCAGCCCGATTCGGACGCGCATTGCCGAGCGCCTGGTGGAGGCGCAGCAAACAGCTGCGCTGCTCACGACGTTCAACGAAGTCGACATGACTCAAGTGATCGCGCTCCGTTCTGAGCTACAAGAGGCGTTTCAAAAGAAGCACGGAGTGAAACTGGGATTCATGTCCTTCTTCGTCAAGGCGGCTGTCCGTGCGTTGCGGGAGTTTCCCCAAGTAAACGCCGAGGTCCATCGGACGGAGCGGGGACTGGAATCTATACGCCACCACTACTGCGACATAGGAATCGCGGTGGGGGGGGGCAAGGGCCTGGTGGTTCCCGTTCTACGCAACGTTGAGAGTATGAGCTTCGCACAGATCGAGCGAGCCGTGGCGGAATTCGCGCAGCGGGCGAAAGAGAATACGCTTTCACTCGAGGAGCTTCAGGGCGGTACCTTTACGATCAGCAACGGCGGCGTCTACGGATCGTTGCTATCCACTCCGATCGTCAATCCCCCGCAGAGCGGTATCCTTGGCATGCATGCGATTGAGGAGCGTCCGATCGCACGGGATGGTCAAGTGGTGGTGCGCAAGATGATGTACATTGCGCTTACATACGATCATCGCATTGTCGACGGGCGTGAGGCGGTAACGTTCTTGGTCCGGATCAAAGAAGGTATCGAGAATCCGGCGAGGATGCTTCTCGACGTCTAGAGCGAGCTCGATCCGGCATGAATTCGGGAGGGGGACGTACACGTGTCAGCACACGACCTGATCATCATAGGTGGTGGGCCAGGTGGGTACACCGCGGCCATCCGCGCTGCGCAGTTGGGCATGAACGTGGCGTGCGTCGACGAGAACGCCCGCTTGGGCGGCACCTGTTTGCGCGTCGGATGTATTCCCAGCAAGGCGTTGCTCGAGTCGAGTGAGTTGTACGCACACACTAGGAGCCGACTCGGCGCTCATGGCGTGGGGGTGGGTGAGGTTACCCTCGACGTCGGGGCGATGCAACGGCGAAAAGAGCGCATCGTTGGCACTCTTGTCAAGGGAATCGATGCATTGATTGCGAAGAACAACATCACGCGCTACACCGGGCGGGCGCGGATCGTTGAACCAGGGCGTGTGGCCGTCAGCAACTCGGACGGCGAGAGTCTTGTGGAAGCCTCTCGGATCATGATTGCCACCGGAAGCAAGCCCGCGATCTTACCTGGGATCGACCTGGCCGATGAGCGCGTCGGGACGAGCACCGAGGCGCTCGCGTATGAGCGCGTACCCGACTCACTCGTCGTCATCGGCGCGGGCTACATCGGTCTGGAGCTCGGCACGGTCTGGAGTAGACTCGGCGCCGAGGTCACGGTCGTTGAGTATCAGGATCGGATTCTGCCGGGCGCCGACGCTGAGATCGCTGCCGAGGCCCGCAGGATCTTTGAGCGGCAAGGCTTGCGATTCGACTTAGGCGCACGTGTCCAGGGCGCTGGGAGCGCGGGGGAAGGTAAGGCCCAGGTCACCATTGAGGGGCGCGACCCGATCACGTGCGACCGGATACTCCTGGCGGTAGGCAGAGTGCCGAGTACTCAAGGTCTCGGGCTAGAGGAGCTTGGAGTCGGTCTAGACAAGCGGGGCTTTGTCCAGGTGACCGAGGTCTTTGAGACCTCGGTCCCCGGAGTCTTTGCCGTGGGCGATTGCGTGGGCGACCCGATGCTGGCCCACAAGGCCGAAAAAGAGGGGATCGCGTGTGTCGAGGGAATCGCCGGGCGACCCGTTCATATCAACTACGATGCGATTCCTTCGGTTGCCTACACCGATCCCGAGATCGCAGCGGTAGGCCCCACCGAAGAGCAACTGGTCGCCCGCGGCATTGAGTTTCGCAAAGGGAGCTTCCCCTTTCGCGCCAATGGGCGAGCCCGCTGCCTTGACGCGACGGATGGCCTCGTTAAAATCTTGGCCGACGCCAAAACGGACCGGCTCCTTGGCGTGCATATCGTGGGACCGCGCGCAGGCGATTTGATTGCCGAGGCTGTGGCAGCGATCGAGTTCGGTGCCAGCAGTGAGGACATCACGCATCTCACCCACGCCCACCCAACCCTGTCGGAAGTGGTGAAAGAGGCAGCGCTCTCCCTGGACGACCGTGCGATTCATAAGTAGCGCCGGGCTTCACGTGTACGATGAGAATTAGAGTTCTAGAAGGGCGTGTTTTGTATGGGTAAAAATGTGGTCGGAGTCTTTAGCAATTGCTACGGACCTCATGGTGTGCGGGTGGCGGTGGAACAGGCGGCCAACGCCGGGTTGGACTTTGTCGAACTCGCCATGAAAGCGCACGATATGGGCGGATTGAATGTACCGGCCTCAGCGGTGATCGGCGAGAAGTCGAGCGAAGAGGAGATCGCGTCGTTCGAAGAGCTCGTGCGCGCCAACGGGATTCGGATCTTGACGGGGAACGGCGGCGCCGACCTCGAGGACGCCGCGGTGATGGACGTGGTCAAACGGCGAATGGATATTGCTCACCGTCTGGGGGCGCGCACCTTCGTCCTCTCGTGCCCGAGCCGTTCGGCGACGGTGTACAACCGGCTTAAGGAATTAGGTGACTATGCGCTCTCACTCGGACTCGTCATCGCCTTGGAGACCCATCCGCCGCTCGTGACCAACGCCGCGACGGGTCTTGAGACGATGCGTCAGGTGAACCACCGAAATGTGCGCATCAACTTTGATACGGCCAACATTCACTTCTACAATGAGGGCATCGATACTCTCGATGAGATCGAGCGGCTCCTCGAGTACGTGGTCCACGTGCACCTCAAGGATAGTCGCAAGGGCTTTAAAGAGTGGTACTTCCCGGCACTTGGCGAAGGGACCATCGATCTGCCCGGTCTCTTTGAGCGCCTTAACCAGGCCGGATTTTACGGACCGTTCAGCATGGAGCTCGAAGGGGTGGCTGGAGAAGGCGAACTCACGCTCGAGCAACGCCAGGCACGCGTGGTGAGCTCCGTCGAGTACTTAAAGAAAATAGGAGCGTTTTAGCGATGGTCAACATTGGGATCGTCGGCATGGGATTTATGGGGACGACGCACTACCAGGCCGCCAAAGGCCTGAAGGATGCGCGCGTCCATGCCATCGTCACACGGGATCCTAAAAAGAAAAAAGGCGATTGGAGCGACGTAAAAGGAAACCTCGGCACCGGCGGGGGACAGGAGGACCTCACCGGCGTGAGTGTCTACGATTCCCTCGATGAACTCCTCGCCGACGACCAAGTGCAGCTCGTCGATGTCTGCCTGCCGTCGCCCATGCACAAAGATGCGGTGATACGAGCCCTGAAGGCTGGGAAGGACGTGTTGGTCGAGAAGCCGATCGCTCTCGAGCTCGAAGATGCCGACGCCATGGTGGCCGCCGCGCAAGAGAGCGGCGGGAAGCTCATGGTCGGACACGTTCTCCGCTTCTTTCCGGAATTTGCCTATCTTAAGGAGCGGGTCGAGTCCGGCGAATTCGGGGCGCTCAACGCCCTGCACCTCAAGCGCGTGATCGCTCAGTCCAACTGGCGAACCAACGAGAGGGCCAACGACAACGGCGGGATCGTCATCGACCTCTTCGTGCACGATGCAGACTACGTTCAGTACATCGCAGGAGTGCCACAGCGAGTCTTCGCGTCGGGTGTCCAAAACAACTTTGGACACATAGCCTATGTTACGACCCATTTCATCTTTGAGGGCGGACCGACGATCTCGGGCCACTGCGGCGGCATCGCGGTTGAGTCCATCCCCTTCGAGCACGGATTCGACGCGTACTTTGAACGGGCGACTGTTAGCTTCAATTCCTCCGGAAGTCTCCGCATTTATACACCCGAAGGCGAAGTTGAGGAGGCCGCTGTGGGCAAGGTCGACAGCTTTAGGGACCAATTGCAATACGCGGTGGAGACGGTGGCCGGCCGAGCCGACGGTAGCAAACTCTCGGCCGAATCTGCTCGAAACTCGTTGCGCCTATGCCATGCGGCCGCGGAGTCAGTGCGCCGCGGCGCACCTGTGGACGTGTAGCCTCAGTGGTTGACAGGGGGCGGCCGCGAAAGAGTAAGATTGGGCGGTTTGGATTCACGTGGCGACTCGCCTGGATCCATCGCGCGTACGCGTCGATCTTGCTCTTTATGGCCGTCTCCGGATTTCTCTTGTACCTGCCCTCGCTGCGGGCGCCGCTCGCGCCTGTGCGTGTCGCTCTCAAAGAGCTGCACATTGCGGCAGGCGTCGCGGGCGCTCTGCTCCTTCTCGTCTACCTCATTCACGCCGTTCGTCACTGGCGCACGCTCTCCCGATGGCTGGGACGTCGGCTCAATCTCGTGGTCGCGGTGCTCCTCGCTGTCGGATGGACGGTGTCGGGCGTGGTCCTGTGGTGGGATCGCGCCCTATTGCCGTGGACGTACACCGCGCTGTGGTGGCACGATATCCTGACGTGGATCGGCGTGCCGTACCTCACCCTTCACGCGTGGGGGCGGTGGCGGAGGATCGATTTGGGATTACCGTGGGCGGGGTCGCGTAAAGCCCGGAAGCACGCGCTACCGACCGATCCAACCATGGCAGCGTACCACCAGATGCAGGCGACCAAGCGGAGGCGCCTCTTCCTGTTCGCCGCACTACAGCTCGGTGCCGTCGCATCTCTGGTTGGCGTCGTCAACTACCTGCAGCGCTCCAGGGGGCTGAGCGCTGCAGGACCTACAGTGGTCAAGGGCGGGCGAGGGGCCGCGACACCGTACGAACCCCTTCCGACGCCGAGCTCGCTCTCGCGGCCCCCAGTCGGGGGAGGGGCACGAGGCCGATTTCGGATTTACAACGTCGCCCGCGCACCATTTTGGTTTGATCAAGAGCGTTGGCGACTCAACGTGGACGGCCTGGTCGATCGGCCGCTCACCTTGACGTGGCCGGAAGTGGAGGCCCTTGAGCGCGACGTGTGGGTCCGAGACTTTCACTGTGTCTCCGGCTGGTCCGTTTACAATGTGACGTGGGAAGGGATCCCACTTACACACCTCCTCGACCGGGTCGGTGTCCGTCCCGAAGCCACGCATGTAAAGTTTTACTCGTACGACGGTGTCTACACCGACGCGCTGACGCTGGAGCAGGCCCGTCTCGATGACGTCATCTTGGCGGTGCTCAAAGATGGTAATCCCCTCTCGCACGATGAGGGCGGCCCCGTTCGTCTCTTTGTCTCCCGCATGTTTGGTTATAAGTCTGTCAAATGGTTGAGTCAGGTGGAGCTGATCGACCACCCGCACCGCGGCTTCTGGGAGCGACTCGGGTATGATGAGAACGCGTGGATTCCCGGAGTGCCTCAAACGGGCCCGCTGCCTAAGGTGCGTCGCTGACCCTATACGGTGTGGGCAGGGTTCGCGGTGCAAGACGCGGAAAAAGCCATGGCAGCACTCTTATTCGACGGTGAAAGGTGGACAACGTGTATGTCAACGTGTGACATTGGTCTGGTCGGCTTAGCCGTCATGGGCCAAAATCTCGTCCTCAACATGGAATCGCACGGCTACAGGGTGGCCGTTTACAATCGGACGTACAGCCGTACTGAGGCGTTTATGGAGGGGCCGGCCAAGGGGAAGAACATCACGGCGACGGCGAGCCTCGAGGAGTTAGTCGCCTCGTTGGCCCGGCCGCGCAAAGTGATGTTGATGGTCCAGGCAGGGAGGGCCGTGGACGCCGTGATCGACGAACTTGCAGGCTTGCTCTCACCTGGGGACGTCATCATTGACGGCGGGAACTCATACTTTAAGGATACGATTCGTCGCGCCGAAACCCTCGAGGGCCGGGGATTGCACTACCTCGGCGCGGGTGTCTCAGGCGGGGAGGAAGGCGCCCTGAAAGGGCCGAGCATTATGCCGGGTGGCTCCCTGAAAGCGTGGGAGCCCGCCAGTAAAATTTTGATCGACATCTCGGCCAAGGTAAACGGAGAGCCTTGCTGCGCTTACATAGGGAAAGACGGCTCCGGCCACTTTGTCAAGATGGTACACAACGGGATCGAGTACGGCGACATGCAACTCATCTGCGAAGCGTACTTCCTCATGCAGGAGCTTCTCGGCCTCACCCCGGCTGAAATGAGCGAGATCTTCGCTTCGTGGAATGAGGGGGAGCTGCAGTCGTACCTCATCGAGATCACGGCGGACATTCTGCGCAAAGTGGATGTTGAGACCGGCCGACCGATGGTCGACGTGATCCTGGATGAAGCGGGACATAAGGGGACCGGTCGATGGACGTCCGAAGAGGCGTTGGCCTTGGGTGTGGGGGCGCCGACGATTACCGAGGCGGTCTACGCGCGCTACATCTCAGCCATCAAAGAGGAGCGGCAGGCGGCTGCCAAGATCCTTCCCGGTCCGACGGCATCGCCCGAATCTCCCGAGCGAGACGTGGTCGTCAAGGCGATCGGCAACGCGCTCTACGCAGCTAAAATCTGCTCGTACGCCCAGGGGTTTGCCCTGTTGGCCGGGGCGGCGCGCGAGTACGACTGGGAGCTCAACTTTGGTGAGATCGCCTCGCTGTGGCGCGGCGGGTGTATCATCCGGGCTCAGTTCCTCGACCGGATCAAGGAGGCGTACACCGGCGGGAATCCGCCCGCGAACCTGTTGTTGGCGCCTTTCTTCACCGATGTCTTGGCCCAGGCCCAAAGTGATTGGCGAACCGTGGTGAGTTGGGCGGCCCAGCGTGGCATTCCGGTACCGGGCTTTTCGTCGGCCCTTGCCTACTATGACCAGTATCGCCTGGAGCGCCTTCCTGCCAATTTGCTGCAGGCCCAGCGCGACTACTTTGGAGCGCATACGTACCGTCGTGTGGACAAGGAGGGCGTCTTTCACACGGAGTGGTTGGGGTGAAGCGCACGGGAGAGGAGTTGAGCCGCTTGCGACGCACGCGCGCCAGACGTCCCCCGCCGCAACGATACCTTGCGCCGATTGGCGATAGAGACATCGATCGGTGGGTGAACGAGGGGCTGAGCGCGTTCGGCTCTCTCGCTCGCGCCGTCCAGGCGGGCGCCTGGGCGGGCGCGGCCCTCCCGTGGCTCTTTGCTACTTTCTCCCTGGTTTATGCCTGGGTAAACAACTGGTTTGCGCCTCCCGACTTGAGGGATGCCTTTGGGCCGGCGCGACTGTGGGAGCTACTCCTTAGGTTTGGTGTGAGCCTCATCGGCAGTACGCTCCTCTTTGCGACGATTGGCGCCCTCTTTGGCCTCGTTCGCCAGCGGCTCCTGCGCATGCGCTTTCAATCGGAGGAGTGGCGATTTCCATTCCTTGGGTACGTGTGCGACAGCCGGCTCGCCGCAGCGATCATGGGGTGGATCGTCTACGTCGTGTGGGCGCTGTGGCCGCGGGATATCGATGGGGGAAAGAACTTTGCGGGCGCTTTGGAACACACGTGGCTCTGGGTGTTCTTTGGCGTCCTCTTCAGCATGTACTTTCACTGGGGCCAAATTACGGTCTTGTACCGCCTCTACTATCGGGATTGGTCCGGAGCTTGCGCTGCGGTGGCCGAGCGGCTGCTCAAAGGGAACCTGCGCGTGCAGGTCCCATGCCGTGTTGAAGCGGATGAGCGCACTGGGGAATTGCGGCTCTACGGATTTCCACGCGGGGAGGGGATCGACCGTATCCGTGATCTCCTGTGGCGAGTTCCGGGAGTGCGTCACCTTCAAATCGAAGAGGTCGGAGAGCCCAAGGAGCCTGATCGGGAGATCATCACCCTGCATATCCCCTACGCTCCAGTGGATGCGTTCCGCAACCGACTCATCACCCTGGCGCGTCTCGCCTTTGCCGCAGGGGCGTTGACGGGTCCACTCGCCTACGTGATCGGATTGGCCTACATTATCTCAGAAGGGATGTTCTTCCAGTGGTCGAGTCTCGTCGTCCTGATTACGCTGCAGGTGGAAGCGATCGGACTCAGCCTGGGATACGTAGCCCGCACGCTCCTCATTCGGCGCGCGCAGCGCGAGTTGCCACGGAGTTTTGAGCGGATCCTCCACTTCGCCGGGAAGGATCTTCACGGATTCTCCCACGGCAGGACGTGGGAGGAGGTGCATCTCATTGCCGACGTAAGCCGCGCCGAGGCGCGTGAACTCTTGACACCCGTGGCGACTCGATTTGGGTTGCGGCGCCTATTGATCGAGACGCCCGTCGAACGCCGCCTGCGCAAAGAGGCTTAACGTGATTGCTTTGGAGGCTCACCGCAACTGATTTCGGCCTCTGTGCCCAAGCCCCCGCGAATGTTAAACACTCCATGGATGCGCATATAACGTGGGCTGCACGCCTCGACCAAGTCCTCGAGCAGCTTGTTGATGATGTGTTCGTAGAACATGCCTACGTTGCGCCAACTGTACAAGTAATACTTGAGCGATTTTAGCTCAATGCACTTCTCGTCGGGGACGTACTCGATCGTAAGCTGACCGAAGTCGGGCAGACCGCTCCACGGACAGACCGAGACAAACTCGTCGGTCACGATGCGCACGAGCGCGTTGCTCCCCTTATACCAGTAGTCAAAGGTCTCCAAAATGTCGGTGCGGATATCTTGGGGGGAGCCGACATCGAAGCGTTCACGCTCCCACGACGCCGTCTCGCGCCCCTTGAGCGCTTCGTCCGACTTGTGCCAGTGCTCATCGATGCCCCCACCAAGGCGAATGTGATCCAAGTAGAGTGCCTCCTATCATCTCACCAACACGAAAGATACGCTATTGCCATGCCTACAACCTTTCCCGGCCAGAGGTCTTTAATGTGTCGCCCGTGCGCATAGGTATGTTCGTACAAGGCGCGCTTTTAGGCACAGGAGACGAGGTGACGTTGTGGCGGGCGGGAAGATTGGCGGCCTACACCTAGCGGGAGCCTTTGCGGCCAGTATGATCGGCGCCGGATTTGCGTCCGGTCAAGAGCACCTGCAATTCTTTGTCAAGTTTGGGCATCAAGGATGGTGGGGGATCGGAACGGCGGGGCTGCTTTTGGCTGTCTGCGGTGGTCTCTTTTTACTCATAGCGCACGAGCATCGCACCGTCTCCCACCGGGAGCTGCTCAAGGCGGTGTGCGCCGACGGGACCGTCACCACGCTCTTCGACATCGTCCTGTCGGCTACCATGCTGACGTCCATCTCCGTCATGATGGCGGGCGGAGGGGCGCTCGTCGCCCACGCGTTTGGGGTCTCCCCACTCGTCGGCGCTACTCTGCTCGGCGCGGCCGCCGCGATCGTCGTCGGGCTCGGCCTCGAACACATGCTCAACGTGAACAGTATTCTCACTATCGCTCTGGCATCCTTGATCTCCTGGGTTACGTTGAAGGTCGGGTTAGGTTCGGCCGAACCGATCCTGTCGGTGACGGGGATTCCCTCGGCCCCGCGCGCGTCGTGGGTGCCCGAATCGTGGTTGTACGCTTCGTTGCTTTACGTCTCGTACAATCTAACCTTCGCCTTCTCATTCTTTGGTGCGCTCGGGAAAGAGATTCGCACACGCACGGATGCATGGAGCGGTGGCGTGGCGGGTGGAGTCTTGCTTACACTCCTGGGCGCAGGGGTGTGCGTCTCGGTGAGTGCGACGGTCGGCCTCGGACAGGTGGGAGAGATGCCGATGCTGTTGGCCGCCGGCGCGGCAGGCCCGATCGTCGCCGCGCTCTACACGTTTTTAATCTGGGCTGCGATGCTGACGACGGCGATCGCGGCACTCTTTGCTCTCACCCGGCGGGTCGCGTCGCGGGTGCGTGTCGGTTCACCGTACATAGCCCCATTGATTGTGGGGGTGGCCGCGCCTCTCTCCGGGGCAGGCTTCGGCAAGCTGGTAGGCACCGCGTATCCGCTCACCGGTTACGTGGGAGCCGGGTGTATCGTTCTCACCCTTGTACACTGGGTAACCGGCCTTTCACGTCGGGGCGTTACGCGGCGACCCAGGTGAGGTTCTCCGACCCGAGGGAGATGCGGGCCCGGTGAAGCGGTTGACGGTCAGGCACACCAAGGAGCGAAAGGTGAAACGGCGAAATTGGTGACGTGCAGGTTCACATTCAATATAGAGGCGGGATGCGACGTTATGCGTTCAAAACAGCGCATCGCACGATGGTGGCAATCCATACTGGCTTCCCTGATCGTCCTCAGCGCGGCTACGGGAATGTGGTTGACGACTGTGGCGGCCGAGGATCTCTTGCAGTCTCTTGGGGAGTACCACGCAGACGTGTGTCGCGATTCGGCGCCCCTTGTGACAGATCCTTTTTGCGCCTTGGACGTGCAAAAGGTTCAGTTTGAACGCCCGGATCGAGAAGCGCTTTGGGTAAACGTACTGGTCGCCGACTCCTCTGATGGCCGCGCGGCCGGGTATCAATTCATTCACCCCGACGTCATGGCGCGTTCCGCGATCCTCTTTGTGTTTGAGCGCGAGAGTACCGGCGCGTTTCACATGTGCAATGTGGCGGCGCCTATCGACATTGTGTGGTTTCGACCGGACGGACGCGTCCTCGACGTGCGGCACATGGAGCCCGGGCCGGCGCGCCCGCCGGCGCTCTGCCGCCAACTTTATGCACCGGCCACATTCGGGACGTATCAGTACGCGCTAGAACTTCCCTCGGGCTTTGTTGAGAGGGCCGGTTTGCGCGTGGACGACATAAAGCGGTGGCGTCTCAGAGTCGATCCTCTCTTTTCGGATGAGCGGCAAACGGTGGCTGCCCAACCCGTACCCAATATTAGGCTGACTGAAGTGGTGTCGGGCTTGACGCAACCGGTTGGGGTGACGTATGCCCCGGGCGATCAAGAGCGTCTCTTTGTCGTGGAGAAGGTGGGGCGGATTCGTGTTGTGAAAGACGGGCGGCTGGAGGAGGCGCCGCTGCTCGACGTCGGGTCAAGCGTGAGCAGGGGGTCGGAACAAGGGTTGTTGAGTGTCGCCTTTCATCCGCGCTTCCAAGAGAATGGTTTTATGTTTATCAATCTGACAAACCGGGCCGGGAATACTGAGGTGGTGCGGTACACAGTCAATCCGCGCACGTACCGGGTGGACCCGGAAAGCCGCGCAGAGTTGCTCAGCATCGACCAACCGGCCGCTAATCACAACGGGGGGATGATGGCCTTTGGTCCTGACGGTTATCTCTACATCGGCACAGGAGACGGCGGACGAGCCGGCGATCCGTGGGGCAATGCCCAAAACCTCGGGACGCTGTTGGGAAAGATGCTGCGGATCGATGTCGACGGGACCGACGGGTACACAGTCCCGTCGGAGAATCCCTTCCTCTCTCGGAGCCGTGCACGGGGCGAAATTTGGGCTTACGGTCTGCGCAACCCTTGGCGCTTCTCCTTTGACCGGCAACGTGGCGACCTTTATATCGCCGACGTCGGTCAACGGGATTGGGAGGAGGTGAACGCGCAGTCGCGAGAGAGCCTAGGTGGGGAGAATTACGGCTGGAACATTATGGAGGGGAGGCACTGCTACCCCGGAAACCGGGCGTGTGACCCACAAGGTTTAACGCTACCGATCCACGAATACGGGCATCGGGAGACCGGTGGGTGCTCGGTTACAGGCGGGTATGTGTACCGTGGCCGAGAGGTGCCCGCGCTCAACGGTTGGTATGTGTTTGGCGATTACTGCAATGGGCGCATTTGGGCGCTCGACGTGCGGGAGCCCGGCGCAGGAATCGAGCCGAGACACATCGAACTGCTGCAAACCTCCATGCGGATCTCCTCGTTTGGCGAGGACGCGCTGGGAGAGCTCTTCGTGACGGACCTGTCGTCCGGCACCCTCTACAAAGTACAACATCACTGACGGGGATGAGTCGCGCCGTATGGGCGATCTGATTCAAGAGTTTGGGATGAGACACATTGAGCTCAAGGATAAACCCCTTTTTGATGAAGCGTTCTCGAGTCTAAAGCACCCCATTTCCGATTACACCTTTGCCAACACATTCATCTGGCGGGCCGGGCTGTCACTCTATTGGCAAATGATAGAGGGACACCTCTGTGTCTTTGCCAATGGGGCCGGAGACCTCACGATGCTTATTCCGCCTGTCGGAGAGGGGCGTCTGGACCGGTGTATTGAGCAGTGTTTTGAGATCATGAACGGATACAACGCCCAGGTAGCTCATCCATCGCATAGCCGAATCGAGTACGTCAGCGGGGAGTTGTGGGCGCGGTTGCAAGGGGTCGGCGCGCTGAGCTCGGCTCTGATGGGTGGGGATTACGTCTACGAGACTCGCAAGATGATCGAGTTAAGCGGGGGCGATCTCAAGAGTAAGCGACAGGCGCGCAACAAGTTTGCGCGAGAGCACGCCGTACGCACCGAGACGCTGGGGCCTGATCACGTGGATGGGTGCAGGCGTCTTCTGAGGGAGTGGCAGGAGCGCGCCGATGTTCACGCTACCGCTGCAGATCCTCTAACACCGATCGCCGTCGAATTGCGCCGTCGCGATACATTGGCGACACAACTCGCTCTTGACGAGCATGTTGCCCTTGGGCTATCTGGGATGGTACTCCTCGCAGACGAGCGGCTCATCGGATTCACCCTCGGGGAGCCGCTGGATCGGAACCAGGCATCGATTTTGATAGAGAAGACCGACCTGGAGTTATATGGGTCGGCTCAGTTCATTTTCAGTGAGTTTTGTCGTCAGCGTTGGGCGGCGTTCCCTGAGTGCAATGTCGGCGACGACTGGGGAATTCCGAGCCTGCGCTGGACCAAAGAGAGTTACCGTCCGCTGCGACTCCTCAGCAAGTACGTTGTGACGCGTGAGGCTGCACCGATGGTCGGATGGCGCGCAGAGCCCGACATCAACCCTGTCAATCCGCGGCACATGACATCGGCCGGGATGCCACCATCCGAGGCGGGGGACGGAGTCATCATTGATCGGGCGGCTGTCACTGATTTGGAGGCTCTGGTGGCTCTGGAGTCTGTGGCCTTCCCGCGAGGCGGTGCGGTGAATCGGCGGCAAATGCGATACTTGCTCCGCTCAAAGCGGGCCCTGATTGCCGTGGCCAGAGAGTCTGGCGGGGTGATAGGCTGGGCAATTGCGTTGCTCAGGCGTCATCCCAAGTACGAGACAGCACGGATCTATAGCTTGGCGGTCGCTCCCCAGCGGCGCGGCCGGGGAGTCGGCGAGCGCCTTTGCCGTCATCTCCTGCGTGAGGCGGAGGAGATGGGCATCGGGCGCTGCTTCCTCGAGGTTGCCCAGGAGAATCACGCGGCCCGGAGTCTTTACCAAAGGCTGGGCTTCACGCCAGTGGCGACGTTGCCGCACTACTACGGTGAGGGCGCCCACGGTGTACGGATGGTACGTGTCAGTCGGGAGCGCGTGCCTCCGACGACAGAGATCTCAAAGCCATTGGGCCTGGTCTAAGGTCGGACGGCTCTGCGGAGGTGCCGGCGCTCCCTGGGCTTTTAATAAACCCGCTGAACGCGCACTTCCGACAGGGCTTCGCGGGACAACGCTTTGCGCTCGTCGGCCACCCGAATAAAGAGAGGGCCGTTAAAGGGCGCCTGCTCCTCGAGGTGAATGATCACACCGGGCTGAATTCCCTCTTGCACCAAGTACTCGAGGAGTGTGCTGTTGCGTTCGGGTAAGCTGACGATTTTGGCCTGATCCCCTGGCTCGAGGGTGTCGAGGGTCTCCATCAAAGGACAACCGACTCGCCCTTCCAGAGAAGGAATCGGATACCCGTGGGGACACGTCTCCGGCTCCCCGAGGATTTGGGCCAAGCGCTCCTCCACGACGTCACTCATGGCGTGCTCCAACTTGCAAGCTTCGTCATAGATGAGGGGGAGGGGCAGGTGAAGGATGTCACTGAGGAGGCGCTCCGCGAGACGCATCCGGCGGACAAGGTGACGTGCCTCTTGAGCGCCTTGATCGGTCAACTGAATCCCTTCGTCGCCCGACGTGTCGACCAAGCTGTTTTGCTCCATGCGCTTGATCATCTCAGATGCCGATGCCGGTGAGACCCCCATAAACTCGGCCACCTTGGTCACGGTGACGGGGGGCGTCTCCTGACCGAGGAGGAGAATCGCCTTGAGGTACATCTCTGCCTTTTCGGTTTTGCCTATGTTGTGCGTTGCCATGACGTTTGCCCACTCCTCCAAAGTTTAACGACCAAGCACTCGTTGCCCACGTCGGTACGGCTTGCCCGCCTTCGTGCGACCTATGTTTCACTCCCACGTCGCCGCGTGATTACGTTGCACGGCAACGGGCGCATCGTCCGCGAAAGATGATCTCCTGCTCCTCGACGTCAAAGCCTAAGGCGTTGGCGCGGGAGGGTGAGAGTGGCGGCGGAGACGCTATAGGTTGGTCCAGCACCTCACCGCAGGAACGACAGACTAAGTGCGCGTGAGGATCTGGGTTCGCGTCGACTCTCAGTGAATTGGTGCCCAAGGTAGCAAGGCGGACAACCCCTAACGCTGCAAGTTCGGTGAGTGTGGAGTATACCGTCTTGAGCGAGAGCGTCGGCATCTGCCGAGCCGCTCTCTGATGCAGGGTCTCGACGGTCGGATGATCGTGATGGATATCCGCGATCACCGAGCAGAGCAGGTGCCGCTGCGGCGTCACTTTGAGTCCGCCTTGACGGAGTGCCTGGATGAGCTGGTTGAGGTTTGGCATGGCGATCACCGTAACCTACAATCGTTGTTAGTTGTAATCAATTATAGATGGAAAGGCTTGTGAGGTCAATCCTGCAAGGGGAGAATGAGGAAAGCGAGTGAAGGCTCGGACGAACAGGGAGGTACGGCTGGTGGAGCAGCTCTTACCTACGCAACGACGGAATCTCGAACCCGAAACGATCTACCATGATCTCAGCCTCGTTCCGGTGCATCACACCCGCCCTTACGTTGCTGTCAACATGGTCGCAAGCATCGATGGCAAGATCACGATCAACAGCGAGCATCAGAACCAAAAATTAGGCAGTCCTGTCGACCGGGCATTGATGCTGCGCATCCGCCAGCACTTCGACGGCGTATTGCGTGGCGCCCAAACCGTGCGGGCCAACCCGACTTTTCCCGGCGTCCCCTCGGAGATGGAAGGGCCACGGCAGGCTCAGGGGCGCTCCGCGCAACCACACGGAATCGTGGTCAGCGCCTCACTAGAGCTCCCGGTGGAGAGCGACTTCTTTCGGCAGCCCGAGCGCGCGATCGTATTGACCATCGAATCGTCGGACCCTGCCGAACGAGACCGCTTGCGCCGGTTTGCAGAGGTAGAGGTTGTGGGCGAGGACGAACTCGACCTTGAGGCGGCGCTCACTCGGCTGCGAGAGCGTTACGGCATTGAACGCCTCCTCGTCGAGGGTGGCGCCGCCGTCAACTACCAGTTCATGCAGGCCGGCATGGTCGATTCCCTCTTTTGTACGTTGGCGCCCAAGGTGATCGGAGGTTCTGGTGAGCTCACGATGGTGGAAGGGCCTCAGGCGCTGCGACCGATCCCGCACTTTAGCTTGAACGCACTCTACCGTCACGAAAACGAGCTTTTCTTTCACTGGATCTCAGCGCGGTGAGGGCTCCGGCACCCGCTCTGTGTCGGACTCCTTCCCTTTGTCGGACGTCTCGCCCGACTCACCGACGTGGCGAGGCACTGCGCCGTTTCCGTTATGATGACCGTTGCTGTTATGGTGACCGTTGACACCGTTCTTCAAGTTACCATTCCTATGAGGACGGTCAGCGTTGGGCGAGTCCGCATTTGAGTCGTTTCCGCCCTCGCGCTCTTCGGGCGGTATGATGATCTGTTTAGGCTTGATCAAAAAGAGCGCGGCCGCGGCTGAGATCGCGGCAATCACCGTAGCGCCCACAAACATGGGAAGCCGCCCCATTCCAACGACAAGGCCAAAGAGAGGGGGACCCATCGCTACACCAAAGAAGCGCACCGTCCCGTAAAGAGAGGTGACCAGACCGCGTTCCGAAGAGTTCGTCGCACCTGTGACCAGGGTGTTGATGGGGGGAAGGGTCGCACCGATGCCAAGGCCGATGATAGAGATAAAGATCATCATGGGAATGAGTCCATCGACAAGCGTGAGGACAAAGAATGAACCTCCGGTGAGAACGAGTCCGCCGACAATCGCCGGCTTAAGCCACTCCCGCTTCCCCTGTAAGAAAAGCCCTGTCACGTACGACGTGACGGCCATGGTCAAGACTGGAATGGCGAGGACAAACCCTTTGGCGAAATCCCGAATGTTAAAGCGGCCTTCGAGCTCGTCCGAGAGGAAGCTGAGGAGGCCAAATAAGAGGAAGAGCCCCGTCATCCCGGCCAGGTAGGACGCACCGAGTCCGACACCCTTTTTCGCAAAAATACCCTTGAGGGCCTGGGTATACTGTGCGATGGGACGTTGCTCACGCTCTTTTTCCGGCTCCTTGACGATCAACCAGACCGCAATCGCGATCGGGATGGAGAGGATGCCGTATGCGAAGAATGGGGCGAACCACGAAATCAGCGCGAAGAGCGACCCGAGGATTGGACTGACGACCTTCCCGGTACCGTTGGCTGCTTCGAGGAGTCCTACAGCTTTGGTCCGCTCGCCGGAGGTGAAAACGTCGCCTGTAAGGGCTAAAGCGATTTGATACGTGCCACCCGCGCCGATTCCCTGGACGATTCGTCCGGCGAGGATAAGAGCGAAGGGGCGGTCAAGCAAGAGCGCTGCGGAGCCTGCGATCAGTCCGCCCAAACCGTATAGTATAAGCGCCGGAGCCATGATGCGCTTGCGACCGATATAGTCGGAGAGGGCGCCGGCGAACGGGATGAGGATGCCCGCCGGAACAGAGAATGCAGTGACTAGCAGTCCAACTTGGAACTGTGTCAGGTTCATCTCGGCTTCCATGCGCGGGAAGACAGGAATCAACATGGAGTTGCCGAGGACCATGACGAAGGGGACCGCGGCAAGCACCGCAAATGGGAGGAGCATGGAACGTTTCAAGGCTTGGCTGGCTCCTTTCCCTCGCCACGCTACGAGGCGGCGAGGTGGATGGAGTTGATGGTCTCCAAGCCTTGTTTTGCCCGAGTCAAAATACCAGGATACCCGTCAAGCTCTAGGAACGCTGCCTAATTTTCGCCACTCTCGTCGCTGCTTTGCGCGTCGCCGTCCTCGTCGAGCAGGACACGGAGCTGCAGCGGGCGCTGGGAATCTGCGACCGAGATAAAGTGATCGGCGTCTGATTCGTCAAAGAGCATCCAAGCGGCCTGGATGTCGGAGTCATCGCGCTCGACCCGGACGTTACCGCGCAACAAGACGAGTCGCGCTTCGGGTTCTAGTGCCTCAATAAATTGTAGGACCATGCGCCGAGGCTCCCCTTCGGGCATCGCGTCTATCGAGTCGCGCATGAGGCCTAGTACCTCGTCGCGCTCGTCGATCATGAGGAGGTCGCTCGTAGAGTGAGTATCGTCGGACTGGTAGGTGACCGAGCCTCGGGCGAGTAAGCGCTCGTCGTCGAGGTAGATGTGAATGCTTTCGGTGGCTGAGACGAAAAACTCTTGCTCATCTTCGGCTGTGCGGGCCTTGGCCACCGTGGCGGGTTGCTGGGAGGTTCCGGTGGACTCCATGGCATTGGTGCTGCGTGTGAACTTTCCGGTGACGCCGCTGAGCGTATACTCCTCAGACGTCGCCGTAAAGGTCGAGAAGAGCATAGTCTGCTCTCCGTCGATACTCTCGACCCGTAGGGCCTCGGTATCGAGGAGCACCTCGCGGGCGGACGCGGTGAATGAGATCGCCAGTGCGGCCGTAACAACGACCCAAACCAAAAAAACTTTGCAATGCCTCAAGAGTGTCACCTCGAGCCACTTTTTCTCGGTTGCTGGTTTCACTTCCTCCCAAGGACTGCTGCTCTGCTTCTACCTTGGAATGGCAGAGTTTGGGCGAATTAGCGGGTGTAGCGTGCAGGTCGACGAGGATGAGAGGCGTAGCTTACCCTGTATACAAAAATTGGCCGGCCTAATGATCCGGAAAGCCTCTCGGAGTGATGCAGTGTGATAAGGGATGGTTGTATTCGCCTCAATCGTTGGTTCCTCCTCAGCATCGGTGTGATTGCGTTCTCGTTCGTGCTCGGCCTGGGTGGGCGAACTCCTACCCTGGTATGGGCGGCGACACCGACTGACGTGGAGGAGGATGAGCAACCCATCGAGGGTCCCCATGCGGATCTCTTTGCAACGGTGTGGCTGAGCATTGCTCAGGAGTATGTCGGCGACGCTGAGGTTGCATGGGATGCGATCGGTGAGACGTATCATCAGCGCATCGCCTTTGCCTCGTCGGAGGCGGACGCGTATGAACAGGCCGCTTTGATGGTCGCTGAACTTGGGGATCCGGGAACCTTGATACGGACTCCTGATGAGGTGCGTGAGCTTCAAGCGGGCGCGTCGGGCGGCGATATCATTGGCGTCGGGATGCTGTTGGGAGCGACGTCCTCCGGCGAGACGGTCGTGTTGTCAGTGTTGAACGGGGGGCCAGCGGATCAAATTGGAATCCGGCGTGGCGACCGTATCGTGGCGGTGAGCGGCGACCCGGTGACTGAGCGATCCGTCACTGATGTCGCAGGGCTCATTCGCGGTGAGGAGGGGAGCCTCGTCACGATCGCGCTGCGCGACCCCGTCGGTGCCGATCGCAGCGTTACGGTCACCCGAGCGCCAGTCGAGTTCACACCCCAGGCTGAGTCTCGCGTCCTTCCCGGCAACATCGGATACATATCCCTCACCAGTCTCCGGGAGGGAATGGACGCGGAATTCCTCAATCTACTGCGCCGTCTGTACCGCACGCGCGGGCTGGTGATCGACCTGCGTAATGCGGATGGCGCGGTCCATCCGGCGGTCGTGATGCGAATCGCCGGATTGTTCACGCCGGAGCCTCTGGCGGCGTTACTCTCGCGCCGGGGTGGATTGGTGCTGACGCCGATTCGCCAGTGGGACGACGATGCTTTGCGGCCGGGCGTCCTTGGTCCCACGGAGTTGGATTACCATACGAAACCGTTGGCGATCCTGGCGGACAACGCGGCCACCGCGTCCCTCTACACCTTGGGGATGCTCCACGGACTACAGGAGTCCGGGCGAGCCACGATTGTCGGAAGACCGCCGGATGATCAGATGCTGACAGGCCGGGGATACTCCGTCATCGAACTGCCGGGCGGAGGATTGCTCAACCTCTCAACCAGCCTTTTGGTTTCACTCAAGAGTAGGGCCGTCGTTGAGGCGCTCACACCGGATCAGGTTGTGCCAATGGATGTAAAGTTACTCAAATCATGGTACGATGGTATTGATCTCGATATCGAAGCTGGACGTAAGGCTGTCCTGAATGCGCTGCAATAATCTCTTGGCCCATTTAGTGAAAGTGGAGTGACCCGAACCTCGATGAATCGACGCAAAACGATAATCCGGCGCAGGGGCGCGGCCTCTTCGCGCATTCTCCCTTGGCTTCTCCTCTCTTTGTCCGTGTGCGCACTCTTAGCAACGGTCTCGACGCCCGTGGCGGCACGCTCCGCAACAGGCTTCGAACTCTTGAGCGGCCTAGGGTATAAAAACGCATCCGAGGGACCAAGTCTCCTCCTCGGCGCCGAGCTGAGCGCGTATGTCAATCAAGGGAGCTTCTTCTCGAATCTGCAAGAGACACGGATTGGGATGCACGTCTCCGACGTATACGCCTTTGCATCTAAGGAGAACACGTTCACCCTCGGTGTGGATTCCGAATGGACAAGCACGCAGGGGCCGGTCTCGTTCTCGCTCGGTGGTCAGCTGTTTTATAGGAGTCGAGGCGCGACGAGGGCCCGCACGGCTGGGATCTTTGGAGCCGGCGCCGTGGGACGCATCCACGGCCGGTTTCGTGCGGACTATGTCGAGAATGCCGTGGGCACATTTCCGTGGTTTCAAAAAGATCTCGAAGGGCTCTCCGAGACGGTGGGCGACACGCCGTTCTACCGCGGTCAGTTGAGTGTCTCGGCCGCCATTGTCCCGGCCTACCGACTCAACTGGACGCAAGAGATTAAGTGGAGGCGTCCGGTGAGCGGTAGTCGCAGTGTGATGAGTGTGACGACCGGTCCGCAATTTAACGTTGGACTTGGGACAATCGGCGTGCAGGGTGGTATTCTTTTTGATACCGCTGGGCTCGAGCCGGTGTGGCAGCTTCGCTATGAGACCCGCCCATTTCAGTCGAATGTCGACCTGCAAATCACGGCGGCCACACGTTCGCTCGACGGTGACACCCCGGTGTTGTATGGGTGGTTGGGCGTCGAAGGTCGCACTATGGATGTCGGCGCGGCGATCCGATTTGAAGAGAGCGCGCCTGGAGCCCTGAGTCCAGCTCTCTATTTCTCGTTACAACCCAAGTTTTAAGGTTGGGAAGGAGGGGCAACCCGTGGACTTCTTGGCGTTGATCGGATTTGTGGTGGTCGTAATGTGGCTCATCAACGAGCTTCCGAAGATGTTTTAAGGGAGCGTGAAAAAGCGTGACGGATAATGAATCGGCGCCGAGGAACGATGCGGGTGCCCATGATTCAACCCCAGAGAATCGCGAGACTGAGCGGCGGGTTGAGGCGATCATCGCCGAGTACCAGACTCAGTTGGAGGCGTTGAGCGATGATGACACCGAGTGAGGCGGCCGTCGTGCAGCGAACGGTAGCCCAGTCTTTCGACGATCCAATCGGAGTGCGAAACCCTTCGGAGCTCGAGTGGGTATTGGCCCGTCCGTTTGCTCGCCAAAACGGAATCCCGGCTTATCCTACATTCTTTAGTCAAGTGAGCGCAATGGTGCAAGGCGTGTTGGAGAAGCGGCCCTTTGCCGGTGCCAACCGGCGTACCGCCCTGTGCATGCTCGTGCTCCTTCTGCAACAAAAGGGGTATCGCTTGCGATTGAGCGGCGACGAGTTCGAGCGGTTGGTCACCGGCGTCGAGCTCGGTTTCACGACGACACACCGGATTGCGGTGTGGTTAAAGAGTCATACTGTGCGTGAGGCGCGACGTCCATGAGATGGATGGGTATGATCGCGGCCTTGTTTACGCTCATCGCTGTTTTCTTTGGAGTTTCGAGTCTGACGGCCTTTGGTTATGGGGCCTGGGATATCGTCGTCATTCTTGTGCCTGTGGGAATCGGGGTCGCACTCTTTTTGACAGGACTCATTTACTTTGGCGCCTGGTCCGCACGAAAACTACACGAACGTTCGCCCTCAGACGACGAGCCAAACTCAGAGTAGTCCTCATAGGAGTCAAGTTAAAGACGAGGTGGTAGGCTGTGGCGGTATACGATCACGAAACGATCGAGACCAAATGGCAAAAGGTGTGGGACGAGAGCGGGATCTATCACTCCGACGAGGATCCTGCGAAAAAGAAGTTTTACTCTCTTGAAATGTTTCCGTACCCTTCGGGGCGTTTACATATGGGCCACGTGCGCAATTATTCGATCGGTGACGTCGTCTCCCGCTATTTGCGCATGAACGGGTGGAACGTCCTTCACCCCATGGGATGGGACGCTTTTGGTCTCCCGGCTGAGAACGCTGCAATCCAAAACCGCATTCCGCCAAAGCAATGGACGTGGGAGAACATCGATTACATGCGGGCCCAACTCAAGCGGCTCGGGTTTAGCTACGATTGGCGACGGGAGGTGGCCACGTGCCACCCCGACTACTACCGCTGGACGCAGTGGATCTTTACACGGTGCTACGAGAAGGGTTTGGTTTATAAGAAGCGTTCATGGGTGAACTGGTGCCCCAACTGCCAGACGGTCCTTGCGAATGAGCAGGTGGTGCAAGGGGCGTGCGAGCGCTGTGACACGACTGTTACCAAAAAGGCGCTGGCGCAATGGTTCTTCCGAATTACGGAGTACGCCGATAGACTCCTCGATAATCTGGAGAAGCTCCCCGGCTGGCCCGAGCGGGTGAAGACCATGCAGCGCAACTGGATCGGTCGATCAGAAGGCGCACAAATCCGGTTCCCGATCAAAGGTTCACAGCGCAGCCTTGCCGTCTTCACGACCCGTCCCGATACGATCTTCGGTGTGACGTACATGGTGATGGCGCCGGAGCACGATTGGGTGGACGAGCTGATCACAGGCGCGCCCAATGAGGCAGAGATCAGGTCCTTTATCGATCGGGTCGCCAGCCAAGACGAGATCACCCGCACGGCCGAGGATCGGGACAAGGAAGGGATCTTCACGGGTCGGTACTGCATCAATCCGATGACCGGCGAGGAGATCCCCATTTACCTGGGCGACTACGTGTTGGCCGGGTACGGGACAGGCGCCATTATGGCCGTACCGGCTCACGACGAACGTGACTTTGCGTTTGCTCGCAAGTACGAGATTCCAGTGCGCGTCGTCATCGTCCAAGAGGGAGGCGCCCGCGACGGGGCCTCCATGACGGAGGCGTACACCGGAGAAGGTCGCATGATCAACTCAAACGAGTTTGACGGGCTTCCCAGTGAGGAGGCGTGGGGGCGGATCGCACAGGCGATCGAGGAGAAGGGAGTCGGCCAGCGGGAGGTAAACTTCCGGCTGCGTGACTGGCTCATCTCGCGCCAGCGTTACTGGGGTGTGCCCATTCCGATCGTCTACTGTGATACGTGCGGAACAGTGCCTGTTCCCGCGGATAAGCTCCCGGTCCACTTGCCTGAAGACGTCGAATTTATGCCGTCCGGTCGCTCTCCGCTGGTCGATCTCGAGTCGTTTGTAAAGACGACGTGTCCTCAGTGCGGTGGCGCTGCAACCCGTGAAACGGACACCATGGACACCTTTGTCGACTCCTCGTGGTACTTCTTGCGCTACTGCGATCCCCAAAATACGGGAGCCCCTTTCGCCAAAGAGAATGCCGATTACTGGATGGGCGTCGATCAGTACATCGGTGGAATTGAGCACGCGATCTTGCACTTGATGTACGCGCGCTTCTTTACGATGGTCCTTCACGACCTCGGCCTGACGAGTGTCGAAGAGCCGTTTGAGAACCTGCTCACCCAAGGGATGGTCCTCAAGGACGGCGCGAAAATGTCAAAGTCGAAAGGGAACGTGGTCGATCCCGGTCAGATCATCGAAAAGTACGGTGCGGATACGGCGAGACTATTCATCCTCTTCGCGGCTCCGCCTGAGCGCGATTTGGAGTGGAGCGACGCCGGGGTGGAAGGCTCCTATCGCTTCCTCAATCGAGTAAACCGCTTGGTGTTGGAGTTGGCGCCTCAACTTAGGGAAGCGGCCTCGGACTCGAACGCGTTCGGGGAGTTGTCCGAAGCTGATCGCAACCTGCGCCGCCAGGTGCACACCTCTCTCAAACGCGTCACAGAGGACGTGGGCCGGCGGATGCAGTTCAACACGGCGATCAGCGCCGTGATGGAGCTGGTCAACGGGATCTACGCGTATAAAGATCAGGGCGAAGAGGCGCAGAATCCGGCTGTGTTAAAAGAGGCCTTGGAGCTTACAATAACGATGCTGGCTCCCTTTGCGCCCCACCTCAGTGAGGAGCTTTGGCATGAGATGGGCCATCAGACGTCGGTCCATCTGGAATCGTGGCCAACCTACGATGAAGGTGCGACCGTCGTCGACGAGGTGGCGATCGTGGTGCAGGTGAACGGCAAAGTGCGTGATCGTCTCACCGTTGCGGTCGACACCGACGAAGAGAGCCTCGGCAGACTGGCCCTGGAGTTGCCACGGGTCCAGGAGTTCGTCTCCGGCAAGAGCGTCCGGAAAGTGATTACGGTGCCGGGGCGCCTCGTCAACGTCGTCGTCGGTTAGGACGGCCAAGAGAAGACCGGGAAAGGACGCGGGTGTCTGTGCCCTTCTTCGAGCTGCTGTGGCTCTTCGTGATCATTTCGACGGTATTGCCGGCGTTTCGGCAAAAACAGATCGAACGAGCGCGAGTGCGCGCGCTCCAGCAGGTTCAGACTGAGCAAGGGTCCCGCGTAATCACCCTCATTCATAGGCAGGAGTCGCTCAGCGTCCTGGGCATGTTGACTCGTCGGTATATCAACATCGAGGACTCTGAGGCGGTCCTGCGCGCGATTCGCCTGACGCCAGACGAGACGCCAATTGACCTCATCCTGCACACACCGGGCGGGCTGGTCTTGGCGAGTGAGCAGATTGCCCGCGCGATCGCGAAACACCCGGCGCGTGTACGGGTCTTTGTTCCGCACTACGCCATGTCGGGCGGTACCATGATCGCTTTGGCCGCCGACGAGATTTGGATGGACGAGAATGCGGTGCTGGGGCCGGTCGATCCCCAGTTGGGGAATTATCCCGCCGCCTCCATCTTACGTGCCGTCGAACAGAAAGAGCCCAACCACGTCGACGATGAAACCCTGATACTCGCCGACATTGCTGCAAAGGCGATCCACCAGGTGCGGCACGTCGTGATGAACATCTTGCGCGACAAAGTCGACGAGGAGCGCGCTGGTCAACTCGCGAAGACGCTCACCGCAGGCACATGGACTCATGACTTCCCAATCACCTGCGATATGCTTAAGAGCTTTGGCTTGCCGGTTGAGTGTCGACTCCCTCGTTCAATCTACGCGTTGATGGAACTTTACCCGCAACCTGCCCAACGCAGACCCTCTGTGCAATACTTACCCATGCCACAGCGCGGCGGCGACGGGCGTGATTCGATGCAGGAGAAGGCGTAAGCGAGCAGGAGTTTCGGTTACATCAGGAGTGGGGCCTGGTTCTTCCAGGAGAAGGACGCCCGTCCCTCGAACATTGTAGAGCCTACGCGTCCAGCGCGCGTGTCCGCCTGCCCGAGGTCTGGAGGTTGACCTCGTGTTTTCTCTCTCCCGTTACGAAGTGGCCGTCGCTGTTGGCTTACTCCTCATTCTCGCGTTCAATACAGGGTTTCGTGCCTTGATGCATGCCCAACTCCCCGCTGTCGGCGTGAGGGCCGCCCATGCCAGCGCGGCGACGGCGGAGCCGGACGACGAATCCGACACACTCTCTACCGGCCACCCGGCTCCTGACGCCACGGTTGTCAGCTCGACTCCTGACCCGACGATTCGCAGCTCGACAGGCGTGGCGACAAGCGACAGTGAGTCCGTATCCAAAGAAGAAATGATCGATATCAACACCGCTGAGCTGAGCGAGTTGCTGTCGCTGCCGGGGATTGGGCCCACACTGGCGGGGCGGATCCTCGACTACCGTCGCGAGCACGGACCGTTCCAAAGTGTGCTCGAGTTGCTCCAAGTAAAGGGGATCGGAACAAAGCGGCTGGAGAGGCTCACGCCGTTAGTTCAGGTTGGAGGCAGCGACGATTAAGGCGCCGGCGCTGTACGGTTTCGTGCTCGGCCTCGCGGGCGCCTATGCCGGGGTCCGCATCCTGCCGATGACGTGGATGCCTGGATTGCTCGGGTGCGCTCTATTAACACTCCTCGGCGCTCTGTGGTCTCGGCGCAGCACGCTTTTCTCTCATCCAAGCGTGCTGCGCTGGGCGCTCGGTCTTCTCGTGCTCCTTGCATTCTGCGCCGCGTCTGCCCAGCGGTATCAAGAGTTTGAGCGTTGGGAGCGCCAGGTCCAACGAGGGGAGCGAGCTTGGGTCTCGGGGACGGTCGGTGATATCAGACCCTATGCAGGTGGACAGATCTCGTTGGATTTGTTGGTCGACCCCGTGGCGGGCTGGAACCGGTGGCACCTGCGAGTGATCGCGGATCCCGCCGATATGGTAGCGGCCCTGCAGGCGAGTCCGCCCAGTCCGAGCGGGGAGCTCCGTCTCCATGTACGCACGTACCCGTTTCGTCCGGCGGGCAATCCGGGAGAGTTTGACCGCCGTATATGGGCGCTTGGCAAGGGGTACGTGGCGACAGGATACTTAGAGAGTGATCGGGCAGGTCAGGAGGGACGCGAAGAGCCCTTACCCGATGAGTTGTGCGTACACTGGCCCGAGCTGCAGACGTTGCTGGGCGACGCCATCGGAGCGACTCACCGGCTCGCGTGGCGGTGGCGATGCGCCCTTTTAACCAAACTTCCGGAGCCGTCAGGAGCGCTCGCAGTTGCGATGGTGTTGGGCCAACGAGATGGGATCACGTCCGAGTGGAGTGAACGGTTTTCGCGGGCAGGCATCGCGCACCTGTTGGCCGTCTCCGGGCTGCATGTTGGCTTTCTCCTCCTCTTTCTCACGCCCGTGGCGCTGGCGGCGACAAGGCTCGCCACGTGGGCTCGCATGCTCCTATGGTTTGTGCCGGCGACGGTCGTCCTCGGCTTTGTAACGCTTGCGGGGAGTCCGGCATCGGCGATGCGTGCCGGACTGATTGCGGTCGTCGCACTCTTGGGAAAGGCCCTAGGGCGGCGGGTGTCGAGTTGGCAGATGCTCGGCGTTGCGGGAATCACCCTGCTCACGCTGAACCCTCATTTCACGTTCGACCTGGGCTTTCAACTCTCGTTTTTGGCCACCGCGGGGATCATCGCCGTGGCCGCTCCTGTAACCAGGGTCGTACGACGTGCAGTCCGCTCCCGGAGTCTCCTCAGTCGACTCGCCACGGCTTTGGCGGGGAGTGCACTGGTGAGCCTGATCGCGCAGGCGGCGACGCTCCCGCTCGTCGCCACCCACTTCTCATACCTCTCCGTCAGCTCCATCGTGACCAATCTTGTTGCCGTCCCCCTAGGGGCGATTGTGGTGGTGTGCTTCCTGGCGGGCCTTGTGATCGGCGAGGTGTACCCGGCGGGGGTCGGCCCATTCGTTTCGATCGGTGAATGGTGTGCGACACAGTTGCTGCGGATTGCAGAGGTGGGATCGAAGCTGGGCGCGGTCGAGGTTGCGATGTTCTCTTCCGCCATGTCGCTGGCGTGGTACGTATTCATTGCAGGCCTCCTCCTTCTCATTCGAGGAGCATCCCGCGCCGGAGGTGGTCGGGCAATCCGAGCGGGTCGAAGAATGGCGATGGTCGGTGCGACGCTCCTGGTGTTGGCAACGCTCCCGCCGATGATTAACAGCTTGACCGGGGTTGTGGAGATTTGGGTCCTCGATGTGGGGCAGGGAGACTCCATTCTTATTCGCGCGCCGTGGGATCGCCACGTCCTTGTCGACGGAGGCGGAGTGAGTGGGCGCAGGGCGGCCTCCGGGTACGACATTGGGGCCGAACGGGTCGTGCCTACACTGCGCCGTCTCGGTGTGCGCCGGATCGACGTCCTCGTAAACACCCATCCCCACGCCGATCACGTACAAGGGCTTGGCGCCGTTGTCGAGCAAAGGGAGGTCGGACGAGTATACGCTTCGTGGGCGACGTCTTCCTCACTCTCGTACCGTCGGTTTGTGGACGCCGTGGAGCGCAAAGGTTTACAGGTAGAGCGTCCGCTCATGGGGGATCGCATACAGTTGACGAACGATGTGAGTCTGCGTTTTCTCGCGACCGGCGCGCTGGATGAGTGGAGTGTCGGCACAGGCGTGAGTCCCAATCTCAACAATCGTTCAGTGGCGGTGGAGGTGACGGGGAGGCATGGGCGCTTCCTCCTCTTTGGCGACTCGGAAGAGGCGGCCATCCAAAGAATTCTCACGCAGGAGCCGGATTTAAGGGCGTCAGGATTCGTTGTCCCGCACCACGGCGCACCCCTGCCCACCATGCCGACACTGGTGCGAGCGGTTCGTCCGGACGTCGCCGTCATTTCCGTCGGCGCTGGGAACGCATACGGTCATCCTTCTGGCGGGGTCTTAAACGCTCTAAATCAGCGTGGGGTGGCCATCTGGCGCACCGATCAATTGGGTGCGGTTCGGGTCAGACTCCACCCTCGCGGCGTGTCGGTAGATGGCGTCAGGGATCATCCGGAAGGTTAGAGTGTTTGGATCGGCAGCAAGAGGCGTCGTGTGAAGGGTGTAGCTTTGTGCATGGAGAAACCAGTTGGTCGCAGGAGGGGTTTCCCAGTGGATCTCAAAACGCTGCAGCGCAACCTGGCGTCGGCGAAAGAGGCAGGGACGTTTTTGATCGTCGGCGCCGACGACGCCGCCAAACGAAGCGTCGTGCGTCGACTCCAGGAGCATTTCTGCGACCCTGATGTCGGCGATTGGAACGTCGAACACGTAGACGGCGCCGACACGGACGGAATGGCCGTCCTCGATCTGGTCTCTACGGCGCCGATGCTCGGCGACCGTCGGGTCGTGATTGTACAAAACGCCGAAAAGTTGGCGAATCCGGACGAACTCCTCCCTTTTGTCGAAACACCGGCGCCCTTCGCCGTTCTGATCTTGGTGGCGGCTCAGATCGATAAACGTCGCCGCTTCTATGCGTCTATCAAAAAGCACGGACAGGTCCTTGAATGTGATATTCCTCAAGGGGATGCGCTCCTAAAACGAATCGGCGAGATGGCTGCCGACGCGGGTCTCCAACTGGGTCGCAAGAGTGTGGAGATCTTGGCTGAGCGTGCGGGCGACAACCTAGGACGCCTCGAAGGAGAAGTCGAGAAGTTGGTCGCATACGCGGGCGAAGAACGGACCGTGAGTGTTGACGAGACGGAGCTTCTCGTGGCGCACGGTGATCCGGCGTTGGGCCAGTACGCGATCTTTGACTTCGTGGACGCAATCGCAGAAGGGCAGAGCGATGCCGCTCTCGAGCGCCTCAACGCACTCTTGGCGGCCGGGGAGGCTCCACTCGTCGTTCTCGCGATGATTGCGCGTCAATTCCGACTCCTACTGGGGGCGCTCGCATGGCAAGGGGCGCCGCTCTCGCAGGCCGCCGAAGGCATGGGGTTAAAGTCGACCTATCCAATGCGCAAAGCGCTGGCGCAGGTCCGACGGTGGACGCGTGACGAGATCTTCAAAGGCTTGCAGGCGTGTGCGACGTGTGATGAGTCAATGAAGCGCGGGGTGGATGGGCGGCGTGCCCTGGAGATATTAACGCTCACCCTGGCCTGGGGGCGAAAACGTGCATGAAAAAGCCGCGGTCACACTGCCCGCGGTCTCTTTCATGCACATAAAATTTACTCAGCCGAAAGGGAGGTCAGGCGCGACGCCATGCGGGACTTCTTGCGGGCAGCCATGTTTTTGTGCAGAATGCCCTTGGAGACGGCACGATCCAACGCGCTCGAGGCTTGTGCGAATCGCTGGGCAGCTACGGACGTCTCTCCGCTCGCAACGGCCTCTTCGAACGTGCGCACCATGGTACGTACTCGCGACTTAGCCGATTGGTTGCGCTCGCGGCGCTTCTCTGATGTCCGAACCCTCTTAATCGCAGACTTTATGTTTGCCACGCTACTTAGGTCACCTCCCTTTAACCGGGACTCTTGACATAGAACACCCTGTATTCTACCACGGGGCCTCACGCATTTCAAGCAGTCCGTATTCATTCTGGCTCACCCCGGAGTAAAACGCCTCCTTGTCCATTTGTAAACCTTATGTTAAAGCGCGCCCAGCTACGTTGTATTTCCCCCCAAAAGGGATATACTGTACTCGGGACGGAAAGAGGGGGTTCCGGGACAAAAGGTGTCCCTGGACCTGGCTACCTCCGACTCCGACACCAACACGATAAAGGAGGCGATCAGCGTGATCGTTTGTAGAGACTGTGGCAAGAGAAACTTAGCCCAGGAGTATTGCGAAAAGTGCGGGAGCAACCTGTACGCCAAGCATCGGCGCACCGAGCGACGAGTCCGAATCCTCGACGGATCCTTGGTACTCAAGTAGCATGGAGCGCAGAGCGACGATCGATAGGAGAATGAACACTGCAGCTCGATGTGAGGATCCTGGTACAAACGCCTCACATCCGTAACGTGGGACTTGCCAGACGCCGATCCAGGCGAGCGGTGAGTCCCACTTTTGCCGGATGGAGGTTTGCGCGAAAGGGCACCCTACGGAGGATACTTTTGACGTAAGGGAGTGCTCTGTAATCGTGGATCGAGTTCGCATGATCGCGCATGCCAGATCACGCTTTGGTGATATCCACACGCCGAGCGACGTTGACGACGTCGCGGGAAGCGACGACCTTCGCACCGACTTAGCCCTCGAAGCCCATCAAATTGCTGCGAGTAAAGCCCCTCAGTCTCACTTGCCCGGAGTTCAAACCGTTGAAGAGAGCCTTCCTTTTGGTACCGTAACCCGCCTTGAGATAGAGAGTGATATGGGCGCCGCGGCGCTCGGCAAACCGATTGGGCGTTACTCTACGATTCAAGTGCCCCAGTTGCATGAGCGTCGCCGGGAGCTTACCCATGATGTGAGCCAATGCCTTGCGACGGAGATCGCCGCCGTTCTCGAGCACGTCGGAGTCACTGCCGGAGCTAATGTCTTGGTGGTTGGCCTGGGCAACTGGAACGCCACGCCCGATAATGTGGGTCCGTTAACCACGTCGAAGTTGCTGGTCACACGGCACTTGCACGAGTACGGCGTCCTGGACGAGGAGAGCCTGGGGCAACTTGCGCCGGTCTCAGCCCTTTCACCGGGCGTCTTGGGTCTCACAGGCGTAGAGACCGCCGAAATTGTTAAAGGCGTTGTCGACCGAGTGAAGCCCGATTGCGTGATTTGTGTCGACGCTTTAGCGGCGCGGAGTATGGACCGCCTCGGCACGACCTTTCAGTTGGCAGACGTCGGCATTAACCCCGGCTCAGGCGTGGGGAACACCCGCAAGGGACTCACCAAGGAGACACTCGGCGTCCCTGTCATCTCCATCGGGTGCCCGACGGTCATTTACGCGACGACGATTGTCTCTGAAGCCGTCGACAAGCTGGTGGCTCGCATGGCGGTGGGGGCACCGTCGATTCCTCAACCAGCGTCCCCGAAGTCGGGACAGGGCGGTGGCCAGGTGACGCTCGATCCCTCCCGGATCTACGTTACGACTCACGGTAGTGAGACGAGTCCGGCGCAAGGAATGAACGGGGCGGACGACGGAGTCGGCGGAATACTCGACCCCCAGATTCGAAGTGAGTTGCTGCAAGAGGTGCTCGGAAACTCCATGGGGCGACTCGTCGTCACACCCAAAGAGGTGGACTTGTTGGTGGAGACTCTCTCCGACATCTTGGCAGATGGCCTCAACGAAGCCTTGCACCCAGGCATCACCGCCGAGGAAGCGTCCCAACTGCGCTAGCGCGACAACGGTGGTGGGGACGGCGGGCTGTGCCGGTGGGTTTACCGGTTAGGGAGCTCCGTGGGGTTTGGCGCTTGAGCGCGCAATCCGTCAACTTTGCGAGCGATGCTCTCGGCGACCTCTCGCGAGGACACATTCTGCCACACCTTTGGGAGCTCCGATCCGATGATCTCCTCGATTGCCCGTGATTGTTGCAGAGCGTGTGTATCCAGCACAGGTGGGGCAACGGCTCGCTCGGCCCACGATATAAGGAGGTCCAGTTCCTTGTCGGGAAGGCCGGAGTCTTCTCGCCAGGCCTCCCACGAGGCGGGATGAGCCGGCACGGCAAAGAGCTGCGCCGCCTCCCACGGTCCAAGTCGGCGACTTAGGTGCTCGGCAAGGAGCATCGCCGCCTTCGTATGGTCGTCCCCTTGATACACTTTCTGCATATACACCGCATAGCCGCCGACGGTCGAAGGATGAAAGCTCTGTACTTCAGAGACGACCGGAGGGGGGATGGCCGCGGCTTTGTGCTCTGCGCTCTCGGGCACGCTCCCCTCGAGATCGAGGACGCCGGCGCGCGTCAGAATGTGTCGGAGCATCCAGGGTGTGAGCGGGGCAATGATGGCGGCCTGTTTGTTCCAAAAGCGCAGGAGGCGCGTCCGGGCCATGAGGTCGGCGTTGGTGTCCATGAGCTTCGCATCAATCAGAGAACGGAAGAAGGCAAGGGCGGCGGTCATCGTGTCGACGCTCCACCCGCGGCTTCCGTCGGTGTCGATGAGGTTCCGTCCCGTCGACCCGATCATCACGTCGGCAAAGAGTGACGGTTCGTACGGGTTGACAGCCAACCCCCAAGCACCGGTCTCCTGCTTCACTGCGGTCAGGGTCTCGGAGAGGCGCTCAAACCCCCATGCTGTTCGGGACTCGGCCAAAGCGTCTGATAGGTCTTCCCGAGCCATCCACACGCGCGGCTGGATCCAACGCGGCCACGCCCACACGTCGCCCTCGTGCGACACCGCTCTCAGCGCTTGCCGCATCATGTCGGCCCGTGACTCTTCGCTCATATAAGGGCCCACGGGAATCTGTAAGGGCGAATCGGCCTTGCGAGCCCCTAAGGGCATCCCATACACATCAGGAGGATCTCCTCGGTCGAGCGACTCGCGCAGCCGAGCGTCTCCTTCACGCCATTCCAGCCGTTCAACGTCAATCCGTACGTTGGGATACACGGACTGGAACTCCTCGATCGCGGCCTGCAGGTACTCGTCGTGCGACGCGTCGTCCCAAGGAAGGGGGAGATCATGCTCCCAGAGGACCAGGTGGTACTCGCGCGTCGGGTTGATCGCCGCTTGGGGATCGATCCGCATTTCGCCGATGTGAATGAGTCGGCTCGTCGTGGTGAAGTACACGTAGGCTCCTCCTGCAATGAGCGCGGCGAGACCAACCGCCACCGCAACCTTTAGGTATGTTCGCATGCGTTGCCCCTCCCACCGATCCTAACAAGGCGATTTAAGCCTCAGCCGGTCGTCACTTGAGGCCAAGCAGGTAGTAGACGTCGTCGTACACTTTTCCGTCGACCGGTAGACCGTAAAGACGCTGGAGCTCCTCGACGGCCCGAGCGGTGTTGGGTCCAAAGCGGCCGTCGGCCCCTTGAGGGGAGAAGCCGAGGTCGGCCAGGCGAAACTGTACGTATACCACGTCCCGTCCGGTCATGCCGACATGCAACGTCCGATTAAAGGAGACCTCTTGTGCGTTACCGATGATGGTAACGGGCGTTCCTGTGGGGACCCATTCAAACAACTGCTCCACGTCGCGATTGTGCATGCGAATGCACCCCGCGCTCTCGCGGCGACCGATGGACCAGGGCTTGTTGGTCCCGTGGATGCCATAAATCCCCCAGGGTACGTTAAGCCCCATCCAGCGCGTGCCGAACCCGCCCCCCCAGTTGCGGCCCTTGTAAACGATCCGCCACTCGCCCACTGGAGAAAGGGTGAATCGGGTGGGACGGCCCACGGCGACCGGGTAGGTTTTGTACGGTTTGCCGTCGGCGAATAGGGTGAGCTGCAACGTCTTTGTATCGACGACAATGGAGAGTTCGCCTTGGGGCGGCTCGGTCGGGGCCGGAGTTGCAGTCGATTGAATGCCCGCACCGAGGGCCTCCCAAGTCGCCGGGCCGGCGACGCCATCGGCCTGCAGGCCACTGCCGGCTTGAAATGAGCGGACAGCTGCAGCCGTCTTGGGCCCGTATTCGCCGTCGATGGTGATGGGGCCGTAACCCAACTCCACAAGGCGCTGTTGAAGCTCCATCACGTCGTCACCGTTGATAGCCGGGAGCTGCAGACGGAGTGTCCGGATAGGCTCACAACCCTGCATCACGTCGGGCGATTGCCCGAGCGCCACTGTAGGGAGCAGCACGATCAAACCGGCAAGTAGGAAGCCCGTCCATATCTGCCTCTTCATCTTCATATGCGTCACCTCGTCCAGACTCGCCAAGGCTTCGTGTCACGGTAAGGTATTGAACGCACCGAGAGTTTATGACTCACAGGACAAACCTTCATACGTCGCTCCGCCTCGCCATATACATCAAGAGGAGAGGGAGGCCGGTGGAGGCATGTACTGGAGATTACGTTACGTGGGGCGGAGCATCCGCCTGCGCATGGCCCGGTTGGCGGCACGTCGCCCCGCCGCCATCTTGGTGCGGGGATTAGTCCCGCTCTACCTCGCACTGGGACTAGCCGCCGGGGGTTACATATGGGCGCGCGAGAATCCCGAGCGTCTGGAGGCGCTGTGGGCCGTGGGCCGACGGACGGCTGTGGAATGGGCTGGTGAAAGCGCCGCCTTCATCACGGATCGCCTCTCAGGAGAGCTCGACGCGGAGTCTGGAATCCGCCTACTCGAAAGCGTATTGCCCGCACGCTCGGGGCACTCGACGGTCCTCGAACCCTCCGAAGCGTGGCGGACGCCGATGCGTGCGTGGGTGCACATCGTGACGGGGTACGATTTCTCTGAACCCCGCAGCTTTTTGGAAGCGGCGGTCCCTGGATTCCTCGAGGCTGAGCAGCGGGTCCTCGACCGCGTGGCCGTGGGTCCAACGGATCAAGACGCCTCTGGTACCGTCGACAGAAGCCGCAGCGGCGCGGACGTCGACTCTTCCGCGCAATCTGGGGGTGGCCTCGTGGCACAGCGACCGGACCCAACCGGAGCTCGGGAGGAGCGCTTCGAAAACGAAGGAGAGCCGAGTGACGCGGCTGAGGATCCCAGGACGAACGATGCTGCCCGCGGTGATGGCGGGCTCGGAGTGGCCGGAGGCGAACCTACCGAGGCGGTCGACGAGGGGGCGACCGACCAGGAGTCTACGGGCGAACAGGAATCAGAGCGCTCCGCGGTAGCGGAACGTGCGCCGGTCTCCGGGCCCGACGGTGTCCCGGCCGCCTTGGCGCCGGTCGCCTCGAGAGTGTGGGGCGACGAGCCTTTGGTGCTCATCTTTCACACCCATACCTCTGAGTCGTATCAGACGGACCCACCCCATCCCCAGGCAACGGCGACGAACCACCTCTTTAATTCATCGGATACGGGGATCACGCGCGTGGGTGAAGCGTTGGCGCGCAAGTTGCGTGAGGAGTACAACATCGCCACGATCCACACTCGGCGCATTCACGATTGGCCCCAACATGTGATGGCCTACCGCAATGCCCGTGAGACCGTCGAAGAGTTGTTGCAGCGCTATCCAACAATTCAAGTCGTGCTCGACCTTCACCGGCAGGGAATCAAGGATTTCACCTATGCGACCACAGTTGGGGAAGTCGAGGCTGTGAGTGTTGAGTTGATTTACACCACGGCCCAATCGCTCCCCTACGCCGAGCATCCCAATTGGCGGGCGAATCAGTCGTTCGCCACGGTGCTCAGCAGGGCGATGGAGGAGATTCATCCGGGGTTGTTGCGGCGGGTGATGCGCGTCGACGACAGCCGCTACAACCAGGATCTCCATCCACGCATGCTCTTGCTTGAGGTAGGAAACTACCTCGACGAAGAGGATCGAGCTATCGCGTCTGCCAAACTGCTGGCGGATCCGTTGGCGAGAGCTTTGGCGGAGGTGATCGATCAGGGGCCTGTGAACCAGACGCTCCGCAGGTCAGCTAACGGATCCTCCCGAGTCGGCTCGCAAGCGTCCGAGACGACCACGGTCGTGCCGCCGCCCCCACCGCGACCTTCGCCTGGGAGAGCATCACGCGGTTAAGCTGTATCGACCGAGCGCTTCGTGCGTACCATGCGCGTCAGGAAGGAGAGCTCGTCCATGCGCAGCAGCCGTGCTGCGCCGAGATAGATCGCTGCGCCGATCCCGACAGCGAGGAGGACGTGAACCACCCGCCCCCATGTGCCGCCGAGATCGAAGAGTGTCGCGCTGGCGGTAGTGGTCCATGCGAGAACGACTCCCATGATGAGGGAGGCGACCCCCGAAAGGGCGACGGAGCGCAAAATGCGGGCGCCGTCGATCGCGCCGATCTTACCTCGCAATAAACTCAAGTAGTTCAGCATGTTGACGATCGCCGTCAGCGACAAGGCGAGTGCCAGGGCGCCATGTTCGAGGGATGTGAAGCGCAGGAGGACGAGGCTGAGGGCCAAGTTGACGAAGAAGGCGATCAGGCTCACGCGGACCAATGTCCGTGTCTCCTGCAGAGAGTAGTACACCTGGGTCAAGATTTGAATGGCGGATTGAGCCCATATGCCTATGGCAAAGAAAAGCAGGGCGTAAGCGGCCATCTGGGTGTCATCGGCGGTGAACTCTCCGGTCTCAAAGAGGAGGCGAATCACCGGCACGCGCAGGACGGCGAGGCCCACTGCCGATGGGATCGTTACAAAGAAGACGGCTCGCAATCCTTGGGAGAACGTCTCCTTGAACTCAGCGCGCTCCTCCCGCGCCCAAAGGTGCGAAAGGGAAGGGAGAATGACCATGCTGATCGCCATGGCAAAGACACCAAGGGGGAGCTGAACGACGGTCTGCGCAATGCGCAAGGCCGTCGGGCTTCCTTCGGTGAGCCCCGACGCGAGGTTGGAGACGACCATGAAGTTGACTTGATAGATGGAGAGGCTGATGACGGAGGGGCCCATCAATCGGAAGACACGCTTTAGCCCGGGATGGGAGAGGTCGAGATCAAGGCCCCAACGCAGCCCTTTGCGACCGACGAACGGCACTTGGATCACAAAGTTGGCAATGGCGCCGGCGACGGTTCCGTAGGCCATGCCGACGATACCGAAGGCGCGCCCGAGTAGATACGTGGATGCAATGATAAATACGTTGTAGGCGATCGGCCCCCACATGGGAGAGGCGAAATTGCGGTAGGCTTTATGTACGCCCATTCCTAAGCCGGCGAGGGCCGTGAAGAAGACGGCAGGGAACATGAAGCGAATCAGCTCAACCAATAGCGCCTTCTGCTCCCCTTGGTAACCGTACGCCACAAGGGGTGTGAGGGAGGGAGCGAAGAGGACGCCGAGCCCCACCATAACCAGGAGGATCACGAAAATAATGAGGAAGAAAGAGCGGGCGAGGCGCCAGGCCTCAACTTCCTCGTTCCGAGCGAGGTAGCCCGTGAAGACCGGGACGAAGGCGGCGTTGAGGCCACCGGCGATGAGTAAGTAGTACATGAGGTCGGGGATGAGGAAGGCGAGGCGAAACGCGTCCGTCTTCCAATCAAGTCCGAACACATCGGCGATCGCCCGCTCACGCACAAAACCCAGCACGCGACTGAGCATGATCAAGAGCATGACGATACCTGCGCTTCGAGCAAGTCCTCGGTCCTGGCTCACACTTAGGCGTTCCTCTCTGTTATAATGATCACCAAACCACTTTTACGCGGGGAGAGCCGTGCACTGTTGGACCGCACAAAGATCCGCAACTTCTGTATTATAGCCCACATCGATCACGGCAAATCGACTTTGGCCGATCGACTGCTCGAACGCACCAACTCGATCAGCTCTCGAGAGATGACGGAGCAAGTCCTCGACTCGATGGACCTCGAGCGGGAGCGAGGCATCACGATCAAGCTCCAGGCCGTGCGTCTGAACTATACCGTGCCCGCCGAGGCTGGCGCAGGCGCGGGGGAGACGTACGTCCTTAACCTCATCGACACGCCGGGACACGTCGACTTCTCTTATGAAGTCTCGCGCAGTTTGGCTGCGTGCGAAGGGGCCTTGTTGGTCATCGATGCGTCGCAAGGGATCGAAGCCCAAACACTGGCCAATCTGTACCTCGCACTCGAACACGACTTAGAGATCATTCCCGTCATCAATAAGATTGACCTGCCGAGCGCCGACCCTGACGGGGTGAAACGGATGCTCGAGGAGAGCGTGGGACTTGACGCGTCGGAGGCGATCCTTGCGAGCGCCAAGACGGGCCAAGGGTGTGACGAGATCCTTGAGGCGATCGTGCGCCGCGTGCCGCCACCCAAAGGGGAGCCCGATGGGCCCTTGCGCGCCCTCATCTTTGACTCCCACTTCGACAGTTATCGCGGCGCCATCTCGTATGTACGCGTCGTCGACGGTCACATCAAGGTGGGGCAAGAGATTCGGATGATGGCATCTGGAAAGAGCTTTGAGGTGACCGAACTCGGCGTCTTTCGGCCGAGAATGGAGTCTGTTCAAAGTTTGAGCTCCGGGGAAGTGGGCTGTGTCATCGCCCAAGTGAAGAACGTAAAGGATACCCGCGTTGGCGATACCATCACGTCAGCACAGCAGCCGGCCAAGGAGCCCCTGGCAGGGTACCGTAAGGCGGTTCCGATGGTGTACTGCGGGCTCTATCCAGTCGACAGCGAGGATTACGTCGGTCTGCGCGACGCCCTGGACAAGCTTCAGTTAAACGATGCGAGCCTCGTCTTTGAGGCCGAAAGCTCTCAAGCCCTTGGTTTTGGCTACCGAGTGGGTTTCTTAGGGCTGTTGCACATGGAGATCATTCAGGAGCGGCTTGAGCGAGAGTTCAACCTGAGCCTTATCACCACCGCTCCTAGCGTGGTCTACCGAGTGACTGGTCACGACAACGAGGTTGAGATGGTAGACAACCCCTCGAAATACCCCGACTCAGGCCAAATCGCAAGCGTGGAGGAGCCATTCGTTCTGGCCACCATCCTGGTCCCTGAGGGCTTTGTCGGCGCGGTGATGGAGCTTTGCCAGGAGCGGCGGGGCGTCTTTAAAAACATGGAGTACCTTACGACCGAGCGGACCCGCATCGAGTACGAAATGCCCCTCGCGGAGATACTGCTCGACTTCTTCGACCGGCTCAAGTCCAAGACCAAAGGGTACGCCTCCCTCGATTACGAGGCGATCGGATATCGTGAGACCAACCTCGTCAAACTCGACATTCTCCTCTCGGGCGAAACGGTCGATGCTCTCTCGTGTATCGTACACCGCGAAAAGGCGTACGAGCGCGGTCGGCAACTCACCGAGCGGCTCAAAGAGGTGATTCCGCGGCAAATGTTCGAGGTGCCTATTCAGGCCGCAATCGGAAGTAAGGTCGTCGCACGCGAGACGGTGCGGGCGATGCGAAAAGACGTCTTGTCAAAGTGTTACGGCGGAGACGTGACACGCAAGCGGAAGCTGCTTGAACGGCAAAAAGAGGGAAAGAAGCGCATGAAACAGTTAGGGCGAGTCGAGGTGCCGCAAGAGGCGTTCATGGCGGTGCTCAGCATTGAGTAAAGAGCTGTCCGCGAGCGAACCATCCGTCCCGAGCGCCGCGGCCCGGGAGGCCCGGGAGGAGGTAGGACTCTACGTCCACATCCCTTTCTGCGCTAAGAAGTGCTACTACTGCGATTTTAATTCGTACACCCTCGACCGTGCCATGGTGGAGCGCTTTTTGCACGCCCTCGAGCAGGAGGTCTCACAGTACAGTCGGAAGTTGGAGCGACGCGGCGAGTCCGTCGTGTTCGACACGCTCTTTATCGGCGGGGGCACTCCAACATGCTTAGCGGCAAAGGAGTTGCGTCGACTCCTTGAGATGCTCCGGGCGCACTTTACGTTTCGAGCCGACGCCGAGGTTTCGTGTGAGGCGAACCCGGGCAGCTCAAATGTCGACAAGTACGGCGCGCTGCGAGAAGCGGGCGTCAACCGGATCAGCATCGGTGTCCAGAGTCTCGACGACGGGCTCCTGCAACGCATCGGACGCGTCCATTCAGCCCAGGAGGCCCTAGAGAGCTTTGACGCAGCTCGGCGAGCTGGATTTGAGAACATCAACCTCGACTTGATGTTTGCACTCCCTGGTCAAACACAAGAGCAGTGGCAACAGACACTCCAGCGCATCATACAATTAGAGAGTGAACACCTCTCGTGCTACAGCCTCATTGTTGAGGAGCAGACGCCCTTCGGCGACGCCTATGCAGCGGGTCGGTTGACGCTTCCGTCTGAGGACGATGAGCTGACGATGTACGAATGGGCGATCGCGTCGCTCAGGGCCGCGGGGTACGACCATTACGAGATCTCAAACTTTGCCCGGCCGGGACGGCGTTCGCGCCATAATACGATCTACTGGCGGATTCAACCGTATCTGGGCCTCGGTCCTGGAGCGCATGGTTACTGGGACGGGGTCCGCTACAGCAACGAGCGTCTGCCCCATCGGTATGCCGAAGCCCTGGCAGCCGGGCGTCTGCCCATTGTCGAAACCCGACGGGTCGACAAGGACGAGGCGATGGATGACACGATGATCTTTGGTTTGCGCATGCTCGCCGGCGTCGATCGAGCAGCCTTTCGGAGCCGGTTTGGCGTTGATGTCGCTGAGGTGTACGCCCGCGAGTTGCGCAACTTACAAGAGTTGGGCCTCCTTGAGGTGGACGAGGAGAGCGTACGCTTGAGTGCGCGTGGGCTACCCATGGGAAACCGCGTGTTCGAAGCTTTCCTGCGCCTACCTTGACAAGGGCGCGGCTCGATGGTATTTTTAATTTGATGTGGTTAGCACTCCCGTAGCCCGAGTGCTAATAGTTCCTAAAGGGACGGTGGGTTTGGTGATGGAGCCGCGAAAGATGCGGATTCTACGGGCTATTACCGATGATTATATCCAAACGGCCGACCCAGTGGGGTCGCGCACGATAGCCCGAAAGTACGCGCTCGGCGTCAGCCCGGCCACGATCCGTAACGAGATGGCGGACCTCGAAGAGCTGGGTTACCTCGAGCAGCCCCATACATCGGCCGGTCGGATTCCGTCCGACAAGGGATACCGTTTCTACGTCGATGAGTTGATGGATCCTGAGCAGCTCTCTGCGAGTGACGCTGCGCGTTTGCGCGAAGAGGTGGTCGCGATGCAGCGCGCCATCGAGCAGATGGTACATCGTGCGGCGCGCCTCTTGTCGCTTTTGACGCAGTATACCGCAGTCGTCATGGCGCCGCGTCTCACTGAGACGGTGGTTAAGCACATACACTTAAGTATTCTCGACGAGTTTCACGTGCTCGTCGTCCTCGTCTCTGAGCCCGGTTTCGTCCAAAATCAGATTCTCCAAACGCCTCGCCCGGTGGATGCAGCGGAGCTCGATCTCCTCTCCCGCCGCCTCAATGAGCGCCTTGTCGGAACGAGCCTCCGCCACCTGACGCGAACGCTGTTGGAACAGTTGCGCCAGGAGAGCCTCTTTGGCGCTTTCCACGATGAGTTCGTCGATCTGCTCGCCCGCAGTCTCGCGCAGAGCGGGACAGAGAAGGTGTACCTCGACGGGACGCTTCACCTTTTCGAACAGCCGGAGTTTAGAGACGTGGACCGCGTAAAGCTCCTTCTGGGCTTCCTCGAGCAGGACGACACGCTGGCTGCAATTCTGTTCCAAGCCGCGCGCCGTTCGGGTGTTCAGGTGACGATTGGACACGAACACGAAGAAGAGGAGATGCAGGAGTGTAGCATGGTGACGGCCACGTACAGCATCGGCGGCGACGTCATCGGCACGGTGGGTGTTGTGGGGCCGACCCGACTCGACTATGCGAAGGTGGTCTCCGCTGTGGGGGTCATGGCTGAGTCTTTGAGCGAGGTGTTGACCCAACTATCGGGGCGGCGCTGACGCAAGAGCACTCGTTTTCACCATTGTCACGACACCAATGTCGTTAACGCCGTGTGTGATCTCCTCCGCCTAGAACGATGAGCGGTTGGGGATTCTTTTGTGCAAAAAAGGGAGGATCTAAATGGATGGTCAAGGTACAGGGGGCGCCTCCGGCGAGGAATCCTTAAAGAAGAGCGCAACAACACAGGCCGCAGAGTCGGAGAACGAGGTGGAGGAGAGCGACCGAACCGACGCGGCTCAGCCCAGCAGCTTTGGCGAGGCGACGACCGCCACGAGCGGCGCCTCAGCGGCCGATGACTCCCGGAGCGCAGAGCCTGCTGAGATTCAGCAGTTACAAAGTGAGCTCGAGCGGCTCCAAGCGGAGAAGAAATCGCTCGAAGATCAGTTTCTGCGGCTGCGTGCCGAATTTGAAAACTTCCGGCGGAGGACCCGCCAGGAGGCTGAAGAGCGACGCGAGTGGGCGGCGGCCAATCTGGTCTCAGCGCTCCTGCCTGTCGTGGATAACCTGGAGCGAGCTACGCAGGTGACAAAGGACGGGGAACGGGCGCCGCAGAGCTTTGTTGAGGGGGTCGAACTCGTCCGCAAGCAGCTTCTTGGCGAGCTAGAGCGGGCTGGGTTAAAGGCGATTGAGGCTGTTGGCAGTCCCTTCGATCCTAACCTCCACGAAGCCGTCCTCCACGAAGAGTCCGACGAGTATCCTGACGGTCACGTGATCGAAGAGTTTCAGCGGGGTTACACCCTCGGAGATAAAGTGCTTCGCGCAAGCATGGTAAAAGTGGCGAAGGGAACATAGCGCGTTAGGAGGCAGTTCGCATGAGTAAAGTGATTGGAATCGACTTGGGCACTACCAATTCAGTGGTCTCAGTGATGGAGGGCGGCGAGCCCGTCGTCATTCCCAACTCCGAAGGCGCACGGACCACGCCGTCGGTCGTCGCCTTTAAGAAAGATGGGGAGCGCCTCGTGGGCCAAGTGGCCAAACGACAGGCGGTGACCAACCCCGACCGCACGATCGTCTCGATCAAGCGCAAGATGGGTACAGACTACAAGGTGCGTATCGACGACAAAGAGTACACGCCGCAAGAGATCTCTGCGATGGTCCTGCAGAAACTGAAGGAAGAGGCTGAGAATTACCTCGGCTCAAAGGTGAGTCAGGCAGTGATCACTGTCCCGGCCTACTTTACAGATGCACAGCGCCAGGCGACTAAAGACGCCGGTCGGATCGCGGGACTGGAAGTGCTGCGCATCATCAATGAGCCCACGGCGGCGAGCCTCGCGTACGGGTTGGATAAAGAGGACGATCAAACGATCCTCGTCTACGACTTAGGTGGCGGCACCTTCGACGTCAGTATCTTGGAGCTCGGTGAGGGCGTCTTTGAGGTTAAGGCGACCAGCGGCAACAATCAACTGGGCGGAGATGATTTTGACGAGCGCGTCGTGGAGTACCTGGTGAGCCAGTTCAAGCAAGAGAACGGCGTCGACCTCTCCAAGGATCGCATGGCGATGCAACGGCTTCGGGACGCCGCAGAAAAGGCCAAGGTCGAGCTTTCAGGGTTGCAGACGACCAATGTGAATCTGCCGTTCATCTCTCAGGGCAGTGAGGGGCCGCTTCACCTGGACGTCAACATCACCCGAGCGAAGTTTAACGAATTGACGCAAGACCTCGTTCAGGCGACCATCGACCCGACCAAGCGGGCCCTCAGCGACGCCGGACTCAGCACGAGCGACATCGACCGAGTGATTCTGGTGGGTGGTTCGACACGCATTCCGGCTGTTCAGGAAGCGATTAAAAACCTGATGGGGAAAGACCCGCACAAGGGAGTCAACCCCGACGAAGTCGTCGCGGTCGGCGCCGCCATTCAAGGGGGCGTGTTGGCCGGAGAGGTGAAGGACGTCGTCCTGCTCGATGTGACACCACTCTCCCTTGGGATCGAGACGCTGGGTGGCGTCTTCACCAAGCTGATCGATCGGAACACGACCATTCCGACCAACAAGAAAGAGACCTTCAGCACCGCGGCCGACAACCAGACAGCGGTAGACATTCACGTGTTGCAAGGTGAACGCCCGATGGCGTCTGATAATGTGACGTTGGGCCGCTTCCAGTTGAGCGGGATTCCCCCCGCACCGCGCGGTGTACCGCAGATCGAAGTGAGTTTCGACATTGACGCGAACGGGATCGTGAACGTCTCCGCCAAGGACTTAGGTACCGGCAAGGAGCAGAAGATCACCATCTCCTCTTCAGGGGGTCTCTCGGAAGGCGACATCGAGAAGATGGTGAAGGATGCCGAGGCGCACGCGGAAGAGGATCGCAAGAAGAAGGAGTCTGTGGAGGCCCGCAATCAGGCGGACACACTCGTCTACACCGTCGATAAGACCCTCTCTGATCTGGGCGACAAAGTGGCGGCGGATGACAAGAAAGAAGTGGAAGCCGCTCGGGATGCGTTAAAGAAAGCGCTTGAGGGCGACGACCTCGATGAGATCAAGACAAAGACCGACGCTCTGAATAAAGTGTTACACGAGGTGTCGACGAAGGTGTATCAGCAGCAGGCCGAAGCCGGCGAGAATGACGGCGGTAATGGCGCCGCGGACGGCAAGGTCGACGGAGAGGACGTCGTCGACGCGGACTTCACGGTCGCCGACGAGGAAGCCTCCAAGAAGAAGGAGTAACATTCTGCAATTACGTAAGGGTGTAGTCGTTGGCCAAACGGGATTACTACGAAGTGCTCGGCGTAGCTAAAGACGCGCCTGAGCAGGAGATCAAAAAGGCGTATCGCCGCCTGGCCAGGCAGTACCATCCCGACGTCAACAAAGACGATCCGGAGGCCGAGGCCAAGTTTAAGGAGATTGGGGAGGCCTATAAGGTGCTCTCCAACGCGGACGCACGGGCGCAGTACGACCGATTTGGTCACGCGGCATTCGAGCGAGGTGGCGCGGCCGGCGGAGGTGGCGGTGGCGCTGACCCATTCGGTGGGTTCGAAGGCTTTGACGACATCTTCGACATGTTCTTTGGCGGAGGAGGGGGCACTCGGCGCCGTTCTAACGGGCCGCGCCAGGGGGCCGACTTGCGCTACGACATGGAGCTGGAGTTTGAAGAGGCCGCTTTCGGCGTAGAGACTGAGATTGAGGTGCCGCGTACGGAGAAGTGCGATCACTGCCACGGCAACCAAGCCGAGCCCGGCACCCCAATCAAAGAGTGCCCCGAGTGCGGTGGATCGGGTGAAGTGCGCCAGACTCGGCAGACGGCCTTTGGACGCTTTGTGAACGTCGCGCCGTGCCATCGCTGCCGCGGCGAAGGGAAGATTGTACAGACGCCGTGCCGCGAGTGTCACGGGGCCGGTGTCGTACGTAAAGAGCGGACGATCAAGGTCAAGATCCCAGCCGGTGTCGCTGACGGACATCGCGTCCGTCTCACCGGTGAGGGAGAAGCAGGTGAGCGCGGCGGACCTCCCGGAGATTTGTACGTCTTTATCTCTGTTCGTCCGCACGAGTTCTTTCAGCGGGACGGCAATCACGTCATTTGTGAGGTGCCGATCAGCTTCACGCAAGCGGCACTAGGCGATGAGATCGAAGTGCCCACTTTGCAGGGGACGGCAAAACTCAAAGTTCCTGAAGGGACGCAGGGAGGCACTCGCTTCCGACTCAAAGGACATGGCATTCCAGATGTGCGCGGGTTTGGCCGCGGAGATCAGTACGTACTCACTCGTGTGGTGACACCGACGCGGCTCTCGACTAAACAGCGTGATATTCTCAGGGAGTTTGCCCGAGCCGGCGGGGACAACGTCGAGGGTGAGAAAGGCTTCATCGATCGGGTGAAGGAAGCCCTGAAAGGGCATTCCTAAGTGAAAGCAGGGAGGGCCTCCATCTGAATTGGATCGAAGTGACGGTGCGTGCGACGCCGGAGGCGGTGGAGGCCGTCTCCGACATTTTGTTGAATGCAGGCGCCGCCGGTGTCGTCGAGGCAGGTCCGGCGGTGCGCGCCGCTTATCTGCCTGAGGGAGACGAGGTCGAAGCAAGGGTTGGACAGATCGAGCGCTCTGTCGCTGACCTGGCCCGCTTTGGGCTCGACCCAGGACCCGCTGAAGTGACCACACGAACCATCGCCGAGGAGGCTTGGGCGGAAGCGTGGAAGGAGTACTTTCACCCGACTCGTATCGGTGATCGACTCGTGGTACGCCCGACCTGGCGGTCGTACACACCGGCGGACCGTGACATCGTCTTGGACCTTGACCCAGGGATGGCGTTTGGGACGGGCGCGCACCCCACGACGACGATGTGCGCCCGGGCCCTCGAGAATCACGTGCGGCCGGGTGATACCGTCCTCGACGTGGGGACAGGCTCCGGCATCCTGGCGATCGCCGCGGCACGGCTTGGAGCTACCCGGGTGCTGGCGTGTGATACCGATCCTGTCGCGGTGCACGTAGCACGGAGTAACGCGGCTCAAAACAACGTGACAGATGCGGTCGACGTCGTGGAAGGGAGTTGGCCTACGCTCGTTGAGAGGGGACAGTCCGGACGAATCGTGGTTGCCAACATTATCGCATCCGTGATCGAACGGCTGATTCCCGAGGCGCATCACTTGGTGGCGCCGGGCGGACTCCTCATCGCATCAGGGATCGCCTCGTTTCGGGCTGCGGGGGTGAAGGCGACGTTAGCTCGTCATCGGTGGAGCGTAACCAAGGTACATACCGAAGGCGAGTGGGTCGCGATGGAAGCGAGGCCGGAAAACAATGGCGGAGGTTCGCGCTGATGTGTCCCTCCGGTGATGCGCCGCGCGTCCCGGACGTAGCGGCATGGACAGACGCACCTCGTTTCTTTCTCTCCCCTCGAGAGCTCTGGGAAGAGGAGCGGACCCCGGAGCTGCGCGAGTTTGTACTCCTGGTGGGCGACGAGGCGCACCACGCGGCCCGCGTCTTACGTCTGGTGTCGGGAGATCCAGTGGTCCTCCTTGACGGTAGCGGCTACGAAGTGTGCGGTGTGGTGGAGCGAGTGGAAAGCGAACGCCGCGAGTCCGAGGTCGTGGTCGGACGACTCGAGCGGCGTCGCTCCGCGGCGGAGCCGGCGATGGCGGTCCACCTCGTCCAGGGCCTGCCCAAGGGAGACAAGCTCGAACTCGTGCTCCAAAAGGGGACAGAGGTCGGCGTCACGCATTTTTGGCCCGTCTACACCGAGCGGGTCATCGTCTCCTACACGCCGCAAAAGATTGCAGCGCGCCACGGCCGCTGGGAGCGCATTGTATTAGAGGCTGCAAAGCAATCAAGGCGCGCCCGGGTGCCGGTGGTCGCTCAACCTTTACAGCTCACGGACGTCGTCCGTTCCCTCCATGCACGAGGGTGTGTTGTGATCGTTCTCTGGGAGCGGGCCATTGACCCACTGCGTACCGTCCTCAGACGTTACCAAGGCCCAGACTCCCTTTGCGGCCCAGGGAAAGACCCGGAAGCGGGCATCGCACTGGTGGTCGGACCTGAGGGAGGCCTCACTGCAGAAGAGGTTGAGCGCCTGGAACGATTGGGCGCGCAGACGGCCTCACTGGGTCCCCGCATCCTGCGAACGGAGACAGCCGGCATGCTCGCCGGAGCCTTGGCGCTATACGAGTTGGAAAGCGGTGAGGCGCAAAAGGTGTCCGTCCCTAGGCCGCAGGAGGAGGCGTAAGCGTGAGAATCGGCGTTGTATCCGACACACATATCCCCATGCGTGCCCGAGCATTACCCCCAATCCTCTTTGAGGCCTTTGGCGACGTTGACGCGATCCTCCACGCCGGCGATGTGGCGACTGAGGACGTGTTGCGAGATTTGGAGGCCGTGGCTCCCGTACTCGCCGTGCGCGGCAACGTCGATCCTCCAGAACTCTGGACTAGACTGCCACAGCGGCGCCTCCTTCACTTTGACGGAGTGCACATCGGACTGATCCACGGAGACGGCGCCGGAGGCACCACCGCGGGGCGGGCACTCAAGGCGTTTGCCGACGAACGGGTGTCGTGTGTCGTCTTTGGCCACTCGCACATCCCACTATGTGAAAGACGAGGCGGCGTTCTCTTGTTCAATCCGGGCTCCCCCACCGATCGTCGCCGCCAACCCACCTTCTCGTACGGTCTCCTTACAGTGGCTGACGGAGAGGTAGAGGGGACCATCATCACGTTCTAAGTTCTCCGTCGGGAGTGGAAACACACATGAGGATTTTCGCCATCGGCGATCTCCATTTGCCGGGACGGCAGGAGAAGCCCATGGACGTCTTTGGCGGTCGCTGGAAGGATCACCCCCAACGGATCGCGCAGGCTTGGCGCGAGGTGGTGGGTGAGGAGGATCTCGTCCTGGTGCCCGGTGATATCTCGTGGGCCATGAAATTGGACGAAGCCGCCGACGATCTGCGATACATGGGGGAGTTGCCCGGGCGTAAGGTCATGATTCGCGGTAACCACGACTACTGGTGGCAGTCGATCGGCAAGGTGCGCCGCGCGCTCCCAGCGAGCGTCAGCGCGATACAGAACGACTTCATTCACATTGCTGGGGAATGGGCCATCTGTGGCACAAGAGGCTGGACGTTGCCCCAACATCCGGAGTTTACTCAAGACGATTCCAGGCTGCTTGAGCGCGAGGTGGCCCGGCTGGAGCTCTCGCTCAAGGCGGCGAGTAAGGCAGGGCTTGTGCCGCTCATCACAATGATACACTATCCGCCCGCTCCGGCTACCGGATCGTCGACGGGGTTCACCGATTTGATGGACGCATTCGGCGTCCGTTTGTGCGTGTACGGCCACTTGCACGGAGAGGCCGGGCGCCACGCTGTCGCCGGTCTGCACCGCAGCGTGCGTTACCGACTCGTCGCATGCGATGCCATTGGATTCAGACCGGTGTACGTCGGACGCACCGACGAGGCCGGGCGCCTCGAAGTATCAGACGACGAGCAGTTTGTCTAGTGCCGGCGCCGACGATACTAGCGCGGCATAAAGGGGTGAGGGAGGGCGTCGCTGTCGGGATTCGCCTCACGAGACGCCCGTTCCCCGTTCACCATAAAGGTAACGTGCTCGGCGATGTTCGCCGCGTGGTCGGCCACTCGTTCGAGGTAACGTGCGACAAAGAGCAGGTAAAGCGCTTGACCCGCCCGATACGCGTCCCCACCGTCTGTGATGAACCCTAACAGCTCTTCAAAGAGCTCACGATATAACGCCTGCACCGGACCATGCTGATCGAACACCTCGCGGGCGAGGGCCTCGTCCCGCCGCACCATGGCGTCGAGGCTGTAGCGCACCATGACCTGCGCTTTCTCTGCCATTCTTGGGATGTCGATGAGCGGCTTGATGAGGGGTTCATCGCCGATTGCCAGCGTCACTTCACTGATGTTTACCGCATGGTCCGCGATCCGTTCGAGGTCTGTCACGGCCTTGATCACTGTAATCAGAGTCCTTAGATCGCGACCGACTGGCCCCGTCCGCCCCAATAAACCCATGGCCCGGTCGACGATGAGCCGCTCGCGCCGATCAATCTCTTGGTTGTTATTTTGCACCTCGCGGGCGACAGAGAGATTTTGATCAGTGAGACTTTGCACCGCTTGGTGCACTGCACGCTCGGCCAGGCTGCCGACCGTTAGTAACTCGTGGTAGAGCTCCTCGAGCCCTGCTGAGACGGTATGACCCGTGCACTCCTCGAGGACCAGCTCCCCATGGCCACCAGGATTGACGACAATCCGGTCTGACGGTCCGTCAACCACCAGCCCACCCTTTGCCACGGCGACGATTCGAGTTGCAATCGGCGAGATGCTGCGTAACGAACGGGAGGCCCATACAACCGGCATACTTCGTGAAAGGTGCAGTAATGCCCCGACGAGCAGGTCAATCTCAGCCGGTGGCAGACTGCCGGTCGGCTCGTCCATGAGGAGGATGGGATCGTCGGCGAGCACCCGGCGACATACGGCTACAATGAGCTGTTCCCCGGGTGTGAGACTGCGTACGGGCTGCATCAGCCTCTCTTGAAATCGTTCCCACATCGAGATGGATGTGAGGAGCTCCTCGATCCGGCGTTCAGGTTGGGTCTCGGAGGGCATCGCCTGGCTGAGGGCGCGAAATAGGGTGCCGCGGGGCGTGTGGAGATCGGCGCGAATGGGCGGCTGATAAACGTAGTTTGTGGTGGCGCTCGCGGATTGGGGAGAACTCGACATCCGGTGACCCTCTGAGCTCACCCCGCGGGGGAGGCGCCCGGCAATCGCCTGTAAGAGCAAGCTTTTGCCTCCGCCTGCAGGGCCTACGACGGCGACCACACCCGGTTCTCGAATCTCGAGGGACGCCCGGAGCAAGACGTTGCGGTGGGAGTCCAGGAGCGTGTAATCCCGAAGCTCGATCAATGGCTGAGTTGACAACGTGGTAGACCTCCTATGTTCAATCGACCCATCGGGGAACGGGTGCGTCATCCTCTTCTTCGGTAAGGGGCAAGGTGATGATGAACCGACTGCCTCGACCAAGCCGGCTCTCGGCCCTGATCGTTCCTCCGTGTCGCTGCACGATATGCTTCACGATTGCCAGGCCCAAACCGGTCCCACCCATCGACTTCGACCGCGCCTTGTCCACCCGGTAAAACCGTTCGAAGAGGCGTGAGAGGTGCTCGGACGGGATACCCGGCCCGTTGTCGACTAAGGCGATCTCGACGTACTCCGTTGCAACGCGCCGTGCTTCAATAGAGACCGTGCTGCCTTCGGGGGAGTACTTTATGGCATTGTCCACGAGGTCGACGAAAGCCTGCTCGATCATCTCAGGATTTGCAGGGAGTGGCGGCAAGTCATCTGGACCCGTATAGAGCGTGCGTATCTGCTTCTTGGACGCTTGCGGCTGCAAGAGTTCAAACACCCCGGCGGCGAGGCGAGGAATGTCGACTAACTCCTTGGGCGTCGGCCCAGTGTTCGACTCGAGCAGTGAGAGATCGAGGAGGTCGCTTACTAAGGCGTAGAGGCGGTCGGCCTCGGTCTTGAGGATGTTGAGGAAGCGTTTGCGTGTCGAGTCGGGCAGCTCTTGATCTAAGAGTGTCTCAACGAATCCTTTGATTGAAGTGATCGGAGTACGGAGTTCGTGGGAGACGTTGGCAACAAACTCTTTGCGGACGTGTTCGAGGTGGCGCAGCTGAGTCACGTCATGTAAGAGGACGACAGCCCCGTCCACCTGGTCCGAGCCCTCCATAGTGATTGGCTCAATCTGGACCCAGTACTGAATTGGGGCCTGGGCGATGCGCACGTCGACTTCCAGTGTGGCGCGTTCTCCGTTAGATAGGGCGGAGCGAACTGCGCGATCGATGGTGTGGCTCCGAATCACCTGGAGAAAGGGGCGACCGAGCGCTTCATCGCGACCGATGTGGAAGGTCTCACAGACGACTGGGTTCACCTCTTGCACCTTGCCGTCCTTTGAAACCAGGAGGCTGGGGCCGGGGGATGCGTTGAAGAGGGCGTCGAACGCACGCCGCTGTTGCCACGTCTCGCGGCGCCATTTCCACAGTCGGGTGTGGTGGCTGGCAAGGGCCGCCGCCAGCGCGTCGAGCGCGGCTCCGGCGCTCTCGTCGACGGGGCGTACAAAGTCGGCTTCGCCGAGGCTTTCACTGGCACTCCTGAGTCGCATGACGAACTGGTGCCTCCTGCGCCACAGATACCACGCTCGGGCCACAGCCGTGCCTGAGAGCGTTGCAAAGAGTGCACCGGCCCAAGGCGACCCCTTTGCGCTCCAGCCGGTAAGTATAGCCCCCACGAAGCCAAGGGCGCTCATCGTTTCAGGAGTGTGTAGAAGGCGACTAATCATGCTCGACACGTGACTCCTTGATGCGGTATCCGACGCCGTGCACGGTCTCAATGTAGCGTGGATTGAAGGGATCGTCACCAATTTTTTGCCTTAGGCGTCGAATGTGGACATCTAACGTGCGGGTGCCTCCCATGTATTCGTAGCCCCAAACTTTCTCCAGCAGTCTCTCCCGAGAGATCGGTTCGCCGCGATGCGCCATGAGCAACGCCAAGAGATCAAACTCCTTGGGCGTCAGCTCAATCTCCTCATTCCCTTTGCGGAGGCGGCGGCGCCTGCGATCCAGGTGGAGGTCACCCGCCCAAAGTTGCGTCTCCTCGTCATCGTGGCGGGTACGGCGGAGGACTGCTTCGATACGGGCTACGAGCTCGCGCGGGCTGAATGGTTTCGTCACGTAATCATCGGCGCCCACTCGCAGTCCGCGCACGCGGTCATCCTCTTGTCCCTTCGCGGTAACCATAATAATCGGTACGTCTGAAACCTTGCGAATGCGCCGACACACTTCCAATCCATCGATCTCTGGAAGCATGAGATCGAGCAGAATGAGGTCGGGTTGGCTCGACTCGAAGAGCGTTAGGGCTGTGCGGCCGCTCGCGGCCGTCTCGACGTGGTACCCCTCTTTCTCCAGGTGAAATGTGATCAGTTCACATATGGAGGGATCGTCCTCGATCACGAGAATTCGGGCTTGCACGTGCAATCCGGACCCCCTTTGTCAAACCTGTACGCGGTTAGGTTCGCCCTGGTGGTAGGCCACTCCTATCACGCGCGGCGAGTTCCCCCGTGCTTGACCCAATTCTCCCAGATGGTTAAACTGAATGGAGTTCCACGAAAGGTCCAACCCATTTCCGACAGGAGTGTTCAGCGTGAGCGCCTTCACCCATGCGCCTCACATTGCGAACGATTCGTCCGGGCCCAGTGCCCTGAGACGCCGTGTTGCGATTCATACGCTCGGCTGCAAAGTGAACTTTCACGATAGCGAAGGTGTTGCGTCACTCTTTCGGCGGCGTGGTTACGAAATTGTGCCTTTCGATGAGAGCGCGGACGTCTACATCGTCAACACATGCAGCGTCACAAATACGGGTGCCAAGAAATCGCGTCAGGTGATCCGGCGGGCGATTCGCGCCAATCCCCAGGCGGTTGTCGCGGCCATGGGCTGCTACGCGCAGTATGCGCCCGACGAAGTTGGGGGCATCCCTGGGCTGGATATCGTGGTTGGAACGCATCGGCGGGGAGAACTGGTCGACATGGTCGAGGAGGTTCTCCGGACCAAGCGGCCTATTCGTGCTGTCGACAAGATCTTTCGCGTGCGGGAGTTCGAGGAGCTTCCTGCGCTTGATTTCGAAGGTCGCACACGCGCCACGCTCAAGGTGCAAGACGGCTGCAATGAGTTTTGCGCTTTTTGCCAGATCCCGTGGGCAAGAGGAAGGAATCGGAGCAGGTTACCTGAACGGGTGAAAGAGCAGGTCTGCCGTCTCGTGGACGAAGGCTTTAAAGAAGTGGTTCTCACAGGGGTGCACCTGGGGACCTACGGCATCGATCTCGAGCCCGCCACCAGTTTGGCGGCGTTGATTGTTGCGATCCACGACACACCGGGTCTCGAGCGGATCCGGATCAGTTCGGTGGATCCCCACGAGATCGACGACGCACTGATCGACGCCGTCACCGGGCTGCCAAAAGTGTGCCGTCACCTCCACGTGCCGGCACAGGCAGGCGATGATGAGACGCTCCTGTTGATGCGGCGCCGTAACACGGTCGACGAGTACCACCGTATTGTCGATAAAGTTCGAGCACGGGTGCCGGAGCTCGCCTTGACAACCGACATCATTGTCGGCTTCCCTCAGGAGAGTGAGGAGCGCTTTGAGCGCACCTACCGCTTTTGCGACGAGATCGGCTTTAGCAAAGTGCACGTCTTCCCTTATTCGGTGCGGTCGGGGACGTTGGCCGCAAAGATGGCAGACCACGTTGACAAGGACGTCATCGCAGCCAGAACCGAACGTCTCGTCTCCCTCTCGGAGCGGCTCGCTGAGCGCTATCACCGCACAATGGTCGGCTCGACGGTCCGAGTGTTGGTTGAACGGGGTCCAGCCGGGCCCGGCCAGGTGCAAGGCCTGACGGACACATACGTTCGTGTGGCGTTCCCCGGCGATGAGCCCAGCGACGGCGCTCGCCTGATCGACGTACACGTTGAGAAGGCGACGCAAGATGGTGTTTCAGGGATTCGCGCAAGTTAGAGCAGGAAGACGCACCTTTGAGAGCGAAGTGTCTAAAGTATGCAGGAGGGGGTACTCAGGCATGTCGGATGCCACGGACTGCCTGTTTTGTCGCATCGCGACCGGGGAGCTGCCGGCGGATAAAGTTTACGAGGACCAGCACGTCACCGCGTTTCGGGATATCAACCCCGTTGCGCCGGTTCACATTCTCGTCATTCCTAACCGACACATCGTGAGCCTCGCCCACACTGAGCCGGACGATCGTGAGATTTTAGGACACATCATGAGTGTCCTTGTCAAGATCGCCGCCTCCGAAGGCCTTGCCGAACGTGGCTACCGCACTGTGGTAAACTGCGGAGACGAAGGCGGGCAAACCGTATCCCACCTCCATTTTCATCTTCTGGGTAGGCGCCAACTTAATTGGCCACCTGGGTGAGCGAGTATCTCACGACCGGAAGGGAGGCGAGTCTCCAACGTGGCCGAAGTAAAGGTCGGCAAAAACGAGTCCCTGGATCGGGCGCTGCGCCGTTTTAAGAAATCGGTGTCGAAGTCCGGTCTGATGGGCGAGATCAAAAAGCGGAGTCAATACGACAAACCGAGTGTGAAGCGGAAGAAGAAGGCGGACGCCGCCCGTAAGGCAGCGCGCAAGCGCAGCCGTTAACGACGGGATTCTTTGAAGTTGCCGCATAACACGTTTGGTGGATAAGGCCGTCGGAATACTACTGTTCCGGCGGCCGTTTCGCGCGCCTTTCGTTTGCAAAACTCTCCGTGGTTGGCTAAAAATGTTACTCGTATCCTTTCCAATCGGCTAAGATAGTGGAGGGAGGTACCCATGGTGAGTCAATGTCGGCTCTCTGGACAACTGATATGTGCGCGGTGGCGTATGATCTTGGTCCCCATGATCATGTGCGCCGCTTTGGTGATGAGCGCTCTTTTCACGCATGCCCCGTCTAGCACAGTGATGGCTGCAGAGCAAGGGGAAGGGGCGTCGGAACCGCTTCCGCTTGCCGGGCGGAATGGTCGGGTTTGGGTCGTGCCGTTGACGGGGACGATCGATTTGGGGCTGGCGTCGTTTGTGCGGCGTGCCGTGGATGATGCAATCGACGCGAATGCAGCTGCCATCCTCGTCGAAGTGAACACCTTTGGGGGTCGAGTCGATGCGGCGACGGAGATACGTGATGCTCTCATCGGAGCGGGAATCCCGACGATTGCGTTTGTACGAGAGCGGGCTTGGTCTGCCGGAGCGCTCATCACGTTAGCGTGTGACTGGATTTGGATGGCTCCCGGTGCGAGTGTCGGCGCTGCCGAGCCGCGTCCCGCCGATCCTAAGACGATCTCTGCGCTACGTGCCGAGTTTGAAGCGATGGCGGAACGCAGAGGGCGGCCTGCGCAGTTCGCCGCTGCAATGGTCGACGCTAATGTGGAAATCGAAGGGGTCTCGGCCGCCGGCGAGATACTTACACTCAGCGCGGGTAAAGCACAGGAGCATGGGATCGCCGACGGTATCGCTTCAAGTCGGTCCGACGTACTCCAGTCAATTGGGCTGGACCGCAATGCGCCTCAGCATGCCTCGCTCAATTGGGGCGAGCGGGTCGCCCGCTTCTTGACGGATCCCGTCGTCAGCCAGATACTGCTCACCCTCGGTTTCTTGGGGTTGCTCGCGGAGGTGACGGCGCCCGGTTGGGGGATACCCGGGATCGCCGGTGTGGCAGCGTTGGGTCTCTTTTTTGGGGGACGCTACTTTATAGGCCTCGTGGGATGGGAAGTGATGGGCCTCTTCGTTCTGGGGCTCTTCCTGCTCATCTTGGAGCTTTTTGTCGTGACCGGATTCGGTTTTGCCGGTCTCGGCGGGTTGGCGGCACTCTTTGCCAGTCTCTACCTGGCTTTTGGTGATGCGGAGTTGGCTGTGCGCAGTATCGGCACGACGATCCTTACCACCGGAGTCGGCGCGTACATACTCTGGCGGTCCGGACGCCGATTTGGCGTCTGGCGGAGACTCATCTTATCGTCGAAGCTCTCAACGGAGCAGGGTTACGTTGCCCCCCAGGATCTGAAGCGGCATGAGGGTCAGGAGGGGAGAACGCTGACGGCATTGCGGCCTGCGGGCGCGATCTTGATCGGAGACGACCGAATCGATGCAGTGTCGGAAGGGAGCTACGTCGAGAGCGGGAAGCCGGTTGTTGTCGTGCGAGTTGAAGGGACCCGCGTTGTCGTGCGGGAAGTGTCGACTGATACGTGACGAATGACGATTGATGTGACGAGTTCTTAAGAATACGTGTTAAGCGAGGGGGATGGCGGATGCTCGGTATAGAGGTGTTTATACTACCCATCATCGTACTGGTCGCACTGCTGATCATTTTGAATTTCATTCCGGTGGGACTGTGGATTTCGGCAATCGCTGCAGGGGTACGGGTGGGCATCATCACCCTGATTGGGATGCGTCTGCGACGGGTGCCCCCGGCCAAGATCATCATGCCGTTGATCAAGGCCGAGAAGGCGGGTCTCGAGGTGTCGATCGACAAGCTGGAGGCGCACTTCCTTGCCGGCGGCAACGTCGACCGTGTGGTGGACGCTCTCGTGGCGGCTCATCGGGCACAAATTTCGCTCAGTTTTGAACGAGCCGCGGCCATCGATCTGGCAGGTCGCAACGTGCTCGAAGCGGTCCAAATGAGTGTGAACCCCAAAGTGATCGAGACCCCAGTCGTCTCGGCGGTCGCTAAGGACGGTATCGAATTGAAGGCGAAAGCACGCGTGACGGTACGGGCCAACATCGACCGTCTGGTGGGCGGCGCCGGTGAACCGACGATCATCGCCCGTGTCGGAGAGGGTATTGTCACGACAGTCGGATCTTCGGAGACCCACAAGCATGTGCTGGAGAACCCTGATCGTATCTCTTCGACGGTCCTCTCCAAAGGCCTCGACGCCGGAACAGCTTTTGAAATCCTCTCGATCGACATTGCCGATGTCGACGTCGGGCGCAACATCGGTGCGACGTTGCAGACGGATCAGGCGGAAGCCGATAAGAATATTGCGCAAGCGAAAGCCGCTGAGCGTCGTTTCGCCGCCCTCGCTCGTGAGCAGGAGATGAAGGCTCAGGTCGAGGAGATGCGGGCGCGCGTCGTCGAGGCGGAGGCAGATGTGCCCAGAGCGTTGGCACAAGCGCTGCGCGAAGGGAAGATGGGCGCGATGGATTACTTCTCCATGAAGAATATCATCGCCGACACTGACATGCGTGAGTCTGTAGCCCGCGGCGACGATCCACTCGAGGAAGGCGAGGAGCGTCCGCAACACAACGACGACTAAGCGAATAGTAGACGGCGTCAATCCGTCGTGAAACGGACGTGATCAAACGAACGGGAGGTGTCGATCGGCGTGGAGAATCTGTTTCCGCTATTCTTCATCATCTATATCATCAGTACGGTCGTCTCAGCCGTGATGAAGCGGCGTCAGGGAGGGCCCCAGCGCCGGGTGCCACCGCCGACCCAGCGGCCATTCTCTCGCCCTGATATGCGGCGCGAGCCTCCTTTGGAGCCTCCCCTTGAACGACCCGTCCCACCGAGACCGGAAGCCGAATTGGAGCAGCCACCCGTGGTAGAACGTCCCGTAACGGCCGAGGAGTGGCCGATTCCCGAGCTCCAGCCGACCCGCGTCGAGCCGATGGAGGACGGGGTCGAAGGCGCCAAACCTGAGCGTGCCGACGCGGTGCCCGAAGGCAACGACCTAGCACCCATGACGCCGCCGCTTACCGAAGGACGGCCACTCTCACGCCCACCCCACCCTGATGTCGAACGGCGCAGGCCGCAGCGTCCTGCAGCCGCGTTGTTCGGGGAAGGTGTTCGGCTGACCCCGCAGGACGTGCGGCGGGGAATCCTCCTCGCCGAGATCCTTGGTCCTCCTCGGGCGCTCCGACCCTACTCGCCTCCCCGTACCGGCCCTCAAAGGCGCCCGTGACAATCAAAGGGACCCCATTGATCGTCATGGGCGTGATGCTCGGACGAGATATCGAGGTCAGCGCGACGCATCGTGCGTGTGGGGAGGAGTCCCCGACGCCAGCAGGCTGACTTTTTCAACGAAGTCCAGCCGGAGCAAGTCCCGCTTTAGTTCATCAGGCTTGTCAAAGTCACCCCAAACTTTCACGTGACCCTCGGTTTCGTATGTCACGTCATCCACTCGAGCGTCCGCGCGCGTGTAACGCAACCACTCGTGCAACCCCCAGCGAATCGTCTGAGGGTTCTTTTCACCGTACATCAAGACTAAGATCGTCGTGTGTAGGAGCTCCCAGGCACGGTGGAAGGCGGCGCCGATCCACCATAGGAGTCCGGCGGCGATGATAGCAACGATCATAGGATCGGCCTCCGGCGCGCTCAAGACGAGCCAAATCACCGTGATCCCGGGAATCGCCAAAAGACTGAGTCGGCGGTGGGCCCCAAACCGACGGCCGTCCTTAGTCGAGAAGTTACCGTGTATCAGGGCTCTCCGCTTAGCGAGCGCGAGGACTCCGCCGTAGGCGCCGATCATGACGAGGGCGGGCAGAAAGGCCTGAGTCGTAATCCAGCCAGCCAGCGCGACGGAGCCGATGATGAGCGCACTTGCTGCGATGCCTGCCACAACGCTCTTTCCGGTCGCCGCATTGGCGCCCAAACCGAGCGCAACGGAGAGTTCAAACTGATGCGCCATCTCCTCGGGGGAGATCGCGACCAGGTTGAGCTCATCTGTGGCCTCTCGCATTTTGAGCCCCGCAACGATAAAGACGAGACCGACCGCCAGTAAGATGATAAAGCGGAGGGTATCGCCTTGGAAGACGAGCGCGTAGGCGCCGGTGCTACCTGCCAAAAATCCGATGACAAAGACAAACGTGCTCAAACTGCGGAAGATCGGAGCCAACATCTTATGAACGCCCCCGGGGATTTGATTGCGCGCTTGCACAAAAGACTCAATCACTTTCGGGGGAGAAGGCCCAATCCCTTGTGTTTTGACCGAGTTCAGCGCGGGCCGCGGCGGGGAGGTCTTGGAACCGGCCCGTTCGCATAAGAATGGTTGCAATGTGAGGGAGGGAAGGAGCCACTCATGCAATCGAAGTCCGAAGGGGGATCCCTCCCGGGCACGAGTCGATGGCGTCGATTTCTCCAATCTCTTTCGGGATCCTTGGAGATGCCCCGCGAGGTGCTCCTCGACGTTCCGCGGGCGACCCTTATCGGGTCATTACAGGTCCAGGTGGAGAATCACAAGGGGGTCCTTCAGTTTTCACCCACTTGCGTTCGCATCCGAACTCGTGACGGACAGATGGTGGTCACCGGTAGCCGTCTAAAGATCGGATGCATCTTTAAAGATGAGGTGGTCGTCGAAGGGCGCATCGATCGAGTAGAACTCGTCGACGACCTTGCGCTCGGCGCCAGTCCCTATGGAACGGGGCGCTTCACGTGATTCAACGGTTGTGGCGGTATCTGTGCGGTTACGTCGTCGTCAAGGTGAAAGGCTCTCGGCTCGAGGGCTTCCTCAATCGCACGGCTGGTATCGGCGTTTGGGACGTGGAGCGTCTCACCGACGGAATGCTGATCGCCCGCATGCCGGCAGCTAAGTTTAGGCGAACGCGCCACCTTTCGCGCCGACAGGGGTGGCAGGTGTACGTCGTCGACCGTATCGGCCTCCCATTTGTTATCGCCCGTCTGGTCCAGCGGAAGGCGCTTGCGGTGGGAGCCATCGCGGCAGTGCTCGCCCTTTACGTTGCCAGCGGTTTTATTTGGTTCGTGCGCATCGAGTCTGATGTGGGCATCCCCGACGAGCGCATCCTTGCCGTCGCGGCGGAAGCGGGGCTCCGACCAGGAGTCAGGAGCACTGGGTTCGACCCTCAGCAGGTTCAACTCGCCCTCTTGCTTGGCGTTGACGAACTCTCGTGGGCGGCTGTTAACCTAAAGGGAACGGTGGCCGTCATCGAGCTGGCCGAACGGTCAACACCCAGTGAAGAGCTCACCCGTCCGGGAGATGTGGTCGCACAGCGGGATGGCATCATTGAAAAGATTGCGGTGAGTCGGGGCCATCCTCTGGTAAAACCGGGCGATACTGTTCGCCGCGGCGACATTCTCATTAGTGGGTTCATCCCTCCGGAGGATCCGAATCACAGGCGACTCCTTGACGCGGAGAAAGCACCGTACGTTCGGGCGGACGGAGTGGTGACAGCCCGCGTCTGGTATGAAGGCAGAGGACGCGTGCGCCTTACGGCCCTCGAAGAGGAACCGACGGGTCGCCAGTCGTGGCGCCTGGAAGTGCGTCACGGTGAGAACGGCGTCACGCTGGGGAAGGGCGAAGACGCGTTCACCAACGCGCAGGTGTCTCAGAGTGAATGGAAGATTCCGACCTTTGGCCCGGAGCCCTTGTCGCTGACGTTCACTCGTTTTCGAGAGGTCCGTGTAACCCGTACCACGTTGAGCGAGCAGGAGGCTCGTCGCCTCGCACAAGAGGCGGCTCTGGCAGAGCTAGAAGCCCGCGTGCCTGAGGAGGCGGAGGTCGTGGAGGGACCGTACGTCGAGATTGAGAGTGTTGAGAGCGAAAACGGCATGGTCGTTCAAGCGACCGCGTACGCGGAGATCGTGGACGACATTCGCGGGTACAGAGCCTATCCGTAAAACGACGGGAAAAGTGGGCTATTAGGCCGGAAACAGGTTGCTTGCAGGAGTCACGGGATAATGGTATAGTGTGCGCATATAGCCACGATGAGTCGGTGCGTACACGTAATTCAGGAGGCGATGGACGAGCATTGAGCGACGCTGTGACAAAAGCCCAGTTCGCTGTTGAGAGCAACACGTCGGCGGTCGGTCTCTTTGGTCGACGCGATGAACACCTGCGGATGATCGAGCAGGCTCTTGACGTAAAAATCGTCGCCCGTGGGACGGAGTTGTCCATTTCCGGTGTGCCCCAGGCCGTCCAAACCTCACTCCAAGTCCTTGACGACCTGGTCAAGGTGGCCCGCACAAAGCCATTCCTTACTCCTCAAGAGGTGCGCACTGCGCTCGAGATGCATCAGCAAGGCTCCACCATGAGTATGGAGGAGATCGAGCGTGACGTCGTGCAGGTCTCAGCACGCGGTAAGCGCATCAGTCCGAGGACTCCGGGACAAAAAGTGTACGTCGACGCGATTCGCCGCAACGGGATCGTCTTTGGAATCGGACCTGCTGGTACCGGAAAGACGTATCTGGCCATGGCGATGGCAACGGCAGCCCTCAAAAATAGGGAGGTCGACCGGCTCATTCTCACCCGACCGGCGGTTGAGGCCGGCGAGAGCTTGGGCTTTTTGCCCGGCGACTTGCAAGACAAAGTGGATCCTTACTTGCGGCCGCTCTACGATGCACTCTACGACATCTTAGGGGTCGAAGTCTTTCAACGCTATATGGAGCGGGGCGTCATCGAAGTGGCCCCCCTGGCGTACATGCGCGGGCGGACGCTCGACAACGCGTTTATCATCCTTGACGAAGCGCAAAATACCACGCCCGAGCAAATGAAGATGTTTTTGACGCGGATGGGATTTGGCTCCAAGGTCGTGGTCACCGGTGACGACACCCAGATCGACTTGCCTGAGGGCAAGTCGAGCGGCCTAAAAGAGGTGCGAGAGATCCTGCAAAATGTCGAGGGGATTGCATTCGTCACATTGAACGATCGTGACGTCGTCCGTCACGAACTCGTGCAAAGGATCATCAAGGCGTACGAACGATACGGCCACGAAGCGGAGGCGAACGGTCGCCACGATACCGAGGGAACGGCCAACGGCTCCGGATTTCACCAGGGAGAGTCGCGCAACGAAGCCACGGGAGGGGACGAGCAGAGCCGTTGGACTGAACAGGAGACAACGGTCGAGGTGACCAATCCGTGAAGTTTATGACGGCGATCCGCACCAACGTAACCAACTGGTGTGTCGATACGTTCAAAAAGACGGGAGTGCGCCAATGGACTTTAGGCGCACTTCTCTTTGTCGCGCTCGCAGGCATGCTCCTGGCCAATGAGGTGACCGAGCCGGTCGACCTCCAGGTTGGACAAGTGGCCAAAAGGGACATCGAAGCGCCGTACCGAGTGATCAACCGGTACCGGACGGACATTCTGCGGGCGGCTGAGGCCGACAGAGCCGTAAACGAGGCGGTCGACGACGAGAGTAATTACGTCATCAATCAGGCAGCGGCGGTGCGGGGCAAAGAGCGCACTGACCAGGCCTACCGGATCATGATGGAGGCGATGAGCTCGTCGGAGGCGGCCTTAAATGAGCAAGCGCTCGAAACGTTGTCGACCCGCATCGGAGAAGCCACCGGTTTATCCTTTAATGTCCAATTGTTGAGCAGCGCGACGCAGTTGGAACGTGAGCGGCTCGTCGCCTTGCAAGAGGTGACCGGTCAGTTCGCCTCACGCGTGTTACAAAATGAACGTCTCACTGAGGAGAATCTCGACGAGGTGCGGACCGCGCTGGAGACGCGCCTGCAGGAGTCCGAGGAGTACCGCCGACTCGTCCCCGAAGAGAACGAGCGCCAGCTCGTCGCGGGAATGGTTGCGTCAGTGCTCGAGCCCAACCTGGTCCTCGACCTCCAGAGCCTAAACGACGCCAAAGAGAGCGCCATGCGCGAGGTGAAGCCTGTCTACGTGGAGCGCGGACAGATCATTGTCCGCAAAGGGGACCTCGTCGCGGAGGAGGACATCCGCATCCTGCAGGATCTCGGTCTCCTCGGCAGTCGCTCCAGCTACACGACGGCTCTCGGCGCGCTGATGGTGCTCGCGTTGATGATGGCTCTCTTCGGCGTCTACTTGTACCAGTATCGGCGTCAAGTTTTGACCGATGAGGGCCACCTTGCGCTCCTTGCGCTCATTCTGGTCGTGGTGGCCGGCGTTGTCAAAGCGCTGAGCTTCTTTCCGGCGGAAGCTGCAGGATACCTCGCTCCGATCGCTTTGGCGACGATTCTGATTGCCATTCTCCTCGACGCCCACGTCGCGATGATGAGCGCGTTCTTCCTCTCGGTCCTTGTCGGCGTGATGATGGGACACGAGTGGAAGTTTGCGACTGTGGCGCTCCTCAGTGGACTTGCCGGGGTGTTCAGCGTCTCTCGGGTCGGCGAACGCTCCGATCTGACCCGAGCCGGACTCATCGTAGGGTTGGCCTCGTTTTTGGCAATGGTCGCGATCGGGCTGCTCAGGGCAGAGACGTACATGGTCCAGTACTCTTTTCTGGGTGTGGTGAACGGACTGGCCTCCGCCGTCGGCGCCATTGGGCTCTTCCCGTACTTGGAGAGCGTCTTTGGTATCACGTCGAGCATTCGCCTCCTGGAGCTCTCTAATCCCAATCAACCCCTCCTGCGCAAGTTGCTGATGGAGGCGCCCGGCAGCTACCATCACAGCATGATCGTCGGGAACCTGGCGGAAGCTGCCGTCGAAGCGATCGGAGGAGACAGTCTCTTAACACGTGTCGGGGCGCAGTATCACGATATCGGCAAGACTAAGAGGCCTTACTTTTTTATTGAGAATCAATATGGGGGCGAGAATCCCCACGATAAGATTTCGCCTCACTTGAGTACGTTGATCATTACAAGTCACGTGAAAGACGGGGTCGACTTGGCCCGCAAGTTCCGCCTGCCTGAGTGCGTCATCGATTTCATTCGGCAGCATCATGGCACGACGCTCGTCAGATACTTTTATCACAAGGCTGTAGAGAACGCGAAAGGCGAGAATTGCGAGGAGAAGGACTTTCGCTATCAGGGGCCGAGGCCTCAAAGCAAAGAGACGGCCGTAGTCCTTCTGGCGGACAGTGTCGAAGCGGCCGTGCGCACGCTAAGTCGTCCGACGCCCGGACGGATCGAAGGTTTGGTGCGCAAGATCATTAAGGACCACCTCGCGGACGGGCAACTCGACGCGAGCAACATCACTCTGCGGGATCTCGACAAAGTGGCCGATGCCTTCGTCAAGGTGTTGACGGGCATCTTCCACAGTCGCGTCGACTATCCAGAGAGCGTGTTGCGGGAGATGGAGGCGAAACGCGCTTAGGCGCGGCCAACCTGTGAGCATTGAGATTGACGTAGATATCCGCATTCAACAAGACGCGCTCCCTGAGGAGCAGCTCATCTCGCTCCTTACGGACGTGTGCCGGGTCCTTTTGGCCCAGGCAGGGTGTGACGAGGCTGAAGTGAGCTTGCTCCTTGTCGACGATGACGAGATTCATGCGCTAAATCGGACGTATCGAGGGATCGACGCGTCAACAGACGTTCTTTCGTTCCCGCTAAACGAGCCAGAGGACGAAGGAGCCATTGGATCCGACGAGTACGGGTTGCACCTTGGTGATGTGGTCATCTCTTGGGAGCACACCGTCGCCCAAGCACGGGAGTACGGACACTCCGTAGAGCGGGAGATGGCGTTCTTAACGGTGCACGGTCTCCTTCACTTATTGGGTTACGATCACGACGAGCCCCAGGCCCAAGCTCGCATGCGTGCAAGGGAAGAGGCGGCCCTCGCAGAGTTGGGGTTGTCCCGCTGATGACCCCTGTTCAAAAGTCGCGCACGTTCTTGGAGAGCCTCAGTTACGCGGTTGAAGGCCTCCTTTACTGCGTGCGCACGCAACGGAACATGCGGATTCACGCGCTCCTCGCTCTTTTGGCGCTCATGGCGGGGGTGGTCGTCGGCGTGAGCCCAATAGAGCTCTCCATACTCATCCTCACAGTTTCGCTCGTCATGGTCTCCGAGATGCTGAACACCGCCGTCGAAGCCGTCGTCGACCTGGTCACGACCACCTACCACCCGTTGGCGCGCATCGCTAAGAATGTGGCGGCAGGATCGGTGCTCCTCTCCGCCGTAGCCTCTCTCTTTATCGGGTTGCAGATCTTCTTTGCGAGGCTAGCAGCGTTGACCGATCAGTCACTGCACCGCGTTCAGGCGATCCCCGAGAGTATCATCCTTATCACCCTTGGGGCAGTGCTGATCGTGGTGATCCTCGTGAAGGCCGGAGCGCCGCCTTTTCGGCTACAGGGAGGATTCCCCAGCGCACATACCGCTTTGGCGTTCTCTTTAGCTACACTGGCGTGGTCGTTGGGCGGGGGCGGTACAGTGACATTGCTCAGCGCGCTTGTCGCGGCTCTCGTCGGTCAAGCGCGCCTGGAGGCGAAGATTCATACGCTCTACGAGGTGGTTGCAGGGGCAATCATTGGGACGTTAATGACCCTCGTTATCGTGCAATTGTTGGTTTGAAGGGAAGGGTACAATGGAAGAGCAGGGAGCCTTAAGACTGATCGAGGCGGCCAAAGAGGCAAGACTCAACGCGTACGCACCGTACTCCGGGTTTGCAGTGGGTGCTGCGTTGCTTGGGGAAGACGGACGCATCTACCGCGGTTGCAACGTAGAGAATGCTGTCTACCCAGTCGGGGTGTGCGCGGAACGGAGCGCGCTTGCGCATGCCGTGCAATCGGGTTGTCGCCGGTATGCCGGCATCGCTGTCGTCGCCGATGCGGACGACGTCTGTGTTCCGTGCGGGATGTGCCGTCAAGCGTTGTCTGAATTTGGGAGTCACATTAAAGTGATCATGGCTAACCTGCGCGGCGACGTCCATACCCTAACGTTGGGTGAGTTGCTGCCTCAGGCTTTCGACGCGGGTTATCTGACGAAAGGTTGAGAGGACGAGGTGTCGGTGTGAGTAAGGAATCGGAAACGTTCCACTCTGGATTTGTGGCGATCGTAGGTCGTCCCAACGTCGGAAAGTCGACTCTGCTCAATCGCGTGGTTGGGCAAAAGGTGACCATTGTCTCGGACAAGCCGCAGACGACGCGCAACAAGATACAATGTGTGTGGACTACACCCACGTCGCAAGTGGTCTTCCTCGACACTCCGGGGATTCACCGCCCCCATGATCGCCTCGGTGAGAGTATGATACAGGCGGCGGAGGAAGCCCTCGTCGAGGTCGATTTGGTACTCTTCGTCGTCGATGGCTCCGGCGGTCCCGGCAAGGGCGATCAAATTGTTTCAGAGCGCTTAAGGGCGTTAAAGACGCCTGTCTTGCTTGTCGTCAACAAGATGGATCAAGTGGCTCCCCGCGAGCACAGCCGGGCGGTGGAGCGTTTTGCCGCGCTAGGCACCTTTTGGGACGTCTGCGCGATCTCGGCCCAAACGGGCGACGGTGTGGAGTCTTTGCTCGAGCGTGTGGTAGCGTGCATGCCGCTTGGACCCCGCTATTTCCCGGACGATTGGATCGTCGATCAGCCCGAGCAGTTTGTTGCCGCTGAATTGATTCGAGAGAAGGCGCTCATGCTGACGCGCGACGAGGTGCCCCATGCGATTGCCGTCGAGGTTGAGCGGATGGCGAAGCGGGACGACCGGGAGTTGATCGATATCGAGGCGACTGTTTTGGTGGAGCGGGAGTCTCAAAAAGGGATTCTCATCGGGCGAGGAGGGGCTCGCCTTAGGGAGATCGGCACGCTTGCTCGCCAGGAGATTGAGGCGCTCCTGGGCACCCCGGTCAACCTTCAACTGTGGGTGAAAGTGCGGCGCGATTGGCGAGAGAAGGAGCGGGTCCTACGCTCCCTGGGGTACCGATGAGGACGGCGGATTTCGACTACGAACTTCCGGAAGAGCGGATCGCTCAACGCCCGGTGGAGCCGAGAGACGCCTCCCGCCTGATGCTGCTCGATCGGGCGGCGGGCGAGATCAACCATCACATCTTTCGCGATCTGCCCCAGTTTCTCCGTCCACCCGATCTTCTCGTCGTGAACGATTCGCGTGTGATGCCGGCGAGATTACACGGAACGCGCATACCCAGCGGTGGACGGGTCGAAATGCTCCTTTTGCATCGCCGCTCCGTCGACACCTGGGAGGTACTGGTTCGGCCGGGCCGGCGTCTGCAACCCGGAGCGCGCGTGCAGTTTGGTGAGGGCGCTCTCATCGCCGAGGTGGTGGCACACACGGAGGCCGGCGGGCGCATTGTGCGTTTTACGTGGGAGGGTGTCTTTGAGTCAATCCTGGAGAGGCTCGGAGAGATGCCGCTACCGCCGTACATAAAAGAGCGCTTGGAGGAGTCCGAGCGTTATCAGACGGTGTACGCTCGAGAGGAAGGCTCCGCGGCAGCGCCGACCGCGGGGCTGCACTTTACCGATGAACTCCTGGACCGTGTGCGGGGACGGGGCGTCCGTGTGGCGACGGTGACGCTCCATGTCGGCCTGGGCACGTTCCGGCCCATGACGACCGAGCGGATTGAGGAGCACCAGATGCACGCCGAGTACTACCGGATCCCACTGGAGACCGTCTCGGCGGTGCAGGAGGCGCGCCAGAGCGGCGGTCGAGTGATTGCGGTGGGGACGACTGTCGTTCGCGTCTTGGAGAGTGTTGTACGAGCCCACGGGTCGTTGTGTGCGTGCGATGGTTGGACGGAGATCTTTATCTACCCCGGATACTCTTTCCGGTGCGTCGACGCGTTAGTCACCAACTTCCATCTTCCGCGCTCAACGCTCCTCATGCTTGTTTCGGCGTTTGCGGGTCGGGAGCGGACGCTGGCCGCGTACGAAGAGGCGATTCGAGAGGGTTATCGCTTTTTTAGCTTTGGCGATGCCATGCTGATCGTTTGAAGGGATGAAGAGCATGACCGCTGCGCTGCGATTTACGTTACACCGCACGGATGAGAGGACGCGCGCCCGGCGGGGGCAACTGGAGACTCCCCATGGCAAGATTGAGACGCCGGTCTTTATGCCTGTGGGGACCTTAGCGAGCGTCAAGGCCATGGACCCGTCCGAGCTGTCGGAACTCGGAGCGGAGATTGTGCTGTGCAACACGTACCACTTGTACCTCCGCCCCGGCGCCGACATTGTGCGGGAGGCGGGGGGACTGCATCGCTTTATGGCCTGGGAGGCTCCCATACTCACCGACAGTGGAGGATTCCAGGTGTTCAGTCTGGCCGCCCTCCGTCAGATCGACGATGACGGAGTCCGGTTTCGTTCGCACCTAGACGGTTCATCGCACTTCATTGGGCCGCTGGAGTCCATTCGCATCCAAGAGGATCTCGGGGCAGACATCGTCATGGCCTTTGACGAGTGCCCTCCCTATCCCGCGGAGCGAGCCGTCGTCGAGAAGGCTGTCGCCCGCACCATCGATTGGGCCCGTCGTTGCCGGGAGACGCATCGGCGCGCCGATCAAGCCCTCTTCGGCATCGTGCAGGGAGGGGTGCACGAAGACCTGCGCGTTTCGTGCGCACAGGCCCTGATTGAGCTTGACTTTCCAGGGTACGCCGTCGGTGGACTGAGCGTGGGAGAGCCACACGAGCTACTCTTTGAGACCTTGCGCGTCACAACGCCTGTGCTGCCTGTCGATAAGCCACGCTACCTTATGGGGGTCGGAACGCCGGAGGACATGATTCAAGCGATCGGGGAAGGGATCGACATGATGGATTGTGTCTTTCCCACGCGCGTCGCCCGCCACGGTACCGTCTTTACGCGAGACGGACGCATCACGGTGCGCAACGCCACCTTTGCGCGTGACTTTGGGCCCCTCGATCCGGAGTGCGACTGTCCTACGTGTCGCACGTTTACGAGGGCGTATATTCGCCACCTCATCAAGACTAATGAGATGTTGGGCGCCCGCCTTACGACGTATCACAACCTATACTTTATGCACACGCTTGTGAGGGAGGCGCGGGCACACATCGCCCAGGGGAGCTTCGCCGACTGGAGTGAACGAACGCTGGCGCGCCTTGGGGCGAGTGTACGAAAGGATACGTCGGAGTCCGGCAATTAGAGCGTTTGTGCTTTTCGGAGGAGTAGCCTCCAACGCGTCGAAGGTAGACGAGGTTTGTCTGGACGAGCGCGCGTCGGCCAGAGAGATTCTCGAAAATACTCGCTTAGAAAGAGATTTGGGAGGGATCGTGGGTGACATTTTTGCAGGCCGACCCGGCCGGAGCCGGCTCCTTAATCGGCTCATTTCTTCCGCTGATCATTGTCTTCGCCGTCTTCTACTTCATTTTGATTCGCCCGCAGCAGCAACAACAAAAGCGGCGCAAAGCCATGTTGCAGGAGTTGAAAAAGGGGGATCGCGTCATTACCGTCGGTGGCATTCACGGTGAGATTACAGCGATCCATGAAGATGACGTCCATGTACGCATCGCGGACAAAGTGGAGATACGCGTGACGCGCTCAGGTATTAGCCGCGTGAAAGGTCAAGATTGACGAGGAGGTTTTTAGCGTGCCGGTGACGCTGGACGATGTGAAAGCCCATCCAATGATCGAAGCGTTTATTCGAGCAGCCAACGCGCACCTCGGCGCCATGGGATTCACCGAGCATGGTCACCGACACGTTGAGTTGGTCTCGAACATCGCACGCAACGTGCTCATACGATTAGGCGCCACCGAGCGTGAGGGCGAGTTGGCGGCTATTGCCGGCTTTACGCATGACATTGGGAACGCTGTGGGCCGCGTGCGCCACGAGAGCACAGGGGCGATCATCTTAACGGGCATCCTGGCCGAGTTGGGGATGCCCCCTGACGAGATCGCGGTCATCGCCGGCGCCGTCGGCAACCACGAAGAGTCGACCGGCAATCCTGTCAACCGGGTCTCGGCGGCGCTCATTCTTGCGGATAAGACGGATGTACATCGCACCCGCGTGCGCAACGAGGACATTGCCACCTTTGACATTCACGACCGTGTCAACTACGCCGTGGTGCATTCATTCCTGCACGTGGACGCCAAAGCCTCCACGCTCACTTTAGAGTTAAAGATCGAAACTGAAATTTGCCCAGTGATGGAGTACTTTGAGATCTTCCTCTCTCGCATGATCATGTGTCGGCGTGCGGCACAGTTCTTGGGATGCACTTTTCATTTACGTATCAACGGAGCGTCCTTGTTGTAATTATTACACCCTGCCGCAAAATTGACATCGCCATTTGCATGAGACTATAATGGGTTTGTTTTTCGCGTTTAGCTTTCAAAATCGTAGTTAATTCGGCTTTCGAGTTGAAGAAGGGGAGTGCCGTTCGCTTGAGACGGGGTAACGGGTGGAGACTCGCGGGAATACTCGCACTTGTCGCTCTGGCAGCCATCGTGCTCTATGCGACGCCGATGCGGTTTGGGTTGGACCTGCAGGGCGGTGTCCACGTCGTGATGGAGGTGCAAGAGACCGAAGGGACGCGGGTGACCGACGACGTTGTGCAACGGACCCAGGCCGTCATCGAGCGGCGGATCAACGCGCTTGGGGTGGCAGAGCCGATCGTACAAAGACAGGGTGACCGGCGCATTATCGTAGAGCTCCCGGGCGTCCATGATCAGCAGCAGGCTGTCGAGACGATTGGTAAGACGGCCCTTCTCGAATTTAAAGATCCCAATGGCAACACGGTCTTCACTGGATCGGTGTTGCAAACCGCCACGCTCAGTCAGGATGAGTTTGGGCGTCCGGCGGTCGCCATTACACTAGATCGAGAAGGCGCTCGCCAGTTCGCCGAGTTGACGGGGCGTTACGCGATGACCCAACAACCACTCCCCATCGTCCTCGACGGTGAGGTGCTGGTCGCACCGGTGCCACAAGAGGCGATTCTAAACGGCCAGGCGGTCATCACCGGCGGCTTCAGTATCGAGGAGGCGCGTCAGTTGGCGGTCCTCCTGCAGTCGGGTTCGCTGCCGGTGCCGCTCGACGTGATGGAGATACGCAACGTCGGTCCCGTGCTGGGACAGGAGTCCGTCCAGCGCAGTCTGAATGCAGGGATCATCGGCATCCTGCTTGTCTTTGTGTTCATGACAATGTACTACCGGCTGCCGGGTGGGGTGGCCTCAGTCGCACTCCTCTTTTACATCGCTTTTGTCATGGCAGTCCTAGTAGGTCTGCGGGCGACGTTGACGCTCCCCGGCATCGCGGGATTGATCCTGTCGATCGGCATGGCGGTCGACGCCAATGTGATCATTTTTGAGCGGGTGAAAGAGGAGTTGCGTTCGGGCAAGCGCTTGCGAGCAAGCATCGACTCCGGCTGGAAGCGCGCCTTTGTGGCGATCCTTGACGCCAACGTGACGACGCTCATCACTGCACTCGTCCTATTTTACTTCGGCACAGGGCCGGTGAAAGGCTTTGCGGTGACGCTCTCAATCGGAATTCTGTTGAGCATGTTCACGGCGATCGTCGTCACTCGCACGCTGTTGCAAGTGATGGTTGACCGCAATCCGGATCGATTCGTCCGCTACTTTGGTGTGAAGGAGGCGCTGCAGTGAACATCGTCGAGAAACGCAACGTCTTCTTGATAAGCTCTGCGGTCGTTGTTCTTGCAAGTCTTCTAATCTTGCTCACCCAAGGGCTCAACCTTGGGATCGACTTTCGGGGAGGGACGCTCCTCGAACGCGGCATTCCCGGCGAGGTCTCAGTGCAACAAGTCCGGGATGTGCTGAGCTCACCTGAACTGGCGGAGTACGACCTTGCGGGCAGCTCGGTACAGCCCCTAGAGGAGTCGACGCCAGGGCAGTCTGTGATGCTCATTCGCACGCCGGCACTCGACGACTCGGACGGCATCGCTGCGATCGACGAAGCACTCTCGTCCACCTTTGGCGAGGTGGAAGTGCGCCGGAGCGAGCTGGTCGGTCCGGTTATCGGACAAGAGCTGGTACGCCAAGCGCTTTGGGCCCTTGCTCTAGCCGGGCTAGGGATCGTCGCATACGTCAGTATTCGTTTTGAGTATCGCTTTGGAGTGGCGGCGCTCATTGCCGTGCTACACGACGTGCTGATCACCCTTGGGGTGCTCTCGCTGTTGGGAAGTGAAATCAACACCCCGTTCGTGGCCGCGATCTTAACCGTCGTCGGATACTCGATCAACGACACGATCGTCATCTTCGACCGCATTCGAGAGAATTTAAGCTATCGACGCCGGGAGTCTCTGGGCGAGTTGGTGAACACGAGCATTCGGCAAACGATTATTCGTTCGATCAACACGAGTTCCACGACCCTGCTCGTGCTGCTCAGCCTATACTTCCTGGGCGGGAGTACGATTAAGGACTTCTCACTCACTCTCTTGATCGGCGTCGCCGTGGGGACGTACTCCTCGATCTTCCTGGCGAGTCCGATCTGGTATCTATGGCGCCAAGGCGGCGAGCGTCGGGTCGGAAAGACGGCGTAGTATCACCTGAGTCTTGTGTGTGGCGCGGCTTGAGAGATAATGGGGGAGGGGCCAAAATTGGCTCCTCCTTTCGTGTTCTCTTGGATAGGTTCTTGTGAGTCAATGAGCGTATACCATCGAGGGATGGGCGACAGATGCCTGGAGAGGATTGATGTTGGTGGGCGATGTAAATGCTTGAGATTCTTGCCGTCATCCTCTCATTGGTGGGGCTGGCCGGGACCGTCCTTCCCGCAATCCCAGGAACGCTGCTCATCTTTGGGGTAGCGCTTGGCTACGCGTGGTTGACCGACTTTGGGAGTACTCCGAGTTGGGTGCTGTGGACGTTGGGCGGCATGGCGCTCGTCGGACAGGTAAGCGATATGATCTTGGGGGCGCTGACGACCAAGATGGCGGGAGCTTCAGGAAAGGCGGTGCTCGGCGCGGCGATAGGCGCAGTTGTCGGGATTCTTCTCCTGGGTCCACTGGGGTTGATCCTCGGTCCGGTCGTTGGCGCATTTGCCTTTGAGGTGATTGGCGGGAAGAGTCTCTTCCATTCGAGTCGCGCAGGGATTGCGGCGGGCGTGGGCGCCGTTCTCGGCATGGTGCTCAACGTGGTGTTGGGGTTAGCGATGGTGATTCTATTTTGGATCAGTTTATGGGACTAAAGACGGAGGCTCTCATTAAAAGAGATGGGGCTGAATCGAAGGATTCTCCATTACCGCCGGTATCGACAAATCGGCGAGACCTTGATACGGCACGGCTTTGGCTACCTCGTTGAACAACTAGACTTGAGGCATGTGATTCCCACCCGTCTACGCTGGTTTCGGCGAGAAGAGGTCACGGCAGGCATGTCTTTGGGTGCGCGGATTCGACTTGTTCTCGAGGAGTTGGGCCCTACCTTTGTTAAATTGGGGCAGACCCTCGCCGAACGGGGCGACATGCTCCCCGCGTCCATCATCGACGAATTGAGTCTGCTCCAGGATCACGTACCGCCGTTCTCAGTCGACGAGGCGAAGCGGATCGTCGAAGAAGAGACCGGCCGCAGCCTCGACGCACTCTTTGACGAGTTTGTCGAAGAGCCCCTCGCAGCCGCGTCCATCGCCCAGGTGCATCGGGCGCGTCTTAGCACCGGCGAGCAAGTCGTCGTCAAGGTGCGCAGACCGCGCATCGAGTCGACGATTGAGACGGATATCGACATTCTGATGGGGTTGGCCCGGCTCGCGCAGGATCGCTTTGCCCTCGAACTGATCGATCCCGTCCAAGTGGTACGTGAATTTGCGCGCATCATCCGTAAAGAGCTCGACTTCCGCATCGAAGGTCGACACCTGCAGCGCTTTAAGGATAACTTCGACGGTGAGGACGGCGTTCACATCCCCAAGGTGTACTGGACGTATTCGACAGCGCGCCTCTTGGTGATCGAGTACGTCGAAGGCGTCAAGATCACCGACACGGCCACGCTCGACGCGTGGGGAGTGGATAAACGGCGAGTGGCGCGTCAAAGCGCTGAGGCCTTTCTCAAACAGGTGATGCTCGACGGGTATTTCCACGGAGACCCTCATCCGGGAAACCTGCTGGTCCGGGAGGATGGCGTCCTCGCCTTCATAGATTTCGGCGTCGTCGGTCGACTGGGAATCGACGAGAAGGAGGCCCTGGCCGACATGTTCCTCGGTGTCGTCCGGCTGGACACCGAGCCGATCGTGCGCGGTCTGCGCCGTGCGGGAGCGATCGACGGGGAGGTGAATTGGTCGGGCCTGCGCTCAGACCTTGCGGATTTGATCGATCGCCACTATGGCAAGTCGCTCAGAGAGATTGAGATCGGCGTAGTGATCTCTGACTTGCTCGAGATCGCGTATCGTCACCGTGTACGGCTGCCGACCGACTTCCTCTTGCTGGGCAAGGCCTTTGTCACCATGGAGGGGATTGGGAACGCCCTCGACCCACGCTTTAACGTCGTTGAGATTGCTGAACCTTTTGCGCGCAGGCTGATGGCGGAGCGTTACTCGCCGGAACGAATCCTCGAGAAGTCGCGCGACTCCCTACGACATTACGCTGACGTCTTTGCTCGCATTCCCACCACGATTGACCAAACGATGACCAAGCTGAACGCGGGTGAGTTGAAAGTGCCGATCGAACACCGCGGCCTCGACCGGTTCATCACCCGTCTGGACATCGTGAGTAATCGTATCAGCTTCTCGTTGATCATCGCTGCGCTCATCGTGGGCTCATCGATACTTATTCAGGCGGACGCCGGCCCCAGCCTTTACGGCATGCCGATGTTGGGGGTGTTTGGGTACGTCGTTGCGGGTATCTTTGGGATAGGACTTATCCTTTCCATTCTGCGCTCCGGAAGGTTGTAGTCGGGGCGCTCGGGACAGGGGCGCACAAGCCCGTTCTCGAAACTAGTATAGACGGATGGGACTGTCACGAAAGGGGAGCATCGCCATGCAGCTCCTTTTGGTGTTGGCGTTGATCTTTGCAAGCTTTGTCGCTCTGTTTGCGTTGCAAAATGCGCAGACCGTGCCGATCCGCTTTTTTACGTGGGAGCGAGAGACTTCGATCGCCGTGATTGCGCTCGCTGCCGCCGCCGTGGGCGCGCTCTCGGCCACGCTCGCCGGTACCGTGCGACAGTTGGCCATGGGTCTGCGGCAGCGTCAACTCAAACACGAGTTGGCTCGGGCGCAGCGCGCGCTCGAGGCCAAAGAGTCCGAGTCACCAAAGCCTAAAGGGGATAAGCAGGCGCCGCAGACCGATGGGGCCCCGCCGAGCGCTTTACCTGGCCCCGGGGCGAATGTAACGGAGACGCCCCCGACAGAAGGCGGCACGGGGGGCCCGGAGAGTCCAAATGACCACACCCCTGCGGAACGGTCCGAACCGCAGACGCCGACAAGGGGCGATTAGACATAAACTCTTCCACTTTGAATCGATCGATGTTGGGTCAACGGTGGGTGGATCGCAATTCTCGAGCGATCCCTCCGGAATTGGAGGCGTTGTCTTACCCGCGCGAGATCCTCGAAGTCCTTGTCGCCCGCGGTGTGACGACGCCGCAAGGAGTCGAGGCGTTCCTCGACACAGGTCTGCACCGCTTGAGTGATCCCTTCGAACTGAGGGGGATGCGTGAGGCGGTCGACCGCATCGTCCGTGCCATCGAGTCTCGGGAGCACGTTTGTATCTACGGGGATTACGACGTAGACGGGCAGACGAGCACGGCGCTGCTGCTACGAGTGCTGCGTTCGTTTGGCGCGCGCGTACAGGCATACATCCCCCACCGTCAACAAGAGGGTTACGGGCTCAACGTTGCGGCGCTCGAGCGGTTGAAAGGTGAGGGTTGCACGCTCGTTGTAAGCGTCGACTGCGGCATCTCGGCGTGTGACGAAGCGAGGTGGGCTGCCGCGAACGGTCTCGATCTCGTCATCACCGACCACCACGAGCCTCCCGCGGCACTGCCGCAAACCGTGGCGCTGGTGAATCCCAAGTTGGACGCTCACGCCGCGCTGCATGATCTGGCCGGCTGCGGGGTGACGTTCAAACTCGCGGAAGCCCTCGGGATCGCGCTGGGGAAGGGGCGCGAGGTGGCCCACGAGTACATTGACCTCGTGGCTCTTGGAACCGTTGCGGACGTTGTACCTCTGCTCCATGAGAATCGCGCACTGGTGCGGGCCGGACTGGAGCGAATCAACTCCGATGCCGCCCTCGTGGGAATTCGGGCATTGTGCGACGTCGCCGGCGTAAGTCGTCCTGTACGTGCAGGTCACATTGGGTTCTCCATAGCCCCGCGACTCAATGCGGCCGGGCGCATCGGAGACGCAGCAGCTGGTCTCGCCCTACTCACAGCCGATTCGTATGAGGAAGCCCGACCCATTGCCGAGTTTCTCAATCTCCAAAACGCTGAGCGGCAAGAGATCGAGGCGGCGGTCGTCGAGGAGGCCCGACAGATGATCGAGGCCCAGCGGATGAGCGACCAGCACAGTATCGTCGTCTGCGGGAACGATTGGCATATCGGGGTCGTAGGTATCGCGGCCTCTCGTCTCGTCGAGGCCCATTACCGGCCAACGGTCGTGCTTACGGTTGAGGAAGGACGGGCGCGCGGCTCGGGTCGAAGCATTCCGGGATTTGACCTCTACAGTGCTCTCTCAGAGTGCAGCGACCTCTTTGAGGCCTTTGGCGGTCACACTCAGGCGGCGGGGATAACCCTTCCCCTCGAGAACGTCCATCGCTTCCAGAAGCGCTTCAACGAGGTTGCCGCCGAGCGTCTGAAGGAGGAAGATCTCGTCCCTCGATTAGAATTCGACGGCGAGGTGCCTTTAGAACGGATCACCCTCGAGTGGATCGAACGATTAGCCCTCTTGGAGCCGTACGGACTTGGCAATCCGACACCCGTCTTCGCCTGTCGGAATGTTGCGCTCTCGGGTTCGGCGGTCGGTCGACAGAGGGAGCATCTTAAGTGCCGCGTCTGCGCTCCCGAGACGACCCGGGTTGGTGTGGACGGCATTGGGTTCGGCATGGCCGCAGCGGTGCTGGATAGGCTGAGAGAGTCTGAACTCTACGATGTAGCCTTCACGCCCGAGGTAAACGAGTGGAACGGCCGCAGGCGACCTAGCCTACGGGTGAAAGATATTAGTCTGTCGGCGCTCGAGTCCCGTCCCCAAGCGGCCCTGTTGGCCGCGGCTCGTCCACTGTGGGAACGGGAGCGTGCGGGCGAGCTGAGCGTATTGAACACTGCATGGTCGGGGAGGGCAGCTGATCCCCTGATTGTCGACAGTCGGGGCGCGGACAAGCCAGCACTCTTGGCGCAGCTCGTTAAGGCGGGGGAGAGCGCCCTGGTGCAGACAAATAGGCAAAGCGTGTGGCAGTTGGCAAATGAATTGGCACAGAGCTCTGCGGCTTTGAAACGAGCCGTATTTCCCTGGCATTCCGGGCTCCTCGAGAGCCACGCGGAGACGTTGAGCCGAGCCGTAAGCGAGCCGGGGTGGATCGTCGTCGCGGCGGAGCCGCTCCTGGCCGCCGGAGAGCACGACGCAAGAGCGCGTGACGAGGTGTGGGCCTTATCGGGGGAAGGCACAGAACGTTTGCACGTGGCCATCATTCTGTGGGAGCCCGTGTGCGATCCGCGCTCGGTTCTCGCCCAAATCGAGGCACTTACGAGGCTGGGCGCTAGTCCGAGCCTCCACCTCGCATACGGCACGGACGATGTACGCCGCTTCGCCGCGGCGATCGCAGGCGATCTACCAAACCTAGAGCAGTTGCGGCGCGCCTACGCTGCGATTCGCGAGATCCTTGGAGAGAGCAAGGGAGGCCGACTCTCCTCGGCGGCTTTGGTTAGCCACCTCATGCAGCGACGTCCACAGCTCCTCTCGGAGTATGGATTTGCGCGAGCCGTAGCGATCTTCACGGAGTTACGCCTGCTCGTGCTGGACCAGGAAGGCGTTAAACTGCGGGAGACTCGGGGTGAGAAAGTAGACTTGACATGGTCCGTTTTGTATAATGAGTGTAACTTCGTCAGGACCGACGTTTGGGGAGATTTAGAAAGTCTGGCCTCCCTCCCACCGGATTCATTCTATAAACGGCTGGTCGCCAGTGCGCAACTGATCGAAGAACGCACCCAAGAGATGAACGTTTCCTAAAACGTTTCATAATGACCGGGACGATTCGTCTTGGGTCACATCCCAGGGCTTCACGTCGTGACGGGTGTCGGGGGAGTTATTCGCCGTGAGTCTCAGCGTTCTCTTTGATAAGATCAGTTCATACAATCCGGACGTGGACTTGCAACTGGTCGAGCGCGCCTACCGCTACTCTTTGCAGGCTCACGAGGGGCAATACCGCGACTCCGGAGATCTCTTTTTCAAACATCCCTATGAGGTGGCCAAAATCCTGGCCGACCTCGAATTAGACGTGGTCACGATAGCTGCAGGCCTCCTCCATGACGTCCTCGAGGATACGGAGGTGAGTCGGGAGGAGCTCCAGGAAGAGTTCGGCCCCGAGGTACTGCACCTCGTCGAAGGTGTGACCAAACTCTCAAAGATTCCATTTCAGACGACCGAAGAGCACCAGGCACAATCGTTGCGCAAAATGTTCTTGGCGATGGCGCAAGACCTGCGCGTCGTCCTGATCAAGCTGGCCGACCGGCTGCACAACATGCGCACCCTTCGCCATCTCCCGCCTGATCGCCAAAAGAAGATCGCCACCGAGACGCTCGAGATTTACACACCGTTGGCCCACAGGCTCGGGATGTGGAGTCTCAAGTGGGAGATGGAAGACCTCTCCCTGCGCTACCTCGATCCCACCGGCTACTACGACTTGGTGGCTCGCATCGCTCAGAAGCGGCGCGAGCGAGATGGCGAGCTCGAGGAGATCATGACCCTCTTGCGAGACCGTCTGAGCGAGTTGGGCCTAGGGGCGGAGATTCAGGGGCGTCCGAAACATTTCTACTCGATCTACCAAAAGATGAAGTTGCAAGGGCGAGACCTTGCCGAGATTTACGATCTTGTCGCTGTACGCGTCATCGTAGACACGGTCAAGGACTGCTACGCTGTCCTCGGGTTGGTGCACACGTTGTGGAAGCCGGTCCCGGGACGCTTTAAAGACTTCATCGCCATGCCCAAATCCAACCTCTACCAGTCCCTGCACACAACGGTGATTGGACCCCGCGGCGAACCACTCGAGATCCAAATACGGACGTGGGAGATGCACCGGATTGCGGAGAAAGGGATCGCCGCTCACTGGCTGTACAAAGAGGGCGACAAAGGTCAGGAGGAGTTTGATCAGAAAGTGGCCTGGCTGCGCCAGGTGATGGAGTGGCTGCGGGAGATGAAGGACCCGCAGGAGTTTTTGGAGACGCTTAAGATCGATCTGTTCGAAGACGAGGTGTTTGTTTTTACGCCAAAAGGGGATGTGAAGTCCCTGCCTGCGGGATCCACCCCTGTCGACTTCGCGTTCGACGTACACACCGACATCGGGTACCATTGCACCGGGGCCAAGGTGAACGGGCGGCTAGTTCCGCTCAATTACACGCTCTCGAACGGTGAGTTTGTTGAGATCCTTACGTCCAAGAGTTCCTCGCCGAGCCGCGACTGGTTAGGATTCGTGAAGACATCAAAGGCCCGAAGCAAGATTCGAGCCTGGGTAAAGGAAGAGCAGCGCGACGAGGATACTGAACGAGGGCGGCAGCTTCTTGAACGCGAAGCCAAGAAACTCGGAATAGACCTCAAAGAGGCGATGAAGCCCGATGTGGTCGCGGATGTGCTGCGGCGATATGGATTTAGTCACATTGACGATTTGTACGCCGCGGTGGGCTATGGTAAAGTTGCGCTTTCACAAGTGCTGGCAAAACTGTTGGGGCGCGAAGAGTTTGAGATACGCAAGCAACGGGCGAAGGCGGTCAAAAAGGAAGGCGCCGCTCGGCGCAAGCGGGTCGGACCGGAGCAGGGCGTGCGCGTCAAGGGAATGGACGACTTGCTCGTACGCATCTCGCGGTGCTGTAATCCCGTACCTGGCGACGAGATCGTGGGTTACATTACGCGCGGGCGCGGCGTCTCCGTCCACCGTGTCGACTGCCCCAACGTCGTTGCGCTCAATCAAGAGGCCGAGCGGAAGATCGACGTCGAGTGGCGGGTCGGAGATACGGGTGCGTTTGCCGTTGAGATCGAAGTGGAAGCCGTCGACCGGGTGAACTTGTTGTCGAACATCATGACAACAGTCTCTGAAGGACGCACGAACATCGAGTCGGTCAACGCCCGCACCACCAAGAGTAAAGTTGCCGTGATTAATCTGGTGGTGGATATTCACGACGTCGATCACATGAACAGTGTGATGGACCGCATCAAAAAGGTGAACGGCGTCATGTCGGTGACGCGGGCTCACCCAACGTAGAGGATGAACGGATCACGTGAGAGCAGTCGTTCAGCGAGTGAAGTCGGCCTCCGTCACAGTGGACGAGCGGTGCGTGGGGGCTGTAGGCCAAGGACTTTTGGTTTTTTTGGGAATTGGTGAGGGGGACGACGAGGAGGCTTGTCGCTATTTGGCGCAAAAAATTGCCAACCTCCGTATCTTTGCCGATGAGACGGGTAAGATGACTCGCTCCGTCCAGGAGAGTGGCGGCGATCTCTTGGTGGTCTCTCAATTCACACTTTATGGTGACTGTCGCAAAGGGCGGCGGCCAAACTTCACGCGCGCCGCTCGCCCCGACGAAGCCGAACGGCTCTACCGTGCCTTTATAGACGTGCTGCGCTCGGATGGTCTGGGGGTCGAGGAGGGAGAGTTTGGTGCGATGATGGACGTCTCAATTGTAAACGACGGGCCGGTTACGCTCTTACTCGACACGGAGGGTGCATTCTAGCATTCGTTGACACAGTTTTCATCTTTCAGGTACAATACGATATGTCTCGGTAAGCTGGGAGGGGCCTTTCCTCTCTCATTATCCTTAGAAAACCTTGCTATGTTCGCATGCACAAATCGCATGGGGGCACGTGTGCCTTCCGTGCGTCGATTTTTTTAGAAAAAGGAGCGTGACCGAGTGTTTTTTAACAAGCTCCGTCAACAAATGAAAGGCATCATCATTTTGGTGGTCGTCGCCTTTGCGCTCACTCTGCTTTACGTCGGGGGCGCCGGCGTCCTTACCAACCAGCAACCGACGGCTGAGGCCGTCGCCCGTGTTAATGGGACGACCATCGACGCGCTCGAGTTGCGGCAGGCATATCTTGCTCAGGTGAACATGTACCGCCAATTTGGACAGAATGTGAGCCGCGTGCAGGAAGAGGCGGTCCGTTTCAACACGCTTCGCCAGCTCATCGATTATGAGATTATGCTGCAGGCGGCCAAAGACGAACGAGTGACACCCAGCCGCACTGAGTTGGATGAGCGCATGAATCAACTCAAAGAGTATTACGGCGAATCGTTCCGTGATATCCTCCGTCAACAGGGAATGACTGAGCGCGAGGTGCGCGACCTCATCAGCGAAGAGATGCAGGTCGAAGCGATCCGAACGCAAAAGTCTAGCGTCGCCATCTCCGACGCGGACGTACGTGCGGCCTACGACCGCAGCCTGATCGAGCTGAACGCACGGCATATCCTTGTCGAGCCCGAGCCTCTCGAGGACGGAGGTTTGGACTGGGATAGCGCACGCGCACAAGCCGAGGAGTTGAGCGCCCGTCTGGCGGACGGAGCCGACTTTGCCGAGTTGGCCAAGGAGCACAGCGACGATACCGGCAGCGCAGAGAGCGGTGGTGAGATCGGCTGGGTAAGCGCCGATTCTCCGCTGGTGTCGGAGTTCATCGACGCACTTTTCGCACTCGAGGTTAACGAAGTGTCGGCACCGGTCCGCTCGCAGTTTGGTTACCATATTATTCAGGCGACGGAGCAGCGGGAGCGCGAGACCGAAGCGGAGCCCTTTGAGGACGTAAAGGAGAGCCTGCGCGAACAGCTTGAGAGTGAGCGGGGCGAGGCCCAGTTTCTCGCTTGGTTGAACGAGAAGCGGGAGAATGCCGAAGTGGCCATTCTGGATCCTCAGTTGCGTGCTTACCAGTTCGTGCAGAACAACCGGCTCGACCAGGCGATCGCACAGTATCGTGAAGCGATCTCGGCCAACCCGGGCGATCCGTACCTCTATTATCGCCTCGCGAGTGTGCTCGACCGGGTGGACGCTGCCGATGAAGCGCTAGATGCTTATAAGACGGCGGCGGAGATGGGTTCGGGAGACCCACAACTCTGGTTCGCTCTGGGACAAGCGTATCAAGAGCGCGAAGAGAATGAGCAGGCGCGCGATGCCTACGTCCGTGCCTCCGAGCTCTCACCGAATGACCTGGTCGTTCACCAGATCCTCCAACAGATCTTTACCGAGTTGGGCGAGGAAGAGCTGGCCGAGGCGGAAGCGACCAAGATCACTGAGATTCAGGCGATCTACGAAGAGCAGGCGCGCCAGCAGCAAGAGCAGCAAGCGCGTGAGCAGGAGCTCCTCAAGCAGCTTGAGGCGGCACGTCAAAGCGACGAAGCTGAGGGCGACGGGGCCCCAGAGACGCCTTCGTCCGAGGAGACGAGCCAGACTCCGTAGAGCAAGACGCCACAGACCGAATAGTTTCGGTAACGAACGAGACTCTAGGGTTAAAGGCTCCCGGCTTAGCGCCGGGAGCCTAGCACGGGAAAGGCGAGGGAGGAACCACAGGGCATGGAGGTCAAGTCGCCCCGCGGTACCAGCGACATCCTGCCCGGTGCGTCGAACGTTTGGCGGCGCATTGAACAGAGTGTCGCCGAGGTCATGGATGCATTCGACTATCAAGAGATTCGCACGCCGATCTTTGAACATACGGAGCTCTTCCAACGTGGGGTCGGTGAGACGACTGACATCGTTGAGAAGCAAATGTACACGTTCGAGGACCGGGGAGGGCGCAGCGTCACTCTGCGTCCCGAGGGGACTGCCGGCGTAGTCCGTTCCTACATACAGCACAAACTCTATGGGCAAGGGGTGCCTCAAAAACTCTGGTACTTGCAGCCCATGTTTCGGTACGAACGACCGCAGGCCGGTCGCAACCGTCAGTTTCATCAATTTGGAGCCGAAGCGCTAGGCTCGCTGGATCCCGCGTGCGACGTAGAGATGATCGCAATTCCGCTCGAGGTGTATCGTAGGCTCGGCATCACCAGTCACCGAGTGTTGCTCAACAGCATCGGTTGTCCCGAGTGCCGTCCGGCCTATCGCGACGCGCTTCGGCTCTATTTCAAGGACAAACTCGATCAGTTGTGCCCTGCGTGCCAAGGACGATACGATCGCAACCCATTGCGAATCCTTGACTGCAAGATCGAGGGGTGTCGGAGTGCGGCCGCAGGCGCACCCGCGGGCGCAGAGTTTCTGTGCGATGAGTGCCAGGAGCACTTTGCCGAAGTGAGATCGCTCTTGGACGCCCTTGACATCTCCTACACGGTTGACGGCCGCCTTGTGCGCGGGTTGGATTATTACACCAAGACAGTCTTTGAAGTGGTGACAGACGCCCTGGGAGCCCAGGACGCGCTGGCGGCGGGTGGTCGTTACGACGGACTGGCGGAGTCTTTGGGGGGACCCAAGACCCCAGCAGTCGGGTTTGGTGCGGGCATGGAGCGCGCTTTCCTCATGCTTCAAGCGGCCTCTGTCGAGCCGATTCAAGAGCGGCCTCCGGGTGTTTTTGTGGTCTCGTTAGGAACGGCAGCCCGGGAGAAGGCGGTGCAATTGGCGTGGCAACTGCGCAGAGCCGGCGTTGCGACGACCATGGATTACCGGGCCGGCGTGAACGAAGAACGCTCGATGCGGGCGCAAATGAAGTCCGCCGGAAAGTCCAAAGCGCAGCTTACATTGATTCTGGGCGACGATGAACTGGCCCGTGGTGTGGTCACCGTCCGTTCGATGACTGACGGATCGCAGCGAGAAGTTATTCTTGGCGACGCCGCCGTTACGGTTTTGCAGCAGTTGGGAGGTGGAGGGGAGTCCCGCTCGTAAACGCGCAGGCGGGTATCCCCAAACGTTGATGACAAGTATGCGCACATACGAATGTGGCACCCTGCGTCAGGAGCATACCGGCGCTGAGGTGTGGCTGGCAGGATGGGTACAGCGCCGCCGCGATCACGGCGGCCTCATCTTTGTCGACCTCAGGGATCGCTCGGGGGTGGTTCAGGTTGTCTTTAACCCGGAGCGTATCGGAGAGGCTGAATTCGCCCAGGCGGAAGGGTTGCGCAACGAGTACGTCGTACGGGTGCGCGGTGAGGTGTGTCGTCGCCTGGAAGGGATGGAGAATCCCAATATTGCTACCGGTGAGATCGAGGTGCTCGCCGACGAGTTGGAGGTGCTCAACTCGGCAGCAACACCTCCTTTCCCGATCGACGGGGCTCTCGATGTCGATGAGAGCATTCGGCTCAAGTACCGCTACCTCGACTTGCGTCGTCCCCAAATGCAGCAGACGATGGCCGTACGCCACCGGATCACGCAGAGTATCCGGTCGTACTTGGATCGCTGCGGGTTCTATGAAATTGAGACACCGATGCTGACGCGCAGCACGCCCGAAGGGGCGCGCGACTTCCTCGTTCCAAGCCGCCTAAATCCGGGCGCCTTCTTTGCGCTGCCTCAATCGCCCCAGTTGTTCAAACAGTTGCTCATGGTCTCTGGATTGGAACGGTACTTCCAGATCGTGCGCTGTTTTCGCGATGAGGATTTGCGGGCCGATCGCCAACCTGAGTTTACGCAGCTCGACATGGAGATGTCGTTCGTGGGTGTCGACGACGTCATCGAGATTGTCGAGGGGTTGATCGGAGAGCTCTTTGAGCGCGTGGGCTTGACCCGGCCGTCGACCCCCTTTGTTCGGTTGAAATACGACGACGCCATCAATCTGTACGGGTCAGACAAGCCGGATCTTCGCTTTGATCTCAAGTTGTGCGACGTCACCGAGGTGGTCCGGGGGAGCGGCTTCAAGGTGTTCGCGTCCGTCGCCGACTCCGGCGGAGTTGTCAAAGGGATCAACGCCGGGCCAGGCAACGGCGCTGGATGGTCGCGGCGGGAGATCGACAACTTGGGAGATGCCGCTCAAGGGTTCGGAGCTAAGGGGATGGCCTGGTTTGTGTACGGGCGCACCGAGCCTCGCTCGCCTGTCACCAAGTTTTTGTCGCCGGAAGAAGTGAGTGCGGTCGGCGAAGCGATGGGCGCCTCGGAAGGCGACCTCCTGCTCTTTGTCGCCGACACCCGTGCCGTGGCCAACTCAGTGCTGGGACGTTTGCGTACGCTCCTCGGCGAACAGTTGGGGTTGGTCCGTGCGGATCAGTTCGCGCTTTGTTGGGTGGTGGACTGGCCGCTGTTGGAGTGGGATGAGGAGGAGCGGCGCTACTTCGCCGTGCATCATCCCTTCACGGCGCCGCACCCCGATGACCTGGACGCCCTCGAGTCGGAGCCTCACTCGGTAAGAGCGCAGGCGTACGACTTGGTGCTAAACGGCGTCGAGCTCGGTGGGGGCAGTATCCGTATCCACCGGCGCGACGTGCAAGAGCGTGTCTTTCAGGCCCTGGGGATCGGTTCCGATGAGGCCCGGGACAAGTTTGGGTTCCTCATGGAGGCCTTTGAGTACGGCGCACCGCCGCACGGCGGTATTGCCTTTGGACTGGATCGGCTCGTCATGCTCTTGCTTGGGCTGGAGTCGATCCGAGACGTCATCGCTTTCCCCAAGACCCAAAAAGGGTCGTGTCTGATGACCGGCGCCCCGTCGACAGCCCGGGAAGATCAGCTCGAAGAGGTATGGCTGCGGCTCTCACCGGAGCTTGCCGCTCTCGATGAGTCGTAAGGAAAGCGCTGGGATTAGGGAGACGCTTACTTGTCGAAGGTGAGCGGCCCGTGGTATCATACAGAAGTCAACTGACGTGCCCTGCTGTGTTCGTGGTGAAGCTGACCGCGTTATGAGCCAACACCATAACGCTCGGGAGCCTAACTCCGTTCGCGACGCACATGCCTAGGCGTTCTAGGACGTGCCGACCGAGTGGGAGGGCACCCACCTGCTGGGGAGCAGGTTCATTAACAGGTCAGACGTTAACGGCACAGCGGGGCATTCGTCGTTGATCCGTGAAGGCGGAGAGATTGATGGACCTTTTCGAAGCGGCGGGACAACAAGAGCGGGAGGCGAACGCCCCGTTAGCGGTCCGCATGCGCCCCCGCAATTTGGATGAGTTCGCTGGCCAGAGCTCCATCGTGGGTCAAGGTTCGGTAATGCGAGGCATCTTTGAGGGTCGTATCGTCACCTCAGTTATCCTCTATGGCCCCCCTGGCACGGGCAAGACCACCCTGGCTCACCTCTTGGCATCCGCCACCGACTCTTACTTCGACTCACTCAACGCAGTCACGTCAGGTGTGGCAGACATTCGCAATGCGATCCGTGACGCGGCGGAGCGCCGCTCTATGCACGGTCAGTCGACCATTCTCTTTATCGATGAGATCCATCGTTTCAGTCGTTCGCAGCAAGACGCGCTGCTTCCCGCGGTCGAAGATGGGACCATCGTGCTTATTGGAGCGACGACGGAGAATCCTTACTTCGCGGTGAATGCGCCCCTTCTGTCGCGCACACGGGTGGTGAAGCTCGAGCCGCTCACGCGCGAGGATGTGCGAGCCATTGTCCGCAACGCGCTCAGTGACTCCGAACGGGGTCTGGGAGGCGAAGGGATAAACCTTGTGGGCGAGGCCGAGGAGTTCCTCCTCGACTTGAGCGCCGGGGATGCCCGGGCTGCGCTCAACCTTTTGGAGCTCGCCGCCTCGGCGACAGGGACAAAGGAGGAGCGTTGCATCGATGTGGCACTCTTGCAGGAGTGTTCACAACGTGCGCATGTCGCCTACGATAAATCGGGCGACGCTCACTACGACGTAGCCTCTGCGTTCATTAAGAGCATGCGTGGCTCAGATCCCGACGCCACACTCTACTGGCTCGCGCGCATGCTCGAGGCGGGCGAGGATCCCAATTTCATTGTTCGCCGAATCCTTATTCAAGCGAGTGAAGACGTTGGTAACGCGGACCCGATGGCGCTCGTCGTCGCTCAGGCTGCGGCGGCCACGCTCGACCGAGTGGGCCTGCCAGAGGCGCAGCTGGCATTGGCTCAGGCGGCGATCTACGTCGCGACCGCTCCTAAAAGCAACGCGACGACTGCCGCGATCGGCGCGGCTCGCAGCGATGTGCGCCGGGATGGGGGACGCGCTGTTCCGCTCCATCTGAGGGACGCGCACTACACCGGGGCTCAGTCACTCGGACACGGAGTCGAGTATCAGTACCCTCACGATCATCCCAACGGCTATGTGCCTCAGAGTTATTGGCCCACAGACATGGAGCCCCGCACCTACTACCAACCGGTTGCACGCGGTCACGAGGATACGATTGCCGAGCGAGTCGCCCAGTGGCGACGCTCCAGGCCGGCTCGTTGACACCCCTACTTACCCATGCTATCATGAAGCGATTAATTTTACCGTTTCACTCGGGATTAGCGATTGGGAGTGAGGGATAACCTTGCGTATCTCTTCCAGAGGCGAATACGGGGTTCGTGCCATGTTTGATCTCGCGCAACACTTTGGGGAGGGTCCCATCCCCCTTAAATTGATTGCCGAACGCCAAGGGATTTCGGAACACTACCTCGAGCAGTTGATGGGCGCCTTGCGCAAAGCCGGATTGGTCGGCAGCGTACGTGGGGCGCAAGGCGGCTACGAGTTAAACACCCAACCCCAAAACATTACCGTCGGCGATATCATTAGGGCCCTCGAAGGACCGGTTCTGACGATTCATGGGAATGAATCGGAGACGGCCCGTGCGGACGAGGGCGAAAGCCCCGATCAACTCACCCTGCGTTCCATGTGGGCGCGTCTGGCCGATCAGGTGAACGGTGTGCTCAATGGTGTGAGCCTCGCGAACCTGTGCGATGAGGCGGCTCGAATGAAATCTCAGGGCGACTCGTTTATGTACCATATCTGACGACCTGTGGGTGGCATGGATTGATGGAACGAGTATACGTCGATCACGCCGCGACGACGCCCCTTGACCCTGAAGTCTTTGACGCGATGGCGCCGTATCTGCAACAGGAGTTCGGCAACCCCTCGTCCATTTACCGCCGCGGGCGATTGGCCCGCCGCGCGCTCGACGAGGCGCGCGACGTTGTGGCGGACTTGCTGGGCGCGGATTCGCCGCGTGAAATCATCTTCACGGGTGGCGGCTCCGAAGCTGACAATTTGGCGCTCAAGGGTGTCGCATGGGCGGCAGGTGGAGAACGTCGCCACATTGTGACGACGGCCATCGAGCATCACGCTGTGTTGCACTCTGCAGAGTTCTTGCAGGGTCATGGGTTTGATGTCACTTTCGTCGCGCCAGATGCCGACGGATTGGTTCACCCCGACGCGGTGGCCCGCGTCGTCACCGACGAGACGCTGCTCGTCTCGGTGATGCACGCCAACAACGAGACCGGCGTCATACAACCGATCAAGGCGATTGCTCGCGTGGCTAAAGAGCGCGGTGCGCTCTTTCATACGGACGCTGTACAATCGGTCGGGCACATCCCCGTGACGGTGAATGAGATTGGATGCGACCTCCTCTCCTTGGCGGCGCACAAATTTTACGGTCCCAAAGGGGTCGGCGCCCTCTACGTGCGTCGCGGCGTCCTGGTGGAGCCGCTCGTTCACGGTGGCGGACAGGAGCAGGAGCGGCGCGCCGGCACCGAAAGCGTTGCAGCGGTGGTGGGGCTTGCGCATGCGCTGCGGCGGGCCCGCGAGGAGTTGGATGGGCGCGCCGAGCACGTGATACAATTGAGAAAGAGGTTGTACGACGGCTTGCGAGCGCGCATTCCCGGGCTTACGCTAAACGGCGCAGCTGAGCGCTTGCCCGGACACCTCAACGTGACGATCGAAGGGGTCGACGGAGAGTCCCTGTTACTCAATCTCGATATGAAAGGGATTGAAGCCTCGAGTGGCTCGGCCTGCACATCGGGGTCGTTGGAAGCCTCTCACGTCCTTTTGGCGATGGGGCGCAGTCGAGTTCAAGCGCTCAGCTCCGTCCGTTTCAGCCTGGGGAAAGGGAACACGGAGGCCGATGTGGAGCGCGTGCTCGATGCGGTGGACGATGTGGTGCAACGCTTGCGCGGTCGCACGGTAACGTAGCGAGTATTGAGAGTAAGCGAACGAAGGAACGTCAAGCATGAAAGGGTGATAACTTTGGGCGTTGATTTGACCGGAAAGGCCTCGAAGGGGCGCGTCTTGGTGGCGATGAGCGGCGGTGTCGATAGTTCGGTGGCCGCTGCCCTCCTTGTGAAGGAAGGGTATGAGTGCATCGGCGTGACGATGCAACTCTGGCCTGACAATCTCCCCGTTGAGAACGAGAGCGGTTGTTGCTCAATCTCGGCCGTGGAGGACGCCCGGCGCGTCGCCAACCGTCTGGGGATTCCGTATTATGTGCTTAACTTTGCCCACACCTTTGCGGAGCAGGTGATCGAGAAGTTTGCCGCAGAGTATTTGGATGGGCGGACGCCCAACCCTTGTATCGTGTGCAATGAGAAGGTAAAGTTTGGCACGTTCCTTGAGAAGTCCCTGGAGTTGGATTGTGACTACGTCGCGACCGGTCATTACGCGAGTGTCGAGTGGGATGAGGCGCGAGAGCGTTACATCATACGGCGTGGGAAGGATCGGCACAAGGATCAGAGCTACACGCTGTACGGACTCACGCAGGAGCAGCTCTCCCGAACGCTGCTGCCTTTAGGAAAGTATGAGAAGTCCGAGACCCGCCGGATCGCCCACGAACTCGATCTCGTCACTGCCGAGAAGCCGGACAGCCAAGAGATTTGCTTTGTGCCCGGCGGGGATTACCGTGGCTTTATGGAACGGTACGCGCCTGAGAGCGTCCACCCAGGTGACATCGTCGACATGGAAGGACGCAAACTGGGCGAGCACCGGGGCATCTCCTTTTATACCGTGGGTCAGCGCAAGGGCCTTGGCATCGCGCAGGGTGTTCCGCTGTACGTCGTCCGTCTGGAGCCCCAGACAAATCGCGTCGTCGTCGGGCCCAAAGAGGCGGTGCAGGGAGTACGGCTTACGGCCAAGCCCGTAAACCTCGTCTCGGTTTCAAGCCTCGACGAGGAGCGGCGCGTGACGTGTAAGATTCGGTACAAGTCGACGGACGCTCCTGCGACCATCAAGCCGGGTCCCGACGGCGCCGTGATTACGGAGTTTGACGAACCGGAGAACGCGATCACCCCGGGGCAATCCGTCGTGTGGTACGAAGATGATATTGTGGTAGGTGGCGGCATCATTGAGCGCGACTTGCATACTGAGTCGAAGCCCTCTGAGGCGCTCGCCCGAAACTAGTCTCCGTCATCGGGCATACTAACGCTGTCAGAAAGGGGCGGCGTGTGTGCGGCGGGGACGAGAGTTGCTGGGCTTGTCGGTCGTTGTGGGCGAGGTCGGTGAGCCCGTCGGCGAAGTGCAGGATGTGATAGTCGAGCCGGACGGCAGGGTGAAATCCATCGTTGTGATGCCGACCAAAGGTCTGGTTAGAAAGGCACGGACTGTCGGTATCTCCCAAGTTGCACAGTTAGGCCCCGACCAAGTCAGGCTGGTAAGCGCGGCTGCGCTCAGCGACGCACCGGAGGCGACGGTCGAGGGCATGCACCTCTTCTCACCGACAAAGGGGTTGTGTGGGCGCTCCCTGCTGGCCGACGACGGCGAAGAGATCGGTACGATAGGCGACGTCGTCTTCGAGCCGAATCCACTGCGACTGTGGGGGTTTGAGGTCTCGGACGGATTGCTGAAGGATCTCCTCGACGGACGCCTCGTCGTCGAGGCCGCCGGAGCGACGTGCGACGGCGAACAAGTGGTCTTGAAAACGGAGAGCACGCGGCACATGAACCTGTATCCCTCGGGTCATCCTACTCCTTGAAGGGAGCGATGACAGGTGATGCGCATGCTACGAGGGCGTTGGTTTTGGGGTATCATGGGTGCGATAGCGACGGCGTACTTATTGAATCGGTCGCGAAGCGGGACGCCCGCAGTGCGGAACATGTCGACAGAGAATGCCTATCGTATGAGTCGCAACGCCTTGGACAATATGGTTCGGGTTGGTCGATCCGTCGCTGAGAATACGGCGCGGGTCGTCGCGCGGCGCAATTAGCGAGCGTCTATAATGTCGCGCCGCGGCAAACTCCTGTTGCTGGTCGTGGCTTTGATCGGCGTCGGGATTCTTCTCGTGCGAATCCGGGGAGTCCTGACGCCTTTCTTTCTCGGTTGTGCCATCGCGTATATCAGCTTCCCGTTGGTCCAGCGGCTCGAGGGGAAGCAAGTTCCTCGTATGCTCGCGATCCTCCTGGTTTACGCCATTTTCATAGTGGTCGTCATTTTCGCGTTCTACGCGCTCGTACCCAGCTTAGGCCGTGAACTTGAGCAGATCATGGCACAGTTGCCCGAACAGACGCGTCGCGTTGAGGCGCTTCTTGGCGACGTGTTGGGCCGGCTGCGGAATATGTGGGTGCCCGAGGGAATGCGCGACGTCATGAACATCTCCCTCGAACGGGTGGAGGCTCTGATCGAGCGGTTCCTCACGCGGGTGACTGAGATCCTTTTTGTCACGATTTCGCACTTGTTTAACTTCTTTCTTGCGCCGTTTCTAGCCTACTACATCTTGCGTGACTTTGAGCGTATTCGCCGTACGATCGTCTTGTGGCTGCCCAGCAAACGCAGGAAAGAAGTGTTGGAGCTACTCTCGCGGGCCAACCGGGTTGTCTCAGGCTACTTGCGGGGGCAATTAATCGTCTCCGGGGTCGTCGGTCTCCTAGTGGCGGGCGGTCTGTCGCTACTGGGTGTGCGGTACGCGCTCCTCTTGGGGCTGATTGCGGCGCTCGCCGACATCATCCCGTACTTTGGGCCGATCATCAGCGGTGTTCCTGCCGTGGGCCTGGCGCTCCTCCAGAGCCCCATGACGGCGCTCTGGGCGCTCTTGTTGTTAGTCGCCGTACAACAGTTCGAAGGGAGCGTGCTCAGCCCCAAGATCGTGGGTGAACGGGTCGGATTGCATCCACTCACGGTGATCTTCGCAATCCTCACAGGCGGCGAGTTGATGGGGATCGTAGGCATGTTTCTGGCCGTCCCTGTTGCGGCGATCATCAAGGTAGTCGGCGCCTACATGGTGACTAAAATTCTCAGTGCGTAAAAAGAATAACGGGCGGGATCTTTGTTGGGCAGCGGGGCGAAAAGCCCCTTAGTTGACAAAGATTTCACCCGCCTGTAACATAATTTGTGCATCCTTGGAATAGGGGAGGCGCTCATACGTGGGACGACCGAAGAGTGCCGACGCTCTGAGAGAGCGTTATCTACAATTTTTTGCTGCCAAAGGACATGAAATCTTGCCCGGAGCGTCGCTCATTCCAGCCGGCGATCCGACACTCCTGCTGACGAGCGCCGGGATGGTCCCGTTCAAGCCGTACTTTTTAGGGCTCGAGACCCCGAAAGTGCGTCGGGTGACGACCTGTCAGCGGTGCGTGCGCACAGGGGACATTGAGAATGTGGGCCTTACTAACAGGCATCACACGTTCTTTGAGATGTTAGGAAACTTTTCGTTCGGCGATTACTTTAAACGAGACGCGATCCACTTTGCTTGGGAGTTTGTCACCCGAGAGTTGGAGTTGCCCGCCCAGCGTTTGTGGGCATCGATCTATCTGGAAGATGACGAAGCGCACGATTTCTGGCACCGAGAGATCGGCCTCCCGGAGGAGCGTATCGTGCGTTTGGGCAAGTCCGACAATTTTTGGGAGATCGGTGTGGGCCCATGCGGTCCGTGTTCAGAGATTTACTACGACCGCGGCGAGGAGTACGGCTGCGGCCGCCCGGAATGCGCGCCGGCGTGTGATGAGTGTGAGCGTTACCTCGAAATTTGGAATCTGGTCTTCATTCAGTTCCACCAAGACGAAGCGGGGAACCTCACACCGCTCAAGTCGCCGGGCGTCGACACAGGGATGGGCCTCGAGCGCACCGCGTCGGTGTTGCAAAACGTCGACAGCAACTTTGAGATCGACAACATCGCTCCAATTGTAGCGCATATCTCCCAAGTCGCAGGGGTTCAGTATGGGCAGGGGCACGAGAGCGATATTAGCATTCGTGTGATCACCGACCACATGCGCGGGGTCGCCTTCATGATCCACGATGGCATCCTCCCCGGCAACGAGGGGCGAGGCTACGTCTTGCGTCGCCTGCTTCGCCGTGCCGTTCGCCATGCCAAACTCCTGGGGATCGAGGGAGCGTTTTTGCCGGGCGTCATCGACGTCGTACTCGACCAACTGTGTTCGGCCTATCCCGATCTCGACAAGAGTCGCGAGATGATCAAGCGCGTGGTCGGCGTCGAGGAGTCCAGATTCCACGAGACCCTCGATCAAGGGATGGAGATCCTTGAAACCCGCATGCGAGAGATGACCGAGTCGGGGCAGACGACGCTCTCGGGGAGCGCTGCATTTCAACTGTACGATACGTACGGGTTTCCCGTCGAGTTGACTCTTGAGATCCTGGCTGCCCACGACTTTACGCTCGACAACGCCGGCTTTGAGGAAGCCATGGAGGCCCAGCGAGAAAGGGCGCGGGCCGCCCGCCGCCGCATGGGCTATCTGGGGGATGTCGACGTCGCCTACGGTGAGATCGATATGGGTGTAACAAGCACCCCATTCGTCGGCTACGAGACGACGCAGATTGAGGCCGACGTGATCGCCCTCACCGCCTACAACGAACAGGCAGGACGCGTCGAAGAAGGTCAAGACGTCGAGATCTTCCTCGATAAGACGCCGTTTTATCCTGAAGGCGGTGGGCAGGTGGCCGACACCGGCTTCCTTACCGCGGCCAGCGGTCGGATCCAAGTAAAAGATGTTGCGCGGGTAGCCGGGGGACTCATCGTTCATCGCGGGCGTGTGCTCACAGGTTACGTACAGGTCGGCGACAGAGTGCAGGCGAGTGTCGACGACGCATCGCGCCGAAGCACTGCACGCAACCACACGGCGACTCACCTCATGCACAAAGCGTTGCACGAGGTGGTGGGGGACCACGCCAACCAGGCTGGATCGTTGGTCGCCCCTGATCGACTCCGCTTCGACTTTACGCACTTTAAACCCGTCACTCCTGATGAGCTGCAGGAAGTCGAGCGCCGCGTGAACGAGAAAATCTTGGAGAACCTCGTCGTCGATTGGAGCGTCATGTCCTTCGACGAAGCGAAGGCGAGTGGGGCGACTGCGCTCTTTGGTGAAAAGTACGGCGACGAAGTGCGCGTCGTTCGCATCGGCGAGTACAGCAAGGAGTTGTGCGGAGGGACGCACACAACGTCCAGCGCAGAGTTGGGACTCTTTAAGATCGTCTACGAGAGCGGTGTGGCCGCTAACGTCCGCCGTATCGAAGCGGTGACCGGTCGAGGAGCCCTCGAGTACCTGGCAGGCCGCGACCAGGCGTTGACACGAGCGGCTGAGGCTCTGCAAGTGACCCCCGCCGAGTTGCCCACGCAGCTCGAAAAAGTGCTCGCCGAGGTGAGAGAGCAAGAGCGAGAGATTTCTAAGTTGAAAGGGCGCCTCGCGCAAGCTCAGATGGGGAGCCTTGTCGAGCAAGTGGAGGAAGTCGGCGGCGTCAAGATACTGTGCCAGCTTGTCGAGGGGCTTGATATGGACGGCCTGCGCTCCCTCGGTGACCGGCTCAAGAGCGAGTTGGGCTCCGCCGCCATCGTGTTGGGCGGTGTGCACCAAAATAAGGCGCTGCTCGTGGCAATGGCGACGGATGAGGCCATCGCCCGCGGAATCAAAGCCAATGAGACGCTGAGGCGGGCAGCCGCGGTCGTCTCGGGTGGCGGAGGCGGAAACGAAAGGATGGCGCAGGCGGGCGGGAAGGATCCGAGCGCCCTTCCGGCAGCGTTAGAGGAAGCCCGGGAGAGCTATCGCCAGCAACTGCACGAACGGGCCGCAACCACTGGGACTTAAATCCGGCCGCGAGGGTTCTAGGTGATGCGTGCCGAAGAGTCCGATAACGGTGTACATTGGACTCTTTGGGGGTGGGACGGTGAACGGAGCTTTGAACAGCCCACGGGTGAGCACGATGCGCTTTGAGGTCGAGGACCAAGAGGCCCAGGTGCGTAGCGTTCTACTCCGGGTGAACCGCGCGCTGCACGAGAAGGGGTACGATCCGATCAGCCAACTGATTGGCTACCTCCTCTCCGGCGATCCGACGTACATCACCAGCCATGACGGGGCCCGCAGCCTCATACGGACCGTTGAACGCGACGCCATCTTGGAATCATTGATTAAGGAGTATTTCGCGCAGCCCTGAACAGCCTGATCACTCGTGTGCGGATGAGGACGTTTGGGTATCAGCGAATATTGTGCAAGCGGGAGGGGTCTGATAGTAACAGCTCCTCCCGTTCTCTTTATCCGTAGGTGAGGGGGGAGTCACCTGAAGCGACTGATGGGCCTGGATGTGGGTCGCAAGAGGATCGGCGTCGCCTTCAGCGATTTGTTGGGCTTGACGGCGCAGGCGCATGAAGTGTGGCAGTGTCGTGGACGCACACAAGACGTGCAGCATCTCGTTGAGTTGGCTAAAGAGCGCGATGTTGGCGAGGTGGTCCTCGGATACCCCTTGCGAACGGATGGGACCGCCGGACCTGAAGCTGAATACGTCGTCGACTTTAAGGAGGCCCTGCACACTGAGGCGCCCGATCTCATCTTCCATTTATGGGACGAGCGGTTTACGACGCATGAGGCAGAGCGTTCGCTAAAAGAGCAAGGGTTAAACGGCCGCCGCCGCCGCCAAGTCGTCGATATGGCGGCCGCTGCGTTGATATTACAAAGCTTTATGGAGAGGAGAGCCAACCGACGTGGCACATGAAGAGCCCGATGTGGTGTTGGTGGACGAAGAGGGTATCGAGCATCGATTCTACTTGTATCAAGTGATTGAGGTCGATAATAGCAGTTACGCACTCTTGCAACCCGAAGACGACGAAGAGGAGCTCGTCGTGCTGCGCATGGAGGGTGACGACGAGGAGCGCACGCTGGTCTCGATCAGCGACGAAGAGTGGGAACGTGTCGCCGCCGCGCTCGATGGTCAGGAGTTGGATCAGGAGCCAGAATAGAAAAGTCCTGCTAGAGACCGTGCACGTTTGCCTTACCTCCGACATAGGATTTAAATCCATGAAGTGTGGGATTTACACTAAGGAGGTAGGCTCAAGGGATGGCAACCATACTCGCTGCGGTTTACGCACTCTTTCAAGGGCTCACCGTTCTTGCTTCATATATTGCCAATCAGAGCGTCTTTCCCGCTCCACTCTCGCCTGAACGTGAAGCGGAACTCCTCGGCGACCTAGAATCCGGATGTGATGAGGCCCGCAACATTCTCGTCGAGCGCAACCTAAGACTGGTCGCTCATATCGTGAAGAAGTTCGACAACACGGGTGACGACGTCGACGATCTCATCTCGATCGGGACGATCGGCCTCATCAAAGCGATCAACACCTTTGACCGAAGCAAGCAGACTCGACTGGCAACGTACGCTGCTCGCTGCATCGAGAACGAGATCCTCATGCACCTGCGCTCCACTAAGAAGACTCGGGGCGAAGTGATGCTCGACGATCCGATCGGCTCTGATAAAGAAGGCAACGAGATTACGTTGATGGACATTCTCGCGGCAGAGGATGACGTTGCCGAAAGCGTCGAACTTACGGTCGAGCAAGAGGCGATGTACCGGCGATTGGCGAGCCTGAGTCGCCGAGAGAAGCGGGTCCTTGAGCTTCGCTACGGTTTGCTCGGCGGCATTCGCCGAACGCAACGGGAGATCTCCAAACTTTTAGGCATCTCGCGCAGCTACGTCTCACGAATCGAAAAGCGTGCCCTGAATAAACTGCATCGCGAGATGTCGATTGACGCCGTGGAGTAACAATTCTGTATGGTATAATTGGGTCGAACCAGAGCTTGTGCCTTCTGGGGATATGCACGATGAGGTGACCCGCCTGTGTTTAAATTGCTTTGCCCCGACGAATGCGTCGACAGCGTGTTGGATATCGACCTCACGTCGTTATATGGTAGAGGGATCAGAGCGCTTATCCTAGACGTCGACAATACGTTGCTAGGATGGGAGACCGACGAGATCCCCAAAGAGGTGCGCTCTTGGGTTAACGGGGCGCAGGCGATTGGCTTTAAAGTGTGCATAGCGTCAAACGGCACGCGCACACGTGTGCGCAAAATTGCCGGCGCTTTAGGAGTGCCCGCCATCTCAAAGGCCGTTAAGCCACGCAAACGGCCTTTTCGGCGTGCGATGGAGATTCTTGAAACCCCCGCTGGAGCCACGGCTGTGGTAGGCGATCAGATTTTCACCGATGTGCTTGGCGGCAATCGCATGGAGTTGTACACGATTCTAATCAATCCGGTCAGCAAAAGGGAGCTAAGGACGACCAAGATGGTCCGTCGCGTCGAACGGCGCGTCTTGTCCCGCCTGCAACGTAAGGGGCGCCTTGTCAGCCCAGAGCTGGACAAGCGGTTTGGCGGGTAACTCCTTGCCTCATTCTTTCAAATCTTCCTGGCCAACGGAGGGGAACCTGAGTGATAACCGACGATGCGTGTGAGGGGTGTGGAGTCCCCCTCCAGTCGGACCAGCCGGACGCGCCCGGCTATGTGCCGGCACATGTCGCACGTCGCGGCGAGTCAGTCATCTGTCGCCGCTGTTTTCGAATCAACAACTACGGTAAAGAAGAAGAAGGCGTGAGCACCGACGGCGAGAACGCGTGGAGCACAGTGATGGACGTGGTCTCCTCGGTCGACCTCTGCGTGATGGTCGTCGACGTACTCGATTTCGAAGGAAGTTTCGTGCCGCTGTTGGCCCAGACAAGTGAGGGGCGATTGATCGTCGCTGCCAATAAGATCGACCTCTTGCCGACCAAAACACCGGCAGAAGAAGTGGCGGGGTGGATTGACGCTCGGCTCGAAGAGCGAGGGATCAAGCACCAAGGAATCTTTAGCGTGAGCGCGCGCACGGGGTACGGGGTACGGGTTCTGCTCGAGTCGGCGCGTCGACTGGTCGGCCGTGGCGGCAAATTGGGCATCGTCGGCGCCACCAACGTCGGCAAATCGACGTTGGTCAACCGATGGCTTAAAGGGACCGAATCCGAGGGCCCGACCGTCTCCCGCTTCCCTGGGACTACTTTAGGTGTGGTTGGCCGTGAGATGAACGGCATGGAAATCGAGGTGTTGGACACGCCGGGACTGTTGACGCGCGGACGCGTGACGGACATCGTCTGCCACTCATGCGCGACGCGCCTCGTTCCGGAATCTCCGCTCACGAGCAAGTTGATACGGCTCACCCACGGACAAGCGGTTGTCATCGGAGGATTGGCCGCCTTTGTCCCGGTTGGTGGGGCGGACGAGGAGCACATGCTCCTCGCTTTCGCTGCGGGGGAAGTGCCCATCCAAAAGATACGAGCGGATCGTGTGGAGAGCGCCTTGGCTGGAGCGGCCAAGGGAGTCGAAAATCTCCTGTGCGATGAGTGCCGTGCGACGCTCAAGCAAGTCGGATGGGAGCAGGTAGTCACTCATGCCCGGGAGATGGAGGATGTGGCCGTTCACGGCTTGGGATGGATCTCTCCGCGCCGCAAGGGAATTAATGTGAAGGTGAGTGTTCCAGCGGGGGTCTTGGCAACGACTCGTCCCCGACTCATCGGACCGAAGTCCCCACCTAAAGGCGGGGGACGTGCCGATCGCGATCAATCGTAAAGCTTGACGTTGAATAGCCACGCCATCTGCGGACGTACACTTCCAAAGAGTACATCTTCGCGGGAGGCTGGTTACACATGGAACAGGTCGTGACGGTGGGATGCCGCATTCCCCATGGGCGTCAGGCGACGCGCTTGGGCGTGCTGGACGCCATACGAGACGCTGTGCGTACGGTGAAGGAGGGGCATCCTCACCTTGCGAGATCATCGCTGAAGGACATCGCCTTAAAGAGGCGCGGCGACGAGATTCGCGTGACGCTCTACTTCTCAGCGACGCCGACTCCTTGAGGCGTTCTCGTGCGACACCCTCCGCTTGGCCTCTAGCGCCAGGGCAGGAGGGCTCCCGTCTCTGGCGAATCAAATCGAATGCACAAAGTCGGGAGGATATCGCATGCTTCGTTACTTGACCGCCGGAGAATCACACGGCCAAGGTTTGGTCGCGACCGTTGAAGGGATGCCCGCGGGCCTCGCCTTGACCGAGGAGTACATAGCCGCCGATATGGCGCGTCGCCAAGGCGGTTATGGACGGGGCCGGCGGATGCAGATCGAGAAAGATCAAGCTCAGATAATCACAGGGGTGCGCTACGGTTACACGCTGGGCAGCCCCATTGCATTGCTCATTGAGAATCGAGATTGGAAGAACCGGCAGCAGGAGATGACTCCTGAGCCGATTCCAGGTTACACGCCCGATACGATCCCCGAAAAGGAGCGGGTCACCCGTCCACGGCCGGGCCACGCAGATCTGAACGGCGCGTTAAAGTACAACCACAAGGATCTGCGCAACGTACTCGAACGGGCCAGCGCCCGCGAGACAGCCGCCCGTGTCGCAGTCGGCGCCATCGCCCGGCGCCTCCTGGAGCACTTTGGGGTGCGCGTGATGAGTCATATCGTCCGCCTGGGCGGTATCGCCGCCGATGTGGACGGCCTGAGCTATGCCGAGATTGCCGAGCGGGCCGAGGAATCACCCGTGCGCTGCGCGGATTCCAAGGCCGCGCAGCGGATGATGGCCAAGATCGACGAAGCCAAGAAGGCCGGCGATACACTCGGTGGTGTCTTTGAAGTGATTGTGACGGGGGTACCCGTAGGCTTGGGGAGTCACGTTCACTGGGATCGTAAGTTGGACGCGCGCATCGCGTATGCCATCATGAGCATTCAGGCGATCAAAGGGGTCGAGGTAGGACTTGGGTTCGAAGCGGCGGAACGCTTCGGTTCGCAGGCGCACGACGCCATTGGATACCGAGCATTCCCACCCGAGACCCAGCCCTCAGCGGCCGATTTTCAGGGGCCAGACCGCCCCGGCTTCTACCGGCTCACCAATCGGGCCGGCGGCTTTGAAGGCGGCATGACCTCGGGTGAGCCCATCGTCGTGCGCGGCGCCATGAAGCCCATCTCTACATTGTACAAGCCCCTCGATTCGGTCGATTTCTACACCAAGGAGAGCTTTAAGGCGAGCATTGAGCGCTCGGATACGTGCGCCGCTCCGGCCGCAGGAGTGGTTGGCGAAGCGGTCGTGGCGATAGAGGTGGCCAGTGCCTTCCTTGAAAAATTCGGCGGAGACTCGATCAAAGAGATCGAGCGCAACTATCGGGCCTATGTGACCGCCCTGCGGGAGGTTTAGGCATGGCCCGTCGTGCGAACCTGGTGCTGGTCGGGTTTATGGGCGCCGGTAAATCTGTTGTGGGCCGCGCTGCCGCTGAACGCCTTGATATGGCGTTCGTCGACGCCGATGCCATGATCGAAGCCGATGCGGGCCAAAGCATTCCCGACATCTTTGCTGCGGAGGGAGAGTCGGGTTTTCGGTCACGGGAGCGGCGCGTCCTGGCGATGATTGCTGCCGAGGAGGGACTCGTGGTGGCAACGGGCGGAGGCGCGTTTGTGCAGCCGGACGTGCGGGAACGCCTCATGGAGACCGGCGTGACGATCCATCTTGATGCACCCTTCGATGTGTTGTGGGAGCGAGTGGGGGCGCAGCCCGGCCGCCCGCTCCTCGCCGGTGAGGGCGCTAAGGAGAGAGCCGAGAGCCTATACTGTTCGCGGCTGGCCGAGTACCAAAAGGCTCACGCGCGAGTCGACGCCAATCGACCGTTACCTGAGGTTGTCCAAGGAGTCGTGGAGGTGTACCGTGAGCGAGTCGACAACGACCACCATTGATGTCAGCTTGGGCGATCGTACCTATCCGGTGTATGTAGGGGATGCCCTCTTAGAGCGTGTAGGTGAGCTCGCGACCCGTCACGGCTTGGGAAAGCGGGCTCTCCTCATCTCAAACGAGACTGTCGGTGAGCTCTACGCGCCGATTCTCCTCAAAAGCCTTCACCGGGCGGGTATCCGCGTCGAATACGCGGCCATCCCGGATGGCGAGTCTTTCAAGACGCTGGAGACAGCGTCTCGACTCTACGATGCGTGCGTCGCGGCTAAGTTGGACCGGAGTTCATTCATCGTGGCGCTCGGCGGCGGGGTTGTTGGAGACGTCGCCGGCTTTGTGGCAGCAACGTACATGCGCGGCATCCCCGTTGTTCAAGTGCCGACAACGCTCTTGGCACAGGTTGACGCGAGTGTGGGCGGAAAGACAGCTGTCAATCACGCGAGCGCGAAGAATCTCATTGGGGCGTTCCACCAGCCGCGGTTCGTCGTGGCAGATATCAGCACGTTGGTCTCCTTACCGGAGCGGGAGTATCGCGCTGGATTGGCTGAAGTGGTAAAGCACGGTCTCATCGCGGATGCACAGCTCTTCGCATTCGCTGAGGAAGCGTGGTTTCAGCTGTTGCGGGTCGAACGTGCGGCCGTCACCCACGTCGTCGTGCGCTCTGTTGAGATCAAAGGTCACGTCGTCGAGGAAGACGAGCAGGAGTCCGGCCTGCGGGCGATCCTAAACTTCGGCCACACGGTTGGACACGCCGTAGAAGCGGTGTGTGAGTATAAGCTGCTACACGGCGAGTGCGTCTCAATAGGCATGGTCGTCGAGGGTTCTCTAAGCGTGGCGCGCGGCCTGCTTGCGCCGGCAGAGTTGGAGCGAGGCAGAGCGCTTCTAGAACGGCTCACCCTTCCGATCTCTACGAAAGGGATCGAATTCGCTGACGTCCTTGCGGCGATGAGTAAGGATAAGAAAGTCCGCGATGGCCGCCTGCGCTTTGCGCTGTTAGATGGCATCGGAGCGGCGACGATCGTGGACGATCTCACGGATGAGGAAGTAGAGCGGGCCTTTTACGTCTGAGACAAGCTCCTTAGGGCCGCTGTCAATCTGGTGTGAACGGAGCACAGTAGCAGGGAGGCGATGCAAGAGTGAAAGTGTTGGTCATTCACGGTCCCAACCTTAACATGCTGGGGAGACGAGAGCCCGAGGTGTACGGACATACTACCTTGGACGAGATCAACGAACGCCTGCACGACAAAGGACAGGAACTCGGCCTTGAGGTGCGGTGTATCCAATCCAACCACGAGGGGGAGATTTTGGATCGCCTTCACCACTTCTATGAAGAGGTAGACGGCATTCTCATCAACCCGGCGGCTTGGACGCATACAAGCGTCGCGTTGCGGGACGCGCTCAGCGCTACGGGACTCCCTGCCGTTGAGGTGCATCTCTCCAACGTGTACAAGCGGGAGGCGTTCAGGCACACGTCCTACACGGCTCCGGTGTGTGTGGGGCAGATCGCAGGCTTCGGCCCGGAGAGTTACATTCTTGGATTACAAGCTTTGCACCACTACCTCCTAACCCAACAGAGCGCGCCGAAGGGAGGCCGTGCCTGATGAGCCAGCGTATTGACCAGTTGCGCGCTGCACTCGCCCTCGAGGGTGTGGGCGCCTTTTTGATTACGGGCCCGGTGAATCGACGGTATCTCAGCGGGTTCACCGGCTCCGCCGGGTGGCTGTTAATTACGCCGGACGAGCCTTTTCTCCTCACCGACTTTCGCTACGTTGAACAGGTCCAGCAACAGGCGCCGGCTTTCACCCTCGTAGAGTGCGAAGACCTGGTTGAATCCCTCGCAGAGCTCCTGGGCAAGCTTGGGATTACTGAGGTGGCTGTGGAAGCGGGTCACACGACCCTGCACGAGCAGCGCCGGCGGGAAGAGCGTATGCCCAATGTGACCTGGTCGCCTACGAACGGAGTCGTCGAACGGATTCGGGCTGTAAAAGAGCCGGCGGAGCTGCGCGTGATCGAACGGGCTGTCGCACTGGCCGACGAGGCGTTTACATACATTCTCGACCGTCTGGTTGGGCGGACCGAGCTTGAAGTCGCCTTCGACCTTGAGTTTTTTATGCGCCGAAACGGAGCGGAGCGCCTCGCCTTCGCGTCCATTGTTGCGTCGGGCGCGTCCGGCGCATTGCCTCATGCAGTCCCATCTGAGCGCCGAATTGAGAAGGGAATGCTCGTCACGCTCGACTTTGGAGCGGTCGTCGAGGGTTACTGTTCCGATATGACACGCACGGTGGGCGTCGGTCCGCTAGACGAGCGGCAACGGGACGTGTACAACCTCGTTCTGATGGCGCAGGAAGCCGGCTTGAAAGGTGTACGACCGGGGAGGCTCGGCAAAGAGGTGGATGCCGATGCCCGCGCCGTCATTGAGGCCGCCGGATATGGCGATCACTTTGGACACGGGCTGGGGCACGGCGTCGGTATGGAGGTGCATGAGGATCCACCGCGACTCTCCAAACGCGGCGAAGCCACGCTGCGCCCAGGCATGGTGACCAGCGTCGAGCCCGGGGTCTACATTCCCGATTGGGGCGGCGTCCGCATTGAGGACCTGGTCGTAGTGACGGAGAATGGGTGTCGCGTCCTCACGCAATCATCCAAAGAGCTTGTGGAACTGTAAGAAGGATAGGGAGGACTACGAATGATCTCGGTTAACGATTTGCGGACTGGCCTAACCATCGAGTTGGATGGCGTGCTTTACACGGTCGTCGAATTCCTTCACGTCAAGCCCGGCAAAGGAGCGGCCTTTGTCCGTACAAAGCTTAAGAACCTAGAGAGCGGCTCGGTCTTGGAGCGCAACTTCCGGGCCGGTGAGCGCGTGACGCGGGCGCACATTGAGACCAAGGAGATGCAGTTTCTCTACTCCTCCGGCGACGAGTACTTCTTTATGGATCAACAAAGCTACGAGCAGGTGTCGCTGGGCCGTGACCTCCTCGACGACGCCACTCTCTTTCTTAAGGACGGCATGTCGATCCATGTCCAATTTTACCAGGGACGTGCGATCGGGATTGAGCTTCCGACGTTTGTGGAGCTTGAGGTGACGCAGACAGATCCCGGATTTAAGGGCGATACGGCGACGGGCGGCACAAAGCCCGCCACGTTGGAGACGGGGCTCGTCGTGCAGGTGCCGTTGTTCGTCGATCAGGGGGAACGGATCCGAGTCGATACACGGACCAAAGAGTACCTCTCACGTGCGTAGCACATACTAGTGCGCGAAGCCCACATGCGGGAGGAGTGCACACGTTGGAGGTAAAAGAGCGGATCGCGTATGTACGGGGATTAATGGAAGGTTCAGAATCGGTTCGCCAGGACCCGTCCACGCGAGCCCTATGGGAGAACTTACTTACGGTTTGTGATGGGCTCGCCGATTCGGTTGGTCGGCTCACAAGCGCTCAAGATGAAATTGAAGAGTACGTCGAGGCAGTCGACGCCGACCTTGGTGAGCTCGAAGAAGAAGTGTACGGCCTCGAGGAGGAAGGCGACGTGATCATCCTCGAGGAGGAAGAAGACGAGGCTGACGCCGACGAGGAGATGGTCCGAGTCGAGTGCCCTCGCTGTGGCGAGGAAGCCTATTTTGAAGAGAGCTTCCTCTACGACGATAACGTCGAGATCTCTTGTCCTGATTGCGGTGAGATCCTCTATCGCGGTGGTGAACACTCCGTAGAGTTTGAGGAGGAGAACCCAGCCTACAACGGCGAGGTTTACTTCACGCCGGCCGACGGGACGGAGTACGAGAGCCCCTTGTAAACCCACGATTCATCTCAACTACGCTAGTGTAGAAATACTCGTCATACAAGCAAGGGCTTGGACATATCCCTTCTACTGGAGGGAGAGCCCTTGCTTTCATCCATTCCCAGTTCCAAACCCTTACCATGTTCACAACTTCTTTCCGTTCTGCCTGCACGCTTACGTACGGCGTTCCGTGGTGTCAGCGCCCGGGAACTCGCTCGAGTCGAAGAGATTCGCATCTGCCGAGCCCGCCCCCTGATGGTGACGCTCGACGACGGGGACCGTTTCGTCGGCCGCGAAGGCCTTAGCGAAGATCTTCTCGCAGCCACCACGGTCGACGCCGAGACGGTCTCCGCAGTCCTCGACGCCGTGACGCGCTCGTCAGTGTACGCCGTTGAAGAGGCCATGCGGGACGGTTTTCTCACGTTGCCGGGGGGGCACCGCGTGGGGTTACTGGGCTCCTTGCGGCTGCGGGATGGACAGGTGGACGGGTATCGTGAAGTGGTCGGCTTTAACATCCGTGTCAACCGACCTGTCATCGGAGCGGCCACTCGACTCGTACGCTCGATCATGCGGCCGGGCGGAAGCGTCTGGTCCACTCTCATTATCTCTCCTCCGGGCTGTGGTAAGACGACGTTGCTCAGGGATTTGATCAGAGCCCTAAGTTACGGCGAACCGGCCTTAGGACTACGTCCCCATCGTGTGGGAGTTGCTGATGAGCGCTCTGAAATCGCCGCCTGCGACCGGGGGGTACCGCAGAACGATCTTGGGCCACGATGCGACGTCATCGATCAGTCGCCGAAGCGATTTGCGCTTCGGATGCTGTTGCGCGCCATGGGCCCTCAGGTGTTGGCGACTGACGAAATCGGGCATCCAGACGACATTCCGGCGATTTTGGATGCAGCGGGCGCCGGCGTCGCTCTCCTTTGTACCGTCCACGGTAGCTCGATTGCTGAACTGCGGGAGCGGCCGACGATCCAGCCTCTGCTCAAGAGCGGCCTGTTCCAACGCTTCGTAGTGCTTAGTCGCAGAAACGGACCGGGAACCGTCGAGCACGTGGGTGAAGGGCGGTGTGGCCGATGAGGTGGGTGGGTACGGTGCTTCTCTTGGGGGCGGCTGGGCTCCTCGGTCACGTGGCGGCTCTTGAACGGGAGAGGCGTGTGCGCGAACTCGCTGCCCTCCTGCACGCGTTGGAGCGCTTGGAGACAGAGATTGTGTACGGCCTAGCTTACCTGTCAGAGGCGCTGAGCCGGGTCGGCAGAGACTACCCGGAGTGTCGTTCGCTCTTTGAAAAGGCGGCCCAAGCCTTGGGGCGGGGAGCGACGGCACGTGAGGCGTGGACGCAAGGACTGCGTTCCCTGCGGCGGCAGTCAAGCTTGACCCGAGAGGACATGCGCCCCCTTGAAAAGATGGGAATGGTGCTCGGCTTAAGTGCGGCGGAGGATCAGCGGCGCCACCTACAACTCGTTCGCAGTGAAGTGACCACTCGTCTCGAGGAGGCTCGTGAGCGCCTGCCCCAGGTGACGCGATTGTGCCGTACCCTGGGTATCTTTGGGGGTCTCGCGACGGTTCTTTTGCTCCTTTAAGGAGAGTATGACGGCTCCACTTTTAAAGACGATTTGAAAGCCGAATGCATCGCTAGAGGAGGTCCGGGTCCTTGGATATCACTATGGTTTATCGGATTGCGGGGCTAGGCATCATCGTGGCGATACTCAACATTGTACTCGCGCAGGCGGGGCGGCAGGAGCAGGCGCAAATGTTGAGTCTGGCCGGAGTCGTCATCGTGCTTGTGTGGTTGGTGCAAATGATCGCCGACTTGTTCAGTGATGTAGAGACTGTCTTTAAGTTGTGGTATTAGAAGGGCGCGAAGCGACTGTGACGGATCTGGCACGGATTGTCGGTCTAGGAATCGTCGTCAGTGTTCTTCTCACGTTTTTGCGCAAAGAGATGTCGTCGATCGGGGCCCAGGTCTCCATCGCATTCGTCGTCATTGCGCTCCTCTTTCTGATTGAACCTCTGCAACAAGTGATGGACACCTTTGTCACGCTGTCCGAACGGGCGCAGGTCCGGGGTGTGTACATGGCGCTCGTCCTCAAAGCGGTCGGCATCGCTTATATCGCCTCGATCGGTGCGGAGCTCAGCCGAGACGCCGGCGAAAGCGCCATTGGCTCTGCCGTGGAGTTAGCCGGCAAAGTGTTCATTTTTCTGCTGGCCGTCCCCGTGATTGCCGCCATCCTCGACGCGCTGGTCGGGTTGCTGCCTGGATGATCTTACCCCAACGGGAGGTGAACGCGTTGCTCCAAACGAGCGCTCCTTGGACGAGCAATAGAGAGCGACAGGCGAGTCGATGGACGCGGTTGGCCGCCGTCGTCTGCGCGCTCCTCGTGTTGCTGGGCGGTTCAGCGCCTGTCTCGGCCGCAGTCGACCGGTTTGCGGAGTTACACGGCGATAAGACGAAGAGCCTTACGCCCGAGAGCATCATCGAGCGGCAGCTCGACCAGGTGCCTACCGAAGAGCTTGAAACCGTCGTCCGAGCCCTGGATCAACAGACGCAAGACCTCTTACCTCCCTTTGATATCAAAGCGATGATCTTCGACGGCGAGGGCGTCAAGTGGGGGGAGATGGGCAGAAGACTCCTATACACACTCACCGCGGAGATTGCGTTCAACCTCAATCTCCTTGGCCAACTCGTCGTCCTCGGAGTGTTCTGTGCCATCTTGCGCAGCATTGCTGTCAACATTGGGGGGAACGAGGCCGGGGATCTGGCTTTCTTGCTCTGTCTCCTCGTCTTGTTCCTCATTAGTTTGCAGGCTTTCCGGGCCTCCGTAGAGCTGGCTTCGACCACCTTGGACCAAATGGTGAGCTTTATGCACGCCATCCTGCCGGTCCTAGCCACGCTACTGGCCGCCGTGGGGGCGATCACGACGGCGGCAGTCTTTCATCCACTCCTTTACGCCACAGTGACGACCATCGCAATGCTGGTGCGGGCAGTTCTCTTCCCACTCGTTCTCCTGACGGCTGCCCTCGCGGTGCTGGGCAGCATCTCCAAAGAGTTTCCGTTAAAGCAAATGTCCGGCGTGTTGCGTACAGGGAGTATGGTCGTCCTAGGCGTCTGCTTTCTCGCATTCTTCGCCGTCATGCAGGCCCGCGGCGCCATCGCTCCCGTGGCCGACGGCTTCGCGATTCGGACGGCCAAGTTTCTGACGGGCTCCTTCGTCCCGGTCGTTGGCGGCCGTCTGGCAGACGCCCTCGACGTGATCATCGGTGGGTCTGTCTTGATTAAGAACGCCGTCGGTGTCTTTGGAATGGGCGCGATTGCAGCCATCACGGCCTTTCCGATCATAAAGATCTTCTCCATCCTAGCGATTTTTCGCATCGCAACGGCCCTGGTCGAGCCAATAACGGACCCGCGCCTGGTGCAGGCGATGTCGAGCTTGGCGACGAGCCTCAGCCTTTTACTCGCCGGAATGATCACAGCCGCCTTGATGTTCTTTGTCGGGATCACCGTCGTGGTCGGTGTCGGCAACGCCGCCGCCGTCATGCGCTAAAGGGTGGAGACGTGGCTTGGAGGAGGGGTGAACCGGCGTGACCACCATCTCGAACTGGCTCCAACAGCTAGGATTCTTAATCTTGTTTGCAAGCCTGGTAGAGGTGCTCATGCCCAACACCTCGATCCGCAAAGTCGCCCGACTGGTGATCGGGTTGATGATCATCCTGGCAATCGTCGAACCCTTGGTTGGCGTTATCGCGAATCCGGGGTGGATCGATTCCATCTTTGCGGACGTCCTAGCCGTGAACTCGGAATCGTTCTTGCACGTTGGTGACGAGATGGCCAAAAGCGCAGAGGCGCAGGCTCAAGTGGTGTGGGCCCGAGGCATGGAGAACGATATCGCGCTCGTCCTCACTCTAATCGAGGGGATCGACGACGCTGCCGTCGCGCTCGTGAACCGTGGACCTCCCGAAGACGAGTGGCGCGTGGAGGTGACGTTGTGGCGGCGCCACGGAGTAAGCGAGGCGCCCGAGTGGCGCGCGCAAAAGGAAGGCGAGGTGGGTCGATTGGTGCGTCGATTGTTACATCCCTTGAGCGTCGACGCTGTGGAGGTCACATGGGAGGACGTCGCTCAACACTTGTAAAGGCAGGTGGGCCGCATGGCATCTCGCAACGATGAGACGTGGAGAGGGTGGTGGGAGCGATTTGCGCGGCAGTGGGAAGGGTTTGGGAAAAAGGGTGGAGGGGAGCGTGATCGTGACGATGAGGAGCCCGAGGGTCGTGATGGGAGAGACCGCTTTGGGGCTGTTCGCAGTCTCCTGCTGGTGGGTTTGGTCGGAGCCGGGTTAATGCTGATTGGGCAAGGTACACCAAACGAGGTGATCACGACGCAGTCAGTCTCGGAGACAAACGGCGTCGTCACGCCGGTAAACGCTGACTACGGCGATGTCGTCGACGAACTCGAACGAGAGGTGACTGTCGTGATCACGCAGATAGCCGGTGTCGGTCATGCAGAGGTGTTGATCGTACCCAAGACGTCAGAGATCAAAGTGTTTGCGGAGGAGGTGACGGAGCGGCTCCAAGTGAGTCAAACCTCCTCCGGCGGCCAGAATGGAGTGGTGACGAGCCGCGAAGAGAGCATCACGCGCCGTCCCGTCATCGTGAATAACGATTCGATAAAAGCGCAAGAGCCGCTTATCGAGCATGTGAAGAAGCCTGAGGTGGCCGGGGTTCTCGTCGTGGCGGAAGGGGCGCACGATCCGCACGTACGCCTACGGTTGCTCCAGGCTGTCTCGGCCGTCCTCGACGTCCCGGCGCATCGTGTCGAAATCCTGGCGCGCAAAAAGTGACGCGCGTAGGGCGATATTGATTGAGCCAAAAAAGGGTAGGTGGTGGAGGTGTTCGTAGTGGTTCGTCAAGGGACATGGAGAAAAGGCTTGGCCGTCTTGCTTCTCCTCGCCGCTGTGGTCGTCTTCGGCGCGTTGAATCGAGTCAAAGAGTCGGCAATCGAGACTCAGGGGCAGCTGGTGTTTACCAACCAGTTTATGCCTAGCTTACCTGGAGAGGGACCGGCGAGCGGGGAGAGTGTCGCGAGTGCGGAGCGTGTCGGGAATGGCGCGCGTGCGGGGAATGCGGAGATGGCGGAGTTGTTCGCTGCGGAAGAGGTGGCGCCGGCCATGGCATCGCCTACGCCGTCAGAGCGCAATCCCGAGTTTGACGCGTACCGAGCGAGTCGGTTACAAAATCGAGCGCGCCGAATGGAGACCGTCCAGAGGCTCCTTGACTCCGACGAGCTGGACGAAGCGTCACGCAAAGCGTTGCAGGACGAGATGCTAGCTCTCTCAGAGTACGCCGACCTCGAAGAGCGAGCAGAGGGGCTGCTCGTTGCACGCGGACTGTACGATGCAGTCGTTATGATCAATCAAAGCGACGCAGACGTGATCGTCTCCAACCGGATCACTCGTGATCAGGCCGGCCAGATTGGTGGTGTCGTGGCACGCGTTGCGGGCGTCCCACTTAATCGGATTACCATTGTGGACGGCGCGTTAGCGGATGGCGCTCCTTAAGGAGGTGAAGGGGGCTCCGTCGCGGTCGGCGCAGCACGCCCAGACGGGCTCGGCGTTGAACCGCGGCGGAGGCCTTCGCCTTCTGGGGAACTCCGATAGGCTGGAAGGAAACCATAATTCTAGCGAGAATAGGGAACCGATATGCCTATCGAAGGGTAAATTGACTTCCGCCGCTTGAAAGGGGATTACCCCGTGACGTTCGAGGAAATTAAAGAACTCATCTCTGTTCTTTCAAACACGGACATCGCTGAATTCACCATCAAGACCGATGATGTTAAGCTTTCGATTAAAAAGGGGAGCGCCTTTGCGCCGGCGGCGCAACCGGCGCCCGCTCCAGTGTCAGTCACTCCGGTCGTCGAGCGGGCCGGCACTGCTCCTACGGTGGAGCCGGCAGAGAGAGCCGAGAGTGAGTCCGACAGCCATTTAACGATCACAGCGCCGATGGTAGGTACGTTTTACCGCGCGCCTTCGCCCGACTCGGATCCGTACGTGAAGTCCGGCGACCGTGTAGAGATGGGACAGCCCTTGTGCATCATCGAGGCCATGAAGTTGATGAACGAGATCGAGTCCGAAGTCCAGGGGCGAGTTGTAGAGATCCTAGTAGAGAATGGTCAGCCCGTGGAGTACGGTCAACCCCTCTTCATCATTGAAGTGGCTTGATCAGGCTTTGGCTTGCAATGCATAGGAGGCTTCGCACTTGTTTCAAAAGGTACTCGTAGCTAATCGGGGCGAGATCGCCTTGCGTGTCATCAGGGCGTGCCGAGCGTTGAACATAGAGACGGTCGCTATCTACTCGGAGGCCGATCGCGACGCTGCCCACGTTTGGGCAGCGGACGGCGCCATCTGCGTGGGTGCGGCTCCCTCAAGCAAGTCGTACTTAAACATCCCCAACATTATTAGTGCAGCCGTCTTGGCGGGTGTCGATGCGATTCACCCTGGGTACGGTTACCTCTCGGAGCGAGCACATTTTGCCGAAATGTGCGATACCCACGGCATCAAGTTTATCGGTCCTCCTGCCACAGCCATCGAGCAAATGGGCGACAAGGTAAGCGCGAAGCGGGCAATGGCCGTAGCCGGAGTGCCCGTCCTTCCTGGAGGCTTAAACCCTATCCGCGAATCGGCTGAAGCGGTCGCCCTTGCTGATGAGATCGGATATCCGGTGATCGTCAAGGCCTCGGCGGGTGGCGGCGGTCGCGGAATGCGGGTCGCCCGTGACCGAGCTGAGCTGCTCCGCGTCGTGGAGCCCGCTCGAGCAGAAGCGGAGGCGGCCTTTGGCGATCCAGCCATTTACATCGAAAAGCTGCTCGAACATCCCCGACACATCGAGATACAAGTGATGGCTGACGAGCAGGGGAACGTCGTGCACTTGGGGGAGCGTGAGTGCTCCCTGCAACGTCGGCATCAGAAGGTCGTCGAAGAGGCGCCTTCGCCGGCCGTCGACGCGGCCCTGCGTGAGAAGATGGGGAGCGCCGCCGTCAAGGGGGCAGCGGCCGTTGGGTATGCAAATGCAGGGACAATGGAGTTTCTGCTCGACTCCGAGGGCAACTTTTACTTTTTGGAGATGAACACCCGCATTCAGGTCGAGCACCCGGTGACGGAGTGGGTGACAGGGATCGATCTCGTGCGCGAGCAACTCTTGGTCGCTGCAGGCGAGCCCCTCTCTATCAAACAAAAAAACGTTCGCATCAAGGGACACGCAATCGAGTACCGCATAAACGCTGAGGACCCGGAGCGCAACTTCATGCCCTCTCCCGGCGAGATTACGTTCTACCACCAACCGGGTGGACCGGGAGTTCGCATTGACGGAGCCGCGTACAGCGGGTACGTGGTGCCACCGTACTACGACTCACTTCTGGCTAAACTCATTGTCTACGGCGACACGCGCGAACAAACGATTCAGCGTTCGCTCGTCGCACTTGATGAGTTTAGGATTGAAGGAATCGCTACCAACATCGACCTGCACAAACGGATTCTCAACCACCCTAAGTTTGTGAAAGGCGACTTGACAACTGACTTTATCGAGCGGTACATTCGGACCGAGAGCTAAAGGTTGAGAGCTCCTCGCTGGTCACGTTAGAGGGGGACATACCAATGGCTGAGAAGAAAGAGCGCACCGAACTAGGGGATATTCGCATCGCCAACGAAGTGGTCGGCGTCATCGCAGGGTTGGCCGCGACGGACGTCGACGGCGTCGCCGGAATGAGCGGCGGTATCGCCGGCGGCATCGCGGAGATGCTCGGTCGCAAAAACCTTGCCAAAGGCGTCAAAGTGGAAGTCGGGGAGGAGCAGGCTGCGATCGACCTATTCGTCGTCGTGGAGTACGGCGTGCGCATTCCCGACATTGCCTGGACCATTCAGGAGAGCGTAAAACGCGCGATTGAGACGATGACCGGCCTTGACGTCGTTGAGGTTAACGTCCACATCCAAGGGGTACACTTCCCCAGCGAAGAGCGCCACGACGACACCCGCGTTCGATAGACTCTTACAATAAATGGGTTGGGAGCGGCAACGGTATGGCGCGTGAGGCGCAACTCAATCTCGTCGATCGCATCATCTTTGGGGCGATTGCCCTCTTGGTGGTCGCACTGGCCCTCGTGTTGGCCATGAGTGCGTTTGGGTACCAGGGGGTGGGGAGCGTCTACGCTTTGGCCGGCGCCGTCAGTCAGCGGCCGCTCGAGACGGTGATCGCCGCCGTCGTGCTCACATTGACCGCACTACATCTTCTCTTTTTCGCCCTGCAAAAAGAGAGCGATGACGGTATCCGTCAAGAGACTGAGATCGGACACGTCCGGATTTCGCTCAGAGCAGTCGAGAATTTAGTATACAGGACGGCGCGCGAAGTCCAAGGTATTAAAGACGTGGAGGCGACGGTACGCCCCAGTCCGGAAGGGGTAGCCATCCTGATCTCGCTCGTTGTGCATCCTAATCTACCGATACCGCGCATCTCCGATGAGGTGACACAGCGCGTGCGAACGCAAGTACGCGAGACGGTGGGCGTGGATGTCGGCGACGTCTCGATCGATATCCGCAATATTTCCGATGAAGGGCGTGCCCGTGTCGAGTGAGGCTGGAGCGCGACGACGGGAGGAGCTCAAATCTGGTGAATCAGTATTGGGACGACCTTTTTGAGCAAATCGCACGGCATCGCGGCAAGGTGATCGGTACCTCGGTCGGTCTTCTACTCGGCTGGATGGTCGTCGAGTACGGTGTACTTAAGACGCTCTTTGTCGCTGTGTGTTTAGGCGCGGGATACCTCATCGGCAGTCGGGCCGATGGAAGCGGAGGTGGTCGGCGTTGAGTAGACGAATCGCTCGCGAGGTGGCGGTGCGGGCGCTTTTCCAAATTGATGTCGGCCGCAGTGACGTCGAGCGTGCAATCACATACAATTTGGAATCGTTTGCGTTATCAGGCAAGGATGCCGACTTTGCTCGTCGACTTGTCGAAGGAGCGCTCGCCCGCCTAGAGGCGATTGACTATGAAATCGAACGAGCAGCGACTCGTTGGACTACGGAGCGCATGGCAAAGACAGATCGGAACATCCTGCGTCTGGCCGTTTACGAGTTGGCGTACGAGGCAGACGTTCCCGCCAGTGTCACCGTGAACGAAGCGGTAGAATTGGCCAAAATTTACGGCGACGCCGATTCGGGGAAGTTTGTCAACGGTATTCTCGGCCAAGTTCTAAGGGGCTCTCCTTCCACATAACGTTGGGATAAGCGCACATAAACCGACGAAACACCGGGAGGAGGGGCGCTCGTGTGGATTAAACTTGCGATTGGCGCGATCGTAGGTCTTGTGCTCGGCAGCTTCCTCGCGCCGGGATATGCGTTCTGGGTCGTCCTGGGAATTATTGCCGGGTACTTGACCGAAGTTTGGCTTAAAAAGCGGAGTGCAGCGAAGCAGGAGGCAAACGCGGCCGATTCGTAAAAGAGGGAACCATCAAACGCCCGCCGAAGTCAGAACGGATACCTTACGATCATTGAGGTGGGAATCGTTCTGGACGCACTCTCCAGGGTGACGGAGGTACAGGGCTCTGCCTTTGGCGGGCGGCGTGTCTACTCAGTGACTCAGCTCAACCAGGCCGTTAAACGGGTCTTGGAGCGAGAGTCCGAGTTTCGCGACGTGCTGGTCAAGGGTGAAGTCTCCAACTTTAAACATCACTCCTCCGGGCACATGTACTTTACGCTTAAAGACGATGGAGCTCGCATCAAGTGCGTGATGTTCCGTGGCAAAAACCGCAATCTGCGTTTTCGGCCTGAAGATGGGCTTACCGTGGTCGCGTCGGGGGCGCTCGGCCTATACGAGGTCGCGGGTGAATATCAACTCTACGTCGAAGAGCTCCTGCCGGCCGGGCAGGGCGCTCTCTTCCTTGCCTTTGAACAACTCAAACAAAAGCTTCAGGCTGAGGGCTTGTTCTCCCAGGAGCGCAAGCGCCCGTTGCCGTACTTGCCGCGGTGTGTGGGCGTAGTCACCTCCCCCACCGGTGCCGCCATCCGCGATATTCTCAGTGTGTTAAGGCGCCGGATGCCAACGGTGGACATTTTGTTGGCCCCGGCCTTGGTGCAGGGTGAAGGGGGACCGGCCAGCGTCGTGCAAGCGATCGAGCAGCTGGCGTCTCGCGATGATGTCGAAGTGTTGATCGTCGGGCGGGGCGGCGGTTCTCTCGAAGAGCTTTGGACCTTTAATGATGAACGAGTGGCGCGAGCAATCGCAGCCTCTAAGGTCCCGGTCATCTCCGCCGTGGGGCATGAGACGGATGTGACAATTGCCGACTTTGTAGCGGATCGACGGGCGCCTACACCGTCGGCTGCCGCTGAGCTCGCCGTTCCGGAGCGCCGTGCACTTTTGCAGGGCGTTGAAAGTATGGCAGAACGTTTGCAGTCGGCGCAGGCCAAACGGGTGCGGAGCCTGCGGGAACGACTGGAGTATCTGCGGTCGAGCCCTGCCCTGACGCGTCCCACCGACCGAGTGCAGCAGCGCATGCAGCATGTGGACGAGCTCACGCACCGTCTTTCGACGAGCTTTCAACGACTGGTGGAGCAGCGAAGGCATCGGCTTGAGGCGACCGTGGGGCGCTTGGAGAGTCTGAGCCCCCTCGGCACCTTGGCACGGGGCTACGCTATCTGCCATGTGGACGGTAACGAAGTTCCCGTGCGGCGCGCGGCAGATGTTCCTCCTGGTGCACGGTTGCGCGTTCGCCTCCACGAGGGCGAGCTGCTCTGCCGCACGGAAGACGACTAATTGTTTTGATGCGCTACGACAACACTGCTTTGTTGGGATCTCAAGTGTGGGGTGAATGCATGACAACCAAAAGCGAAGAGGCCAACAGTCTGCCTTTAGGCGAACCGGGAATCGACCCCGACGCTCCATTTGAACAGGCGTTCGCACGGCTCGAACAGGTGGTGCGGGCGCTTGAGGGTGGAGATGTGGCCTTGGACGAATCGCTTCGCCTGTTCGAAGAAGGCGTGCGGCTGGCCCGCCTGTGCTCGGCGAAGCTCGACAAAGCCGAGGGGCAGATGCGCAAACTCGTCGAGACGGCGGAGGGCGCCGTCCAAGAGGAGCCTTTTGAGGAGCTTCCCGGAGCGGCATCTTCATGATGGGGACACTGTCCTTTCAAGATCAGTTGTCCCGGGGGGCCGCGGAAGTGGAGGCGGCGATTGAGGCGTTGCTGCCGATGCCCGACACCCCACCCTCTCCGATTCACCAGGCCATGCGGTACAGTGCACTGGGTGGGGGGAAGCGCCTGCGCGGCATTCTTGTGATCGAGACGGCCCGCTTAGTCGGAGCCCAGGATACATGGCGCGAATTTGACCAGACGCCGAAGGGTGTCTGTCTCTCGGCCGAGTGGATGGCTCAGGTGGGCGCAGTGCGGGCGACGGCGGCCGCCGTCGAAATGCTGCATGCTTACTCGCTGATCCACGACGATTTGCCGTGTATGGACGACGACGACATGCGACGGGGAAAACCGACGAATCACCGTGTATATGGTGAAGGGATCGCTGTGTTGGCCGGTGACGCCCTCCTGACGCGCGCCTTTGAGGTGCTTGGGCGCCTTGAGTGGGCGGGACTTGACGCGACGGCGAGCGCAGCACTCGTCTCCGAGTTGGCTGTCGCTGCCGGCACGGGAGGGCTCATCGGAGGGCAAGTGGTCGATCTAGAATCGGAGGGCCGGTTATCTGCGGATGCAGCCGACGCAGGCGGCGCGGGGAGCGCTCTGGAGCGACCGGCCGACCTGCTGAAGTACATTCACACCCACAAGACCGGTGCTCTCTTCGCTGCTTGTTTGCGGATGGGAGGATTCCTCGGTGGTGTCGAATCGTCCACACTCGAGCGACTCACCGAGTATGCTCGTGGATTTGGGATGGCTTTTCAAATTGTCGACGATCTGCTCGACGTTGAGGGCGACGAGGCCACCCTCGGCAAGCAGGTGGGCAGCGATGAGCGCCGAGGGAAGCTCACGTTTCCCGCCCTTTACGGCGCCGACAGGGCGCGGAGTATGGCACGTGAGCACATTGAGGCGGCCAAGGAGAGTCTGTCCGAGTTTGGCGAGCGCGGAGCCTTCCTTTGCAATTTGGCTGATTTTGTCTTACATCGTGAACATTAACAGGACTTGTGTTATAATATGATCAAAGCATAAGGATAGGTGGCGCAGTATCCTAGTCAGGATTCACACCTTTGAAGACGGGCCTAAAAATCCGTCGAGGGCACATCGATGAAGTCCCTGGTGGTGGCAATCGACGCCCAGTCGGGGGTTGCTGCTGGGGGTTAAGGCGATGGGGCGATCTACAATGGCATGTAGGCGTTGACCCTGTCGCCGCGGAGACCCATGCTTGTGGGGAGGCGGCGTCGGTTCTCGCTACGCTCTAACACTCAAGTGAGCGCAGCGAGGCGACGGCCAACAAACTACGACCTGGGGTGAAACCTGCACGCGATACGATCAAGGCGTCTCAAACGTGCTTGTGAGTGTTGGGTGCAGTGTAGCCTGCCTTGAGCGGTTTGGGTGGGATTGCAGGTTCAGCCCGGTTTACCTCCGGCCAAGGTGATCGGGGCTTTTGCTGCTTGAAACCCAGATTGCAAAAGAGGCTAGAGGGTGCGATACTGCCGAGGAAAACTCCTAGGCTGTTCTCCCTGGCGAGAGAGTTTGCGGGGATTGCGGTGTGGACTGAGTGGTAATCCAGCCTTGTCGTGGGTGACGCGGCAAAGTGGCCGGAAAGGGGAAACCGCCGTGACGGCGACGTTGCGGAGGGCCGCTGGGAAAACCTGCTGGACCTTAAGCCACAATTTTTACTCGTGAACTTGCCATCTATCCGCTTTTTTGTTTGGAGCTTTATACGTCTTCCTTTAGACTTGCCCGCGAGTGATCGATGGGTTAAGTCTTTTTTTGTGCCCAATCGCGAGGGGTGTATTCGAAGCTGCGATTGGAGCTACCGCTTTCCGGGAAAGGATATGAGACGAGTAGCGCAGAAAAGTAGCGGTTGAAGCTTGTCTGGAAAGCGAGGAGATTCCGTGCCCAGACTGTTGGACAGAATTGATTCGCCCAGGGAGATCAAGCAGCTTCGTATGCAGGAGCTCGAACGGCTGGCCGCAGAGATCCGTGACGAGATTGTGGGGACCGTCTCACAAACCGGGGGACACCTCGGATCGAGTCTTGGTGTGGTCGAGTTGACACTCGCTCTACATACAGTGTTGGATTCCCCTCGCGATCGGATTGTTTGGGACGTGGGCCATCAGGCCTACCCTCACAAATTGCTCACGGGACGTCGGGACCGCTTTAACAGCTTGCGTCAAGAGGGTGGAATCAGCGGGTTCCCTCGAATCGTCGAGAGTGAGCACGACGCCTTTGGCGTCGCTCACGCGGGCACGTCGATCTCGGCTGCACTTGGGTATGCAATCGCACGCGACCGACGCGGCGACGACTACGCCGTCGTCAGTGTGACAGGGGACGGCGCCATGACGGCCGGGATGGCCTTTGAGGCGCTCAACCACGCAGGCGATCTCGGAACGGACCTAGTCGTCATTCTCAACGATAACGAAATGTCGATTGCGCCCAATGTCGGCGCACTCTCTGCCTACTTCACGCAGCTGCGCATGGATAAAAACCTCCGGCGTGCCCGAGAAGACGTGGAGAGCCTCGTGCGCCGGATTCCAGCGATCGGAAGCACGATGGTAAAGTCCGTCGAGCGACTCAAAGAGAGTCTCTTTAACATGTTGACGCCGGGGGCCTTCTTTGAGAGCTTGGGCTTTAGCTACTACGGCCCCATCGACGGACACAACATAGGCCTCATGCAGCGAGTGATTCGCGACGCCGTCGCTCGCGGCGGTCCGGTGTTGATTCACGCCATCACCGAGAAAGGGCGGGGGTACGAGCCCGCTGAGAAAGATCCCGGTAAGCTGCACGCGATGAAACCGGTAAAGGTGTCGCCTGGGGCAAGCGGTCCGGCGCTTCCGTCGTACAGCCAAATTGTCGGCGAGACGTTGGTTCGGTTGGCTGGAGAAGATGCAGGCGTGGTGGGAATCACTGCGGCCATGCCCGATGGAACGGGGTTGGAGTTGCTCGCCAAAGCACGGCCGGAGCAGTATTTCGATGTAGGCATTGCTGAGCAACACGCCGTCACTTTCGCAGCCGGCCTCTCGTGCGGCGGCATAAAGCCCGTGGTGGCGATTTACTCGACGTTTCTGCAGCGCGGTTACGATCAAGTCGTGCACGACGTGTGCATTCAAAACCTTCCGGTCGCGTTTTTGCTGGATCGGGCCGGCCTGGTCGGAGACGACGGCCCGACACACAACGGAACCTTCGACATTGCCTACCTGCGTACACTACCGAATATGGTAGTCATGGCGCCGAAGGACGAGAATGAGCTGCGACATATGATCAAGACCGCCGTCGATCATCAGGGACCCATTGCGGTCCGCTTTCCTCGGGGCTCAGGTTACGGAGTCAAACTCGACTCCCAATTGGAGTCGTTGCCCATTGGAAAGGGCGAAGTCATCCGGTCAGGCGATGATGTGCTCATTTTGGCCTTGGGTTCCATGGTGAACCCCTCGCTGGCGGCGGCTGAGCGCCTTGAGGCGAAGGGGATCTCGGCCACCGTGGTAAACGCGCGCTTCGCCAAGCCGCTCGACTCGGCGCTCATTCTGGAGCTAGCCGCCCGGATCGGCCGTGTTGTCACTGTTGAAGAGCATGCGCTCATGGGCGGTTTCGGCTCTGCCGTGCTCGAGTGTTTTGAAGAGGCCGATTTGGGGAGTGTGGCCGTGCGGCGGTTGGGCATTCCCGATCAGTTTATCGAGCAGGCGAAACCCGATGTGCAGCTCGCTCAGTGCGGGTTGGATGCCACAGGGATCGCAGCGTCGATCGAACGCTTTATGGGGGCCGGTCAGCCCGCGGCGGTGTCGGGGCGGCCGTGACGTCACACGAGCGGAAAGGGATGATTCGCCTCGATCGCCTGTTGGTCGAAGCCGGCCACTTTGAGACACGCACTCAAGCAAAGGCGGCGATCACCGCGGGCGTCGTCTTTGTCGAGGGCGAGCGGGTCGACAAAGGCGGCGCGCAGGTGCCAAAGGATGCATCCGTAGAGGTGCGGGCTCCACAAAACCCATACGTGAGTCGCGGGGGGCTTAAACTGGAGGGCGCGCTTGACCACTTCGCCATCGATCCCGCAGGACGAGTCTGTCTGGACGTCGGGGCGTCGACTGGCGGCTTTACGGATTGCCTCATGCAGCGAGGCGCTTCAAAAGTGTATGCGGTAGATGTGGGCTACGGTCACCTCGCGTGGAAACTGCGCCAAGATCCACGAGTAGAGGTCTTGGAGCGGACAAACTTCCGGCACGTGCAACCGGAGACGTTCTTAAACGTCACACTGGCGACCGTTGACGTCTCCTTTATCTCTTTATTAAAGATACTGCCGGCGTTGGCAGCGAACGTAGAGCCTGAAGCTGACGTCGTCGCATTGGTAAAGCCGCAGTTCGAAGCGGGACGCAAAGCAGTGAGTCGAGGTTCCGGCGTCATTCGAGATCCACACGTACACAGTGAAGTTTTGCAAAATACGCTCGAGGGCGCCACTCAGCTGGGCTGGACGCCCCTGGGACTGATGCACTCGCCGATTACAGGACCGAGCGGTAACATTGAGTTCTTCATGTGGTGCCGACCGGCATCAGGGGCCACGGGCGTCTCGCCGATCGAGAGTGAACGGGTGGAGGACGTTGTTAGGACGGCTCATGAGGAGCACGCGAAGTGAGGGTCCATGAGTCGGCGTGGAAGGATGCGACGATCTGTGAAATCTATTGCGTTACTTCCCCATACCGGCAAGGAGGAAGCTCTCGCATTGGCGAAGCGCCTCATTCCCCAGCTCCAAACACGCGGTGCTGCTGTGTGGGTCGATCCTGACGCTGCCTGTTTGATTGATCGCGCCGATGTGAGCGGTGAGACGGAGCGACTCACATCGTGTGATGTCGCTCTCGTCCTCGGGGGTGACGGCGCGCTCCTCAAGGCGGCCCGAGTCGCGGCGCCGCACGGCATTCCGATCCTTGGTGTCAACATGGGACACTTGGGGTTCCTTACGGAGATCGAGCCCAACGGTATCGACCAGGCCATCGAAAGGATCTTTCGCGGCGAGTATCAGATCGAAGAGCGCATGATGCTCTCCACGCAGCTCGTACGATCCAACGAGACCGTCGCTACCTATCTGGGGCTCAACGATGCCGTCGTCACCCGTGGAGTCTTTGCGCGTGTGATAGAGTGCGAGGTTCGAGTGAACGAGGAGCACGTGGGCCGTTTCTCCGGAGATGGGGTTATCGTTTCGACACCGACGGGCTCTACGGCGTACAGTCTCTCCGCAGGGGGGCCCATCGTCAGTCCCAACGTCGAAGCGCTCATCATGACGCCAATCTGTCCTCACACGGTAGGCGCCCGAACGCTCGTCACACATCCCAATGAGTGTGTGTGCGTCTGCCTGACGTCCAAGGTCGACGACGCAATGCTCACCGTGGACGGGCAAATCGGAGAGGCGCTCCGACCGGGCGACGAGGTGCGTGTGCAGCGCGCCGCCTATCCCGCGCGCCTGGTCCGGTTGAATGGTCGCTCGTTTTACACACTCCTACACGATCGTTTCCTGCGCGAGAGCGCGCGGGAGATTGCGATGCGAGAGTCGTAACGAAAGGTTGGCAGGTCCGTGAAAGAGGCTCGACACCAAGCTATCCTTCGCATCGTACGCGAGCTGGATGTGAAAACACAAGAGCAATTAGCCGACGAGTTACGGCGCGCGGGATTCGTCGTAACGCAGGCGACGGTCTCCCGGGATATCCGCGAGTTGGGTCTAGTCAAGGTGGCAGCAAAACAGGGAGAGTACCGCTACTCTGTTCCGCCAGATGTCTCGCCGGCCGATGCGTTCGGACGTGTGCAACGGACGTTCCGGGAATACGTGACCAACGTCGCTTACTCTGCCAACCTGCTCGTCATCAAGACCCTGCCTGGCAGCGCCCAGGTCGTTGCAGCAGCCCTGGACGCTCTCCACCTCGAAGGGGTGGTTGGAACAGTGGCCGGAGACGATGCGGTGCTGGTCGTGGCGAGCGATGGGCATCCCCATCCGGCGCCCGGTCACGCGACGGGTCTCTACGAGCAATTTGTGTCGTGGTACGAGGAGAGCTAACCGGTCGACGGCGAGGAGAGGCGTCGCCGTTGGGCGCCTTCCTGATGATCGATGAGGGTGCGAAGGAGGCGGCATCCAGTGATCCAGGAGCTAAAGATTCAGGATTTCGCGGTGGTTCGATCTCTCGAGATTGAGCTTGGCCCCGGACTCAACGTCCTGACGGGCGAGACGGGCGCGGGCAAGTCAATCCTCATCGACGCTGTGGCTGCGATCCGCGGAGGGCGAGTCTCTTCGGGTGACGTACGTTCCGGGGCGGAGCGTGCTATTGTGGAGGCCTCCTTTGATATTGCCAACAGTCCCGGGGCGGCCCACACGCTCACCGAAATGGGCCACTCGGCCGACGAGACGCTCATCTTGGTACGGGAGATCGCTGCACAGGGGAGGAGCAAGTGTCGCGTGAACGCCCGTTTGGCCAATGTGACACAATTGGCTCAAATTGGGGAAGCCTTGGTCGACATTCACGGGCAGCACGATCACCAGTCGCTCCTCAATCCCGCGAGTCACCTCAGCATATTGGACGCGCTGGGTGGGGACGCCGTTCTGCGATTGGCCGATGAGGTTGAGTCGCTGGTCCGTGAACGGAGTGAATTGGTCGGCGCCGAGCGGGCCCTCGACGAAGGGGATCGCGATCGGGCGCGGCGAGAGGATCTTTTGCGGTACCAAATTGAGGAGATTGACGCTGCTGCCCTGGAAGAGGGCGAAGATGAACGCTTGTTTTCGGAGCGGCAACGACTCGCACACGCCGAGCGGATCGCGGCCGCGGTGAACGTGGCGTACGAAGCTCTGTACGGCGGCGACGGCGGCGAGCAGATGAGTGCGAACGACACTTTGGGAACGGCCAAGTCGCAGCTCGAGGAGGCGGCCTCGTACGACGAGGAGCTCGAAGGAGCTCTTAACACCCTCGAGCAGCTCCTCTCAACGGTCCAAGACGTCGCGATGGACGTGCGCCGTTACGCAGAGCGGCTCGAGATTGATCCCGGTCGACTCGTTGAAGTGGAAGAGCGACTCGAACTGATTGCCCGCCTCAAGAGAAAGTACGGCGACACACTCGAGGAGATTGGGGCGTTTCGTGCGGCCGCAGGCCATGAGTTGTCACAGCTTGCGGACTCCCAGGAGCGCAGAGCGGCGATCCAAGCACGCCGTCAAAAAGTGGAGCGGGAGTTGGCGGAGCGCGTCGAACGACTCTCGGCCATGCGGCGCGAGACGGGAGAGCGGATTGGGACGGCGATCTCCGAACGCCTCCGCACGTTGCAAATGCCTGATGCGCGCTTCAGTGTCCTCGTTCACACCAAGCCCGACCCGCAAGGGTTGTCGATCCAAGGGGAGCGCGTCCACGTCGGACCCCACGGCATTGACGTGGTGGAGTTCCTCTTCTCTGCGAACCCCGGAGAGGAGTTACGACCACTTGCCCGCATTGCGTCGGGCGGTGAAATGTCACGGGTCATGTTGGCCATAAAAGGGGTGTTGGCCGAGATTGATCCGGTAGGTACGCTCATCTTTGATGAGGTCGACGCTGGGCTCGGTGGCCGGGCAGCGGAGAGTGTCGCCGATGCCTTGGCGGAGCTGGCCCGGACGCATCAAGTGTTGGTCGTCACTCACTTGGCGCAAGTGGCGGCTCGAGCGGATCATCACTTTACGGTGATGAAGGAAGTACGCGACAGAGCCACCTTTGTGAGTGCCCAACGCTTAGAGGGCGAAGAGCGGGTGCGCGAGTTGGCCCGCATGCTGGATGGAAAGGAGACGCAGACAGGTTTTGAACACGCGAGGGCCCTGCTAAGTCTGGCCCACAAAGGCAAGACAGCCAGCTAAAGCAGGGGTCGGCCCGGTAGAGCTCGGGGCATCCTACGTGGCGCAGGCAACGCAGCCAAGCGTGGGAGGGTCCTGTTTTGGGAAAGTTTCGCATCAGTCTCGCCATCTTTGCACTATTGTTTATTACGCTCTCTTCGTTCTTCGTTTTGCCGCAGGTTAACGTGTGGCAGCAATTCCCCGATGAGATTCGGATTCTCGCAGGTGAGCAGGTGGACCTTGATGTTGGTCCGCTTTTTACGTTGGAGGCGTTGCCTCAGTCTGGCGTTGAGTTACGCCTCTTGGGCTGGTTGCCGATTGAGCGCGCCGACGTGCGGGTCGTCGATCGCGTCGAGGTCGTCCCCGGGGGACAGGCCGTGGGTATCCTGCTCAGCGCTCGCGGTCTTTTGGTCGTTCGCACGGTGACAATTTCGGCGACCGCCGGCGAGCGGCTCTCCCCCGCTGCTGCCGCCGGGATTCGTGAGGGCGATGTGCTCGTACGGGCTGGGAATAGTGAAATCGAGCATCCCTTTGAGTTGGAGGCGATCGTCAAAGCTTACGGTCGACGGGGTGAGTCTGTGCCACTGACGATTCTAAGAGAAGGTCAGGAGAGGCGGGTTGACGTTCGGCCCGCACTGGTTCGAGAGCCGGACGGTCGGGAGAGTTACCGCCTGGGCCTTTACCTTAAGGATCCGGCAGCGGGCGTCGGTACACTCACCTTTTGGGAGCCTCACAGCGGCGCATACGGGGCGCTCGGGCACGTGATCTCCGATGGGGAGGCGGCTGCAAGGTTAAACGAAGGCCGGATCGTCTCTGCCATGATTCATGGCGTGAACCCGGGGGAGCGCGGGCGGCCGGGGGAGAAGCTGGGAGTCTTTGAGAGTGGGGCCTCTCTTGGGAGCATCGACAAGAATACTACGTTTGGGATTTACGGCCGGCTGTGGAATCGGCTCCCGGGAGGGCTTGAGACGGTGCCGGTCGCACTGAGTCATGAGATCGAAGAGGGGCCGGCAGAGATGTTGACGGTGCTTGAAGGCGCTAAAGTTGAGCGCTTTGAGATACAGATCACGGCGGTGAATCCTCGCGCGGAAGCCTCGGGGCGGGGCCTCGTCCTCGAGGTGTCTGATCCGCGGTTGTTGGAGCAGACGAACGGCATTGTCCAAGGGATGAGTGGTAGCCCGATCCTCCAGAACGGGAAGCTTGTCGGCGCCGTCACGCACGTCTTTATCAATAACCCTCGCCGAGGCTTCGGCATCCTGGCCGAGTGGATGGTGTACGAGGCAGGGATTCTAGCCGATCACGGTGAGGCGGGGAGGAATCTCCTTCCAGCGGTTGAATGAGGGAGGAGTAGCAAATCACGGGGGAAACGGTTATGGAGCACACAAAGCAAATCCTGGTCGTCGACGACAACGTCGAATTCTGTGAAGTGATCCGAGAGGCGATTGCTACACAACCGGACCTCGAGTGTATCGGGAGTATACACGACGGTGAGTCAGCGATCAAAGCCATCCGCGAGCTCCGCCCGGATTTAGTGGTTCTCGACCACGTGATGCCCAACCTGGACGGTGTCGGTGTGCTGGAGGCGATTCGGGATTTCGAGGACCGCCCAAAAGTGCTGATGCTCACTGCGTTTGGGCACGAAAACCTCATTCAACGGGCGGCCGAATTGGGCGTCGATTACTACATCATGAAGCCCTTCGACATCCCCACACTCCTGCAGCGGATCAGGCAGGTGGCCCAGGACCCGACCCGAGCCAAAGTGAGCGTCAAACACCAACAGCGTCGACATCAGGTCGAGCGTGAAGTAGCCCATCAACTCTCAACATTAGGCGTGCCCCCGCACTTTAAAGGGTATTTATACCTACAGGATGCGGTCACACTCGTGGTGCTCGAGCCGGAATTGCTCTCGGCCGTCACCAAGGAATTGTACCCGGCGGTGGCACGGATGCGCAACACGTCGGCCCACAAGGTCGAGCGTGCAATTCGCCACGCCATCGAGTCGACGTGGGTTCGCGGCAATCTCGCCTTCATTGACCGCCTTTTCGCCTACACCGTCGATGCCGAGAAGGGCAAACCCACCAATTCTTCGTTTATTGCTCGATTGGCCGATCATGTCCGCATGGAGCTTATGGCAAGCTAGCCTGAGCTTGGCCCGCATAGAGTGAACGACCGAACCGGATCTTATGAGAAGAGGAGCTGCCTAAAGAGCGCCTCTTCTTTTTTATTTCAGTGTGGTCGGTGATGCCTGTGCGAGGCACGGTCAGGTTAGGGTGGAAGACCAAAGAGTTAATCCCGCGGTTGCAGCCCGGTGAGATCGCCGTCATCGCCCACGAAGACCTCGATGAGGTGGCCGCCAAGGGCTTGCAGGCTTCCCGGGTCGGCGCCGTGGTCAATACGCGCAAATTCATGACTGGGCGGTACCCCAACCCCGGACCCGGCGTATTGGCGGACGCAGGGATTCCTATGATCGACGCCGTTGGAGACGACCTCTTTGAGCGTTTGAGCGACGGGGACGAAGTGGAGATCGTCGATGGGGCGATTCGAAAGGACGGCGCGAGCGTCGCCCAGGGGGAGCAACTCACCCGAGAGGGGATCACACTTGCGTACAAAGCGGCCCGGCAAAATCTCGTTCAAGAGATCGAGGCCTTTGTCGAAAACACGCTGGAGTACGCCAGTCGAGAGAAGGGACTCGTCCTAGGCTCTGTCGTCTTTCCCACGCTTACGACTCACTTTTCCGACCGTCCCGTCGTTGTGGTAGTACGGGGTCATGGATATCGGGAGGACCTCGAGGTCGTGGGATCTTACATCGATGAGATGCAGCCCGTCCTAATCGGGGTCGACGGGGGCGCCGACGCGCTGATCGACGCAGGATATAAGCCTGATGTCATTTTGGGCGATATGGACAGTGTGAGCGACGAAGCATTGCACTGCGGGGCCGAACTGATCGTGCACGCCTACCCCGACGGCAGCGCCCCTGGCCGAGCCCGCCTTGAGGGCCTTGGGTTGGGAGGGCATGAGGTGGCCGCGGTCGGCACCAGCGAAGATCTGGCCCTGCTCATGGCGTACGAATTGGGAGCCTCGCTGATTGTAGCGGTTGGAACCCATTCCAGCATTGTCGATTTCCTTGAGAAGGGACGCCAAGGGATGGCGAGTACCTTTCTCGTCCGGCTCAAAATCGGTAGTATCCTTGTCGACGCAAAGGGGCTGAACCGGGTGTATCGCGGTCGTCCACAAAGGAGATACTGGGTACTAGTCTTGTTGTCGGCTCTGGTGCCCACCCTGCTCGTATTGTTGATCTCTGACTCCGTGCAACAGTGGGTGCGACTGATGGTCCTTTACCTAAAGATCTCACTGGACGGCTGAAGCCGGTCCGACCCGTGGGGGCGTTCGGACGTGGTTGTCGACATTCGTTACCATCTCGCATCGCTGGTCGCTGTCTTTTTGGCTCTGGGTCTGGGTATCCTCGTGGGTACGTCGCTTTCTGGCGGTGAAGCCCGTCAGGAAGCGTGGCTCAGCTCTTTGGAGCGTGAGCTCTCAGAGTTACAACTACGCCGCACTGAGATGGCGGCTCGCTTGGCGAGCGCCGAGCAAGAGCGCGACCTTTACGTACGTTTTGCCGACTCCGTAAGAGAAGCGCTCTCCACAGGAGCGCTGAGCAACGAACGGGCGGCCGTCGTCGTGCTGGGCGACGATCGCTCGGGGCTCGATTCGGTGCGGGAGGCGCTCAAGCAGGCCGGAGCCCAAATCGTTCGCACGGCTCACGTCCGCTCGTCTTGGAACGATCGCACCGATCACTTTCTCGCGCTCCTCACGCCAGACGCTCCTCGCGCTAAAGCGTCGGCAGGTGCACTACTCGCCTCGGCAATCGCCGGGAACGGATCGGATCTCTTTACGACCATCGATTCACCCACCCTATGGCTCGAAGCTACGTCGGCTGAGCCGGCGACCCTTGTTACGTTCTTGGTTGACGATTCCGACGGCGCGTACGTTTCACTCTTCTCGCAGGCGGTTGAGGCGTTGGAAGCCTCTAACGTACAGGCGGCGGTAGTTGCGATTGGCGGAAATGAACGGTGGCAACGGCTCGCTGTCGAGCGAGGCGTTCCGTACGTCGCGCATTGGCAATCGCCGCTTGGGCGGCTCAGTCTGGTTCACCTCATCTCTCAGCATGAAGCCGGGGTGTTTGGGTTGGGGGAAGACCTCTCTGCTTGGCCCGATCAACTCTTATCGACGTTGGGGGAGCTGGGGCGACTGCCGAAATCGGACGTGGACCGGGGGAGTGGGAAGTGAGTGCGAGCGCTGTAGTCCCTGCCTACAACGAAGAGGAACGGGTGGCGAGCACAGTAAGTAAGCTCCTCGACGGGGTCGTGGATCGCGTGATCGTGGTGGACGACGGTTCCACAGACGAGACGGTGGCGCGCGCCGAGGCTGCCGGGGCGATGGTGCTCAGCCATCCAACCAACCGGGGGAAGGGAGCTGCCGTCAATACAGGACTCCTCAGAGCTCTGGCTGACCAGGAGACAGAGTGGATCCTTTTGGCCGACGCCGATTTGGGAGAGTCGGCCGGAGGATTGCGCGGGCTGGTCGAGGCTGTGCGCGCTAAACACGCGGACGTCGCCATCGCCCAATTCAAATCGACGGGTGGCTTTGGCATGGCCCGGCGCCTAGCCTCCCAAGGCATTCGCTGGTTGACGGGGTTTGAAGCGCTCAGCCCCTTGTCGGGTCAGCGGGCTTTAACACGAGCGGCGGCCGAGAGTCTTGTTCCGTTTCCATCAGGATGGGGGCTGGAAGTAGGTATGACCGTCCGTGCGTTGTGGAACGGCTGCCGGGTGATCGAGGTTCCCCTGCGATTGACCCATCGAGAGACTAAGCGCGACCTCCAAGGCTTTCGACACCGCGGACGGCAGTGTGCCGACGTGTTGGCTACCCTTTGGAAGATGGGCTGCAGCCGTCTTGTGGGGCGAATGGGCTGGGCCGGCCGGCCATGATGTTGCTTTGGATCGGCGCTGGGGGGCTCGCCTACGTCCTCGCCTGTGGGCTGCGCGGCGCGCTGTGTGCGCTGATGGTCGACGCGGAGTTTGTCGCCCCCAATTATCGCAACGAGCGGATCCCAAAAGGTCTGGGCATACTCATCCCGCTGGCGGCCATTCTCCCGATCGGCGCGTTGGTTTGGATTGACGAGGGGACGAGTGTGACCGCTTTGTGGTTGGCCCTCTTATTTGGCATGGGGTTCCTGGGCCTGCTCGACGACACTGCCGGTGAAGGGAGTCACGGAGGCTTTCACCAACACTTCAAGGCGCTGTTCGCCGGCAGGGCGACGACGGGTGGGCTTAAAGCGTTGTTTGGTGGGGCGCTCTCGTTGTATGCAGGTTGGTTGCTCTCCGACAGCGTAGTGAGGGCCCTCATTGCAGCGAGCGTCATCGCTTTGTCCACCAACGCAATCAATCTGCTTGACGTACGACCCGGGCGCGCCCTGAAAGGGTTTGCGCTCCTCATGACGGCCGGAGCGATCGGCTTTGTAATCGCGCGGCCCCTGGAATGGCATACGGTCCATCAAGCGGCAGGGGCGGCGGTCGTGGGCGCGGCGGCGGCGCTGTGGGCGGGCGATCATCGCGCTGCGTACATGCTGGGTGACGCGGGCTCCAACGTCTTGGGAGCGTGCGCCGGACTCTGGCTCGCAGCAGCCCCCCTGGGGTGGCAGCTGACGTGGTTACTCCTACTCCTTGCTTTACACCTCTACAGCGAGAGGCACTCCATCACCGAAACGATTGAGCGCGTTGCACTCCTCAATCGCATCGACCGCTGGGGACGCTCCGGCTCCTAAGTGCGTGCCTAAAGGATTCTCCGATTGCGGCAAGAATGAATCCTTGATGCCAACGGAGAGATTGATGCATTCGACCGCAATTCCATCTACCGACGCCGACGCGGTGCGTGCTCTCTTTCAACGTGACGGCGCTTTAGCGCGCGTCCTAGAAGGCTTTGAAGAACGCAAGGAGCAAACGGCGCTGGCAGAAGGCGTCCGACTCGCGCTCACGCAGAGCGAGGCAGGCTTCTTTGAGGCCGGCACAGGCACCGGTAAATCGCTCGCCTACCTCTTGCCTGCCGCGATGTACGCTCTGGCCCACGAGAAGCGTGTCGTTGTCTCGACCCACACCATCTCCCTTCAAGAACAGTTGGTGCAGAAGGACCTTCCGTTGGTACACAAGCTTCTTCCACAATTGCGCAGCTCATTAGTGAAGGGGTGGAGCAATTATGTGTGTCGCCTCCGCCTTGAAGCGCGCCGTTTTTCCGACCCGGAACTCTTTGAGGACGGAGACGACGAAGCGCTTGAACGTTTAGTCGCATGGGCTGAGGAGACGGAGGACGGCACTCGCTCGGACCTCCCCTTCGAGCCGAGTCATGCGCTTTGGGGATCGGTCTGCGCCGAAAGTGACAGCTGTCTCCGCTCAAACTGCCCTTATTATCATCGATGCCACTTCTTTCGTGACCGTGCGGCGATGTCCGAGGCACACATATTGGTGGTTAACCACCACTTACTCTTTGCGGATGTCGCGATCCGCCGGGAATTGGGATGGGAGACAGACCACGCCGTCTTGCCGCACTACGACGCGGCTATTCTCGACGAAGCCCATCACGTAGAGGATGTCGCGACAGCGTACCTCGGCGCGACCCTCTCCCAGCTCGGTGCGGAGCAGCTCTTTGGCCGTCTCTACCGGCGTCGCCAAGGGCGAAGCCGCGGCGTCCTGCCCCGGCTTGCCCAGGTGGAGACGGGTACGCCTGACTCAAAGGGAGTCGTGTCGCAGGAAGCCGAATGGGCCGGCTTGTTGACCGAGGCCGAGAGGGCGCTTCAGGCGTTTTTTGAGGCGACGATGAGGGCGTTGTCGACGCCCGGTCCCGGCGGCCGCGATAAGCGGCGTCTGAGCTCGGCGCTTCTGCCAAAGTGGGAGGTTGACATCGTTCCCCTCGCTCTTGAGGCCGGGAAGCGAGTGAGCGCGCTCAGCGCGCTGCTTGCTCATGAGACCAAGCGGCTGGGAACGCCTGAGGAGCCGGCCTTGCTCAGTCTGAAGGGGGAAGCGGACGCGGCCCGCAGGCGTCTGTCGAATCTCGCACGAACGTTGGAACACTTCGCTATTGCAGACATCGAAGAGTCAGTCACCTGGTTGGAGCAGGTAGGACGCCGTCGAACACACCGACTCGTGCGTGCGCCGATCGATGTGGGGCCGGCGATCCTCGACTGGGTCTCACATCAGGTGGAGGCGCTCGTTCTCGTCTCGGCGACGCTTTCGGTCGCGGGCACATTCGAGTATCAGCGGAGCCGGCTGGGCTTAGAAGGAAGCGTAGAGGTCGCCCAGAAGCTCGGTGTGCGTGAGGCGCTCTTTGACTCCCCCTTCGACTTTCGCCGGCAAGCGCTCTTGGCGGTGGCCGACAATCTTCCCGATCCCTCTGATCCACACTTCGTCGACGCGCTCGCCCACGCGGTTGAACGTTTAGTGATCGCGAGTCGTGGTCGCGCTTTGGTCCTCTTTACCTCGTTTCGTACCCTAGAGAGTGTCAGACGGACGATCGCGCCGACAATGGCGGCGCAGGGCCTCACCCTCCTCGCCCAGGGCGAGGCGCCGCGCACTCGCCTTTTGGAGCGCTTTAAGACGGCTCGGGGAGCCGTCCTTTTGGGGACCGACAGCTTTTGGGAAGGAATCGACGTTCCCGGCGAGGCTCTCTCGTTGGTCATCTTGACCCGACTCCCCTTCGACGTTCCCACAGAACCGATCGGTCTTGCCCGTTCCGAGCGAATGCAGGCGGCGGGGCGCTCACCGTTTTATGAATACGCGCTGCCACGGGCCGTACTCAAATTGAAGCAAGGATTTGGTCGGCTCATCCGAACCACCTCGGACCGTGGCGCCGTCGTCATCTGCGACCCTAGGGTGAAATCGCGCAGCTACGGTCGCACCTTTTTGAATGCCCTGCCGCCATGTCGCCGTGAGGACGGGGACAGCGAATACCTCGCAAGCGTGCTCTCCGACTTTCTATAACCCCCCCTGCTTAAAATGATGCCGGCGCATACGCTCACACCCCCGTACATAGGGATGTACGGATTCCATGACGGGAGGGTGAAGCGGCGTGCTCATTGCCATTAATGGTCGACGCCTCATCGGGGGAGTGGCCATTCTCTGCGCCATCATGCTCATCTCCTTGTACGGTGTGCGACCGGTTGCGCTCGAAGTGGCGACCCGACTCACAGAGCGAAAGGTGCCCATCTACAAAGTGGCGCGCACTGACAAGAAGATGTCGATCTCGTTTGATGCCACGTGGGGGGCCGATCAGACCGACCGCCTCCTGGACATCTTGGATGAGCACGGGGTGAAGACTACGTTCTTCTTAGCGGGATACTGGGTCGAAGAGTTCCCGGAGTACGTCAAGAAGATCGTCGAGCGCGGCCACGAGGTCGGAAACCACTCCCAGGAGCACCCGCATATGAACGCTCTCACCCGAGAGCAAATCCGTCGGGATCTTCAGACGAACCATGACCAACTCAAAGCGTTGACGGGCCAAGATTCATTCCTCTTCCGTCCGCCGTTTGGCGAGTACAGCGACAAGGTGATCGAAGTCGCCGACGAGCTTGGGTATTTCACGATTCAGTGGTCGATCGACTCACTCGATTGGAAGGACGTAAGCGCTGAATACATGGTGAATCGGATCATGCAGAAGGCCGGCCCGGGCGAGATCGTCCTCTTTCATAACGCAGGTAAACACACTCCGGCAGCGATCGAAGTGCTTCTGCCTCGCTTAAAGGCTGAAGGCTACGAGGTGGTCCCCATCTCGGAGCTCGTCTATCGGGAGAATTACATTATCGAGAGTCACTCCGGCGTCCAACGGTTAATGGAGTGAAGGTGAGGGATCGATTCGGTGAAGAGTCCATTGCGGGTGACCATCATCACGCGGCGACACATCGTGTTCGCCCTTGGATTCATCGTCGTGCTCGTAGGGGTTTGGAAAGGGGTAGGGGCGCTCTCGGGATGGAATCGAGCCGAACAAACCACGGCTCGCCCCGTTCTCTCGATGAGCGAGCCGGTGCGGCAAGTAGCCGGCGCACAGAAACAGATGGCGCTTACGATCAACGTTGATTGGGGAAATGAAGTGATTCCTCAAATCCTGGAGGTCCTCGAAGAGAAAGAGGTGAAGGCGACTTTCTTTCTCACGGGGCGCTGGGCTACCAAGTTCCCCGAAATGGCGAAAGTGATTGCGGAGCATGGCCATGAGATCGGCAATCATGGACTAAGTCACGCTCATCCAACCCAGCTCTCCGCAGACGCCCTCGCTCGGCATATCGCCGGCAATGTTGAAGCGCTGCGCGAGGCGACCGGTGTGGACCCGGTGCCTCTGTACGCACCGCCGTACGGGGAGCAAGACGCCCGTGTGGTCGACCTGGCCAAAAGCCACGGCCTTTGGACGACGCTTTGGACGCTCGATACAATCGATTGGCAGAACCCTGCACCGGCGACGATTCTCCAACGCATCGTCCCTCGAGCCATCGACGGCGGGATCGTGTTGATGCATCCCAAAGAGCAGAGCCTGGAGGCGCTGCCCTCCATGATCGATGGCGTGCGGGAGAAGGGCTTTGCATGGGTTCCCCTACACGCCATGATCACTGGAGTTCGTGATGGTGTTGGTGATGGCGCCGGGACGGATTAGCCGAGGTGGTCGCGTATGACCGACCAGATGCCGGGGTCCTCTTGCCCCAACCGCCAGAGTGAGATGCCGCGAAGGTCGTACTCTTTCACCAAATCGATCTTGTGCGAGAGACTCGAGCGGTTCTCAAACCAGACCTGCCGACCCGCGCCGTAGTGGAAATAGGGGACCTTCGCCGTATCATCCCACTGGATTCGGGCACCGTGTTGGCTGGCTTTCGCCATAGCTTGGCGATACGTCACGGAGACCGCCCGGCCGTGTCTCGGCCAGTCGTAGCCGTATCCCGGAACGCCGAGAACGATCTTCTCACTCGGCACACCGGCAGCGAGGGCGTAGCGGACGACACGTTCGACCCACCCGATCGAAGCGACAGGTCCCGCCTCCCCGCCGTACCAGTGCTCGTCGTACGTCATGAGCATCATCTTATCCGAGTAGCGAGAGATCGTGGCGTAATCGTACCCGCCCGACCAGCTGTCGGTGATGCTGTCGCGCGTCTTAGCCGGAACGGCGATGCTCACTTCAAACCCTTGGGGGTGTAACCGCTCGTACAACGCCTTCATAAAAAGGTTTAGGTTCTGCCGGTCGCGCGGCAACACTTTCTCAAAGTCGATGTGAACGCCTGACATGCCCCACTCACCCAGTTTGCGGGCGATGTTCTCAACCGCATTCGCGCGCACACGGGGAGATGAGAGAATCTGGTGCGCAAGGCTGGCGTCGAACGTTGTCGTTCCCGACGAGGTCTGCTGAAGATTGTGCACCAACGCAACGCCTTGACGCTCATTGGTGCCGGCAAGGGTGAGCGCTCGTGCTACGTCCGTGGTGTGGAAGTCCTCGATGAGATCCCCCGTCTCAGAAATCTGCCACATCCAAGGGATGACCGCCGAGATGAGGTCTATGTTCTCCTCTAGCGACGGCATCGACGGCCTACGTGAGTCGGTGAGGTAATACGCAACGACTTCGTACTCGCTCCTTCGCTCGGCAGGCCTAGAGGTAGGATCGGTTGAAATGGAGAAGGTATTGACGTACCCGATTTGTCCGTTGGCGATGCGTACTCGATACCATCCGTCCGATTCGGAGAGGATGCTCACGTCATCGCCGCGAACGAGATGCGCAATCACCTCGCGGCTACGAGGCTCTTCGTGGACGGCCACGGTGTTTGCGCGTACAACCCCGCGAGGTTCGGATTCAACAGCTTGAATCGGGGGATTGGGTTCTCGGTTGGGTTTCTTGGTCTGCTGGCCGCCACCAAAGATGCCTCCGGTAAATAGGAGTATCGATAATAGCGTGATAAGAGCGGTTTGAGACAAATCTTTCGCCTCCTTCGGATGCACGTCCTTTAGAGCGGGGCGTGGGCTGCATTGGATTGCTGCATTTAGGCACTTGTAGCGGTCTAGTGGGGGGTTCTATTCGCTCAAACACCCTTCCTTTAGGGAATAAACGCATGGCATTCCAATACGAGTTAGCCGGGGGAACCTCTTCTATAGCGATGTACCAACGAACGCAACTCGACAACGGCATTCGAATCGTCACAGAGTCGATCCCGCATGTGCGCTCCGTCGCCATCGGCTTTTGGTTTTTGGCCGGGTCGCGACACGAGAACCTCGAGCAAAACGGGATCTCCCACCTGATCGAGCACCTCATGTTTAAGGGGACCGAACGGCGCACCGCCAGGCAGATCGCGGAGATCGTGGACGCGTCCGGCGGGCAACTCAACGCGTACACGAGCAAGGATCATACCTGCTACTACGCTCGGGTCCTCGACGAACACGTCGGTCTTGCAGTGGAGATATTAGCCGACATGCTGCGCAATTCGCTCTTCGCGCCCTCAGAGATGGAGAAAGAGAAGAGCGTCGTCCTCGAAGAGATCAAGATGTACGAAGACTCGCCCGACGAGATCGTCCACGACCTCTTTGCAGAAGCAGTCTTTGGGGATCATCCCTTGGGCTATGGCGTCTTAGGGTGCGAGGAGTCGGTACAGCCGATCACTCGTGCAGATGTCATCGGCTACTTGGCCAACCGCTACTGCGGACGGCGAATGGTTGTCGCCGCAGCCGGCAACTTGCAGCACGACGCAGTGGTCGCGGAGGTGGCTAAGTATTTTCGCGCACTTCTCCCGGGGGAGGGGGGCGAACGCGTCACGCGGCTGCCCGCCCAGGGGCGTCACCTCATCAAGAGCAAGGAGACGGAACAAGTGCACGTCTGTGTCGGTGCACGTGCACTGCCGCGTGACCATGAGTACCGTTACGCGGTGAACGTTCTTGACGTTGCGTTGGGAGGCGGCATGAGCTCGCGCTTCTTTCAAGACCTTCGGGAAGAGCGAGGCCTCGTCTACTCGACGTACTCGTACCACAGCGCCTTCAAAGAGGGGGGGCTCTTCTCGGTGTATGCGGGGACAAGCCCCCAGAATACCGAGGAGGTCCTCGAACTCATCCGTGGCGGTATGCAGAGTGTGAAAGAGCGCGGATTCTTCGCCGACGAGCTGCTGCGTGCCAAGGAACAGCTCAAGGGAAGCCTGATGATCGGGCTTGAGAACACCGCGAATCGGATGAGTCGCCTGGCTCGAGCGGAGCTCTTTGATGAGGAGCTCCTAACACCCGATCAGCTGGTCGAGAGGATCGAGCGCGTCAGTCTCGAGCAATTGCGAGACCTTTCCCAGATGCTTTTTGGTGATCGATTGTATTTGGCCGCGATCGGACCCGTCCATGAGGCGATCGCGACGATGCTGGAGTAACCGGAACCTACTCAAGGAGGAAGTGATGGGCTCTGTTGTCTGAACAAACGATTCAGGTGAAGGTGATGCCGCTTTCGCCTAAGATCGGGCGGGAGATTCCTCTACCTGATTACCAAACCTCCGGTTCGGCCGGGATCGATCTGCCGGCGTGCCTCGATGCTCCCATAACGATCGCGCCTGGGCAGCGACGACTCGTTCCTACAGGGATTGCCATTCAACTCCCCAGCCGCGAGGTCGGAGCGTTTATCTTCGCCCGCAGCGGCCTTGCGGCGAAAGCCGGAATCCATCTCGCCAACGGAGTCGGCGTTGTCGATAGCGACTACACCGGAGAAGTGATGTGCGCGTTGGTCAACTCAGGTGAGCGTCCGTTTATCATCCAACCTGGGGATCGTATCGCGCAGATGCTCTTTATGCCGGTTCTCGCGGCCCAACTCCTGCAAGTGGAGTCGTTGCAGGAGACCCGGCGGGGATCAGGCGGATTTGGTCATACCGGCGTTTAAAGCGTAGTAAAGATACTCCAGGGACGTTTGGCTTTTGAGGATAAACGAGGCCCAGACCTCCTGCGCCTCCATGGAGTGCATCTGTAATGCGCTACAGTGACCTGGCGGGCAAAGAGATCATCGATATCGACGAAGGAGCCCGCATCGGTGTGATCAGTGAGACGGACTTGGTTATTGACTGCGAGAAGGGAAGCGTGCAGTCGATCATCATCCCGACGCGCGGACGCTTTTGGGGTCGGCGCGAGATCGTCATTCCCTGGGCCGGCATCCGCAAAATCGGCGTCGATCTCATCATCGTCGACATGAGTACCGTCGACGCCTCTGCCAAGGGTTATTGGGAGTCGGAATAGTCGCCCTCCGGGTGGGCCAAACTACTGCGTGATTCGCCTTCGTCGACAGTTATTGTCGAGGTGCGAACAACCAGTACTTGGAGGGGGACAACCGTCTCATGGCTACAGTTGTAGGTGTCTTCTCCCAACACGATCGAGCCGAGCAGGCCGTACGGACCCTGCGCGACGAAGGTTTTCGGGAGAATGAGATCAGTATAGCCGCCAAGGGTGAGAAACAGCAGAACTCTGGTGGTGACGAGTCGGGACGCGCCGCAGGCTACACCATGGAGGCCGGAGAGGACAACATGGCCGGCATGGATAACGTCGGTGACGGCGCAGCCTGGGGAGGCGCTTTAGGCGGCATCGCCGGGCTCATGGCGGGCGCCGGAGCCTTAGCCATTCCCGGGATTGGCCCCATTCTCGCGGCTGGTCCGTTGGCTGCCGCCCTTTCGGGCGCCGTAGCCGGCGGCGTTGCCGGTGGTCTGCTCGATATGGGCATACCCGAAGCGGAGGGCCAACGCTACGAACAGGACGTGAAAGAGGGTAAAGCGCTCGCCATCATCAAGTGCGACCGTGAGCGGGCCAAACGGGCCGAATCCATCTTGCGCGAGTGTGGCGCAGATGAACTCAAGTCGTACGACGGCGAAGAGCAGGACCAGACTCACTAGCGCTCCTCGTCGCTGCGCTCCTGAGCGCAGCTAGCCAGGAAGGCTAGCCCAAGTAAAAGAGGCCGGAGCGGTTGGATCCGCTGCGGCCTCTTTGACTCATTCGCTGAACCGAGCTCGGCAGTGGGTTGACAGCTTCCTCTAAATAGGAGAGAATTGCACCAACGCCACAATCGAATAGTGCCTTATGAATGCGAGGGCCATAGAGGCGCGGGGAGATGAGTAGCTTGCGCAGGAGACCGCAGGGGTCGATGACGCGCAGGTAAAAGGGGAACCCGCCGAAGCTTGTGTCCATGCCACACCTGCAACTGGGACAAGCTGGGCCGGAGGTGAACAACCTCCGGACTGCCGCCAAAACCGCGCGTGACGCGCTTTGGTGGAGCGCTATGCCTGCGTCACACCACGGAGTCACACCTTTTTGTGACTCGCATTAACGGGGTGTCATGTCAGTCGTGCGGTTGGCTTTCCATCAAAGCCTGCCGCTTTTTTTGTGCGCATGTGGCCCTAGTCTATGGGCGGAGTACACTTTTCGAAAGGGTTGATCAGGTGGGTATTAAGGTCGTAGTGAGTGGAGCCGGTGGGAAAATGGGCAGGGAGGTCTTGAGGGCCGTCCATGGCGCCGAGGGAATGGAGTTGGTCGGCGCGGCCGATCCGTTCTGCGCGGGAACGGACGTCGGCGAGCTGGCCGGTGTCGAATCGCTTGGCATCCAAGTCTCACCGGGTATTGCAGAAGCCCTTGAGACCAGCGATGCAACTCATGTCGTCGATTTCACCACGCCCGACGCAGTCTACCAGAATGTAATGAGCGCGATCGAACTCGGCCGGCGGGTCGTCTTTGGGACGACCGGCTTGAGCGAAGAGGCGCTGGAGTCAATTGACGTCCGCGCCCGGGAGTTGAATACGGGTGTCGTGCACGCACCTAACTTCGCCATCGGTGCAGTACTCATGATGCGCTTTGCAGCGGAGGCGGCCCAGTTTTTTGACGATGTGGAGATCATCGAGTTACATCACGATCAAAAGAAGGACGCGCCGTCTGGGACGGCGATTAAGACTGCAGAGTTGATCAACGAGGCGCGGCGCGCGGCAGGAGAGATTGCGTCTACGGCTTCCGTCGATACGGCGACTGACACCGCGCGCGGCGAGAGTGTGAAGGGTGTACATATACACAGCGTCAGGCTGCCCGGCTTGGTTGCCCATCAAGAGGTGATCTTGGGTCTTGCGGGGCAGACGCTCTCGATTCGCCACGACTCAATTGATCGCGTCTCGTTTATGCCTGGCGTCCTTTTGGCGCTCCGAAAGGTCGGCAACGTGACAGGCTTGCTCTACGGACTCGAACACCTTCTCTTCCAAGAGTGACGGCGAAGAATCACCGCGGTACCGCAGGGCTCATATGGTACTACTGTACATGGGCTGTACGGTACCAAGAGCGGTCTGTTTGACCAGGTAGGGAGGGGCGCCGCATGCCGAGGGTTGATAGACCCCGCGTGGCAGTAGTCGGGGGTGACGAGCGTGAGCTCATCATGGTTCAGGCCCTTATCCGGGAGGGACTCGACGTCACCTTGGTCGGTTACCCCGGTCTCCCGGAACTCGCTGACGCACGGCGGGTGCCTGGCGTCGTCGAAGCCGTCGAGGACGTGGATTACGTCATCGCACCGATGAGCAACACGGACGAAGAGGGTGTGGTCCAGGCGCATCTGGAACCACAGGCGCACCTAAAGTTGGATGAGGAAGCCTTTAAAGCGATGGGTAGCGGCAAGACGTTGTATATTGGTGTCGCCAAACCTGTGATCGAGCGCTTGGCGGCCCGCTACCGCATCAACGTCGTACAACTGGCGGACGTTGATGAGATTGCTATCCTCAACTCTATTCCAACGGCGGAAGGCGCGATTCAACGAGCGATGGCAGAGCTTCCGGTCACGCTCCACGGTAGTAAAGCACTGGTGATCGGGTTTGGTCGATGCGCCATCACCTTAGCGCGAATGCTCGACGGTATCGGCGCGGGCGTGCGGGTGATCGCCCGTGACCGGGGTCAACTCGCTCGAGCCTACGAAATGGGGCTCGAGACTGCCCACTTGCGGGAGTTGGACGCGTGGTTGCCTGAGGCGACCGTAGTCTTCAACACCGTGCCGGCACGGGTCTTGGGCTACGAGCAGCTTGCGAAGATGGCTCCCGACTCTTTGGTCGTCGACATCGCCTCTGCTCCTGGAGGCACCGACTTCGAGGCGGCCAAAGCGATCGGGGTGAAGGCGTTCTTAGACCTTGGTATTCCGGGCAAGGTAGCACCAAGGACGGCCGGGGAGGTGTTGGCACGTACGGTGCCGCAAATGATCCGAACTTCGTTTGAACGTGTGACGTAAGACTTCGTTTTGCGGGACCTTAAAGCCCATGTACCCTATTGATCACTAACATTTTCCAGTAGTGAGAGGGGTGCAGAGTCTCCCATGCGACTAAAGGGAAAGCGAATTGGTTGGGGCGTATGTGGCTCGCATTGTAGCTACGAAGAGGTGTTGCCGCAGGTGCAGAGTGTGATCGACCTCGGTGCCGAGGTGTATCCGGTCATGTCGCATACGGCGATCACCACCGAGACCCGTTTCGGGAAGCCGGAAAACCTCGCGGCGGCGCTCAAAAAGATAACGGGCCACGACGCGATCACCAGTATTGTTGATGCGGAGCCGACAGGGCAGGCAAAGACGTTCGATTGTTTTGTGGTCGCCCCGTGTACCGGCAACACCCTGGCAAAATTCGCCAATGCGTTTACCGATACGCCGGTGCTGATGGGCGCCAAAGGAACATTGCGCAATTGGAGACCCGTGGTTGTGGCCATCTCGACCAACGACGCGCTGGGCAACAATGCTAGGAATATTGGTGTCTTGCTGAACATGCGCAACGTTTATATGGTGCCGTTTGGGCAAGACAATCCAACAGAGAAACCAAATTCATGTGTGGCTGAATTTGAATTGATCGCTGAAACAGTCGTAGAAGCTCTCGAGGGACGACAGCTTCAGCCGGTGCTGATCGAGAGGGATCGGCGGGCGGTGCGGTAGCGTCGCCGGGCGCTTCCTGCTGTTTTCGCACAAAAGGAGAGAACCATCGTGAGTGGGTACAACGTCGCGATTCTAGGTGCAACGGGTGTCGTGGGAAGGGAATTGCTGCAGCTACTGGTGGAACGGGACTTTCCAATCGCCAGTCTGCGCCTGCTGGCATCGGCGCGCAGCGCAGGCAAGCGCGTCGCCTTTGCCGACAAAGAGCTCACCATCGAAGAGGTGGGAGAGGATTCGTTTCGCGGCGTTGATATCGCTTTCTTCAGCGCTGGGGGGAGTGTTAGCCAGAAGTGGGCGCCTCGTGCGACCGCAAACGGTGCACTCGTCGTCGACAACACGAGTGCGTTTCGCATGGATCCGAGTACGCCGCTCGTCGTTCCCGAAGTGAACGCGGAGGCGATCGCAGAGCATAGGGGTATCATCGCCAATCCCAACTGCTCTACCATTATTATGGTCGTGGCGCTGGCGCCTCTTCATAAAGCGGCGACTATCAAGCGCGTGGTGGTCTCTACCTATCAAGCCGTCTCCGGCGCGGGCAACGCTGCCATGGCGGAGCTCGAGGCGCAGGTGACGGCGTACGCGAAAGGGGAAGAGATGCAGGCTTCCGTGCTGCCGGTCGCCTCTCTCCCCCGTCATCATCAGATGGCCTTCAATTTGATTCCGCACATCGACGTCTTTGAAGAGCTCGATTACACCAAGGAAGAGTGGAAGATGGTGCGCGAGACCCGCAAGATCTTTGGAAGCGACCAGATTGCCGTCTCTCCCACCGCGGTGCGGGTGCCCGTCTTTCGCAGTCACTCCGAGTCGATCAACGTTGAGACCGAATCGCCTCTCAGCGTCGGGCAGGCGCGCGCGCTGTTGGCCGAGGCCGACGGAGTGGTGGTGCAAGACGATCCGCAGGCCATGGAGTATCCGATGCCGTGGCACACATCAGGGCGGGACGCGGTATACGTGGGTCGCATTCGCAAGGACCCGACAGTCGCAAACGGCCTCAACCTGTGGGTAGTGGGGGATCAGATTCGCAAGGGCGCTGCACTCAACGCGCTTCAAATCGCTGAGTACGCCTGCGCGCACGATCTTCTTAAGGGGCGCTAATAAGACGATCGGTGGACCATGAAAGTAAGAACTTTCGGGGGTCCGACTCATGAGACGGATTGTGGTACAAAAGTTTGGGGGCACCTCCGTGGCAACTCCCGAAGTGCGGGAGCGCGTCGTTCACCATATCGAGCGCGCCTTAAATGAGGGAGCACACCCTGTCGTAGTCGTCAGTGCGATGGGGCGCCGCGGAGACCCCTATGCTACCGATACGCTCCTCACTCTCGTCGAATCGATTGGCGGAGAGGCTGATTCGCGTGAGACCGATCTGCTCCTGGCATGCGGCGAAGTGATCTCTACAGTCGTGCTCGCACAGACGCTGCGTTCCCGCGGACACGCGGCCAAGGCGTTCACCGGCGGGCAAGCGGGAATTGTCACCACCGCGCAACACGGGAATGCGAGGATCATTCGCGTTGAACCGGACGCGATCAAAGAGGTCGTCGAGGCCGGCATCATACCGATCATCGCAGGCTTTCAAGGCGTCGACGCCGGTGGCGAAGTGACGACGCTGGGTCGGGGAGGGAGCGATACGAGCGCTGCAGCCCTGGCTGTGGGCCTGAACGCGGCGCTCCTCGAGGTGTACACCGACGTGGACGGCGTAAAGACGGCTGATCCGCGCTTGGCCCCCGACGCCGCCACACTCGATCACCTTACCTACCGCGAGGTAGTCGAGATGGCACACCTGGGCGCCAAAGTGATTCATCCGCGGGCCGTGGAGATCGCCATGCTGGGTCGCCTCCCCTTGCACATTCGACCCACCACCTCCGACGCACCTGGCACGTTGGTCTGCGACCCTCCGGCGTCGCAGGGGGAAGGGTTGGAGCACTGGGCCGAGGAGCGCCCCGTGACTGGAATCGCCCACGTGGCCGGGCAGTCCCTCGTTCAAATCGATGTACCGCCCGACGGTAGTGAAGACGCGCCCCGGCAGGTCTTCCAGGCATTGGGGGAGGCCTCCGTCAGCGCCGACATGATCTATGTTTCACCCGACCGGATCGCGTTTATCGTGGAAGGAAACGCGGCCAAGCGGATTGAAAGGCTTTTGGAAAAACTGGGATTCACCGTGCGCGTACGATCGGGTGTGGCTAAGGTGTCGGCGGTCGGAGCTGGGATGCACGGAGTTCCAGGAGTGATGGGGCGAATTGCGGCAAGTTTGTGCAAAGCGGGCATTCCCATCCTCCAAACCACGGACTCCCATGCGAACATCTCGTGCCTCGTGCCCGGTGAGCGTATGCAAGAGGCAGTCCTGGCGCTGCACCGAGAGTTTGAGTTGGCAACAGACGAGGAGGCGTCCACTTGGCGGCCGGACCGTATGGGCCCGGACCGGCAGTGAGCGCCCACGAGGACTTATAGTCGTGCGTTAGGACATGTCGAGGGAGTGACAAGTGTTGACTCCATTTGGAGAAGTGTTGACGGCGATGGCAACGCCGATGCGAGCCGACGGATCGATTGACCTGCAAAAGGCGGGTGCCTTGGCCGAGTTTCTGATAGAGAATGGTTCCGATGGATTGGTCGTCTCCGGTACCACCGGTGAATCGCCGACTCTGAGCGCCGAGGAGAAGTTAGAGCTCACCCAGGCGGTCGTCCAGGCTGTCGGAGGTCGCGCCAAGGTGGTGATGGGGACGGGCTCGTACAACACGCAAGAGAGCGTTGAGCTCACCCGTCGCGCCTCTTCGCTCAAGATCGACGGTGTGATGGCTGTCGTGCCTTATTACAACAAACCGCCGCAGGAGGGGCTCTACCAGCACTTTCGCGCTATTGCCGAGGCGACCTCATTGCCGGTGATGCTTTACAACGTCCCTTCGCGCACCAGTCGCAACCTTGAGCCCGAGACAGTCGCTCGCCTCTCGACGTTGCCTAACGTCCTGGCCGTCAAAGAGGCGGCCGGCGATATGGAGCAGCTGACGTTTATCAAAAAGAGCACGGACGAGAGCTTCGCCGTTTACAGCGGGGAGGATTCGCTCACGCTACCGATGTTGTCGCTCGGCGCCGTGGGTGTCGTCAGCGTCGCTTCACACGTGGTCGGCAAGGAGATTAAAGCCATGATTCGCGCCTTTATGGCGGGGGAGACACGCGAAGCTAGATTGATCCACGAACGTCTGATGCCCGTCTTCAAGGCGCTCTTTATCACGACGAATCCAATCCCTGTCAAATGGGCGATGGGCTTGCTTGGGCTGGACCTCGGGCCGTTTAGAGCCCCGATGGTCGCTCCGTCGCCGTCGGAGCGGGCTCACATCGAAGAGACGTTGCGTCGTTCGGGTGTCATCTAAGCAGCCTGACTGAGCTTTGGGACGAGGAGTACGGGGTGGCGCCGAGCCACGTCGACCGAGCAGCGGGAAAGTGAAGCCCGGCGCTTCGCTCCGCTGCTTTTTGGTTTCTTTTGCACACACGAGTTTGCACTGGTCGGTTGACATACGATATAATCATCTTTAGTGTGCGTGAAGCAGACCGGATTTTTCGTTGAGCGTGAATTAACAGAGATTTCGGGAGCGCCACGGCCACCGGCCAAGGCATTAGTCTCGGGTCGCCGGAGACTTTAGCCTTTCAATTTATGGAGGTGCTTGATTAGCGTTATGGCAAAAAGTGAATCGAAACTCTCTATTATACCCCTAGGAGGGGTTGGAGAGATTGGTAAGAACTTCTGGCTCGTTCAGCAAGGGGACGAGATATTGGTCCTCGACTGTGGAGTCATGTTTCCCGACGAAGAGATGCTCGGTGTCGACTTGGTCATACCCGACATCTCATACCTAGTGGAGCGGAAATCGCAGGTAAAAGGTATCGTGCTTAGCCACGGGCACGAAGATCACATCGGGGCCCTGCCCTACGTGCTTCATCAATTGAATCTGCCGGTATACGGGACCCCACTTACCCTGGGACTGGTCGAGTCTAAGCTCGAGGAGCACGGTCTACTGCGTGAGTCCCGTCTCAAAAAGATTGCGGCCGGTGAGCGTATCAAGATTGGCCGCTTCGACCTCGAGTTTATCCACGTTAACCACTCGTTGCCTGACGTGGTCTCCGTCGCGATTCGGACCAACCAAGGGATTATCCTTTACGCCACGGATTTTAAGATCGACCATACGCCGATCGACGGTAAAGTGACGGACTTGCAACGATTTGCCGAGCTCGGGCGGGAGGGCGTACTCTGCCTAATGTCCGACAGCACCAACGCCGAGCGGCCGGGTTACACTCCGTCGGAGCGCAAAGTGGGCGCTCAACTGGTCGACACCTTCAGCAAGGCGGAGGGGCGGGTGATCGTTGCGACATTCGCGTCCAACATTCACCGGGTGCAAGAAGTGGTGAACGCCGCGCACCAGTTCGAGCGGAAGGTGGCTGTTATCGGGAGGAGCATGGTCAAAAACGTCGAGATCGCCTCCCGCTTGGGTTACTTACACATTCCAGACGGAATCCTTGTCGACCCCGGCGACATCGACGATCTGCCTCCGGAGAAGCTCGCCATCATCTCGACGGGTAGTCAAGGCGAGCCGATGGCCGCGCTGACGCGCATGGCCATGAACGAACATCGGCGGATCTCAATCGGTAAAGGCGACACGGTTATCATTTCGGCTTCGCCGATCCCGGGCAACGAGAAGCCGATCGGCCGAACGATCAACCACCTGTTTCGTCAGGGTGCACAGGTGATCTATCATGGGCTCACGGACGTCCACGTCTCGGGACATGCCAGCCAAGAAGAGCTCAAGTTGATGATCAACCTGACGCGTCCGCGCTACTTTGTCCCCATTCACGGAGAGTACCGGATGTTGGTGACGCATGCGCGACTCGCCGAGTCGTTGGGTGTGCCTCCATCCCATATCGTCATCCCCGATCTAGGAGACCGCATCGAGATCCTGCGGGGATCGATCCGCAAAGGGGATCCCGTACCCAACGGGCAAGTGCTCGTCGACGGACTCGGGGTGGGCGACGTTGGCAACATCGTCCTGCGCGACCGGCAGCAACTCTCCCGGGATGGCATTCTTATCGTGGTGATCAGCCTCGACAAACAATCCGGGAAGGTTGCAGCGGGTCCCGACATCGTCTCTCGCGGTTTTGTCTACGTGCGCGAGTCGGAGAGGCTGATGGAAGAGGCCCGGACTCAAGCTAAAGAAGCGCTAGAGGGGCTACAAGTGGGCCACGTACCGGATTGGGGAACGGTGAAAGGGCGCGTGCGCGAGGTGTTGCAGAGCTTTCTATACGAGCGGACCAAACGCCGCCCCGTCATCTTGCCGATCATCATGGAGGTTTAGCCACATCTTTACCCTCGTTTCTCGCCATACTATCCAGAGTGTGTGAAGCGACTCAAATGTGGCGAGAGGGTGAGTGTTTTGGCAGACTCAAACCAATCGGAGCAGGGCGGGGGCAAGGGTGGCTCCCCTCAGACTCGACTGCAGGCCGTTCAGGAGCTGGGCCAGTCCGGTGCGCCTCCTTCCGGCGGAGGGGGCGTGCACGTCCTGCCGATTGTCGGTCAAGTCGAAGGGCACGTCCTGTTACCGGCAAAGAATAAGACGACGAAGTACGAGCACATCATTCCGCAGCTGATCGCCGTTGAGCAAAATCCGTCCATCAAGGGGCTCCTGGTCGTCCTAAACACGGTGGGTGGCGACATCGAGGCGGGTCTGGCCATCGCTGAGATGATTCGGACCCTCTCCAAACCGACGGTCTCCCTGGTACTCGGAGGCGGACATTCGATAGGTGCGCCTATCGCAGTGGCGGCTCGCCGTTCCTTCATTGCCAGCACGGCCACGATGACGGTGCACCCCATTCGATTGACGGGGTTGGTCATCGGCGTACCGCAGACGTACGAGTACCTCGACAAGATGCAGGAGCGGGTGATCGGGTTCATTGTGCAGAATAGCGCCATCGGGGAACCGGCGCTGCGCGAGCTCATGTTTCGCACAGGCGAGTTGATGCGTGACGTCGGTACGGTCCTTGTGGGGATGGAGGCGGTACGCGCAGGCCTCATCGACGCGGTGGGCGGAGTCCAAGACGCATACCGTGCCCTGGATCAGATGATCGCTTATCAATCAGGACAGGCGGGTTGGCAGGGTGGTCCTCACGCTCCATACCCGACGGTTCCGACGCCGATGCCACCGATGAGTCCCGACCCGCGCCAAATCCCACCGTTTCAAACGGGAGTTGGCCCCCAGTGATCTTCTACACGGTGGTTCCGATCGAAGACATACTCGACGATGAGGAGGAGCGAATGCTCGTTCCGGCGTCGGCCGGCGGCTGTACGATGCTGGTCGAGCCACTTGGGGAGGGACGGGGGCGAATTGAACGCATCCTCTCTACCGACCCTCATCATTTCTTAACGCCTGAGCTGCAGCCGGGCAGTATCGTCGATCTCGTGTAAAAGGCTTCCATCAGGCACATCACCTCCATGAGCGAGCATAAAATGTTCGGTGAAGGAGGCGATGGTTGGTGGAACACGTCGATGTGATCGTGTTGGGCCGGCGCGGCACCTGTATCGGAAGCGGGTGAGAGAAGGGCCGATCTCTGGAAGAGATCACGGGCTCGTTAGGGAAGCGCCTGCACCGTCTCTTTGGAGAGAGCGTTTCATGCCGCTTCGTCGACATTGACGCTAAAGAGGCGCTTTCGCTGCCTCACGTCTTGCAAGGTGTCAGAGAGGGTGCCGTTCGCCTGCCGGCTACCGTCATCAACGGAAGACTCCGTTACCACGGAGTTTTCTCGCCCACATTTATTCAAAGAGATCTTAAAGCGATGCTGCCGACACAAGAAGTGTCGGGACGATCGCGGCGGCCAACAGACTCGTACCGCGACAACGAGTACCTGCGACGCATGTTCGCCGGATCTGTCATCCAGTCTGCCGGCCGCGGTTCCTTCTCCTCGACGGTGCACCGCTCACAAGGTTAATTGATGGGTGGCGGGAACGGCTTCCACACAAGCGCCTCGCCACGCTTCTTGGCCTCTTGCGGCGGCGCCTTCTCTTGGGGCGCCGCCTTGGTCGGCCCCGCGTTTGGCGCGGATTTCGGTGACTGCTCTGCCACACGGTCCGACTCGTGCCCCTGTTTCGGCTCAGATGTCTCCTCCGGTACGCGTTCCGGCGGCTGGCTCGGAGGAGACGACGGTGGGAGCCGGCTTTCCGCTCCTCCTTGGTTTGCCTTTCCTTCTACGGCCTGTCGCATACTCTCGAACTCTTCTGGGCTAGGCGGTCGAGTCGACATTGGCGCGTCTTGGGAATCAGCGTCCGCGAGGGGACGCTCTCCATTGCGCACCTGAGAGAGGCGAGTCTCGCTAGGGCCGCTTGGAGCCGGCGGTGGTGTAGAGTCGGCCTGACTGGGCGCATCTGTTTGGGCCGGCGCCTCCTCCAAGCTGGGCTCGTGCGCGCTCCCTTTGAGCACCACAAAGGCGCTCACTTTGTGCTGAAAATCTCCGGTGATGGGGTTGAAATCGTGGTTGGACTCTAACTCCTCGAGATGCACCTCCATCCCTTCGATCGGCAGCTCGGGGGCGGGAATACGCCGCGAGAACGGTATTCGAAATCCTTGACCTTCGACCCCTCGCCCTTTACTGCGCAAACAGTAGAAGTATGCATTGATCGCTCCGTGCACCTCGAGTGTGCCGGCTTCGACTCTTGTCCACTCGACAGGCTCGGGTTGGAGGCGGATCTCTACAATTTGGGCGACATCTTCCAGGCGTCCGCCCCCTTCCAAGACGATTCGGGTACGGGTGGGAGAATTGGGTTGACGGGGAGACATGATGTCACACTCACTCCTTGTGTCCTATTCTTATGCCGGTCACGAGGTTCCAATGTCCGCGCAGCGCGGGTGCGACATGCCTGAAGTGTCAGAGATTACTGGTGTTTTTGGGAAGGGGGGCGGGACGAGGGCATGGAAGGGAGTGCGATCCTCGCAGTCGATCGAAACGCAGTGATAAAGAGGGGAGCTTGTATCGATGAAAAGAGTTGGGTTCTTAACCCTTATCATAGGTTTGGCGCTCGCACTCACACTGACGGCGGCCGCCGCTGATGACGGTCGTCCCGGTGAGGAGTACCTGTTGGAGCAGGTAAACCATGAACGACTCGCCCAAGGGCGGGCTCCTTTGGCTCTGAATTCCGAGTTGACGCTGCTCGCCCGCGAGAAAGCGCGCGACATGGCCCAAAATCGCTACTTTGATCACGTTTCGCCTGCGTTGGGCACCGTGTATGAGATGCTCGAGGGGATCGGCTACTCCTACAAGTGGGCAGGCGAGAACATCGCCCGTGTCAGCTCCGTCGAGGTTGCCCATCGAGCGTTAATGGAGAGTCCTGGGCACCGCGCGAACATTCTCAGCGCCGGTTATACGGAGGTGGGCATCGGAGTGTATGAGCACCAAGGGAATGTGTACGTCTGCCAGATCTTTAGCCGGCCGAGGCCGTGAGTCTCTCGTACACTGCCACCGTCCGGTTCACGGTGTGCGAGAGACAGAAATTATTGTGGGCATATGAGCGTGAGAACGCCTGCAACTGAGCGAGACGAGCCGGTGTCCCAAGTAGTTCTCGCACCGTGAGCGCCACAGCTCGGGGAGTCGGTCGCTCCCGTGTGGAGCGGCCGCTAAAGTTGCTCCAGCGCAACTCGTCCACCCGTTCCGGGGTGACGAGTCCGTCCCAGTAGACACCCAGTACGCACGCAGCGGCTCCCAGAGCCATGGCCTCTCGAATCCCACGGCCCGTGGAGAAGACCAGGTCGGCGCCTTCCAGTGAGTCTTGGACAGCGTGGCTCGGACGGGCGTCTCCGTCAGGTGACCAATTTGCAATAAACCGTAATGTAACATCGGGCCTAGAATTGAGCGCTTCGTGCAGTGCAACCAATCCCGGTCGTTTCGATGGACCGACGCGTCCGAGGTAGACAGCGTGTAGCCTCGTGCGTTGCTGACTCCTTGGCGATCGACGACCGGGTGGGTTGGTCTCGGGGATCGTTCGGGAGAACTGCGTCAAGTCAATGCCGTTCTCAATGACGCTGAGGCGCGTACCGCAAGCTCGTTGTAGTGTCGACGCAATCTCCTGACTGACGGCGATCACGTGCATGCCGGCGCCTACTGCTACAGGGAGCCCTTGACCGGGGCCGTGTAGCGTGATGACAATCGGGATTCCACAGGTTCGATGCAAGCGCGCTGCCAAACGGCTGGCGCCGAACGAATGGGCGTGCAACAGATCGTACGCTCCCGACGTGACGTATGTCGCTACATCTCGAGGTGAGGCCTCGACGACACGGGCCCCTGCCTCCTTGGCGTCTGCGAAGATCCGGGGATCTGTGATGCGCGCGAACGCGAGCGTCACCGTGCACGCGCGGCGAACCAGCCGGGCGGCGAGAGTGTTAATGTGCGTCTCAATGCCTCCCAGCGTAGCAGGTCGATCTGCATACATAAGAATGCGCATGCGCAAATGCCCTCATTTGTCGACGTTGGAGTTGGTAACGGCAGCGTTCCCTCGCGCTTGGTCGAAGCACCAACGCATCAAACGCTCCAGCGGCCTTCCGTACGCCTTGGGGCGCGCGTGGAAGGCCCGCTGGAGAGTGGGTTGCGGGAGGAGCCGTAGGGTCGCACGACCGTCCCGCAACATCGAACGTTCTTAGGTGGTTTGAGGTGGAAACGGGGGCCAGAATTCGCCCCGCTCGCATAGGTCGGCCCATTCGGGGCATCCGATGGGAGAGACCTGTACGCACTCGGGCGGCTGGGGGCAAAACCGGGCTTCTCGCACCTCAAGTTGGACCGTGAACGTCACTTTCACGACGACGAACAGACCCACCTCACACTCAATGGTGTCTGCTTCACCATCCGTCTCGCGGATGCGGCAGTTGAGGCACCGGACCAGATGAAAGAAACGCAGATCCATTTCGGGTCTGGCTCCCCGTAGACGCGTCCTTTTCCTGAACCGGAAGCTCTTGGTGACGGTGTGGTCATAACCGTCGGAGTCCGCATACGTGATCGTCTGATCCCACTCTACGGTGAATTCAACTTCACCCTCTCGCGGGATAGCAGCGTCAACAACGCGGACGTTGGCGACGTCGCACGCTACAACGTTGGCCGGCTCCGGAATCAGGTCGGTAAAGCGAAAGGTCGGACACTCACACACGGTGCACTCGTCGTATACCTTGTCGACGATGATGCACTCGGGACGGTAATCCTCATCTCCGCCGCCGCCCGTAATCGGGGCTGCAGACCGCTCCGGCTGCTGCCAATAGTTGAGGTGCAGGCTTTGACTCTTGGCCATCTTAGGCATTCCCTCCTTAGTTGACCTCACCCGCCGGAGCCTTCGCGGCTTCTGGCACGGGCTCTTGGCTAAATTCAGTACAGAGTATGAGGCGCGCACGAGAATGGTGCGTGCCTTTTTCCAGAAAGGCCACTAGTATATCTACGTTTCGGCCAAGAGAAACTACCCCAGGAAATGACGGATCAATCGGAGGGACGACCCATGAGGCGAATCGTCGCAACCCTTGTTCTTTTTGTGTTTTCGCTCGTGAGCATCCCCTTGGCATTACAGCCGGCGGGGACTGTTAAGCCATCTTACGTGGCAGCCCAAAATGTGCCGGTGCTGCGGTGGGGTGCGACCGGACAGAGTGTGCGCACGCTGCAGTGGCGACTGCAGCAGTGGGGTTACTACGACGGCAGCATTGACGGCGTGTACGGGGCTAAGACCTACGGCGCGGTCGTCAATTTCCAGCGTAAGAACGGCGTCTGGCCCGCTGACGGCGCAGTCGGCGAGAAGACGTGGCGAGCGCTCGGATTGCTCAATGCGGTCTCAGGAGGAGCTGCAACGGCGCCGGCCAACCAGCCAGCGTCGACACAAGGGGAGGCCGTCTCTTACGTCAACCGAAGCGATCAACTCGACCTGCTGGCCCGCCTCGTGGCCGCTGAGGCTCAAGGTGAGCCGTACGAGGGGCAAGTGGCCGTGGCCGCCGTCATCCTCAACCGAGTGGAGCATCCATCCTTTCCCAACACGTTGAGCGGTGTCGTCTACCAGCCGCACGCGTTTGAATCAGTCTCCAACGGACTGGTCTGGCGACGAACGCCGTCAGATGAAGCCGTGCGTGCGGCGAGAAACGCTCTCAATGGGTGGGATCCCACGTACGGTTCGATCTTCTTTTGGAACCCCTATAAGCCCGTGAGCAGTTGGATTTGGTCTCGCCAGATCGTGGTTCGGATCGGTAACCACGTCTTTGCTCACTAAGTGTGAGAATCAGTGTACGGTACCAAGGTCACCGGGAGGAGTCGCTTTAGATGACACGAAGTTGGCGCATCGGCGCATTGCTCGCCGGAGCGGCGTTTGCCGTCCTCCTCGTGTGGGGACTCAGTCAAATGCAGGCCCGGCGCGAGGCCGAGAACCAGTTGATCAACCGTTACCAGCAGGCGTTCTTTGACTCCATAGGTCACGTTGAGAATGTGGAAGTGCTCTTGTCTAAAGGGATCGCCAGCTCGGCGCCTGAACAGATCGTCAGCCTCTTCGCCGATTTGGCACGTGAGGCGAGCGCCGCCCAAGCGAACTTGACCCAGCTCCCCTTGCAACAAGGAACGATGATGCGGACCAGTCGATTCCTGACGCAAGTGGGGGATTTTGCCTACTCGATGACTCGGCAGGCCGCAGGAGGCAGCCCGCCAGATTCGGACTCGTCCGACTTGATGCAGCGAATGCGTCGTGAGGCTGAGCTCCTCAGCGCTGCTCTCCACCGAATCCAGCAAGAAGCGGGGGACGGTCCGATGCCGTGGGAGGAGTTGCGGCGCGGTTCCAACGCAACCTTGCGCGAGGATTCCAAACATATTCAGCAGACAGGGTTCACGCGTCTGGAATCCCACTTTCAACAGATTCCAACGATTCAATACGACGGTCCCTTCTCCGATCACCTGCTGCAGCGGGAGCCGCGCGGCTTGGTTGGTGAGAGAGTCTCAGAGGCCCGTGCCGAAGAGATTGCCCTCCGTTTCATTGGGGGGAATCGAGAAGCGGGGGCTGAAGCGCAGGCCATACGGCGCGTCGAAGGCGGTGATATCCCGGCGTACACCATCTCCGTCGACCCTCCGGGAGACCGGGCGGAGGTAGTCATGGATGTGAGCATTAAAGGTGGCCACATCGTCTGGATGATCGACAAACGTCAGGTCGGAAGTGCGCAGCTGAGTCTGAACGACGCTATCGATCGTGCCCAGCGCTTCCTCGAGGAGCGCGGCTTTGAGAACATGACGCCAACCTACGCGTCCCAAGCCGACAATCGAGCAGTGATACCTTTCGTCCCCGAGATCGATGGAGTGCGTATCTATCCGGATCTCCTTAAGGTGACGGTCGCGCTGGACGACGGCTCGATCGTCGGGTACGAAGCGCTCGGTTATCTCATGTCCCATCAGGAGAGAACGATCGACTCTCCTGAGGTGAGCGCCGCCGATGCTCGGGAGCAAGTGGCTTCCCGACTGAATGTGACCGACGAGCCGCGCTTAGCCCTGATTCCGACGCCCACATTAAACGAAGTGTTGACTTGGGAAGTGGCCGCGACTCACGGCGAGGAGCTCTTTTTGGTATACGTCAACGCGGCGAACGGGAAAGAGGAACAGGTACTGCGTATCGTTCAAACGTCAGAGGGGGACTTGGCACTCTAGTCTAACCTGGCAAGAATCGTTGGCCAACCGACCGGCACGGAGCATAGAGACGGACTCCTCCATCGTACGTTGAGGGTGGGGGGGTTCGTCTCGTGTCTTTCTCGAGTCTTGTCGGTTTCGGTCTGGCGTTTGCGATTTTCATTCTCGGGATCCTCTCACTCAAGAGCTCACTCTCGGCCTTTTCAGAGCGGCTGGCTCCCCTCCTGTGCCGGGCGTTCGGGCATCCTCTGCTGGGAGTGATGATCGGATTCATCGTCACGGCCCTTGTGCAGAGTTCAAGTGCGACGAATGCTATGACCGTGGGGTTTGTGGCCGCCGGATTGCTCAACCTGCCGCAGGCGTTTGCTGTCGTTTTGGGCTCCAACTTGGGGACGACACTGACGGCACACGCGGTAGCTTACAGCGAGCTGAATGCGGGATTGGCGCTCCTCACACTCTCATTGATGCTTCAGTTGGTGCGCGCAGAAGATGTCAAACGCGTCGGGGCGGCTCTAGGAAGTGTGGGGGCAATGTTCGTTGGGTTGTGGGCGATTGGCCAAGCGGTTGGAGATCTGGCGGCGACTCCGGTGGGTAGTCGCATGTTTGCACTCTTTGCCGAGGATCAATTAGGGACACTCCTCTACGCGGCAGCGATCACGGCTATTGCTCAGAGCAGTTCGGCTGTGTCGGCTCTCATGGTCGAGCTGGCGAATACGGGAGTGATCGGCGTCGACACCGCGATTGTTGGGGTGTTGGGAAGCAACGTAGGCACCGTAGTGACGACGATGATCGCAGGGGCATTCGCAGGGGCCCTCGCTCGCCGAGTGGCCCTCGCGGACCTCCTCTTTAACGTTGGCAGTGTGGCCCTTCTCTGGCCGTTCCTCGGCCTCTTTATAGCGTGGGTCGCGCAGCTGAGTGATCACCCCGGGCAGCAGGTCGCGGCGGCCCACACGCTCTTCAACCTCCTTGGGGTCGGTGTGATGCTGCCGTTTATCCGGTCATTCTCCCGACTTATCACACGCATTGCACCGATGTGAGTCACGCGCCAGGAGGCGCGCGACTCATCGTCGAACATGCAATCAATTCTTCGTTACACATTTCGCCGGAGTCCCCAATTGTATAGAGGAGTGAACATTCCGTGGCATCGCCGATGCGTGTCGGCCGCGGCCGCTTTTGGCGTCTGCGACTGCTGGGCCTGATTCTGTCCGTCGCCGTCATTGGGACGGTTGGGGTGCGCAAACTCGACCCCCTCATCTTTCAGCTCCGCCTGCGGACAGCTGTGGCGACGTTTGGCGTCGAAGAGTCGCGTCTGGACGCTCAAGGCGTTATCCTCCGACGCGAGCAGGTAGTACTTGCTCCGGCGCCGGGGCGGGTCACTCTCCTGGCCGGCGAGGGGCGTAGAGTGCGTTCGGGCGATGTGATTGCCGAACTTAACGACGTCGAGGGTTCAGCCACACGCACCTCCGCCCTTGACGAGATCAACCGAGAGCTCAACCAGGTGCGCGCCTCGATGAGCGCCCGACTCAGTGAGGTCGATCGTCGGATTAGCCGTCTCGAGGAGCGTCTGGCCGAGGCGGACCGGAGCCTGCGACAGGCGTTGTCCACCGGCGATGAACGGAGTGTGGAGAGTGCCGCCGCGCAGCGCGACCAAAGCAGCGCCGATCTCGCAGCGGCACAGGCGGAGCGGGTCGGCCTCCAAGAGGAGTTAGCCGCCGCGGAAGAGGCGTTGGTTGCGCAGCGTGAGAGCGCCCTTAGACTACGACCGTCCGAGATCGCGTTAGTGCGCGCCCCTGCCTCGGGGGTGGTTAGTTTCGCCCTCGACGGGATGGAAGCGTTGCAGCCTGGGGCTGCGCTGGTCGACGTGAGAGAGCTCACTCCGAGCGATCCGGCCCGGGTGCAAGACGGTGTGAGCGTCGAGCGCGGTGCGCCGCTCTATCGTTTGGTGGACGCAACGGCGCCGGTCGAACTCGTCATCTCCGCAACTTCATCAACTGTATTTGAGGCCGGGACAAGCCTGGACGTAGCCTTCGACCACGTACCTGAGCAGCGCTTCGGCGCACGCTTGACCGAAGTGATCAAGGTGGGGCGGGAGTGGTTTGGCCGCCTCGTGCTCGAAAGTCCCGACCCCAGCCTGGTACACCGCAGGGAAGTGCGCGTCACCTTGTTCGCCAATCGGGCCCAGGGCATCGTCGTGCCCGCCCGCGCTGTCATTGAGAATGGAGAGCGGACTGGCGTCTACGTCATGCTGGGGGATCGACCCGTCTTTCGAGAGGTCTCTGTGCTTGGCGGGAATGAACAGCACTTGGTCATTGACGGCCTCAGCGGAGTGCCGGTCGGAGCCACGGTCGTAAGGAACCCGGCGGTTGTCCTGAGCCGGTGACAGGTGCGTATGGGTTCTCGTGAGAAGGAGCGCTTTTGCGCTGCGACGAATATGCGCTTGGGGGGTAGGTTCAACGTGCGAAGGGGTGGCCCAAGGTTTTGAACATCCCGATACGTCAACGAGTCGAACGTGTCCGAGAGCGCATTGCCGCGGCGTGTGCCCGCTCCGGTCGGTCGGAGGATGAAGTGACGCTCGTGGCCGTCACCAAGACGGTGCCTTTGGAGGTCATCCTTGAGGCCGTTGAGGCGGGCGTGCAGCATGTGGGTGAGAATCGCGTCCAGGAGGCCCGGGAGAAGCTCCCGCACCTGCCAAGCGGGGTGACTCGCCACTTGATCGGGCACTTGCAAACCAATAAGGTCCGCTACGTAGGGGATCTCTTTGACGTGGTGCACTCTATCGATCGAGCGCGGATCGCGGTAGAGTTGGGACGCCGAGCAAGCGCCCAGGGAAGGCGGATGCCCTGTCTCGTGCAGGTGAACGTCGCCGCTGAGAGCACCAAGCATGGAGCGGAACTCGGCGAGGCGACGGCCCTGGTCAGGGAGGCGGGACAAGTAGAAGGAATACTTGTGCGCGGACTGATGACCATGGCGCCGCACGCTGCGTCTGAATCGGAGCTGCGTCGAGTGTTCAGCGGCTTGCGGGAGCTGGCGGCACAAGTGAATGAAGCCGGTCTTCCGGGGGTGCGGGTGGAGCATCTCTCGATGGGGATGAGTCAGGATTTCGAAATCGCAATCGAAGAGGGCGCCACGATGGTCCGAGTCGGCAGTGCCATCTTCCGTTAAATGCGAGAGTCACCAGGAGGTCGCACGATGCAGCAGCCAAAGGGATTTCTCGATCGAGTTCTCCAGTTTATGGGAATTCAAGAAGAGACCGAGGAGCCTACCGCCCAGGAGCGCCCCCAACCCGAACCGGCGGCGGCTCCCCAGACACCACGCAGCCCCAGTCAGGGCAGCACATCGCCGACAGAGCGGCGCAAAGGGCGCTTAGTCAGCTTGCCCGGCCCAAATCGGGATCACTCTCAACTCAAAGTAGCGGTCATGCACCCGCGTGATTACGAGGAGGTCGAGCAGATCGCCGACCACCTCAAGGAGCGCCAGCCAGTCATCATCTCGCTCGAGAGACTCGACAAGTCCGTCTCTCGTCGTATCGTTGATTTCATCAGCGGCGCAACCTATGCTCTCGACGGAGACATTCACCGCATCGGAGAAGGAATCTTTTTAGTGGCGCCGATCAACGTCTCGATCGACGCCGAACTGGCCCGTTCGTGGCAAGAAGAGGAGTTGTTTTCTTAAACATGGCCTCACGGATCGGATTTATCGGCGCCGGAAGAATGGCTGAGGCTCTCATCGCCGGAGTCTTGAGTGCAGGGTTGGCGAGCAAAGAGGACGTGATGGCGTCGGATGTGAGCGCGGCTCGACGCGATACAGTCGCCGCCTCCATGGGCATACAATGTACAGCGGAGAACGAACGCGTCTTCGAGTTCGCTGATACGATCTTTTTGGCGGTGAAGCCCCAACACGCCCCAGCCTTACTGGGAGACGTAGCACACGCCGTTCAACCGGGCCACCTTTTGGTCTCGATCATGGCTGGTGTCTCCACAAGCATGCTGGAGTCGTGGGTGCCCGAAGCCACGCGGGTTGTCCGGGTGATGCCCAACACAGCCTGCTTGGTCGGCGCATCGGCCTCTGCGATTGCCCGCGGCGCTCATGCCACGGACGACGATGAGCGATGGGTCCTCGAAATCTTCGGCGCGGTGGGGCACGCTGTCGCCGTCGACGAATCGCTGATGGACGCCGTCACTGGCCTCTCAGGGAGTGGACCTGCCTACGTTTATACACTCATAGAGGCCATGGCCGACGGTGGAGTCGCCGAAGGGCTGCCACGCGAGACGGCTCTGGCCCTAGCTGCACAAACCGCGCTGGGGGCTGCCAAGATGGTGCTGGAGAGCGGTGAACACCCGGCCGTTCTACGGGATCGCGTCACCTCGCCGGCGGGGACGACCGCCGAGGGGCTGGCTGTCCTGGAGGCGAAGGGCGTTCGGGACGCGTTTGCGCAGGCCGTACGGGCGGCGGCGCGCCGTTCAAAGAGCCTTGGAGAGGGGACTTCCTGATTTGCGTTTATCGCTGCTCGTAAGTACCTTGTTTGAACTGTACGGGTGGGTCATCTTTGCTCGCTTGATTGTCTCCTGGGTCCGCCTGGACCCGTATCATCCCATTGTTCAATTTTTGTACCGGGCGACCGAGCCGGTCCTTCGTCCGGCCAGACAACTCATCCCGCCCGTAGGCGGGCTTGATTTCTCACCCATCATCGTCTTTGTCGTACTCCGCCTCGTCGGCAGTTTTGTCGTACGACTCTTGTGGTCGATCGGATTGTAGGGAATGGGAGACGTGAAACGGTATGGCTCGTCTACTCGACCGTGATGAACTCTTGGCGCACCTGCGTGGTGACGAGGAGCGTGCGATCGGCGCTCGGATCGTCGACATCGCCGAATCCTCCTTAAAGCAGGGCGAACCTCAAGCGACGGACTTCCTCGACCCACTCTCCCAAACAGTCGCCGTCGGTCTGCTCGGCTCCATAGCGGAGGTCTCTTATAAGTCGTTTGGAGGATATCCTAGAGCCGAGCGGAAGCGGCTTTTAATCTTTCCGCAGTACTACCTCACAGAGCTCCTGGACGAACCGATCACAGTGCTCGAGATACAGTTAAAGAGCGCATTTGACACTGCCGGCCACCGCGACGTTCTTGGAGCGTTGCTCGCGACGGGGCTTGGGCGGGAGAAGCTGGGCGACATTATTGTGATGGAGCGCGGCGCGCAGGCCATTGTCGCCAAAGAAGCTGCTACGTACTTGCGTGATCACCTCGCACAGGTGGGCCGTTCACCGGTCGCCGTCGAGGAGATTGACCCAGAACGTCTCGAGGTGGAGCCCGAACGCGTCAAGGAGATTCGTTCCACCGTCGCGTCGATGCGGTTGGACGCAGTGGCCGGTTCGGGTTTTGGCACCTCAAGGACAAAGATGGTGCGTGACATCAAGTCGGAACGGGTTAAGCTCAATTGGCAACCGGTGACCAATCCTGCGCGTGAGGTCGCCGAAGGCGACGTTATCTCGATCCGCGGGCGCGGACGAGTCGTTATCGAAGAGGTGTCTGGGACGACGCGTAAAGGACGGTTGAGCTTGTTGTTAAAGCGCTTCAATTAGATGGAGGCATGAGGCGGATGCTGACACCGCGCGATATTCACCAAGCGTCGTTTAAGCGGGTTTGGAAGGGCTACAGCGCCGAAGAGGTCGACGACTTCCTTCGGCGGGTGGTCCTTGAGTACGAGGCGGTCTACAAGGAGAACAAAAGCCTCAAAGAAGAGCTCGAGTCGTTAAAGGAGAAGCTGGAGGAGTACTCTCGCACTGAGCGCAACATCTCCGAGACCCTGGAGATGGCGAAGGAGACAGCACGCGCCACCACGGCGGCGGCCGAGAAAGAGGCGAACGCGATTCTCAGGGACGCCCGAGCCGACGCTGAGGAGACCGCTCGCCGAGCAGCCGTCCAAATCGCGGAGGAGCGCAGACGTCTAGAGGGGTACGTCCAGGAGATCCTGCAACTCCGGCGCCACCTGCTGCAAAGCGCGCAGCAACTCACTGCGCACCTGCAGGATTTCGACGAACCGGCGCTTGCTGCGCTCGCCGACTCTACTCCGCCTGAACGCGAAGTGGCTGCGAGTGACGATGAGTCCGACGAGACGGAGGTACGCCCTAGTGCATAGTTTCAAGGGTTACCCTCGTGCCGACGGCGGTGTCGGCACGCGCAATCACGTCGCTGTCCTCGCATCGGTCATCTGTTCGACGACGCCGGTCCAGGCTATTGCAGATCAAGTGCCGGGCGCGGTGGCGATCGTACATCCACTTGGATGCGCCCAAGTAGGAGACGACTTGCGGCAGACACGCCGGAGTTTGACGGGCGTGGCCCACAACGATAATGTCGCGTCAGTCCTCGTAGTCGGGCTAGGGTGTGAGAACAATCAACCGGAGGAGCTCGCAGCGTTGATCACCTCGCCGAAACCGGTTGAGGTGATCGGCATTCAGGCCCTCGGTGGCAGTGACAAGGTGATCGCAGCCGGGACCCGCACGGTTGGACGCTGGGCAGAGGAGGCAGCGGGCGCCCTTCGCACCCAGGTTCCTATCAGCCGTCTGCACGTCGGCGTCTTGGGGGTCGATTGGAACCCTGAAAATCCCGATAAGTCGCACGAGACCGTCGGTGCTGTCGTCGAACGTCTCGTCGACGCGGGCGCCTGCGTCACGCTCGGTGTGGATCAGAGCCTCGCACCGGCTGGCACGGAACTCGCCGCGCGGGCGGTCGATGCAGCGACCCGGGAGCGACTCGAGGCCTGGGGGCGGGGGCGAGAGCGCCGGCGCTGGCAAGTAGGACACTCACTCGATCACCACGATTGGCGGTCCGATGAAGTGCGTCGGGCTCTGCGACTCGCGCCGCTGACCGGCCGCGCTCAGATTCAGAGCGTATTGGAGTACAGCCTCCGACCTGAGGGGCCTGGGCTGCATCTCATGCAGGCGCCCAGCCATCCCGTTCAGGCGATGGCGGGCCTCGTTGCCGCTGGAGCCACGATCATACTAGTCGTGTCGAATCGCGGCATTCTTTCGGGTGCGGTCGGCGCACCCACGATGGTCGTCGTGCCCCGAGCGTCTCAAGGGAGCGCGCTCGACGCGGCGGTCGACCACTATATCGACGAGTCCGTCGGTGTTGAGGCAGGCGCTGCCTCGGTGTTGGAACGTTTGATTGCCATCGCCTCGGGAGAGCCAAGCCGCCTCGAGGAGGCCGGGTTGCTCGAATTTGCGATTCCACAGGTGAGCACGCCTTTCTGATAGAGCGTTCGTTTTGAAGTAAAGTTTGCTTCGCCTGTGCAAAGGACGTCACGTGTGGCAGACGTCCAAGGAGGGTGTCCATGTGAAAGCAAGTGAGCCGGAGAGGTTTGCGCGGGCCGTGCGATTACACCCCGACGATACTGTCGCGGTGCTGATCGAGGAGGCCGCGCCCGGTATGGGCGTGAGTTTTGTGGGTGAGGCCCGGAAAGCGGCGATCGTCGTACAAGAGTCCATTCCTTACGGGCACAAGGTGGCGCTGCGCTCAATGCAAGGCGGCTCAGCTGTCCTCAAGTATGGCGAACCCATGGGCATCGCTACCCAAGAGATTCGACCGGGCGAGCATGTCCATGTGCATAATGTGCGCGGACTCGAGAGCAAAGAACGAGGAGGTGGCGGTGTTGGCCACGTTTCGGGGTTATAGACGCGCCGACGGGAGAGTCGGGGTGCGCAACCACGTGTTGGTGATCAACGCAACAGCTGAAGCGGGGCCGATCGTTCGTCGTTTGGCCTCAGAGGCGCCGGGGGCAGTGCCGGTCGCTCACACGCACGGGTATGCGCAATTTCCCGAAGATCGCGAGCAGACCTTTCGAACGCTGCTCGGGAATGCCACGAACCCCAACGTATTTGCGGCGTTGTTCGTCGGGGTCGGCGGCGAAGGCGACTGGACCGAATCGTTGGCTCAGGCTGCCCATGAGCGAGGCATTCACGCCACGCACCTCTTGGTGCGTGACGCTCGTACGTTGCGAGACGTGATCCTGCAGGGCGCCTCGTGGTTGAAGGACGCGTGCCGTCAGGCCGACGAGATGAAGCGCGTCCCGGCAGACACGGCCGAGCTCCTCGTTGGGTTGGAGTGTGGCGGTTCGGACGGTTGGTCCGGTGTGACGGCCAATCCTGCCGTGGGAGAGGCTTCGGACCTCGTGGTAGCGGCCGGCGGAAGCGTCATGTTAAGCGAGACACCGGAGGCGATCGGCGCCGAGCATATCCTGGTGCGCAATGCTGCAACGCCGGAGGTGGGGGCGGATTTCATGCGCATCTTGACCGCCTACGAGACCCGTATGAAAGAGACGGGCGCAGAGTACCGCTCGGGCAATCCGTCTCCTGGGAACATCCGGGGCGGGCTGACGACACTCGAGGAGAAGTCGCTAGGGTGTATCAAGAAGGCTGGTTCGACCCCGCTGCAAGAAGTGGTTGGGTATGCGTTCCCACCGACCCAACGAGGCTTTGTTTTCATGGATACGCCGGGATACGACGTCGACTCGGTCACGGGAATGACCGCTGGAGGCGCCCAGATCGTCGTCTTCACCACGGGGCGCGGATCACCGACGGGTTCGCCGATTGCGCCTGTAATCAAGGTGTCGACCAACACGCGCCTGGCGCTCCACATGCCCCAACACATCGATGTGGACGCCGGTGTGATCCTCGAGGGAGAAGAGGGACTGCCTGAGGTCGGTCGAAGGATCTTTGATCTGATTCACGATGTGGCCGGGGGAGATCTGACGGCCGCTGAACGGTTTGGACATCGTGAATTTAATGTATGGCGAATGGCCGAGAGTCTATAATGACAGCCCCGCAGTGCTCGACTGCGGGGCTGTCGAATTCTGGACGACCACTCTTACGGTGGCTTCCGTCAAAGGGACCGCTTACTTCTTGAATGCGTCCTCAAAACTACCCCCGGGAGCGGGTGGGAAGTCCATGTCACGCAAGAATTCGCACGCCTCGGCGGCGCCGTGTTCACGTTCCATGTGGTTATCCTCCCACTCGACTGAGAGGGGACCTTGATACCCGATGTAGTTGAGCGCCTTGACGATCCCGCCGAAGTCGACATCGCCTCGACCGACAGAGCGGAAGTCCCAGCCGCGGCGGTGATCACCAAATTGCAGGTGCGACGAGAGGATTCCCGTCCGTCCGTCCAACGTGACCTCCGCGTCCTTGGCATGGACGTGGAAGATGCGATCGGGGAATGCATAGATAAACTGAACGGGGTCAACCTGCTGCCAGATGAGGTGACTGGGGTCAAAGTTGAAGCCGAATGCCGGGTGGCGACCGATCGCTTCGAGCGCCATCTCGGAGGAGTATAGATCAAAGGCGATCTCTCCGGGGTGCACCTCCAAGGCAAACTTCACGCCCTCGTCTTTAAAGACGTCTAGAATGGGGCCCCATACCTCAGCGAAGTGATCGTACCCCTTTTTGATATCTGCGTCGCTCACGGGCGGGAACGGATAAATCCAATGCCAGATCGACGAGCCGGTGAAGCCGGTCACCACGTCCACACCGTAGGCGCGGGCCGCCCGGGCCGTCACCTTCATCTGCTCAATCGCCCACGCACGTTTCCCTTCGGAATCCCCGGCGAGCTCCGCTGGAGCCCAATCGTCCGTACGGTGATCGTTGGGGTCGAGGACCATTTGGCCCGTCAGATGGTTGCCGATGGCCCAGACGTTGAGTCCGTGTCGCTCGAGGAGCGCCCGCTTCTCAGCGCGGTGCGTCTCGCTCTCAACGATCTTGTTCACATCAAAGTGGTCGCCCCAGCATGCGAGTTCGAGACCGTCGTATCCCCACGAGGCGGCCTTCTCGGCGAGGTCTGCCAGGGATAGGTCGGCCCATTGGCCGGTGAAGAGCGTAATTGGTCGTCCCATGTGCACTCCTCCAAAAGGTTGGGATTTCGTGACAACACTGCCATTCACATTCTCGTTAGAGGCGGCGGCTCCTCTTACATTAGCCACTCACGCCGCGGCTTAAAGCTTCATCAAAAGGGGCGCCAATTCGCTGAACGTCATGCCCCGCCTCAGGAAAGCTGATCAGCTCACTGTGAGGAAGACGCTCGTGTAGTACGTGCGCCAACCGGCGCAGGCCGGGGTGACTGCGGCCGCCCGTGTAGATGGAGACCGGTATATCGCTGGGGAGATCGAGGAGGCGGTCTGCAGGGTACTCTCCGACAAACTCTTCGGCGGCAAAGCGGGGCGCTTCCCGGACAATGGCCTCCCAGACCGGTTTCTCCATGAGTTCGCGCACGGCTTGTGACCCGATCACTGCCGAGAAGAAACGCTCAGTCAACGCTTCAGGAGTGAGAGATTGTGCCTGATCGTGGAGGCTCCGAGCGCCGCGCTCAAGTCCAGCAACATCGGGGTCGTCAGGGAGCAGGGAAAGGTATGGGGGCTCGACGAGGTGCAGCGCGTGCGCGACGTTCGGCGCTCTACGTGCGGTCTCAAGTGCCACGATGGCACCGTAGGAGTGAGCGACGAGCGCCACGGTGGCAAGGCCAAGGCGTCCGACCACATCCAACAGGTCCTGAGCGTCCTGCGCCAGAGTGTAGGGGCGCGGTTCTGAGGGGCTGTGACCGTGGCCACGGCGGTCGATGAGGATGAGTGACCGCCTCTCTTTGAGCCCTGCCCACTGGCGAGACCACGACATCTCAGCTGTAGAGAAGTCCCCGTGGACAAAAAGGAGGGGTGGGAGATCTCGGGACTCATCGGTTGGCGGCGTCGACGTCTGGTACCAAATCGGTGCGGGTTCACGTGAGTTGGCTGTCATGCTCGTTCCTCCTCGGCCATGGCGCGCAGGCGTGCCCGGAGTATCTTCCCCCCGGCGTTGCGAGGCAGACGGGGGATGGGGTGAAAGGTGACAGGCACTTTAAACTTTGCAAGCCGGTCACGGCAGAATGCGCTCAGCATATCGGAGGATGGTGGCTCGGCGTTCTCCTTCTCGTCAAAGACGACGAATGCGACGGGCACTTCGCCCCATGCCGCATCGGGACGACCGACGACCGCCACCTCTTTGATGGCGGGGTGAGAGTCGAGGACGCGCTCGACCTCCGCCGGGTAAACATTCTCTCCGCCACTTATGATCAAATCGCTGCGCCGGCTGACGACGTAAAGGTAACCGTCCTCGTCGATGTACCCGAGGTCTTGAGTATGAAACCACCCAGCTTCGTCCAAATGGGCTCCGGGCGGTGCACCCCAGTACCCGGGGGTGACGACGGGGCCGCGCACGAGGATTTCGCCCACCTGATTGATGGGCGCGTCGACCCGTACTTCGGCGCCCATCAAGGCTTTGCCGGCGGAGCCTGCTTTGCGCAAGGCATCCTGTGGAGCGAGCGTAGCCATCTGGGAGGCTGTCTCCGTCATACCGTACGTCTGAAGTAGCGGTACCTTGGCCGCGATGCACCGTTCTAAGAGGGCCGGGGGTACCGGACCACCCCCGATGAGCACACATCGTAGAGTCGGAGGAAACGCCCGATCAGCGCGGGCGTCTAGCATCTCCGCCAGCATCCGACTGACGACGGAGACGATGGTCGCCTCTCCAGCATCGATACTCGCGTTTACCTTCTCCGCATCAAAGCGGGCGTGGAGGACCGCCGGAATCCCATAGATGATGGAACGCATGAGGATGGAGAGCCCTCCAATATGAAAGAGAGGCAGACAGATCAACCAGGCATCGTCCTCGTGAAGTCCCATGTTGAGTACGGAGCCGACGGCGTTCCACCAGGTGTTCCCGTAGGTGATGATCGCACCTTTGGGACGTCCCGTGGTCCCCGACGTGAAGAGGATGAGTTGCGGGCCCTGCAGGTCCAAGGGTGGGGGTGGCGTCGGCGCGTTTAGGGTAGTCGGCGGAGTCGCGCGCCATGCGTCCATGGGAAGGAGGCGGGGCGCATCCTCCGCAATCGGGGCGATGAGCGCTGCCCCGCGCGCGTCAACGAGGACTGCACTCGCCTGCACATCCTTAAGTTGGAGGGAAAGCTCAGGGGGTGTCAACCGTAGGTTGAGCGGGACAGCGACGGCGCCCAGGCGATTGAGAGCGTGCAGGGTAACCACAAACTCTGCACTGTTGGCCCCGAGGAGGGCGACGCACGTGCCGGATTGGACTCCTTCCGCCATGAAGTGTTGTGCTGCCCGTTCGACATCGGCTGAGAGCTCGGCGAAACTCCAAACCTCGCTACCGCAGATTAGTGCTGTCGCCTTGCCGTGTGTGTCCGCCCGGCGATACAGCCACTCGACTGTGTGCTGGGGTTTCACGCGCCGCCCACCGCCAACCCGAGGGCAAAGAGTACGCCGTGAAAGAGGTGCAACTTTCCGGTCCCCATGAGGACCGGGTTGAGGGCCGGGCCTGTCTGGGTAAAGAGGGCGCGTACAAGCTTGAACGCCATGGGGGCGGTGAGGAGCGGCAACCAGGCCCACCGGTTGGGCGTGGCGAGCGCCAGCCAGAGGGGGACGAGGTACGCAGCGAGCACTAGGGCCGCGTACTCTCCACGGGTAGCGGCTCGCCCGATGCGCACGGCAAGCGTCCGCTTACCCGCCTTGCGATCGGTCTCAATATCTCGGTAATTGTTGACGACCAAAATACCCGTCACCAAACAGGCGACCGGGAGCGAGGCCGTCAGCGAGAGCAGATTCACGTCGCCTGTATGCACAAAGTGAGTGCCCATGACGGCGATCACACCAAAGAACAGGAAGGCAAAGACATCTCCGAGTCCGTGATAGGCGAGGGGGAAGGGCCCACCTGTGTACGCAACGCCACTGATAATGGCCAGGATGCCGATGGCCAAGATGGGCCAGCCGCCTACGTAAACGAGGTACATGCCGACAAGAAAGGCGAGTGCGAACGAGAGCCACATGCCCGTACGCACCTCGCCCGGGCTGAGGAGGCCGGACTGAGTCACGCGTGTGGGTCCCACCCGCTCCGCGGTGTCGGCGCCCCGCTGGAAGTCGAAGAGGTCGTTGGCCAGGTTGGTGCCGATTTGCAAAAAGAGAGAAGAGATAGCGGCGGCGATAAAAACCCACGGCCGAAAGGTCGACGCAGCGAGCGCTGTCGCACTGCCGACCGCGACCGGCACGAGCGCGGCCGGCAGCGTAGGCAGGCGCACGGCGAGGATCCAACTGCGCCATTTGGCCGGTGGATTGACTGCATTAGGCGCACTGCTTTTAAGAGGCTGAGTTTGTGACACGCCGCGTGATCTCTCCTCAATGTTGGTTCGCTGTTTGGTGCGGGGTTCGGTTTGAAAAACCCGGGATGTGGCCCCGGTTTGGGGCCGACACCTTAGGGGAAGCGCGGATACTTCGAAAAGTCTGGCTTCCGCTTTTCGATAAAGGCTCGCTGTCCCTCTTTGGCCTCCTCTGACTGGTAGTAAAGGAGTGTTGCGTCGCCCGCGAGTTGCTGGAGCCCGGCCAGTCCATCTGTGTCTGCGTTAAAGGCCGCTTTGAGGAAGCGGATGGCCGTCGGACTCTTCTCCAGAATCTCTTCGGCCCACGCCACCGCCTCAGCTTCGAGTTGATCCAGCGGAACGACCGTATTAACCAGGCCCATTTCGTACGCCTCTTGCGCACTATACTGCCGGCACAGGTACCAGATCTCTCGAGCGCGCTTGTGGCCCACCATTCGAGCAAGGAGCGTGGCGCCGTACCCGGCGTCGAAGCTGCCGACGCGCGGTCCCGTCTGACCAAAGACGGCGTTATCGGCGGCAATCGTCAGGTCGCAAACGACGTGTAAGACGTGTCCACCCCCGATGGCGTATCCGGCGACCGCCGCGATCACTGGTTTGGGGAGAGTGCGGATTTGCCGTTGAAGGTCTAAGACGTTGAGGCGCGGCACACTGTCGTCGCCAACGTAGCCGCCGTGGCCCCGCACCTTTTGGTCGCCACCCGAGCAAAAGGCCTTCTCGCCGGCGCCAGTCAAGATGATGACGCCGATGTTGCTGTCGTCACGGGCACGCAAAAACGCGTTGGACATCTCTTCGACCGTCTTTGGACGAAACGCGTTGCGCACTTCGGGACGGTTGATGGTGATCTTGGCGATCCCACCGTACGTCTCGTAGAGGATATCTTCGTATGTAGCAGCGCTCTTCCATTCAATTTTCATCGTATCAGTACCCCTTTTCTAGACGCTGTGTCAAAAAATGCGTCACCAATTGCTCAAACGTCTCTGGACGCTCCAAGTGCACGTTGTGTCCAGCTTCGGGCGCCAGGGCCAACTCTGAGTTGGGCAACAGGGCGTGCATCTCCTGGGCGATCGTTGCGAACTTTGGGTCGAGCTCGCCCGCGATCAGGAGAGTGGGTACCCCAAGCGTGGCCAACCCCGCATGCAGTGACGCCTGTGCTCCCGTTCCCATACCCCTGAGCGAGTTGGCCAAACCGACGGGAGCGTGCATCAACCGCTCGCGCTCTTGTGCTCTACGCACCTCCTCGGGCAGGGCCGCTTGGGTCGCGAAGAGCGGGTTCGATGCCCACCTCCGGGCAAAGGCCTCAACGCCGTGCGCTTCAATCCACGCCGCAAGTTCGCCATCCGAATGTCGGCGTTCGGCGCGGCCGGCGGCAGAGTCGATGCCGTAGGTGGCGCTCTCTAAGATCAGTTCGCTGACGCGCTCAGGCGCCTTCATTGCGACATGCAACGCCAACCGCCCGCCCATTGAGTAGCCGAGCAGCGTCGCTTGTGGCGCTTGGAGTTGATCGAGGAGTGCGAGGAGGTCGTCCACAGCACTCTCCATCGAGTAGCGACTCGGCTCATGCGGCGCGTCGGAACGACCGTGACCCAGCAAATCCACCGCGATAACACGCAAGCGATTTGCGAAGGTCGGCGCAAGAGCGCGCCAACTCTCGGCGCTCCCCGTGAATCCGTGAAGGAGGAGGAGGGGGTGGCCGCTCCCTTCCACGCGAACATACAGTTTGACGCCATTCGTCTCAACAAAGCTCACTGGGCCCCTCCTTGACGTCTCGGCGACCGAGGGCGCCGAGACGTGCAGCGTCGGCGTTGTACTCCTGTAACCTCTTTAATAGGCGCGATTCGATCCGGCGATGCGCAGCCAGATTCGATTCTCGCTCGGAGGGGAACTCGACGATCGTCGCTTTGCCGGTCTCAAGGGCCACACGGAGCGCGGCACCAAACTCGTTCCACGCCTGGGGGCGAGCATACTCGAGCCCGTACAAAGAGGCAGCGTGGGCAAACTGCAGGCCGTGCGGCGTGCCAAAGAGCGCTTCAAAGTTCTCCGCCTCTTGGGCCTGGGGGAGAAACGAGAAGATGCCGCCTCCGTCGTTATTCACGACAATGATGACAAACGGGGTCTGACACGACCGTGCGGCCAACAGACCCCCAATATCGTGCAGGAACGAGAGGTCGCCGAGGACAAGCACCCCCGGTTGGTCGGCCGCGACCGCGCTGCCCAGAGCGGTGGAGACGACACCATCGATCCCGTTCGCGCCTCGATTCGCGAGCGGGTGAAGTGGTTTGCTTGAACTCCCCAGGAACGCGTCGAGATCTCTGACGGGCATACTGTTGCCGACGAAGAGGACGGCGTCCGCGGGCAGTAGGCGGGCCAGCTCCGCAAAGATGCGGCCTTCAAACATGCCCTCCTCCTGAGCGGCTGCATCGTCCAACTCCGCTCGAGCAACTCGGTTGAGGGAGTGCCATTGCTCTAACCAGGAGCCTGCGTGGCCGTTCGCGCTTGTGGTTGCCATGCGCTCCGAGGTGCAGCCGTTGAGGGCGCTGAGGAGCTCTGCGCACAGACGGGCCGGGTCGGCGCGAATCACCTGTGTAGCGCTGAGGACGGCGTCGTTCCATCCATGAGGATCAACGATGATGTGACGCTCCGCTTGCTCTTTAAGGAATAGTGTGAGCGCTTTCGAGGTTGGAAGCGCACCCAGACGTATCACGTAATCCGGGCGCAACGCCTCGCGCCACGAAGGCTCCCGCAGAATCATGTCGTAAGCGTCGACGATGTGTCCCTTTGGGTGGGCGCCGTAACGGAGTCCCGACAGGGGATCCGCCAAAATCGGCAGTCCCAGACGTTCGGCGAGACGGACGACCGTGTCTGCGGGGAAGCCAGGTGGCATCGGTCCGCACACGAGGAGGCCGCGTTCGAACGTTGTCAGGCGCTCCGCCAAAGCGACCAACTCCGCTGCGTCGGCGCTGGGAGGTGAGGCGGGAATCAACGTCGGGACCGAACAGATACGGTGGTCGGTCAGGTAGCTGGAGTCGGGTGGCGTCAGGGGCTCACGCAGCGGGAAGTTTAAATGTACCGGACCGACGGGTGTCGACGTCGCCTCGAGTACAGCCCGCGCTCCCGCCGCGGTAAAGTAACGTAAGCTCTCCTGATTCTCCTCGGGCAACGGCATATCCGTGAACCACTTCACGTGGCTGCCGTAAAGGCGGATTTGATCGATGGTTTGTGGAGCGCCCAGGTCGCGGGCCTCGTGCGGTCGGTCGGCCGTCATCACCACAAGGGGAACACGCGCGTAGTGCGCTTCGACGACTGCCGGCAGGTAGTTGGCCGCGGCGGTCCCCGATGTGCAGATGAGACCGACCGGACGGTTGAGCCACTTCGCCATCCCGAGCGCGAAGAAAGCGGCGGAGCGCTCGTCGATCATGACCTGCGTCGAGATGCCGGGGTGGCGATCAGCAAAGATGGTGAGTGGGGTCGACCGAGAGCCCGGCGAGAGGATCACGTGACGGAGACCGGCGTGATAAAGGGCGTCCATGAATGATTGGATAGCTTGGAAGGCGCTCATCGGACGCCACGCACCAAACTGTCGAGGATGACGTTCAACTTGATGCGTGACTCTTCCAACTCACGGTCGGGCGCGGAACCGTCGACGATTCCACAGCCGGCGTAGAGGACGGCCTCTTCCGGAGTAATCAGGGCAGAACGAATGCCGACGGCCATCTCGCCACTCCCTTGCGGCGTCAACCAGCCGATCGGACCCGCATACCACCCTCGAGAGACAGGTTCGTGCCGAGCGATGAGCGCGAGCGCTTTGTTCAACGGATAGCCGCCGACAGCCGGCGTCGGGTGGAGCGCTTCCACTAAGTCGACGATATGCGTCCGGCGCTTGAGGACGCCCTCCACCGGCGTGCAAAGGTGCTGTACGGTCGGGAATCGCAAAACGTCCGGCGTCTCGTCGGCGTCGATGGTGACGCACCATGGTCCGAGACGTTCGTTTAACCAGCGGCGTACTATTTCGTGTTCACGTCGATCTTTCGCGCTGTTCAACAATTCCGTGGCTAAGCGCTCATCCTCTCCGGGATGGGCGCCCCGGCGGGTCGATCCGGCCAACGCCACGGTACGCACGGACTCGCCGTCCACATCAATGAGCCGCTCAGGCGTGGCCCCGACAAACGCGTCACCGCCGCGGACAACGGCGAAGATGTAACTCTCTTTATGTTCCTGTTCGAGTCGGTTGATGAGCCCCGAGAGATCACAAGGGCTAGGCATTGGGATCCGCACGTGCCGGGCGAGGACCGTCTTGTCGACGGTTCCGGCTCGGGCCGCCTGCGCCAGCTGCTCGACGGAGCCTGACCAAGCGGCGAGGTCGTGCTCGTGCTGCGAGAATGCTGTCTCACTCCACGCAACCTTGAAGTTAGACGAGCTAGACGCCACGGTGGACGCGAGCGGCCGAGGAGCCTCGCTTGCAGCAGAGACGAGGCGACTCAGGAGCCGGGTCCGTTCGGCGCCGAGGCGGTGAGCAACTTCACTCAGGGACGTTTTACCGTCAAGTGAGGCGGTCTGTGTGAGCCACGTTCCACCCCCGCTACGGACGAGCGTGAACTGGGGCAAGGTAAAGAGCGCGTCGGGAAACGCACGCCAAGGGAGTACCTTATCGGCGCCAACCGATGGCTGGGCCGCGTCGCCGGGGGCAAACGAGAAGCCTCCGTAAAGGAGTGGGCCGGCGATGCGAGCGTCGTCAGGCTCCTGGGCAGCACGATGAGTGATCTCGAGCTCCTGTAACTCTTTCCGCACCTGTGCGAAGCGTTCGGCGCCGGCCGCCGTAATGAGCCGTACGGTTCCGATCGCCCCGACCTCAAACCGCCGCAAGGGGTCCGCCCAATAGAAACGATTCTCCCAAGTCGATTCTCCAAACAAGGCCAAGGGGTCGATCGCCGACACGCGGGTGGTGAGACTGACGTACCGTCGTCCCTTCTCGACTTCCTCAGAAGGGGCGGCCTGCTGAAGAAGATCGAGCCACATGGCTTCGTCCGTAGCCGCCGTGTGCACACCCCTCATGCGCGCTCACGCTCCTCTGGGGCCGGGGCCTGAACGCTGGCAAGGAGGAGGGCGCGCAACTGGGGCAGCGCCTCCTCGAGGTTCTCAGGCTGGCCGGTGTGCAACCAACGAAGGACGATCTCATTGATAGCTCCGAGCCACGCATAGGCCGCCAGTTCGGTATCGACGGGGGGGATAGCGCCCTCATCGACGGCGCGGTCGAGGTGACGTTGAATCAATTGGGCAAACTCGGAATGCACGGCGAAGAGCTTCGCGTTGAAGGCGTGGCCCAAACCCGCGGCTTCGATGAGGAGGATGCGGGCCAAGCGGCGGTGTTTGGCGAACTCATCGAGGAAGGTGCGCAACGCCGCGTCTACTTTGCGGAGCGCACCGCGCTCTGTCTCGATCGCGGCTTCGACTCGGCGGACAAGGTGCCCGTTCAATTTGTCGACGAGCGCCAAAAAGATCCCCTGTTTGCTGGGGAAGAAGTGGTAAAATGACCCCTTCGATGTGCTGGAAGCCTGCACGATATCGTCGACGGCGGCCTGGTAGTATCCCTTATGCGCGAAGATATCCATGGCCGCCTCTAAAATGCGGGCGCGCGTCGACGGTCGTTCCCGTCGGTCCCCGCCTTCGGTGTCGGCATGCTGAATCACCCGATCGGCGGATTCACTCGATGGGCTCACAGGAGGGCACCCCCTAAAATGACTCGTCCGTGCAACACGACATGTCTGAGATGAAAATACTAGACCGACTCGTCGGTCTCCTTCTTCAGAGCAAGGAATCTCGAGTGAGGGTGACGCTGCGGAGGGTATGTGCAGCGAGTCGTTTCTCGGAGAGGCGTACACCGATCCCTACACCCTCCGGAAGAGCGATACACCCCGGCGTCGCGAACTCAATGGGCGGATCAACGAGGTCACGAGTGAGGTAGTGTTCCGGTGGGGAGAGGTCTGCCGGCAGGGTGAAATTGCTGAGTGATGCGATCGCCAGATTGTGAGCCCGTCCAATCCCAGTCTCGAGCAGGCCGCCGCACCAAACGGGTACGTTGTGCGCTTGACACAAGTCGTGAATGCGCACGGCCGCCGTATGACCGCCTACACGGCCGACTTTGAGGTTGACGATGCGACAACTGCCCAGCTCGAGCGCGTGCCGGGCACTCTCGATGCTCGTGATGCTCTCATCGAGGCAGATCGGTGTGGCGAGACGGCGCTGCAGTTTGGCGTGGTCGAGCAGATCTTCCCAGTCCAAGGGTTGCTCGATCATCTCCACGCTGTATTCGTCGAGGGCTTGTAGGCGCTCGGCCTCAGCAAGGGTGTAGGCTGAATTGGCATCGAGCGCCAACGGAAAGTCGCCGAAGCGCCGTCGCAGGCGGTGCACCGGCTCGATATCCCATCCCGGTCTCACTTTGATCTTCACGCGGCGGAAACCGGCTGCGAGGGCCGACTCGACGTGGCGACAGAGTGCGTCGATGTCGGTGGGTATGCCGATGACTGCGCCCGTCTCAATTTGGCCGCGCGTTTGGCCGAGGCAGACGGCGAGTGGCTGGGCGCATCGTTGCGCGAAAAGATCCCAAAGCGCCCCCTCCATTCCGGCTTTAGCGGTGTAGTTGCGGCGAATGCTCTCAAATGCTTCGGCGAGGTGACTCGGGTGCTCCCAGCGGGACTTGAGCGCGATGGGCGCGAGGTACTCAACGAGGAGATGCCACGCCGTTCCGACACTCTCTTCGGTGTAGAGGGGAGGAGAGATCGGCGCCGATTCACCCAAGCCGCGCTGGTTGTCGGTGTCCCATGCCTCCACGATGATGACATGGCGTCGCTTGAGCGTGCCAAAACTGGTGACAAAGGGCGAGCGCAGAGGGAGTGAGACTTCTCGTAGTACAATGCGTTCGAGTCGCAAAGGATTATCTCATCGCCTTTCGAATTGAATGCCGAAAGGAGCCCAACGTCCATGCAATCGATTTTAGCGAGTCTGCCAACCCTCAACGCCATCCTCAACTCAATCGCTGCCGTTCTGCTCGTCCTCGGTTTCGCCGCGATCAAGGCAGGTGACCGCTCGCGGCACCGCCGCTATATGCTCTCGACGGCGGTCGTCTCAGGGATCTTCCTCGTCTCATACGTCATCAAAACGATCTATCACGGCACCACGCTCTATGGAGGCACAGGGCTGAGCCGGGTGGTCTATTTGAGCGTGCTATTTTCCCACCTCACCTTGGCCATCGGACTGGTGCCGCTCGCCGCCGTGACGTTGATCCGAGGGTTACAAGCACGATTCGATCGCCACCGCGCCATCGCCCGATGGACACTGCCGATTTGGCTCTACGTCTCGGTCACCGGCGTCCTTGTCTACCTCATGCTGAGGCCGTGGTATTAGAGTCGGATGTCTTGCCGCCCTGCGTCGATCGATTAAAGGTTTTCAGCCGCACCGCCATTCGCATGAGGCTCTCGCCCACTTGATGCATGACCGAGCCGGCGGGGTACGTTCCGTCGGCGTCGCGCGTGCCGACGTCAAGGCCCGTCAAGAGAGAAAGGGCCTCCTCGACCCGCTCGACGGTGTAAACGTGAAACTCTCCGGCTCTGGCGGCTTCGACGATATCCTCGCGCAGCATCAAGTTCTTCGCGTTGCTGTGGGGGATGATCACCCCTTGCTCACCTGTAAGACCGCGAGTCTTGCACACATCGTAAAAGCCTTCGATCTTTTCATTGACGCCGCCGATGGCTTGGACGTTCCCCTTTTGGTCAATGGAGCCGGTGATGGCGATCTCTTGGCGAATGGGCGCCTCGGCCAGACTTGAGAGTATCGCGCACAGTTCGGCGCAGGAGGCGCTGTCGCCGTCGACACCAGAGTAGCTCTGCTCAAAGACGAGGCGGGCCGACAGGGAGAGGGGTATCTCTTGCCCGAAGTGTTCGTACAAGTACCCCGACAAGATCATGACGCCCTTGCTGTGCAACGGCCCACCCAACTTCACCTGGCGCTCGATGTCGACGATACCCCCTTGGCCAAGTGAAACCGTGCATGTGATGCGACTGGGGCGGCCAAAGGTGTAATCCCCCACGGAGAGGACGGTGAGGCCGTTAACCTGGCCAACCATACGACCCGTGGTGGGAATGACGAAGGTCTCCTCGTGGATCGTCTCCTGGATACGGTCTTCAATCAAGTTGAGTCGATGACGCCGTTCACTCAGGGCACGGGTCACGTGTTCGGCGCTGACCGATTCTGCGTTCTCGTGGCGCGCCCAGTACGAAGCCTCACGCAGGACGTCGGCAATCAGGGAGAATTTGGTCGACAGGCGCTCTTGATGCTCGGCGATCCGTGAACCGTGCTCGATGATCTTTGCCACGGCGCTCGAGTCCAAATTACACAAAGACTCACTCGCGCACAGCCGTCCGACCAGCCCGACGTACGCATCAACGCCGACGCTCGTGCGCGGCATACTCGTATCAAACTCGGCTTTCACCTTGAAGAGCTCTGCGAACTCGGGATCATGGGCGTAGAGAAGCGCGTACATGTTTGGAGTGCCCATGAGGACGACTTTAATCCTAAAGGGAATCGGCAGGGGGCGCAGACTCTTGGTCGTCGGAACACCGGCCCGGTCGAGAGGCTCCTCGAGCTCAATCTCGTGCTCCCGCAGAGCGCGTTTGAGCGCGTCCCAACTGAGAGGATTCTTGAGGAGCTCGTCCGCATTTAGGACGAGGAAGCCTCCGGCGGCCGTGTGGAGCGTCCCGCCCTTGATCAGCGAAAAGTCAGTGTACAAGGTGCCCATGTGAGCCTCTCGCTCGATGCGTCCAAAGAGGTGAAAGTACGAAGGGTTCGACTCAAAGATAACGGGGGCGCCTTCAAGGCCGCCGTTGTCAACGATTACGTTCACGCCGTATCGGCGCTCGAGCGAGGGTGCGGGACGGCCGGTCGAGGGGGCTTCGTCGCTTTCAGGCTCACTGGGTCTGAGAAAGGCAGCTCCGTTCGCCACGACGTCTGCTTCGACGGCCTTGAGGTGTTGCACCACTTCGGGCAGGCTCGCATACTTTTCACGCAAGTCTTCGAGGATGCCGCCGACTGCGAAGCGCGTCACCTCGCTGTTGAGTTGGCGTACGCGCTCCATCATGGCCGTCTCGGCGCGGCGAATCTCCTTCATGGCTTCACCCAGGAGTTGTTCGAGATCGCCGCTTACGCGACGCAGTCGTTCTTTCTCCTCAGGGGTGAGCGCGGCCATCGCAGCCTCATCGGCGATCTGGCCGTTGATGAGCGGTACAAGAAAGAGCCCCATTTGCGTCGTGCGCAATGCGAAGCCGGCATGAGTCGCGGCCTCTTCGACTTGCGAGAGACGCTTGAGGCGCTCCTGGTCGAATTGGCCTTTAAGGGCCGTGCGACGTTTGGAGTACTCGTCGCTTTCAAACGCTTGCTTGATCTGCTCACGCGCGGTCTGTACAAACCGTTCCATATCGGCGCGAAAGGCGCGGCCTTGGCCGGGCGGGAGCGAGAGCGCTCTGGGGCGGTACGAATCTATAAAGTTATACACGTAACACCAGTCGTTTGGCGTGGGCTGTGTTTTAGCAAATCCTTCGATAAACGTCTGTATTGCTGTATTCTTACCGGTACCAGCTGGTCCCGAGACAAAGACGTTGAAACCTTTCTCGTCGATTCCCAGACCGAAGTGGAGAGCGCGTACCGCGCGCTCTTGGCCGACGATACTCTCTAAGGGTTTCACATCAGCGGTTGTCTCGAAGTGCAGCTCAGCAGGGTCCGTGACTCGGCGAAGTTGCTCGGCGGCAAGTTTAGGCAACGCAGATCATCCTCACGTGACTCGTGATTACAGGCAAGACAAGAGCAAGCAGGTGCCTTAGTGTTGAAGGATTTGCGACAGGAACGCCTTTGTCCTCTCTTCGATTGGGTTGTTGAAGAACTGGTCGGGTGGGGCCTCCTCTACAATGACACCCTGATCAAAGAAGATGATCTTATCGGCAACTTCTTTGGCGAAGCCCATCTCATGCGTCACCACGAGCATCGTCATGCCTGAGCCGGCGAGCTCCCGCATGACATCGAGCACCTCCTTGATCATCTCGGGGTCGAGTGCCGATGTGGGCTCGTCAAAGAGCATGATCTTGGGCTGCATGGCGAGAGCGCGTGCAATAGCGACGCGCTGTTGCTGACCGCCGGATAGCTGGCCGGGATATTTAAGGGCCTGCTCAGGGATGCCCACGCGCTCCAGGAGTGTAAGAGCCAACTCCTCTGCCTCGGACTTTCTCATTTTACGCACCCAGATGGGGCCGAGGGTGACATTTTGCAAGACGGTCAGATGGGGGAAGAGGTTAAACTGCTGAAAGACCATACCCGTCTCCCGTCGCACCGCCTCAATGTTTTTGAGATCGCGGCTAAGCTCAATGCCGTCGACGGTGATGCGACCGCGCTGGTGCTCCTCCAGTCGATTGATGGTTCGAATAAACGTCGACTTCCCCGAACCGGAGGGGCCACAGATCACCACCTTTTCACCGCGCCCTATCCGAGTCGAGACTCCACGCAGCACATGAAAGTCGCCAAACCACTTATGAACGTCCTCGCACACGACTGCATCGTCGTGCCCGGGCGCATCCTCTCGTACACGTGCTTCGTTCACTCCCGACATATCATCGTGAGCCACGGGCCTCATCTCCTTTAGCTTGACAATGTTTGTGTTTTCTCTGATCGCTCTTTTGCGATGCTTTACGAGTGATTGACGCCGAGCGCTCGTTCGAGGCGTCGACTGGACTTGGAGAGTGAGAAGCTAAAGAGCCAGTACATAAAGGCGGCAAACAGGTACACCTCCGCCTGCAAGCCGAGCCAGTCGGGATTTGCCATCACGCTGCGGGCGACGCCTAGGAGGTCGAGCAGCCCGATAATCGCAACCAGGCTGGTATCTTTAAAGAGACTGATAAATTGTCCGACAATCGATGGGATTACCGAACGAATGGCCTGAGGAAGAACGACGAAGAGCATTGTCAATGAGGCATTCATCCCCAACGCGTGCGCGGCCTCGACCTGACCCTGGGGCACCCCCTGAAGACCGCCGCGGATGTTTTCGGCCATATAAGCGCTGGTGAAGAGTGTTAGGCCGATCATCGCGCGCACGACCTTGTCGATCCGCACATCAGGCATGAAGATGGGCACCATCAAATGGGCCATGAAGAGGATCGTGACTAAGGGCATCCCGCGCACGACTTCGATAAAGCACGTACACACGATCGAGACCGCCCTCAAGGTGCTGCGTCTGCCCAAAGCGAGGAGGAGGCCGATGGGAAACGACGCGAGGATTCCTACGATAGCCAACAGGAGCGTGAGCGTGAACCCGCCCCAAGCCGTCGTCTCCACACGCGGCAGGAGTTGACTTGAATGCGCGCCCCACATCAGAAGCATGGTGCCTGGGATCGATAGGAACCACGCACCGACGATCCATGGGCGTAAGGCCGTCCGATTTCGACTTGCCCCGTAAGTGAGCCATAAGAGGGCGACGCCACCGAGAATGAGGCCTCGATTTGCAACGGAGAAGGGGAGAGCGGCCAGTACGAGTCCAGCGATACTGCTGCGAAGGAGTAAGGCGTGACTCTTGCCGCCGAATGCGCCGGCGCTCAGCCCCGTCATTCCGATAACGGAAAATAGCACAGCCCAAATTCGCCACAGTTCGGATGACGGATACGTCCCCGCCAAAAAGACGCGCAGATTTTGGGGGATAACCGCCCAGTTCGCCCGGAAGATTGCCCAACCGAGTGTGCCGCTGAGGACAACGTAGATCACCCAGAGGCAAAGGAGGGTGAGTACGGTGTTGTACCACGTGCTGAAAAGGTTTGTATGCGCCCACCGGAGCGCCCGGCGCAAGGGGGATGCAGTGTGCGACCCCGGAGGTTGAACCGCTGTCTGTGCCATGCTGCTTCATCACCCGCCTCGTGTTAAGGGAAGTCGACGCGCTCAACGTTCGACGAAACGAATTCGCCGGTTGTACCAGTTCATCACGATCGATGTGAGGAGGCCGAAGCCGAGGTAGCAGGCCATGATTAAGGCGAAGACGGGGAGCGTCTGGCCCGTTTGATTCATGGTGGTCGTCCCGATATTAAAGAGCTCCGGGTAACCGATGGCCACCGCCAAGCTCGAATTCTTCGCCAAGTTTAGATACTGGCTTGTCATTGGAGGCACGATGACCCGCAATGCCTGGGGGAGCACGATCATGTACATCACTTGCCAGGGCCGCAATCCCAGTGCAAGCGCGGCCTCACGCTGACCCTTCTCCACCGATTGAATGCCGCCTCGAACCACTTCCGCAATGAACGCCCCAGTGTACACCGACAAACCCAGGAGGAGTCCCGTAAACTCCGGTGAGAGAGGGAGGCCGCCGGAGAAATTGAAGCGACCAAGGATCGGAAGATCAAGAGCGATCGGCTGTGCAGGCAAGGCCAGCCACCCGATCGTCGCGACAGCGACCCACACGCCTGTAGCGGTCAGTGAGGGGAATCCGGGCCGATCCTCTCTGCGCAGGTGACGACGGTGGACGATGTAAACAATGATCGAGAGGAGGAGGCCTGCGGCAGCAATCCATATCCATGCCGTCATACCCTCTGATGCGACGGGGCGGGCCACGTAGAGGCCGCGTTGGCTGAGGAAGGCGTAGTCGTAAAGGTTGACGGCTTGACGCACCGGCGGCAACTTGAGGATGACGGCTCCGTACCAAAAGAGGAGCTGCAAGAGTAAGGGGACGTTGCGAAAGAGCTCGACGTATGCACGGGCGAGGTTGCGCAACAACCAATTGGACGAGAGACGAGCAATGCCGGCGAGCGTTCCGATGAGGGTGGCGCACAGGATGCCCACGATCGAGACGCGCAGGGTGTTGACGATCCCCACAAAGAACGCCCGTCCGTACGAGTCGCTCGGTTGGTACTCGATCCCTTCGGAGATGCCAAAGCCGGCTTCCATCCGTAAAAAGTCAAAGCCGAATCCAAGGCCGAGCTGTTCGAGGCCGCGGCGGGCATTGCCGAAAAAGTAGGCAAGCGCCCAAACGACGGCGCCGACAAAGAGGAGTTGGAGAATGATACGAATGGCGCGCTCGTCTCGCCATAGCGGAATGGATCGCGACGGCGTAGCCTTCATATGTCGTTGGGGTGCGGGAGTCGGAGGAGACACTCGTTCACCGCCCTTAGTCGCTTAGATGCCAAAGAGAGGCCGTCCGAAGATCTTTCGGGACGACCTCTCGCAGGTTGATGGCGTTGTCCTTGTGGGCGGCGCCGGCTCTGAGGAGCGGCGCCGCACGTTGGTCTAGCGGAAGGGGTTGGCGTAAAGGAGACCGCCGTCTTGCCACTGTCGGTTTTGACCGCGGGGAATGCCGAGAGGAGCGAGATTGCGCTCGTACACTTCGGCGTAGTTACCGACGGCTTCGATCACTCTCACGGCCCACTCGTTGTCGAGGCCAAGCTTCTCGCCGAGATCGCCGGACTTGCCGAGGAAGCGGTTGATCTCGGGGTTGTCGCTGGCGAAGGAGCGGACGTTGGCCTGGGTGATCCCGACCTCCTCGGCAAAGAACGTGGCTTGGACAACCCAGGAGACCACGTCGGCCCACTCGCTGTCACCGTGGCGGGTGAGAGGACCAAGCGGCTCTTTGGAGATCGTCGCTTCGAGGATGACGTGGTCATCCGGATTGGCGAAGACCATGCGCCGGCTGGCAAGCTGCGACTTGTCGCTGGTGACGGCGTCGCAGCGACCTTGTTCGTAACTGTTGTACACCGTGTCAACTTCCTCAAAGACGACGGGCGTGAAAGGAATCCCCTGGGCACGCATCGTGTCGGCGAGGTTCAACTCGGTGGTCGTACCCTTGGTGACGCAGATGGCTGCGCCGGCAAGGTCGCTCAGCTCCTCAACGCCCAGATCCGCCCGGACCATAAAGCCTTGGCCGTCGTAGAAAGTCGTCGGCGCATAGGTGGCCGTCCAGTCGGTGTCGCGCGTCAGCGTCCAGGTCGTGTTGCGGATGAGGACATCGACTTCGCCGGTTTGCACGGCCGGCTGGCGTTGAGCCGCCGAGAGCGGCACAAAGTCGACTGCGTCGCCATCCCCTAGCACGGCAGCGGCAATGGCTCGGCAAAAGTCAACGTCGAATCCGTTCCAGTTGCCCTGGTTGTCAATGAATCCAAATCCAGGTAGGGCGTTGTTGACGCCGCACACCAAACGGTCGCGATCTTGCACCGTCTGCAACGTTTGTGCGCTTGCCGATACGGCAAGCAGGGCGACCATCAACAGTAGCGAGAAAAGCATGAAGACACGTCTTTGGCGCATGTTTCGACCATTCCCCCTGTATGGTTTTAACAGCTAATGGTGTCGTTCACGGAATTCTCACGGGTTCCTTTTAAATTCTTTCCAGGATATGATCGAGGCTTTGCGCTGCGCTGTACATGCTCTGAAACGACAGAGGACGCTTTAGGATCGCGTCGAAGTCTCGCAGGGTAAAGGCGCGTGGGTCAATCGTGGGGAGTTCGCTCCACTCAAAGGGTACCGAAACAGGGGCTCCGGGTCGCGGTCGAGGAGAGTACGCACCAACGATCGTCTTTCCGGGAAGATTCTGCAGGTGATCGACGTACACGCGTCGACCGCGGTTACGCACTAATCGCTCGTTGGTAGCAATGGATGGCATCGCTTTGGCGGCCAGCTTGCCGATGAAGCCCGCAAATTGGCTCGTCTGCTTGTACGTGTAGCGCGGCTCGACGGGAACGTAGACGTGGATGCCGGTTGCTCCAGAGAGTTTGGGAAAGCTTTGCACGCTAATCTCGCTGAGTGCGTCGCGTACAAAGGCAGCGACTTCGCGCACCTCGTCGAAGGTGACCCCGTCGTTGGGATCAAGATCGATCACGACATAATCCGGGAATTGTACGGTGTGAATGCGGGACATCCAAGGGTGAAACTCGATCGCTGCTTGGTTTGCGAGCCAGATGAGAGTCGGTGTGTCGTTGGCCAGTATGTATCGGGTCACCTTCTCCCCTTCGGATCCGATCACCGGGTAGGTGCTGATCCACTCCGGAGCGTACTCCGGGCAGTCCTTTTGATAAAAGCCCTCCTGATCAATTCCGTCCGGGTAGCGTGTGACGGTCAACGGCCGATCCCGCAAATGCCCGAGCAGAAGGTGAGAGACCATAAAAATGTAGTGAATGAGATCGGCCTTGGTCACTTGCTCTTTGGGCCAGATCAACTTCTCAAGGTTGGTCACTTCGATTGTGCGGCCTTCGACGTCCACGCTCTGAGTGGTCTTGGTGGCCAAGGTTACACACTCCCTCTCTACACGGATGACACTAGGAACGGACCAAACTCGGACTCGATGCGACACTCGCTTGCGCGCTTGTCGGGACGAAGGCCGCGAAAGGCGGGGTGGCGGAGGTGTCCATTGGCGGTAAGGGTGAGAAACTCGACCGTGCATACAAGCGTTGGCTGAGTCCAGCGAGCGGAGCGGGCGTAGGCCCCGGGGATCGAGGAGAACGCAGGCTCCTCCTGGTTGATGCGGTCTAGACCGGCACGAAGTGAGCTGTTCTCTGCGTCAGAGAAGCCTGTCCCCACATGGCCGACGAATCGCAAGCTCCCGTCCGTTTCGTACAGACCAAGGAGGAGGCTCTTGAAGTAGCCGCCTTCCTTTGGCTCGAAGCCGCCGATCACGCAGTCGGCTGTGTACACGTTTCGCACCTTAATCCAATCGCGCGAGCGTCGGCCGGGTTCGTACGGACTCTCCAACGCCTTAGCAACGATGCCCTCGAGGCCCTGGTCGGCTGCAGCTTGAAAGAGTGCGGTGCCCTGGCCGCGGATCCCTTTGGGGAGACTGATTGAATCCCCTTCACAAACGATGGCGTGTAAACGCTCCTGGCGAGTGTGGAGTGGACGTGCCATGAGGTCCTCACCGTTGTGATAGAGAGAATCGAAGGCGACGTACACGGTAGGCGAAACCTGCTGTGAACGGGCGATCGCCTGAGGGTCCCGCTGGGCGTTGCGGGCACGGACGCGGTCGAAATTTGGGCGCCCGTCCGGCCCCAATATGACGATCTCTCCATCGAGAATCGCCTGATCGGCCTCGATGTGATCCTGTAATCGCCGCAATTCCGGGAAGCGGGGGAGGGCGGGTTTGAGGTTCCGGGTCGTCAGCCAAAACTCTGAACCGTCCTTGTAGGCAAGGGCACGAATTCCATCCCACTTTAGTTCAAAGGTGTGCGCATCCGAATCGAAAGCCTCGCCCGGCGTTGCGAGCATGGGCCGAATGGCCCGCGGAAACGGACTCATCGAGTGGCGGTCTCCTTCACCCGCTTGGCGGCGCCATTCCGCTTGGTCTGCCCTTTGCGGGCCGTCCCTTTGCTAGCGCCGTTTCCGTTTTTGCTGCCGTTAGAGGTTGCGCTTAAGGATGCCTCCAACGCCTCCATCAAGTCGATTACTCGACCCGCCGGCGCAGCCGCGGGCGCCACCTTCGTTTCGTCTCCTTGAATCTTGGCATGGATCAACTCTTGGAGGGCTTGGCGGTACTCGTCCTGGTACTTCTCCGGGGTGAAAGGCTCGGTCAGGTTATCCACGAGACGAATCGCCATGTCGAGCTCCTTCTCGTTTAGCTGGGGCTCCGCCGCCACTCCGGCGAGGCGCTCCACCTGGCGAATCTCGTCAGGGAAGAGCATCGTCTCCATTACCAGTACCTTGTCGTACACCCGCACACACGCGAGGGACTCTTTCTGTCGCAGGGCTACTTTGGCGATTGCGACTCGCTCTGAGTCGAGCATGGCCCGCCGGAGGAGGAAGTACGGCTTTTGCGCACCCTCGTCAGGTTCGAGGTAGTAGCTGCGCTCGTAGTAGATCGGATCGATTTCAGAGAGTGAGACGAAGTCGAGAATGTCGACTCGTTTTGCCGTCTCGACCGGGAGGGACTCGAGCTCCTCGTCTTCGACCACGACGAACTCGCCCGGATTGATGGGGTACCCTTTGACCAGCTCTCCCTGCTCGACTTCTCGTTCGCAGTTGGGGCAGAACTTCATGTAGCGGATCTGCGATCCGCACTCCCTGTGCAGCGAGTTGAACCGAATGTCCCGATTCTCCGTGGCAGAGTAGAGTCGAACCGGAATGTTCACTAAGCCGAAGCTGATCGAGCCTCTCCAAATGCTTCGCATGGCAAATCCGACCTCCCGACTGAAGGGCCTGACACCTCGAGTTGTTGGATCTAGTGTGCCGAGTCCGGACCGCGGGCATGTGGCGGCGGGAGTGGGGGTATCTTCCTAGAGGCATAGGGCGAATTTTGCCGGAGGTGTCGAAAGGTTTGCGAAGGAATGTGGAAAAGGCGGACTAGCAGCGAGAGGGAGTCTAGCGTCTGTGGCCTCCTTGGATGAACGGCATGACGAGGCGCAGCCTCTCAAAGAGCTGGCGCTCCTTTTGGTTAACCTCTTCGAGACACTTGGCGACGGCTTTGTCCAATTCAATGAGGTCCCTGATGGATGTGGGCGTGTGTCGGCCAATACGCAGGGATTTGATCTTCTCAGCCTGCTCATGGATGAGCCCCGCCACGGCAAGACTTTCCAGTGCGACTGCGTGGAGCAGTTCTCCCACTTCGTCATGTGGGGAGTGCCGGCGCAAGCTTTTGGGTTTCGATGGGCTCCGTCGGGTGCGCGTCCCCCCGCCACGTCTCCTCCGTGCGCCTGATTCGTCTTTAGGATTTAATGAGACGGTGCTCCACATCCCGATCCCTCCGAGAATCCCAGAGTACGCGTTTTAGGGTGCTCTGGTGATTGCATGTTGCGCAGTGGCGGCGCGACGGAACAGTAGACCGATGCATAGGTTGGTGAGAGCCGACTATGTCCGGGGGGGACCAGATGTGGGGACGCCACAATTTCCGGAGTTGCCGCCACCACCGCGCGAAGAGACGATTTGGAAGTATATGCTTGAATCAATCGCACTTGAGGAGCTAGCGCTATCGGGCTTGGTAAACGCTTGCGCCGAGCAACTGCGGAAAGTGTGTCAGTGTGAGGTGCTCGATCCGGTGAGCCCCTCCGAGATGGCTGAGATCGATAGTTCGGTGCAGTCGCTCCTCGGGTTGGTGGCGCAAAAGGAGAAAATTCTTACACAGAAATTGAAGCTGATACTAAAGGCTCAAAAGCAACTGGACCTCGACGACAGCGATGAAGACGAGATTTCGGGCGAATTCTTCAAGTGATGGCTCGGACGTCTCACTCGTGGTTGACCGGCGGGGAAAAGTGGGGTATACTGAGGATCGCCTCGTTGTCGGCGGAGGGTTAGCTCAGTTGGTTAGAGCGCGTGCCTTACAAGCATGAGGCCACTGGTTCGAGTCCAGTACCCTCCACCACATTCAAAACGTTCGCCCCGAGCGGGGCGCAAACTTTCACTCGAGCTCGGCCATACGGCCGAGTTTTTTTGCGCGTCGCCTCCTGTTCGCGAGCCAAATGGCGGGAGCCCTCAACCAAGCTTGGAGCGGTCAACTCTCTCCGGAGGCAGCGCTGATCGAGGCTGAAAACGCAGCGAATAATGCGTTGCAGGCGATCCAATAGCAACGAGTTGACGTGGGGCCCGGTGGTTTTTAAGACGATCGGGCCCCATTCGAGAAAAAGTTGCGGGACATGCTTGACACGCAGGGACGCAGGTGATAGTATACACCTTGTGATCGCTGTTGGAGCCGTGGTGTAGTCGGTTAACACGCTGGCCTGTCACGCCGGAGATCGCGGGTTCGAGTCCCGTCGGCTCCGCCAGGGGACCAGTCCGATGACTGGTCCCCGTTAAACCTTTCACACTGCAAGACGGACAGGTAGCTCAGTCGGTAGAGCATCGGACTGAAAATCCGAGTGTCGGCGGTTCGATTCCGCCCCTGTCCACCATGGAAAGCCCTGACTGACCGGAGAGGTCATCGGGGCTTTTTTTGTCGTGGGTGCGGCCGCATGCGGCGGGGGCTGGTCGTGGCTGATTCGCTAGAGATTGAGGACTGCGCGGGCGACCGTAAAGTAAATGAACAAGCCTGATGCATCGGCTACGGTTGTCACTAGCGGCGCCGATGCGACGGCGGGATCGAGGCCGAGTTTGCGTGCGAGAATAGGGAGTGATGCCCCCATGCAACTCGCAAGGATGACGATGGCCAGCACCGTGAGTCCGACCGTCAAACCGATGGCAAATCCCGTGCCGAAGATTTGCGACCAAAAGAAGGCGACCAAGGCCATAACGCCGCCCAAGAGTAGACCGACGAACGACTCGCGCAGGATTACGTTGAAGACGTCCTGAAACCGTACCTCGCCGATCGCCATGGCGCGCACCACGAGGGTGGAGGCCTGCGCCCCCGCGTTTCCGCCTGTGCCGATGAGCAGGGGAATGAAGATCGCAAGTACGGTGATGGTCGCTAAGGTCTCTTCGTACAGTGAGAGGATGTTCCCGGTGACCGATTGCGCGGCAAAGAGCACCAAGAGCCACCCCAGCCGTTTGCGCACTAATCGAGAGACGCGAGCTGACAAGTAGCCTTCTTCGAGAGGCTCAAGGCCACCCATGCGGGCGATATCCTCGCTCGTCTCCTCTTGGATCACGTCGATCACGTCGTCGACGGTGATCACGCCGATTGGGTGACCGAGTCCGTTGATGACAGGGAGCGCCAAAAAGCCGTAACGCTCGAATAGACGGGCCACCATCTCCTGATGCATATCCGCCGGAACGCTCACGACGTCGCCCGTGACGACGTCGGCGAGCGCGACGTGTGGCTGGGCGATAACGAGTTGGCGTAGAGAGACAACCCCGACGAGAGCGCCGCGTGTATCTGTGACGTAGATGTAAAATGCCGTCTCCGTGTCGGGTTGCAGTGTTCGCAAGTGGTCGAGGGTCTCCTCGACCGTAGTGTCGCAGGGGAGAGCGATGAAATCCGAGGTCATGATTCCCCCGGCGCTCGTCTCCGAGTACTGCATGAGCCCTCGAACCGACTCGGCCTCCTTGGGAATCAACGCGAGAATGCCCTCGATCTCCCCCGGCGGAAAGGTGGCTAATAGGTCGACCAAATCGTCCAAAGGCATCGCTCCGAGGAGACGCGCTTGCGATTTGAGCGGCAGTGAGAGGACCAGCTCCCGTTGCTCCTCGTACTCGAGGCTGCGGACGAGGCGGGCGCCGTAAAGCGGTTCGACTCCTTCGACGAGGCGAATCCGGTCGTCGGGCGAAAGATCGAAGAGTAGCTCGGCGAGATCTGCCGGCTGATATGAGGCCACAAAAGATTGGATTGCGTCCGAGCTGTTGCGGGCAAGTGTGAAGCGAAGGTGGTGCAAGACCTCAGCGGGTTCAGTCATGTGGGTGGGCACGGAGATCTCTCCCTAACGCTGCTCGACGACAGCCTTAGTATTCTGGTCACAACTTCCGAGAAAAATCCCTTGTCAACACGGGAGGTCCCTGCTATAATAACAAGTGTTCTCGCTGTGCTGTCAAGCGAGAGCGTGTTGGAGCATGCGGGCGTAGCTCAGTTGGTAGAGCACAACCTTGCCATGGTTGGGGTCGCGAGTTCGAGTCTCGTCGCCCGCTCCACGTTACACCTTAGCATGCGGCCGTGTGGCCGCATCGTTGTGTCGGGGAATGAAACCGATAACTTTGGCGAGGCGGCATGGCCAAGTGGCTAAGGCGGGGGACTGCAAATCCCCTATTCCCCAGTTCGAATCTGGGTGCCGCCTCCAAATTTTATAACGGGGAAGTAGATCAGCTGGTTAGATCGTCACGTTGACATCGTGAAGGTCGGAGGTTCGAGTCCTCTCTTCCCCACCAGGTGCAGGCCCGCTGGAGTGTATCCGGCGGGCTTTTATTTTGTGCGCAAGCGGGGGATTCGAAGATGGACCTAATCCATATGGGGCTGCTCGTCATCATTGGACTCGTTTTTGGCAGCTTCCTGGGCGTGGTCGTTGATCGAGTGCCACGGGGAGTGTCGATCATTCGACCCGCGTCGAGCTGCTCCCGCTGCGGACATCGACTCGGACCCCTTGATCTGGTGCCCGTCCTCAGCTATCTCGCCCAACGAGGGCGTTGCCGTTACTGCGAAACCCGGATTCCACCGCGTGACTTGGCGATCGAGGGTGTCACGGCTCTTGTATTTCTGGGTGTGTTTGCACTGGCGCCTGACTGGCAAGGCCTCGTCTCCGGATGCCTCTTTGGCGCATTTCTCATCGTCATGTTCCTCATCGACTTGGAGCACATGCGGCTTCCCAATTCTGTGAACGGGTTGGGCTTTATCGCCGCACTACTCGTGGCTGCGTTGGGCTGGTCGGACGTGGGGGTTATTGAATCGATCGCAGGCGCGGCAGTTGGATCTGGGGTCGTCCTTCTGATCGTGTGGCTGAGCAAAGGCGGGATGGGAGTGGGGGACGCCAAGTTTCTCGGGGTGATCGGGGCCTTCCTGGGCCCCCTCGGATCAATCTACACGCTCTTTGTCGCGAGTTTCGTCGGTGCCGGCATTGGCCTGGCGTTGATTCGACTTGGGAAGCATGGGCGCAGGACGCCGATTCCGTTTGGGCCGTTCCTGGCTCTGGGCGCGGCGATGGTCTGGGCCGTTCTTGTGAGATGATCGCGAAATATCTAGGAATTTCTCGGAAAATGTGACCCGGATCACTGTTATGGGATTGACACCCAGAATCGACTGCGGTAATCTTTGGATGCAACACCAAAATGGTGAATATCTAACGAGTGGATAAAGGCAAACTCGGTGAAAGCCGGGGACGCAAAGTCACGGGTCTAAGGCCTCTTGTACAGGGGCTATGACAGCCGGACCGCCGATGCTCACACGGTCGACTTTCAAAACCTGTGCGAGTATGGCACAGGTTTTTTGCGTTCTCGCAAAGACCGACGTTGCTGATGTCCACCCGTCACCTAACTGGGGGGCTTGTTTACAGTGGAACGGTTTATGAAGGTGCTTCGCGGTAAAGGGCGAGACGAGAGCGGGTTTACGCTGGTCGAGCTGTTGATGGTGATGGTGATTATTGGGGTTCTGGCTGGGATAGGGTTTACGGGTATGAACATGTTGCAAACGAGGGCGTTGGTGACTAAGGCCGACACGAATTGGAGAGTACTGGACTCTGCCGTGAAAATGTTCCTTGCTGAAGGGGGAGAGTTTGGTGAGAACAATGCCGGAATTGTCGTGGCCAACGCGGAAGGGGCTGCAATTGCGGACGCCGGTAAACTAGATGCTACCTATCTCGATGTCGATGACGAGGTTTGGTCCAGTGCAGTGTCAACCTGGGTATCGGGTGACGCTGATTGTGATCTCCCAGAGGAAGTAGACCCAAATATCGCTGATGGGCTGTACTACTGCGTGATAGAAGACTGGGATACGACTACTGCAGGGAATCAAGTCGGAGTTTATGTTTGGTATAGTGATGGAGATCGAGTTGGAACCGCTTCCAATAATCCAAGCACAATTGTGAAGGACGTTGTGCCGGAGGCCTAACAGCCCTTGGGTCAGGCGTATGGACTATTCGGTCTTGATGGATACGGAGTAAGGTGGCGAACAAGCACGGGTGGGACGTTGTTTTTTATATGATGACGTGTCCCACTATATGTTGATAGATATTCGGCTTCTATTCATGCATTGTACTCGATGACAATATGGGCTCGGGGTCTTAATGGGGTGAAGGTGGGTCAACTTATGGCAACAAGGACGCGCAAACGCTTAGGTGACATGCTGGTCCAACGTGGACTCGTGGAGCGCGCCCAAGTCGAAGAGGCTGTTGCCAAGCAGAAAGAGTCGGGGCGGCGCATCGGAGAGATCCTCATTGATGAGGGGCTCATCACGGAGGAGCAACTCATCGAGGTGCTCGCCTCGTTTTACGGGCTCGGTCGAGTCCGACTCGACGATATCCAGCTCTCTCCGGAGATTCTGGCCCTTGTCCCTGAAGAGATCATGAAGCGTCACCACGTCTTCCCGTTTGAACTCGACGGTCGCACCCTCAAGGTTGCGACCGTCGATCCGTTCGACTTTGTGGCTCAAGACGACGTGCGTGCCGCGACGCGTTGCGATGTTGCGCCCTACCTCGCCACGACGGAAGAGATCCAGCGGGCGATGGATCGCCACAGCAACTTTCACCAATCGGCCCAGCAGATCATCGAGGCGTTGGACGACGACTTCGACGATGATGACGAAGAGCTGCCCGACGAAGCCGACGACTCGCCGCGGATCAAAGTCGTTAACATGATCATCGCCCAGGCGATTCGGGACCGTGCCTCCGACATTCACATCGAGCCTCAGGAAGAACGCATTCGGGTGCGTTACCGTGTCGACGGCCGTTTGCGTGATGTGATGGAGTTTCCCAAGAAACTTAAAAACGACATCGTCTCCCGCATTAAGGTGATGTCCGAGTTGGACATTACGGAACGGCGGCGGCCGCAAGACGGAAAGATTCGGTTGAATTACGAGGGCTCCCCGGTCGATTTGCGTGTCTCAACGCTCCCTACTATTTATGGTGAGAAAGTGGTCATACGAATCCTGAGTCGATCGGAAGAGGTCGTCGACCTCTTAGGACTCGGGTTTCAGCCGGAGAGTCTCCGAGCGATTCAGCGCATGTTGGCTCAGCCGCAAGGGGTCGCGCTGGTGACCGGGCCCACGGGTAGTGGTAAGACGACGACGCTTTACTCCTTCTTGCACCGTCTCAACGATCCGGAAGTGAACATCATCACGATCGAGGATCCGGTAGAGGTGCGAATGGCCGGACTCACGCAGGTGAATGTGAGCACTCGGGCCGGGGTGAGTTTCGCCGCGGCCCTTCGGTCTGTGCTGCGTCAGGACCCGGATATCGTCATGGTCGGAGAGATGCGGGACCAAGAGACGACGGAGATCGCTGTCAGAGCTGCGCTCACGGGACACTTAGTCCTGAGTACCCTGCACACCAACAGTGCGGCCGCGACCCTCGGCCGCCTCATGGACATGGGCATCGAGCCGTTTTTGCTGGCGGATACGGTGAGCGGAATCCTCTCTCAGCGACTCGTGCGCCGCAATTGCCCAAAGTGTAGTCAGCCTGTCGAGCAGTTGACGCCTTTTGAGCAGCGCTTTTTGGAAGGACGAGCGAAACCCGGCATGTTGAGGCGGGGGGAAGGCTGTCCCGCTTGTAGTGGCTCGGGGTACCAGGGCCGCATTGCGATCGAAGAGGTGCTCCTCATGAATCGCAACCTCCGAGGCTTGGTGCGTCAAAGCGCCTCAGAGGAGGCGTTGCGTGACGCTGCGCTCGCCGGCGGGATGGTGACACTCAAGGAGACGGCGATCCGGCGAGTGATGGCGGGGCAGACAACCGTAGACGAAGTGGCGCGGGCTGTCTACTCGGTTGATGACGAAGTACATGACGACGACGTAGAGCTCGGAACCCTCCCCGATGAATCCGAGGAGGAGACGGAGCCGGTCGTCTCGGTGACGTTGGGAGGATAGAGATCGTTGGATACGTTGCAGCTCTTGGCTTATGCGGTGGAGGCCGGTGCATCCGACCTTCACATTACGAACGGCATTCCGCCGACCTTGCGCCTACACGGCGAATTGCGAAAAGTCCCGGGGTACGAGACGATGACGCCGCAGCGCATCGATGCGGTGGTTGAGGCTGTGACGAGCGCGTCCCAGCGCACGCAGTTTGCCGAGACGGGTGAGCTCGACTTCTCCTACGGCGTGGAAGGGATCGGGCGGTTTCGCTGCAACCTCTTTCGTCAACGCGGTTGCGCGGCTTTAGTCCTTCGCCTTATCAATGAAGAGGTACCGTCGTTCGAGGCCCTTGGTCTCACGCCGGTGGTGAAGGGAATCTGCCAAAACAATGACGGTCTCGTACTGGTAACGGGGCCCACCGGGAGCGGGAAGTCGACGACGCTGGCGGCGATGATTGACTGGATCAATCGAAACCGGTCGGACGTGATCATCACGCTCGAGGATCCGGTGGAGTACCTGCACACGCATCAACAGGGGATTGTCAATCAACGAGAGGTCGGCAATGACACCAAGAGTTATGCCATCGGTCTAAGAGCGGCTCTCCGTGAGGATCCCGACGTGATTCTGGTCGGCGAGATGCGCGATATGGAGACGATTGAGGTGGCGCTCAAGGCGGCGGAGACCGGTCACCTCGTCTTCTCGACGCTACATACTCGCGGAGCGGCAAGCACCATTGATCGCATCATTGACGCGTTCCCACCGCACCAGCAGCCGCAGATTCGCACGCAGCTGGGAGGGGCCTTGCAGGCCGTCATCTCCCAGCAGCTTCTGCCCAACCGCGACGGCACCGGTCGCGTCGCCGCTCGTGAGATCATGTTGGCGACGCCAGCGGTACGGAACTTAATCCGTGAAGGCAAGACGCACCAGATCAACTCCGTCATTGAGACGGGTGGCCGTTTTGGCATGCAAACCATGAATGCAGCGCTGGACGAGTTGTACCGCCAGGGGAAGATCGAGCGAGAGGTGGCCAACCTTCGTAAGCGCGCATGAGACGGATGGATCTCCAAGTGAGCCACAAGGAATCTGTGATTTGTGAAGTTGAGGTGAGTGACGGTGGCTCAAGTGTATCGGTACCGGGCTTGGGATCGCAGCGGCAAAGAAGTCACCGGCACCATCCAGGCGGAGCGGGCTGAGAGTGTGGCCGAGCGGCTCCGTGTCGAAGGATTCTTCCTCGCATCGCTTCAGCCGGTTAAGGAGCGGTCGTCACGTCTCGGTCGACCTCGGTCGTTGGCTCCCAAAGAGGTCGCGATCTTTTGTCGGCAGTTTGCCATCATGGTGGAGACAGGCATGCCTGTCGTCGACTCATTAAAAGCCCTGGCCGATCAACAGCCCGTGAAGGCGACGAAAGAGACCGTTCTCTCGGTGGTTAAACACGTTGTCTCCGGAGAAGGGTTGGCCGAGAGCTTTCGGCGCCACGAGAAGGTTTTCCCGCAGATGTTCATCAACATGATTGAGCTCGGAGAGGAGTCGGGAAACCTCTCTGAAGTGCTCAATCGGCTGGCTGTCTTTTACGAAAAAGAAGCGAAGTTGCGCGGCGACATCAAGCAGGCGCTCACCTATCCCACCGTGGTCACCCTCTTTGCGTTCATCGCCATCGGCGTCGTACTCTTTGCGGTGTTGCCCACGTTCGCAAACCTCTTTCAGGAGTATGACGCTGATCTACCCTTGCTGACGCGTGTCATTCTGGGTGTTCAGGGCTGGATGATGTCGAACGTACTCTACGTCTTCTTGGGTGTGGCCTCCCTAATTTTACTGATTCGCATGTACGCTCGCAGTAAGCGGGGACGTCGACAGGTGGACGGACTTTTCCTGCGCCTTCCGATCGCGGGTGAACTCGTTCAGAAAGTGATCTTCTCGCGGTTCTCCCGTACACTAAGCCTCCTGATTACGAGCGGCATCGGCATGGTCCACGCACTGGAGATTCTGGAGAAGATCGTGGGGAATCAAGTGGTTGCCACCGACGTCGCAACCGCCCGCGTCGGGGTCGAACACGGTCGCGGCGTAAGTGAACCCTTGCGCGAGGGGAAGGTCTTCCCTCGCATGTTGGTTGACGTCATCGCCGTCGGCGAAGAGACCGGAGGCATGGACAAGGTGCTGATGCAGATGGCTGACTTCTACGACAACGAAGTGGAACGGGCGGTGAAGAGTCTCACCTCCGTGATCGAGCCAATCATTATCGCGGTGCTCGCAGGGGTGATCGGTACGATTGTCGCGGCCGTGTTTATGCCGATGTTCGATTTGGTGAATGTGGTGCAGTAGACAAACGGGGGTGATGGACCGTGGCGAATGTCGCCGTAGGATTAGAGATTAGTCAACGAATGATCCGACTCGTTCATTTGAAGCAAGGACGACGGGGACCGTCGCTTGTGGCGAAAGCAAAGGCCACGGTGCCCGAGGGCGTCATCAGTGAGGTGGAGATTGCAGACACGGCGGCCTTTAAGGGGATCATTGCAGACCTCTTTGACGAGGCTGGAGTCGGTCGGGGGAATATTTGCGTCTCTATGGCGAGCGAACGTGTAGACATACGAACCTTACAACTGCCCCGCATGCCGGAGAAGGACTTAAATCAAACCATACAGTGGGAACTCGAGCGACTCGTTCGCTTCGACGATGCCATTTTCTTTGATTACCAGGCCTTACAGGAGCCGGAGGTCGAGGGCGGGGTCCGGGAGCTGCTTGTTGTGGCGGCGCCTCGCGGCCTAGTCTACGGTTATTTGCTGCCGTTTCAAAGTTTAGGTTTTCACCCTGAGATCCTCGACATTGGGGGATTCTCGTTGCCGCTCTCCTGCCCGAGAGAGGGAGCGGTCGGTTACCTCGTGCTGAGTCCGCAACTCCTCCACTTAATTTTCTTTCAGGACGGCGTTTACAAGCTGAGCCGGTTGATCCCCGCCGATATGGAGCCTATCTTTGGCCTCCCCCCGTCAGACGATACGAATCTGTCGGACCTTGATGCTGCGCTGATTGCAGAGGAAGGCGGCATGGGACCTGTCGGAAACGCGGTGCAAAACCTTTCTCGAGCATTGATTCAGACGCTCGAAGGTGCGAGCACCCTCGACGAAATCGATACGCTTATCGTTGCCGGGGAAGGGGCGCTTGTCAACGGGATCACGCAATTCATTGAGGAAGAGTCCGGGATACGCACAATCCTGGCGGATCCGTTGATTGGCCCCGGTGACGAGGGTGTGTTGGGGGAGGAGGCCCCCGCCTTCGCGATTGCTGTCGGGATGGCCCAAAGGGGGCTTGAGGAGCTGTGATTCGGTTCAACCTGGTGCCGAAAGAGGAGCGCGGTAAGAGCCAGCGCAGCGTAGACTGGCGGCGCATGGGGCTCATTGTCGCAGCGAGTGTTACGTTGATCGTCGTTGCCTTTGGTGTCTTCAACTCGATCCTCATCGGCATGTACAGCGCACGAATCGAGGCGATGGCCCCGGACATGAGGGAGTTGCGCCGTCAGGAGGGCCAGTTGCGGACGTTGCGATCAGAGAATCGTGAGGTTCAGCAGGAGGTCAACGTTGCACGAGACTTTTTGGGCGATGAGGCGAACCGCAACATGATCGGGATCCTGCGAGGGATCGCGGAAGTGACTCCACCGGGCGTCTGGATGACCCAAATCTTCTTTTCGCCGGATCAAAGCGTCTCTGCGAACGGATACACGTCGAATCCAGACGATCTCTCAGCATTCTTGGAGGCGTTGAAAGGGTTGCCCCAGGTGACGATGGTAGAGTTGCCCTCCATTCACGCCGTCGGTGAGGGTGCCGCTCGAAGCCAAGCGTTTAGTCTCCGCATCGAACTGGGAGGGGACCCGTCATGAGACTGGCACTACCGCCTTCACTCTCTCTTGGGCGCGTATTGAGCGCTGACAGCAAGGCGGGGCGGATCCTTAATCCGACGTCTTGGACCAAGAAAACGCAATTTATCGCACTCGTCGTCGGGATCACACTCGCGGTGGCGGTGGGCGGGTTTGTCAACTACCAGCTCTATGCGAATCGAGAGGCGCTTCAACGTCAAATTGAAGACGATGAACGTGCGTTGTCGACCCTGCCGACGGTGCGGCGCCAGATTCAAGATGCGAGGAATGAGCGCCTAGGACTCGTCACGCAAAGGGACAGGCTCGTTGCCCAAGTGCCTGATCTGACGAACATCCCTTTTATCGTGGAGCAATTGGAGCAGTTGGGAGGACTCTCCGGCGGAAGCGTCGCCAGTTTGGAGTACTCGCCTACTCGCTGGAGCGAGAACCGCAGTGAGATCATCGTTCACTTGCGCTTTCACGGAACCTTTCACAGCATTCTCACGTTCTTGGTGGGACTCAACGATTCGTTCCCGACGGCAAGGATCAATCAGATGGCTCTCGACATCCCAGTCGCCAGTGATCCGTCTACCTTGGAGCTGGATACGACACTAAGGATCTCCGTCTTGGAGGCTCGTCCGGAAGAGTATCCGGATTGGGATCGAACCCAACTCTACGCACGCAATGTGGTACCGCTTCCGTCGCCATTGCAACCGGCTTTGGGCACTGTTGGGGATCTCGGAGCGGATCTATCGCACTGGCGTTTGAAAGGGATTGTGGACCAGCGTCGCTCTCGGATGGCGCTGTTGGACGTGAACCAACAATCTCACATTTTACGTGTGGGGGATGTCCTGGACGACGTCCTCATTGTCGCGATTGGGGACGCCTATGTCAGAGTCCAACGGAATGGGCAGGAGAGCATACTGCGGCTAGGAGGAGAGCGATGAGGACTCGGAGCGTTGTAACGATTACGATGATACTCCTACTGGCATTCGGAGGCCTTGCGAGCGCGCAAGTGAGTATGGAGTTCGACTCGGCTGATGTGCGTGATGTCCTGCAAATTCTTGGTGAGATCGGTGGGTTTAACGTCGTTCTCGACCGGGAGGTTCAAGGGGAGCTCACACTAAAGCTCGACAATATTGACGTTCACGACGCGGTCGAGCTCGTCGTTAAGGTGAGCGGCTACAGCTCAAAAATGATGGGACATACGCTGGTAGTGGCGTCCGAACAGCGACTGCAACAGCAATTTACAATACGTGTCGCTCGGTACTTCCCTGTGAAGCATGCGGACCCAACAACGTTGACTCCGTCTCTGCAAGTGTTGCTGGGTGATGCCGACGTAACACCCGATGTAACGGGTGGCGGTGTCATCGTGCGTGGAACGGAAGAACAATTGGCGGCAGCAGCCCGGTTTATTGAGGCACGCGATGTACCTCCACCGGTGGAGCTGGAGTTTACGGATGCACCGTTGGCGGAGATCTTTCAAGCCCTGGCGCGAGAGGGCGGGTACACCCTCATCGCGGATTCAACGATCGATGGAAACGCCACTTTTCTATACCGGGGAAAGGAGATCGATGAGGCCATCGATTTGGTGGCGACACAAAGCGGCGTGGAGTACCGAATCGACGGGAGGCGGTTGATCGTAGAGGCGTCTCAAACCGGTCCTGTCGTTGCGGCGCTTGCGCCGGTCGTGGTCGAGGAGACTCGCCTGATTGATTTGCGCTACGTCACACCTCAAGAAGCGACTGATGCCATAAACACCTTTCGACTCCACGAGCGTGTCGAAGTCGCTGAGCTCAACGGAGCATTGGTCGTGACGGGGGCGCCCCGCGACCTTGACCAAGTCGCAACATTGATCCGTCAGCTTGACGCCCCGGAGTTGAGTGTTCAGGGCGTCGTCGTACGAGATGGCGCTCGTTTCGTCGTCCTCGCTATCGAAGGGAAGAGTGGCGTCTACAAAGAGGGCGCACGAGCTGGGGAGTTTCTCGTCGAAGCCATATCGTTCGATGAGGTGGTCCTCATCGACGGATCCGGAGATCGCACCGTTATCTCCGGTTGGGAAGGTGCCAAATAGATGAGAACACCTCCGCCCTTCCTCGTCGTCGTATGTGCGATCCTCATGGCGCTGCTATCTGTACAGGCGACCCTCGCATCAGAGGATGTCGTTGTCAGTATGGACTTTAATAAGGCTCCCATTTCGCAGGTGTTTGAGAGTCTGGCAGCGGCTGCCAATCTCAACGTCGTTCTCGACCAAGGAGTACAGGGGGAGGTGACGTTAACGCTCAGGGAGCAGCCGGTGATGCAGGCGATCGCCCTTATAGCCCGCACTCATGGTCTCCGACACCATATTGAGGGTAGTACGCTCATCATTGCATCACTGGAACGATTCACCCAGGGGTTGGTGGAAGCGGCCCACGAGGTGTTTCGCCCACGTCATGTCGATGTCGATGCAGCCGCGCAACTCGTGCGGGAGCTCTTTCCGGCAGTGACGGTGATTGTCGACGCACCCACTGGTCGCTTGATCTTAAAAGGGCTACCCGATCATCTAGGTGTCGCAGCGGAATTCCTCGGGCGCTACGATGTGGAACAGCCGAGAACGCTCACCTTCAGTCGCGCGTCGGTCGAAGAGGTGTTGGTGGCACTCTCCCAAAAAGCTGGGTGGAACCTGGTTCTCGACGGCACGTTCGACGATACGATTACCGCTTCCCTGGAGGGAATGGAATACGTTCGGGCGCTGCAACATGTCGCAGACGCTGCCGATCTCGACTACCGACTCGACGGGAACGCTCTCTATGTCATGGCTGCGCCAGAAGAGCCTCCAGCCCCAATCGAGACTCGCGTGGTACGTCTCGACTACGCCGACCCACAAAAATCCTCAGAGCTTGTGCAAACGATGTGGCCTGAGCTCAAGGCATCGGTAGACGTTCCCGTGAGAACGTTGGTGCTGGAAGGAGCTACCGAGATACTTGGAGAGGCCGTGGAGCTGTTAAAAGAGTATGACGCGCCTCCGGGACAGGTGTTGGTCGAGGCTCGTGTTGAGGAGATCTCCGTCGACGCGATGCGACGCCTTGGCATCGACTGGAGCATACCGAATCCAAGCTGGGGAGGGAGTCCTGAGGCTGCAACGCTCACGTGGAATCCTCTGCAGTTACAAACGCTGCTAAGACTCTTGAGTGAGCAGGGGGATTCGCGCATCCTAGCAAGTCCAAAATTGGCCGCCTTGGACGGAGAGCCGGCCCGAATGTTGATTGGTGACCGCATCCCAATCATTATGCGAGAGGTTTCCGAAGATGGCCAGGTGACGGAGACGCTCGAGTTTATTGAGGCCGGAATCGGGCTGGAGATTACTCCGACGGTGAGTCGCGACGGCTTCATTACGTTGGACATCATGACCGAAGTGAGCAGCATTACGGGGATGACGGCTCAAAACGTTCCCCAGATCCGAACACGCGAGGCCGAGACACGGGTGCGGGTGCGGGATGGACAGCCCTTGGTGATTGGCGGTCTCATTCAAGAAGAAGAACGCCGTACCATGTCAGGGATCCCGTTTCTCAAAGATCTGCCACTGCTGGGCCGGCTCTTTCAGAGCGAAGTGACTGAGACGTTTCAGTCGGAGACAGTCATCTTTCTCATTCCACGGATCGTCCGGGACGAGGAGCCTCTCCCGGGAGAAGAAAGGGGCGCGGCAAACGTCCACATCGAGCCGACTCGTAGCCCAGGTGATTCGGATTTGAGGGTGCCTGACGAGCGTTCCGTTCGTCTTGAGACGGGCGCGGCGCTCGCGGGCGCTGTCCAACTTGAGTTTGAGCATCGAGTCGCACAGCGGTACCCCATGACGAGGCTGTACGTCGCTCGTGGCGCCGAAGCGACTGACTGGGGCTTTGGGATTGGACTCCGACATTACGTTTCGGATGGGAAGAGCCGCCCTTGGGTTGACGTCCTCCTGGACCGCATCTATTCCGCCAATCTTACTGCGGCATCGTCGACACTCACCGCCCGCGTGGGCGGTCGGAGTGAGATTAACGAACATTTCTACCTCGAACCGTACGTGGAGTATGTACACCTCCTCGGAGATGCTGAATCAGCGCCGAGCGTCCCCGGCCGGAAGCTTGGCTGGCAAGGCGGACTTCGATTGGGCTGGCAGTATTAGATGAAGGGATACACGACGGGCGATGGCGGATTCACACTCGTTGAGACGCTGGCCTCTCTGGCGCTCTTGGGTGTATTGAGTGTCATCGCTTACGGTATCATTCAATCGACCGACCATATGATGCGCTACGGGTCCAGGAAAGGCGAGCTCGGGCAAATTACGCGCACCGCCATCGAGGAGATCAAAGAGTTGGCCCGACTGGACCAGTCCATTCTCACGTGTGACGGATCGGTTAACGATTTTGCGTTGCCCGCAGACTACTGGGCCACCTACACATGCATTGATTCGCAGGAGGGGATTACTCGACTGCAAAAGGTGGAGCTGACGGTGCGTGAGGGTTCGGTCGGCGGAGAACCCGCCGATACGTTCAGCTTCTACGTGACCGGAGGCGGCTACTAATGCGTCCGTGGTACAGCCGCGAGGACGGCGTCGCGTTGGTTGTGGTGTTGGCGCTACTCACCCTCCTCCTTGTGATGTTGGGAAGTGTGGTCTCGCTGGCTCCGACACTGCTGCGACGTGCAACGTTCGAGACGGAACTGATGCTGGCGCTCTACGCGGCGGAGTCAGGACTCAACCACGGACTAGCGGCGGCAGATGCCGCCCTGCGGGCAAATGACCAGAGCCTTGGGGAATGGCTTGATACACACGGCGGGAAGGTCGAACTATCAGGAGGTGCGCCTCACGTAGACGGTGAGTACTCTGTGGAGATCGTGCCCCACCCGACCATGGCAGGTGCGACCATTGCGCGAGCGACGGGTACGTACCAGGATCGGACACGGTCAGTTGAAGTCGTCGTCAGAGGGCGCGGAGCCCTGTTCCCCAAGGCGATCGTGGCGGTGGATCCCGGTGACGTCTACCATGACCCCAGTTACATCCCTGTGTGGTTGAATGTACCGACGTGGAGGTACGGCGCGGTGAGTGCATGCTTCATCGACCGTACGAGTGGGAAGGCCGTCATTCAAGACGAACCGGCGTGTGTGATCGATGAAGAGTTTGCCGGGGGAGAGGCGATCGAAGTTCGCAATTCCATCGTGTACGTGACGGGAAACCTACTGCTCTCTCACACGTTCGTGTTTGAAGACTCGACGGTCTATGTGAACGGTGACGTGACGATCAAAGGCACGGGCGAGTTACTGGGGACGAATAGGTTTAACATCGGCGGGAGTCTTACCATTAGCGCGCCCGCTCGTTTCGCAGGTGAGGGAGGCACTCTGGGGGCTGCCGCTCCGTGGAACCACTTTTACGTCCGTGACGGAATCACGACGTCAGGGAAAGTGGTGATCGGTTCGGTCGATCCGGAGATTATGCCGGACGTCCTCTTTCTAACGGAGGCGACGACGACGGTGAATGCCGAGGATGAGGTGAACGGGGCGATGACCTGCGCCTGTGGCTTCTACTCGCCTTCACGCAACATCACGTTCAACGGTAACGCCTTTGACGTGTATGGCGCTGCCGTCGGCGACACCTTCACATTTAGTTCCCAACACGGACCGGATAACATTGAGTACGACGCGTACGAGGCGCGAATGCTGGGCGTAGATCTACCCGGCAAGTCTAAGGTGGTGCCCAGTGGCTGGACTGAGGGGTAGAGAGACCACGAATGATCGCGGCTTCACGTTGGTCGAGCTTCTCGCCGCACTCACCCTTGTCGGGGTGCTACTCACCTTGGTGGGCAGCATTTTCCTTTGGGGGTACCGGCACGTAGGGAGAACGGTGGACACCTTTGACTTGCGGACGGATGGGTATACGGTCCTTCGTGAGATTACTGCAGGTTTCGATGTGTCCACCAGTGGCCGCCAGGCGGGACTGATCGCTGCCCGGAGTGTTCAATTTACTTCTGACTCATCGGCCAAGAGATTAGAGTACACATGGGGAGTAGGCGCGGGAAGCAAGACGTTGGCGTATGTCTGGGCGGCCCCGTCGGGCCCGCTCACCCGTGAAATCGAGGACCTCACGCCTCAAATCGTTCTGCAGAACGTTGAGGAGTTTCAAGTTTGCCTTGATGATGCCCTTATCATGCTGAAGGTGACGCAGCGGAATGATCGCATTCCGCGCAGACAGACCGGGTCGACCGCCAGCATCTATCCTCGCAACGCAACCCCTTCGAACCTCAACGTGCCCGAATGCTGACACCACGAAAGATTCCGGTGCATCGACCTGTCCCTTAAACGCCTCTCCGCAACATCACCCCGATGCCGGATGGATCGGCAAAGAGGCGTCCCTCCTCGTTGGCGACACTCTTAAATCCGCCTGCTTCGAGCCGGGCGACGGCTCGATTCAACGCCTCGTCGTTGGGCACATCGATTGTAAAGTACTTGAGTCCTGTGGCATCCGGGAGAGGCGGCGGTGCGCCGACACCGTGCCAAACGTTAAGGCCGATGTGATGGTGGTATCCCCCAGCGCTGACGAAGAGTCCAGCGAACGCGTCGCTTTTCATGGTGACGTCGAAGCCTAACAGCTCTGCGTAAAAGTGCTCGGAACGCTCGAGGTCGGAGACGTGCAGGTGCACGTGGCCGATGATCGTTTCCGTATCCAATCCATTCCATGCCGAGCGATCTCGCTCAAGTTCCTTAAGGAGACTCTTGAGGTCGACCGGTTCACGGGGCATCTCCTCGAACATAAGTCTCCCATCTCGCATGGGCCACTGGTCGGCGGGCGTGTCCCAGGCGAGTTCAATACCGTTCCCCTCTGGATCCGGGAGGTATATCGCCAGATGGGTTCCGTGGTTGGACGTACCTTGCACGGGAGTCCGTGTTTGCGCGATACGTTGGACGAGGTGAGCGAGCTCCCAACGGGTCGGAACCAAGAAGGCCGTGTGATAGAGCCCGGTCGAGCGTCGCGCAGGCCGGGCGCCGGGAACTTTAGTGAACCGAAGGAGCTCCCGAGAGGGTGTGCCGAGCGTCGCTGACTCATTGTCTTGACGGTGTAACGCAAAGCCTAAGATCTCCTGATAAAACCTGACCATCCGTTCAATTTCGGCCACTTGGTAGTGGACGTAGCCAATGTGCGTCTGTGCATGGATGCTCATGGAAAGCTCCCTCCCCTGGGACGAGTATACGTCATCGTCAGCTCTCCCGTATACCCGTAATGATTGTGCCCATATACTAGTACAACTCTACGAGAGTGGCTACGGGGTCCGTGGGTACGTGGCGGTAGCACGCACCCGCCAGCGGAAGGAGCGACCATAGAGTGTCCCAATACGTTGTGAGCGTAACGGAGCGCTCAGCCGGATTGAAAGAGCGACTCGAGTTTGAGATGAACGCACTGGGGCGATCGGGATTGCCGTCCAGGCTCAATGAGGAGCGTGTTGGGGACGCAACCTTCTTGCGTTGCGAGATCGACCCTTCGACGCAGAGCGCCCGAGTGGCGAATGAGAGCGAGGTGGAGGAGGCGTTTCGCAGCGCCATCGCCCAGGCGGTCTCCCAAACGATCGTCGGAGATTACGAGCAGCAGTACCTACGCAGTGCCCTAAAGCTTCGAAAGCCCCAATACGCCCCTGATGAGTGCGACGAGGTGATCGCACTGGTGCGACGTGAGATCGAGCGTATGGAGGAGGTGGGGCGGTCCGGGCGACGCGAGATTCCTAGCCGTGTCCTGCACCACGTGAGCGAGGAGCGGTTGCTTAATCTCGACGGCTTTGTCCGGTTTCGACTTCGGGATTATACCAAGGAGCTTCGGGAGTGCCTCGCGGTCACTCTCAGACGGTACGAATCCGACCGCGAGTACGTGGAATTCGTCGACCTCTTGCGCTCATTCATGGAGTCCCAAGAGCCGAGCGTCGATGAGCTGCACATCCTTCCTGATGAGTTCGGCGCCTTTTCTCTTGTCGACCAAGGCGGAAGCGTAGTGCACGATGACTACCTCGAGAGCTTTGTGAAGGACTTGTCGACCGACGGTCATGTGATTCGTGAGGACTTGCTCTTAAGCGCCTTGATCACGTTGGCGCCGATTCGAGTCCGGTGCCATCTCCAACCTGAGCGGTGGAATCTGATGACGTTAGAGAGGGTTCTGGCGGATCGATTGCAGTATTGCCCTGGTTGCGAGCGGTGTCAGGAGCATCGCAGCCACTAGGAGCCCGAGGTGTGATAGAATCAGCCGGTAGAATGTTCGCCAACGAGGGGAGTTTCGGTGTCCCATGGTAGGATGGGAGTGGGTGATCTTGCCGTTGGTGGGCTCCGCTATCGGTTGGAGTACAAACTTTTTGGCCATTCGCATGCTCTTCCGCCCAAAGGAGCCCAGACGAGTGTTGGGGCGTGTGCGCGTGCAAGGGGTACTGCCTCGGCGACGCGAAGACCTGGCGCGCGTCGTCGCCGACACGGTTGAGAACGAACTCTTGCCAATGGACGAGCTATTGGCGCGGGTCGACGTTGCCGGGTACGAGAAAGAGGTGGTCGGCACCATCGTGAACTACGTCGACCGTCGCTTGGAGGAGAATCTACCTGGGGGACTCCCCGAGCAGTTTCGCCGCATGATAGGTGGGTATATCCATCGGGTCGTTCACCGAGAGGCCAGCGCGGTAGTGCATGACGTTTCGGGCAACCTGATTCAACGAGTTCGCGATGAGTTCCGCATCGGCACCGTGGTAAGAGAGAAGATGGAGGCGCTCGACACGGATCAACTCGAACAACTGGTGCACAGGGTGGCCCGCCACGAGTTGCGCACGATTGAAGTGTTGGGCGCGGTGTTAGGAGGCGTCATCGGATTGGTCCAAGCTGCGTTGCTTGCGATCTTGTAGTGGACAAGTCCTGCGTAAGTGACGTACTCGGCGTGGTTGACACGCTGCGCGCGGCTCTCGTATAATGTCGATACGTCGACGTACAAACCTTGCGCAACCCATGCGCAACGAAACAGTTTCGGTTTAACGCGAGGATGGGGACGAGTAACCGAGAGATTCGGCTCAAAGCGTGACGAGAGACGGAGGGTCGTAGGCTGCAAGCCTTCCGGAGCCGCCCTTGGTGAACACCACCCCGGAGTAGCACACTCGAAACGCCGTCGCTTGACACGAGCGTACGAGAGTAGGGTGTGCCGGCGAGGCCCGTTACCGCCTGACCGACAAGAGTGGACTCTTTCTAGACCGCGCGTCCGGGATGACGATAGTGTGCTAGATGAGTCAATTTGGGTGGAACCGCGAGCTATAGGCCTCGTCCCAAGTGGGAGGGGCTTTTTTATTTGCGTTTTTTGTTTACGCTTTGTTCTTACGTAGCGGCGATTCGAGAAAGAGGTGTCCATGGTGAAACAAATTCGCGTCACACTCCCCGATGGAACGGTCAAAGAGTACGCAGACGGGATCACTCCCAAACAGATCGCCGCGCAGATCGGCGCACGTCTCGCTAAGGCGGCGGTGGCCGCCAAGGTCGACGGGCAGGTGACGGACCTTACGCGACCGCTGCACAACGATGTCGAGCTACAAATTCTCACCGTCGACAGCGACGATGGACTTGAGGTACTGCGTCACAGCACGGCGCACTTGATGGCGCAGGCACTGCGGCGCATCTATCCCGAAACGAAGCTCGCTATCGGACCAGTCGTCGGAGAGCGTTTTTACTACGACGTTGACTGCCCCAAACCGCTGTCCGTAGAGGATTTCGAGGCGATTGAGAAGGAGATGGCCCGCATCACGGCCGAGGACCTTCCGATCGTGCGCGAGGAGATCGGCAAGGCGGACGCGGAGGCGATGTTTCGAGACGATGGTGAAGGGTACAAGCTCGAAATCCTTGAGGATCTCGAAGACGGAAGCATCTCCCTCTACCGCCAGGGAGAATTCGTCGACTTGTGTCGCGGACCCCACGTGCCTAGCACGGGGCATATCAGGGCGTTTAAACTCCTCAGCGTGGCCGGCGCCTATTGGCGCGGTGATAGCGATCGACCGATGCTGCAACGCCTCTACGGTACGTCGTTTCCCAAGAAGGGTGACCTTGACGCCTACGTGACGCGACTCGAGGAGGCGGCGCGGCGGGATCACCGTAAACTGGGACCGGCGCTCGATCTGTACAGTTTTAACGAACTGGCGCCCGGTTTTGCCTTCTGGCACGACAAAGGACAAAAGCTATACCGCACACTAGAGAACTTCTCGCGTGAGCTTCAAGAAGAGCGCGGGTACCAGGAAGTCGCAACTCCCTGGATCATGCGTTCGAAGCTGTGGGAGCAATCGGGGCACTGGTACCATTACCGCGACAACATGTTCACCATGGAGTCTGAGGGTGAGATGTTGGCCGTCAAGCCGATGAACTGCCCCAATCACTGTCTCCTTTACAAGGAGCAGACGCGCTCCTACCGTGACCTGCCTCTTCGCATTGCGGAGTACGGCCCGCTCTCTCGTTACGAGCTCTCTGGGACGCTCCACGGCCTGATGCGTGTGCGGGGTTTTCACCAGGACGACGCTCACCTCTTTGTGCGCGAGGACCAAATCGAAGATGAGATTAAGAACGTCCTCGAGATCTTTGATACGCTTTATCAGACGTTGGGGATGGAGTACAGCATCAAACTCTCGACCCGCCCCGAGGAGTTTTTGGGAACGATCGAGGCGTGGGAAAAGGCGGAGGCGGCGCTGGCACGAGCGCTCAATGCGGTGAACCGCGAGTATGAGGTGAATCCGGGCGACGGTGCCTTTTACGGACCCAAGCTGGATTTTTACGTCACGGACGCGCTCCAGCGCACCTGGCAATGTGCCACCTTGCAGCTCGATTATCAGTTCCCTGAGCAATTCGATTTAACCTATGTCGACCGCGACGGCGAGCACAAACGCCCCGTCATGATTCACCGGGCGATCATGGGCTCTTTGGAACGTTTCATTGGGATCTTGGTCGAGCACTTTGCAGGGGCATTCCCCACATGGCTCGCTCCCGTGCAAGCTCGGGTGTTGCCCATCGCCGATGACCACTTGGAGTACGCCCGCAGGGTGGAAAAGGAGCTCAGATCCGCAGGAATCCGTGTCGAGACTGACGCCCGCAGTGAGAAGATCGGGTATAAGATCCGGGAAGCCCAGGTACAGAAGGTGCCTTATATGCTTGTGGTTGGTGGCAAAGAGGTCGAGCAAGGGAGTGTCTCTGTGCGAAGTCGCTCGGAAGGCGACATGGGTGCGCTGCCGCTGGGCGAGTTTGTCGAACGTGTGACGGCAGAGGTCCAAGAAAAAAGGCTTTGACCGCTGAGAGTGCCCGTGGTATACTGTGTGCGTGTCTTTCTAGGGCAAGCACAACCGCATAATGGCGCGTGTGTTCCAACGTAGCGGACAAACAAGTAGAGGCAATGCTTCTCACCCTGTAGCGCCCCAAGGGGCAGCTCACTGGGTCATGTCAAAAGCCGCTCAGCGAGTTCACCGGTATACCCGGGGTACCTCCCTGACCTTTTGCTAACTCTGAGAAGCGGGTTCTACCTGCTTCTTTTTGTTTGTATCCGCCAAAAGAGATCCCAGGAGTTTTCGCGAGTAGGTTCGACTTTAGTGTTTCCCGGCGCGTCGTTGGCGCTTGGAAAGCTCCATCAGGGAGGCGGTCTCAAATAAGCCGGGAATGGCGTGTCAATCATGAAATCCGCGTGCGCGAGGTGCGCGTGGTCGGTGCGGATGGAGAGCAACTCGGCGTCATGCCAACTCAGGCGGCGCTCAAAATGGCCGAGCAAGCCGAGGTGGACTTGGTCGAGGTTGCCCCCCAATCGAGACCTCCTGTATGTCGGTTGATGGACTTCGGTCGTTACAAGTACGAGCAGTCCAAACGCGACAAGGAGAGTCGTAAGAAGCAAAAGACGGTCACCGTCAAAGAGCTTCGCATGAGCCCGAAGACGGATCGACACGATATCGAAGTCAAAGTGAAAAGCGCGGAGCGTTTTCTGCGGGAAGGCGATCGGGTCAAGATCACGGTCCGGTTTCGCGGACGAGAGATCGTACACTCTAACCTCATGCGAGCGCGTTTGCTCGAAATGGCCGAGAGTCTCTCCGCAATCAGCGTGGTCGAGCGTCCGCCCTATATGGAAGGACGACAAATGGTGATGCACATCGCTCCGAAAAAGAACCCCGCCGCGGCGCGGGAGGACGATGGGTCACCCCAGGCTGCTTCGCGTTCTTCGATGGAAGGGGTTGTAGTGAGTGCCGAAAGCTAAGACGCACAAGGGAACGGCCAAGCGCTTTAAGGTGACGGGCACCGGCAAAGTGATGGCGTCCAAGTCCAACCGCAGGCACAACCTGGAGAAGAAGCCTGCAAATCGCAAACGCCGCCTGCGCAACAAGGCCGAGATGGGCGAGGCGGATACCAAGCGCGTTAAGTCACTTTTGCCTTACGCTTAAGAGATTCAAAGTTAATGTGTTTGCTCCGCCTACTCTTTCGCTCGTTTTCGAGAGGCGGTTCACGGAGGTGGATTGAAGTTGCCAAGAGCCAAAGGTGGTGTCGTCACACGACGACGGCACAAAAAGATTTTGAAGTTGGCCAAGGGGTACTGGGGACGCAAGAGTAAAATCTTCCGGCCCGCCAACCAGCAAGTGATGAGATCGCTCATGTACGCGTACCGTGATCGACGGGTACGCAAGCGCGAGTTTCGTAAGCTTTGGATCACCCGGATCAACGCGGCAGCACGTCAAAACGGCATCTCGTACAGCCGTCTCATGGCGGGCCTGCGCAAGGCTGGAGTCGACGTCAACCGCAAAGTCCTTGCAGATCTGGCGGTCAACGATGACAAGGTCTTCACCGAACTGGTGACTGTGGCCAAGGATAATCAGTAATCTTGTGAGCGAGGGGCCGAACGTGCATGGCCCTTCGCTTATTTGTAGGTGACGCGAATGAGCGGCTCGCTCCAGACCATCACAAGCCCCCAAAATGCCCGTGTGAAGTTGGCCGCCTCGCTGTTGCGGCGCAAGGAGCGCCAAAAACGCGGTCTGGTCCTCGTCGAAGGTGAGCGGCTCATCACGCAATCGATTCACTTTGGAGCTTCTTTCGAGTTTTTCCTGGTCGACGAGGGCAAGCTGGATCACAAGCTTATTGACATGATCCTCGGCACGGGAGCGGATGTACTGAGTGTCTCGGAGAACACGTTGCGCAAAGTGTCCGACACGCGTACACCCCAAGGGATACTTGGTGTGGCCAAAGCGGTGGCCGAACAGAGCCTGACGCTCTCAGAGGCAGAGTGGGTCGTGGTTGCGGAGGGAATTCAGGACCCTGGGAACCTTGGGACGATCCAACGCGTAGCGACCGCTGTCGGAGTTGACGGTGTCGTTCTCACCCGAGGCACGGTTGATCCTAAGCACCCCCGAACGATTCGGGCATCGGCCGGAGCGTACTTTCGGTCGCGGTTCTCGGTCGAGTGGGAGCCCGAGACGTTGTCTGAGCGGTTGCGGGAGCTCGGCTATCAGGTGGTGGCTGCCGACGCTCGCGGTAGCGATGACGCATTCGCATTTCCATGGGGAGCGCGAACAGCGATTGTCATCGGGAGTGAAGCGGACGGGCCGGATCCGCTCTTTCGACCTACGCACACGGTGAGTATTCCGATGCCGGGCGGAGGGGAGTCTCTGAACGCCGGTGTAGCGGCAGGCCTCCTTCTCTATCAGGCGTGGCTGCGACGGAGTGGCCGCTAAAGCGATCTTGTGGCCTGTTTCGGCGAATGGTATAATTCGGAGCAAGGTGATGACGGGGAAGAGTAGCCCGGTGTGCGGTACGAGAGAGGAAAAGGGAGAGGGCGCCTTGGACTGCGAGCGCCTTCCGGTCTCGATCGCCCGAGGTGAATTCGCCTCTGAGCCGCCGATCGAACGGAGTTAGTCTCCAAAGTAGGTTGGGCCGTGCGCTCACGTTACGAGCGAGCAAGAGGGGGTTGTGCTCCGACGACGGATCCGTGGCGCTTCAACGTTGCTGACGGGGACGGTGTACGAGTGCGACCAACCAGGGTGGTACCGCGGAAGAGCGCCTTTCGTCCTACTGGGTGGAGGCGTTTTTTGTTTGTTGGAGGTGTTTGGTAAGTGGCGAATTCGACCACCATTCACGATGAGATTGAGTCGATACAAAGCGAGGCATTGCGCGCTGTCCAGAGCGCGGCCGACTTGCGAGCCTTGGACGAGGTGCGCGTTGAGTTCTTAGGAAAAAAGGGCGCCCTGACGCGCATCCTACGCTCCATGGGCGGCCTCTCCAGCGAAGAGCGACCCATTGTAGGCAAGCGAGTGAACACGGTGCGCGACGAGCTCACAAGCGCGATTGAGAGCCGTCGGGAAGCGCTTGAAGAGGCCGAGTTGGAAGCTCGCTTGACCCGTGAGTCCGTAGATGTGACGCTACCGGGTAAGCGACTGCAGGCCGGAAGTTTGCATCCCCTGACCCAAGTGTTGCGGGAAGTGCAAGAACTCTTTGTCGGACTAGGCTTTGAGGTCGTTGAAGGCCCGGAGATTGAGACAGATTATTACAATTTTGAGGCGCTGAACCTACCGCCGCACCACCCCGCTCGCGACATGCAGGACACGTTTTACATCACTGAGGAGATTCTCTTGCGGACTCAGACTTCGCCGGTGCAGGTCCGGACGATGGAGAGTCGGCGTCCTCCGGTCCGCATCATTGCGCCCGGAAAGGTGTACCGGGTCGACTCTGACGTGAGCCACTCGCCGATGTTCCACCAGGTCGAGGGCCTGTTGATCGATGAGCGTATCACGTTTGGGGATCTCAAGGGCACGTTGGCGCTCGCAGCCCGACACCTCTTTGGGCACGACCGCGGCGTGCGTTTTCGCCCAAGCTACTTCCCGTTTACTGAGCCAAGCGCCGAGATGGACATCACCTGCATCCTCTGCGAGGGCAAAGGGTGTCGCCTCTGCTCCGGGGAAGGGTGGATTGAGATCCTCGGCGCCGGGATGGTGCATCCGAATGTCCTCAAGATGGTCGATTATGATCCGGAGGAAGTGGGCGGTTTCGCCTTTGGCCTGGGTCTTGAGCGCGTTGCGCTCCTTAAGTATGGGATCGACGATATTCGTCTGCTCTTTGAGAGTGATACTCGTTTTTTGCGTCAGTTTTAGTCAGAGACTGCCGCTGGTGGTTGCGCGAAGAGGAACGGTAAAGGAGTACGATCGATGCTTGTCTCACTGCGCTGGTTAAAAGATTACGTCGATAATCCCTGGAGCGCCGACGTACTGGCCGATCGACTCACGATGATCGGAGCCAAGGTGGAAGGCGTCGAGGAGCTCGGCGCAGGTCTGACTCAGGTGTGCGTCGGTACGGTGACGGAGATTGAGCCCCACCCAGAGGCCGACACACTTCGTATTTGTCGCGTGGATTTGGGCGACCGCAGGGCACAATCCGTCTGCGGAGCCCCTAACGTCGCCGTGGGGCAAAGAGTGGCCGTGGCGCTTCCTGGCGCGGCGCTGCCCGGTCTTGATCGGATCGTACAGGTCGGAGAAGTCCGCGGCGTTACCTCTGAGGTCGTCCTATGCTCGGAAGCGGAGCTGGGGCTCTCTGACGACCACTCAGGGCTGCTGCTCCTTTCGGAAGAGTTGGAGCCCGGCAGCGCTCTCGTCGACGCGTTGGGCTTGGACGATCAGGTGATTGAGTTTGAGATATACCCCAACCGCCCAGACTGCCTCTCTATCGTGGGAATTGCCCGGGAGACGGCCGCTGTGACGGGAGGCGAGGTAAGACTTCCCGACACCTCCGTGGTAGAGAGTAAGTCCGCAGCGAGTGATGTGGCTTCCGTGGAGGTTCTCGACGAGGATCTCTGCCCACGCTACGTGGCGCGGGTCGTAGAAGGGGTTGCGATTGGCTCATCGCCGGCCTGGATGCAGCAGCGTCTGCGGGCTGCGGGGATGCGTCCGATCAACAATGTCGTCGACGTGACCAACTTCGTTATGTTGGAGATGGGACAGCCCTTGCACGCCTTCGACCGCGACCTGCTCGAGGAGTCCAAGATCATCGTTCGCCGTGCCCAGGAGGGCGAGCGGATGCGCACCCTCGACGGAGAAGAGCGGGTGTTCACCGAGGAGGACCTCCTCATTTGCGACGCTGCCGGTCCTGTGGCCGTGGCGGGCATCATGGGCGGGGAACGGACTGAAGTGAGCGAACAGACGACCTCCATTCTGCTCGAGTCGGCCACATTCGATCAGGCGAGTGTGCGAAAGACCTCCCGGCGGCTTGGACTCCGCAGCGAAGCGTCGCATCGGTTTGAGAAAGGCCTTCATCCACACCTTGCCCAATTGGCGGTGGATCGTGCGGCCAAACTCTTGGCTGACCTGGCCGGCGGAGAGGTTCTCGCCGGTCGCATCGACGTGGCGAACGCGCAAACTAGGGATGGGAGCACCGTGAGTGTGCGTCCCAAACGGGTAAATCAGGTATTGGGCACGCAGTTGTCGCCCGCTGAGATGAAGCGCATTTTAAAGTCGCTGCACTTCGAGGTAGAGCTGGAGGACAACGGTGCGACGCTCGAGGTGGGTATACCTTGGTATCGCGCGGACGTTACTCAGGAGTGCGACGTCGTCGAAGAGATCGCGCGCATTCACGGTTTCGACGAAGTGGAGGCAACCCTGCCAAGTGGTGCCAGCGTTCAAGGGAGACTTGCATGGCCCCTTCCCCTTGTCGAAGCGGTGAAGGACCGCCTCACGGCAGGAGGGTTCCACGAATCCATCACGTACAGTTTTGTCTCGCCGCGCTCGTTTGATCGGCTTCACCTTCCCTCCGATAGCGATCAACGTAAAGCAATCCCGATCCAAAACCCTCTATCGGAAGAGCAGAGTGTGATGCGCACCACGTTGATGGGGAGTCTATTGGATGCGGCAGGCCTCAACGAGCGGCGTCAGGTGCATGATATTCGTCTCTTCGAGACGGCAAAAGTGTACGTTCCCAACTCGTTGCCCTTGGAGTCTCTGCCCAGTGAAGCTTGGACGCTGGGACTCGTCTTGGTCGGCCGAGCTCCCACGGATGTGTGGGGCAGCCCGACACGCTCGGTCGACTTCTTTGACCTCAAAGGAGCGGTTGAAGCCATCGCAGAGACCCTTCACGTCGAAGCGGTGTACGAGCCGGTGCGTCACCCCGTTCTCCACCCGGGCCGGAGCGCTCAAATGGTGGTAGATGGGAAGAGCGTGGGCGTCCTGGGCGAAGTGCATCCGCGGGTGGCTGCCTCATTCTCTCTGCGAGGAAAGGCGTACCTGGCCGAGCTCAACTTACAGGCGCTCTTTGACAAAAGTTCGCCGGACCATCGGTATCGGCCACTGCCGCGGTTTCCCTCCGTCGATCGCGACCTCGCGTTGCTGGTGCCAAGTACCGTCCCGGCGACGCATGTGCGCGCGCTCATCGAGCGCGAAGGCGGCGACTACCTGCGCTCACTCGAGCTATTCGACGTATACGAGGGGAAGCAGGTGCCTGAAGGTGTGCGCAGCGTTGCGTACACCCTGACGTTTCAAGCAGACGATCGCACCTTGACGGACGAGGAGATTGCAGCGGCGCAGGAGCAGATTGCACGTCAGCTCGATCGGGAGCTTGGGGTCGAGGTGCGAGGATAGCGCGTCGCTGACGAGACGAGTGCCGCAAACTTGGGGAGTGAACTCGGTGCCAATGGATGGGGAAGACTCGTCAAAGCGATTCCGTATTGAGATAGATGGCGAGGAGTACGTCGTTCGCGGTTCGAGCACGTCGGAGCACGTCGCCGAGATCGGCCGCATGATCAACCAAAAGATTGAGGCGATTCGCAGCGCCCAACCCAATCTCCCACGCCATCGTGTTGGGATGTTGGTGGCGATCAACCTCGCTGACGAGCTGTATGCATTAAGGAAAGAGAACCAAGAGCTCCTGGACGTGTTGGAGGAGGCTCGATGAATCTCGTTGACCTCCTCGTGCTCGTGGCGCTCATCGCCATGGGTGTGCGCGGCCACCGCAGGGGCCTCGTACAGGAGGGGGTTGAGACGGCAGCCGCGCTTGGCGCGCTCCTGATCTCTGTCCGCGTGTATTCGAGCCTCGCCGAGCAGGCGACGCTTTACACAGGCGTTCCCTTGTCCGTCACGGGGCCGATAATCTTTGTCACACTGGCTGTCACCGTTGCCTCCATCGGCTTTGGTGTCGCCGCCCTTGCCCGCCAGGCCGTGGCGGGCCGACCTATTTGGGAACGGGTCGATGGTTGGGGCGGCCTGGCATTCGGCGCGTGCAAAGCCGGGCTTATCGCACTCATTCTTCTCGTCTTGGCAGCCCAAGCCCCATATCCGGCGATTGTCTCCGCGCTGGAGTCGTCGCTCTCCGGTCGAGCCGCCTACACGTTGATGCCTGAAGTTTACCGCCATGTTGATCAGTGGTTGACGTCTCAGTAGGAGCGATGGAGTGTGCACAACCTCGAATTGGCTGAGATTCTAAATGAGATCGCGGACCTGCTGGAGATTAAGGGCGAAAACCCATATAAAATACGGGCGTATCGCCGCGGGGCTCAAGCGGTCTCGCTCTTGGCGGAAGACGTCTCAGAGCTGGTGAAGACGGGGCGATTGCGGCGCGTCGAGGGGATCGGAGATGCTCTCGAGGCAAAGATCCGCGAATGGGTGGAGCAAGAGGAGATCGCCTACCACCAACGCCTCTTACGTGAGATACCCAGAGGGCTGATCGAGGTTATGCAAGTCCCGGGTATTGGACCCAAACTGGCACAAAGGCTTTTTGCAGAGATCGGGGTCGGCCGCCTCGAGGACCTGGAAGAGGCGATTAAGGACGGTCGCCTACAACGCGTACGTGGACTCGGGCCCAAAGCTCAGGCTAGGATTGAACGCGGCTTGGAACGTATGGCCATCGAGCGCGGCCGTACGCCGTTGGCGGAAGCCTTGACGATGGGCATGCGGATACTTCACGTGGTCCGGGAGGCCCCAGGCGTCACGCGCGCCGAGCTGGCGGGAAGTCTGCGCCGTCGAAGGGAGAGTGTCGGAGACCTCGATATCGTCGCTTCGGCGGCGGACCCACAGCCCGTGATGGAGCGCTTCGTCTCGTATTCAGAGGTCCGGGAGGTGCTGGCGCAGGGCTCCACCAAGTCGAGCGTTCATCTCTACGGCGGGATGCAGGTCGACTTGAGGGTCGTGCAAGACGAGGCCTTCGCTTCGGCTCTCCACCACTTCACGGGTTCGCAAGCGCACCACATACGCCTGCGCGAATGGGCACAAAAGCGGGGCTGGCGAGTGAGCGAGTACGGACTCGAAGAGATCGAATCGGGACGCGTGGTGACACCTCCGAGCGAAGAGGCGCTATATCGCACGTTGGGGCTTCCATACATCCCGCCGGAGCTGCGTGAAGATCGTGGGGAGTTCGAATTGGCGCTCGTCGACCGGCTGCCGTGCCTCGTAGAGCTTGATCATCTTCGAGGAGATTTGCATACTCATTCGACATGGAGCGATGGATCGGCGACGATTGAAGAGATGGTGAGGGCCGCGCGAGACCTCGGGTGGTCGTACTTGGCGATCTGTGATCACTCGCAGTCGCTTCGTATTGCGGGCGGACTCGGTGTGGACGACTTAAAGAGGCAGCGCGAGGAGATAGAGCGGGTACGAGAAGCGGTCGAGGGAATTCGACTCCTTTGGGGCATCGAAGTTGATGTCTTATACGACGGTCGCCTTGATTTGCCGGATGCCGCGCTGGAACCGCTCGACGTTGTTGTGGCGTCAATCCACTCGGGACTCAGCAATGATCGTGAGCGGATGACAGAACGGCTGGTGCGTGCATTGGAGCACCCGTTGGTGGACATCATCGGGCACCCGACGGGGCGACGGATCGGCCATCGTCCTCCATACGAACTGGATTTCGACCGGGTGTTGGCGGCGGCAGCTGAAAACAGCAAGGCTCTGGAGATCAATGCATCGCCCGGACGTCTCGACCTCAACGACGAGTTGGCCGGTCGAGCGGTGAAGGCAGGCGTCTGGCTCTCGGTGAACACCGACGCCCACAGTATCGAAGAGCTGGCGACGATGCCGTTTGGGCTCTGGGTAGCTCGGCGAGCAGGCGCCGAGCCCGACCGGATCATTAATACGCTTACCGCGGAGCAAATACAAACATGGCGTGCCCAGCGCATCCGCGGGTAGTAGGGGAGCATTCGCGTTGGACGCACGGGTACTAGAGGTCTTAGAGTTTGGAAAAATTCGGTCGCTCCTGGCGGAACGGGCCAGCTTTGCGCCGGGCAAGAGTCTGGCTGAGTCGCTGATGCCCTCTACCGTTCACAGTCAAGTCGAGCGATGGCAAGACGAGACGGCACAGGCGGTGCGGATCTCGGAGTTGGCAGGCCGCCCCCCGTTCGGCGGCTTATTGGACGTTCGGCCACTTGTCCGCCGAGCGTCGGTTGGTGCTGTCTTGCGTCCGGAAGAGCTTTTGGACGTTGCGAACACTGCCCGTGGTTCCGAACGATTGCGTGCATACTTTTTGCGCCACGGACCTGAGGCCCAAGCCACGGGCCTGGCGGATTTGGCCGAGTCATTAGGAGTATTTAGGGGATTGGAGCGGGAAGTGGCTCGTTGCATTGACCAGGAGGGGCATGTGGTGGACCACGCGAGCCCTGAACTGGCGAAGGTACGCGCTCGGCTGCGCACAGTGCGCCGCCGGGCGCGGGAGTACCTCGAACGACTCGTCCGATCATCTCGAGGGCAGCGATTCCTCCAGGAACAGATTGTGACGCTGCGAGGCGGGCGGTACGTTGTCCCCGTCAAACAGGAGTATCGCAACGAAGTACCGGGGATTGTGCACGACCAATCGTCGAGTGGGGCGACGCTCTTTGTCGAGCCTCTCCCGGTGGTTGAGGCAAACAACGAGGTGCGACAAGCCGAACGAGTTGAAGAAGCCGAAGTCGAGCGGATCCTCACCGAACTGACCAAACGAGTCGCCGCCGAGGCCGACCTCATTGTTCACACGATTGAAATCGCTGCAGCACTCGACTTCATCAGCGCTAAAGCAGCCTTGGCAACTGATTGGAACGCAGTGCGTCCCCGTATCAACGAAGCAGGGAGAGTTGGTATCAAGAAAGGACGCCATCCGCTGCTCGGAGCCGGCGTCGTTCCGATCGACGTACGCCTTGGTGACGAGTTTACGGCACTCGTGATCACCGGCCCAAACACCGGCGGCAAGACGGTGACGCTAAAGACAGTGGGGCTTTTCGCATTGATGGCCCAAGCTGGACTACACCTTCCCTCCGAGGAGGGGACCGAGGTGTGCGTATTTCGCTCAGTCTTTGCGGACATCGGGGACGAGCAAAGCATCGAACAAAGCCTAAGCACCTTTTCATCCCACATGAGCAACATTGTCTCGATCTTGGAGAGAGTGCATGAGGGTTCGCTCGTCCTCCTAGACGAGCTGGGCGCCGGGACCGATCCGACGGAGGGTGCGGCGCTGGCTGTTGCGTTGCTCGAGCATTTCACAGAGAACGTCGGATGTCGGACCGTTGCCACCACCCATTATAGTGAGATCAAGCATTTTGCTTACAGTCACCCACTGTGCGAAAACGCGAGTGTAGAATTTGACGTCGAGACCTTGCGGCCCACGTATCGCCTGGCCATCGGTGTAGCGGGAAAGAGTAACGCGTTTGCGATATCAAAGCGATTGGGACTCAGTGACGCGATCATTGAGCGGGCCCAGGCGGAGGTCTCGGCTGAGGAGCGCCACGTGGACGACTTGCTGCGCAACGTCGAGGAGGAGCGTTGGGCAGCGATGCGTGAGCGCGAAGAAGCGGAGCGTTTGCGACGCCGATACGGTGAATTGTACGAGCGATACCACGATTCGTTTGAGAAGCTGAAGGTGGCTCGAGACGGCATTTTGGAGGAGGCCAGGCGGGAGGCGCAGGAGCTGCTCCGGCGGGCCCAGCTGCAGACAGAGGAGCTGCTGGGCGCTTTGCGCAAGGCGGGCCAGCACCAACGCGAGAGGATGGCCGCAGATGCGCGCGATCAACTGAGCGACACGCTGCGGACGATCAAAGGCTCCGACGAGAGTGACCAGACGCCCAAAAGACAGGACCGCCGCGAATCGGATGCCCCGGTCCAACGGCTTTCGACTGGTATGCCGGTGCGTGTCCTCAGTCTCGATCAACCCGGCGAAGTGGTCCAAGTGAAGGGTGATGGCAAAGTCGTCGTTCAGGTCGGGGCTATGCGGGTCACGGTGAGTGCTGAGGAGCTGAAACCCCAGAAACAAGCCGCTCACCATGTACCTGCACGAAGCGGGCACACCAAGGTGATTCACTCCAAGACGATGGATGTTCCACTCGAAATCGACCTGCGGGGCATGGTGAGCGACGAAGCGCTTGAAAGTGTGGATAAATACCTCGACGACGCAACCCTAGCAGAGCTGAAAAATGTACGTATCATTCATGGGAAAGGGACTGGCGCCCTCAGGCAGGCGGTGCAGGCTTTCCTTCAGCAGGATCCACGCGTGAGCGGCTTTCGACTAGGTGAACAAGGGGAAGGCGGATCAGGCGTAACGGTGGCGGAGCTTTAGTCTGGTGACCGTTACGCCATGATCCCTATCTAACGGCGCAGCCATGGTAAGAAGTTAAACGGCGGCGAAAAGAGCGTCGAACATCGAGGTGAGGGATCGGTGGGCTCGGTCCCACGGATAAATATCTCGAGACTCCGATCTTCGGGTGGTACTCCGTTACACTGGTCGTCGGCCAGCAGCCCGTTCGTGCGGTCAATGGTGAGCGGACCGACGACACCCGCCGGTTGTTCAAACACTTCTGCCTGGGTCGAGGCTACTACCTCTTGCATGTAAGCACGCCATGCCCTCGCGGCCAGACCGCTCCCGATGCGTTGATCCGGATAGATCATCGGGGAGTTGTCGTCTTGGCCAATCCAGATGGATGTTACGAGGCTTGGGGTGTATCCCACGAACCAAGCATCGGTGAAGTCGGAGGTTGTCCCCGTCTTCCCTGCGGCCGGACGACCAATGTTGGCGCCGATACCGGTGCCGCGCTCTATGACCCCGCGCATCATGTCAGTCATAATGTAACTCGTCTCAGGGGAAAGGACGAGCTCCCTTTGCGGACGGAATTCGTCGATGAGTGTGCCGTCGGGGCCCTCAACTCGGAGGATGGCCATCGGTTCAACGCGAATGCCGCCTCCGGCAAAGACACCATACGCCTGAGCCATCTCGAGCGGAGTCACCCCCCGTGTCAAACCGCCGAGGGAGAGGGCCAGTGTCATGTCGTTGCGTCGTCCGGACTTCACCAACGTGCTGATACCTAAGCGCTCGGCATACTCAATGACAAGCGAGGGATCAATCTCCTCGATCACTTTGGCTGCAATCACGTTGACGGAGTCTTCCAGAGCTTCGCGAACCGTCATGGCACCGCCGTACGTGCCGTCGTAGTTTCTGGGACTCCACGTGTCACCCGTAATTAAGCGGAAGGTCGTAGGCTCGTCCGTATACACGTCTGCAGCGGTGATCAGTTTGCGGTCGATGGCCGCCGCATACACGAAGGGTTTCATCGCAGACCCCGGTTGCCGAGTCGCCTGCACGGCTCGATTAAACTGGTCGCCGCCACGCCCCCCAACCATCGCTCGAATATAACCGTACTCCGTGTCCAGTGTTACTAAAGCGGTCTGCGGCTGATCGAGTCCGCTGTCGCTCACTTTCTTGGTCGGCACCCACTCGGCGAGGGCCGATTCCGCTTTGGTTTGTAGGTCGAGGTCCAGAGTGGTATAGACTCGCAGACCGCCTCCGTATACAAGGGATTCACCGTAGCGGTCCATAAGGAAGCGGCGCACGTACTCAACAAAGTACGGGGCTTGGGTCGGGTGACGGCGTCCGTCCTCTAGAGTGATTGGAGTCGCTTGGGCCTCGTTGTACTGTTCTTCAGTGATGTAGCCGTAATCGCGCATCCGACGCAGGATAAGGTTTCGACGGTTGAGTCCTGCTTCAGGATCGTTGAAGGGAGAGTAGATTGAGGGACCGTTGGCCACTGCTGCGAGCAACGCTGCCTCAGGTAGAGTTATTTGCTCCACGCTCTTGCTGAAATACGCCTGTGACGCGGCTTGCACACCGTGCGCCCCGTGTCCGAAGTAAATCACATTGAGGTAAGCCTCGAGAATTTCATCCTTGGTGTACTTGCGTTCAATCTGAATGGCCCACAGCAACTCTTTGAGTTTACGTGACCACGTTTGTTCAAGTGTAAGGAACGCGTTACGAGCAAGCTGCTGCGTGATCGTACTGCCCCCCTGGAGCTTACCGCCGCTGCTAGTCAGGTTGGCAATGATTGCTCGGCCGATTCCGGAAATATCGACGCCGTAATGGGTGTAGAAGTCCTTGTCCTCCGCTGCGAGAAACGCCTGCTGTAGGATCTCGGGTATCTCTTCCAGGTCCGCGGGGATGCGATTCTCCTTGAAGAAACGCGCCAGGACGCGACCGTCAACGTCGTAGACGTACGTGGTCAATTTGGGGTCGAAGCTTACCTGGTCAAGCGACGGAGCGCTGCGAAGGTAGGCTCCGACGGCGCCAGTCATCGTGCCGATGAGAATAGAAATGATGAAGACAGAGAGAATGAGAATGAGTTTACGTCGTCGGCCGGTCGATTTACCCATGGGCGCCATCCCTCCACAAGAGGATTGCCGGACGCTATTATATCACATCGTTATTGTTGCCGATCTGTGCTGGGCTGCATTGCAGCCGGTATTTGCCGCATGATATAATTATTCGGCGATTTTATGGCTACGGATTATGTAGGCGGGACTCGGGATGTTTGGCGAGGGCGCCACGCCGCACGGAGGAATGCACGATGTCAATCGGCACACTCACGCTGGACGAGGAGTTAGCGCTCATTCGACGGGGAGCGGAGGACATCTTCCCCGAGGGTGAGCTAGAGAAGAAAGTTGCTCTCGCACGGAAAGAAGGACGCCCGCTGCGGGTAAAATTGGGCGTTGATCCCACCGGGGCGGATCTCCATCTCGGTCATGTCATCCCCATCCTGAAACTGAGGCAGTTTCAGGAGTTAGGTCATCACGTCGTCTTGATCATTGGCGATTACACGGCGACTGTTGGAGATCCTTCGGGCAGGAACAAAGCACGGCCTCAATTGAGCCACGAGCAGGTGCTTGAGAACGCCCGACTCTATCAGGAACAAGCGTTCCGCATCCTGGATCCGGAGCGCACAGAGGTTGTGATGAACGGCGATTGGTTCTCAAAAATGCCGTTCTCCGAGGTGATCCAGCTCCTATCCAACATGACGCTGGCGCGCATGCTCGAGCGTGAAGACTTCTCCCACCGGTATCAGTCTCAAACGCCGATCAGCCTGCACGAACTTGTCTACCCACTGATGCAAGGATACGATTCCTGTGTCGTTCACGCCGATATCGAGCTGGGAGGGACCGACCAAAAGTTTAATATCCTCGTTGGGCGGGATCTGCAAAAGAGCGAGGGTATGGAGCCACAGGTAGGCGTATGTAATCCGGTGCTTCTGGGCTTAGATGGGCACGAGAAGATGAGCAAGTCCCTCAACAATTACATAGGTATCAACGACTCGCCCGAAGATATGTACGGCAAGACGATGTCCATTCCGGACGAACTCATGTGGATGTACTTTGAATTAATCACGGAAGTGCCCCTATCAGAGATCAATTCATTTCGTGATGGGATCGAGACAGGAAGCGTTCATCCGCGCAGTGTGAAGCAGCGCTTGGCAAGAGAGGTTGTCGCTCGCTTCTATCCGGAGTCCGAAGCCGATCGGGCAGAGCGCCACTTTGAGCGCGTCATCGCTCAAGGTGAAATCCCCGAAGATGTCCCCGAGTTTTGGGTTCCGAGTGAGGCTATGAACGATGGCCAGATTTGGATCGTGCGACTCCTGGTGCTGGCGGGGATGGCTTCGAGTAACGGTGAGGCGCGTCGATTGGTTGAACAGGGTGGAGTTCGTGTAAACGGTGATGTGGTCGCTTCGCCTTCGCAGGATCTCGTGGTTGAGCCTGGGGCTGTCGTGCAAGTAGGGAAACGAAAGTTTGTTCGCTTGAGCTTGGGTTAGTGCGCCTTTGTAGCTTCATTGGTATGTAGGATTGAATATACCGAAACGAATCGTGGCACGCGCAACGCACCTTCCTAATATATATAGGAAGTGGTGATGCGCGTGCTTCATTTAAACCGGCACTCTCGTCCGACAGCTCCGACCATATCTCGCGTGCGATTCACGCTTACGTTAATCCTTTGCACTCTGGTCGTATTAAGTACCATTGGGACGTGGTGGGTGGAGCGACAGTTGAGCGGGCCCATCGTCGAATGGGCTCGCGTGCGGGCCACCAACCTAGCCAGCACAGCGATTAACGGAGCCATCCGTGATGTACTGAGCGGACGGCTCGAAGAGTTGGAGACCTTTCAATATACGATTCCTCCCGGTGGTAACCAGCCTATCCTTCGTTATAACATGGGTCCTCTCAATCAAGTGATGTCTGATGCCGTGCAATCAATCTTGGACACGTTTCGCGCTCACGCTCCGGAAGAGTTCCGGATACCATTCGGAGAGGTGACCGGGATGCGTATTTTCGCTGGCTGGGGGCCCTCAGTGCCGGCAAGGATAGTGACCACCGGCGCTGTTGAAGCTGAACCCAAGGTGGACTTTCGATCGGCGGGAATCAACCAGGTGCTCCACCGTTTGTACGTGGATGTGTCAGTGCGGATGATCGTGGTCGCCCCGTTCTTGCGGGACGATATTCTCGTTAAACAATCCGTGGTCGTCGCGGAGGAGATCATACCGGGGAACGTGCCTGAGACCTACGTGAATCTTGTCGGGTACTCAGGCGGATTGGAAGAATGGATGGCCATGGTCGTCGGCGGGGGAGCCAATACGACTTCAAACACGGGGGAAAAAAGGCCGTAAACTTTTTTGAATAAGTCCACGGGGAATCGCCAAGACTAACGAATGTCATACGATGAAACCCACGCCCTAGGGAGCGTGACAGCCTTATAGGTTTGGATTAACATTGTGTTGACACGCATTCTGCCAGGTGTTATAATCAATTTTGCCGCTCGACGGGGTCGAAACTTCGAATGCGTGAAAGCGTATGCGAGGACAAGCTTCCGGAGAGCGCGGGAGTCGATTGCAGCTCAGGTCGCATTGGAAAATGACGACAGTTGACGAGTCGACTCAAAGGATGTTATGATGATCAAGTCGCCTCGGCGGCCGGTTCGCAAGGCGGACGGCGGCGGAGACGACGGGTCACGTTGGACCTTGAAAACTAAACAGCGTGCGTGGATGATCGAAAGGGTCCTAAAGAAAGTCAAGACCTTGTCACCTTGACAAGCTCAGGGTGACATCCA
>JAWLDA010000005.1:0-164669 GCA_041686855.1 Limnochordia bacterium
AGTGGTAGCGTCAGTGGACACCAGTGCATCGGGTATTCGCTATTCAGTTGTCAAGGTTCGATGAGTCAAAGTGTGGGTTTACTCACACAGGCTCCTAGAAGGAGGGCACCCTCACGAACCGGCACACCGGATCTCGGACTGAAGGACATAGCAAGCAATTTCCGGACAGCGAGGAGAACACCCGTCGGTCAACGGGCGTCCGAAAACTGCCCGCACCGAGCGCGACCGTCGTCGCGACGCACCCGCAAACAGAGCCACGATTCGGTCTGTGCGCCGAGAATACAAAGGGCCGCGGCGTCCGGGCCGTCCGAGAAGTGCTCGGTACTGGCTCGACGAACGCTTCCGTCCACGGTGCCGAGAAAGAATGGCCTGCTAGAAGGAGGGCACCCTCACGAACCGGCACACCGGATCTCGGACTGAAGGACATAGCAAGCAATTTCCGGACAGCGAGGAGAACGCCCGTCGGTCAACGGGCGTCCGAAAACTGCCCGCACCGAGCGCGACCGGCGCCGCGACGCACCCGCAAACAGAGCCACGATCCGGTCTGTGCGCCGAGAATACAAAGGGCCGCGGCGTCCGGGCCGTCCGAGAAGTGCTCGGTACTGGCTCGGCGGAGGCTTCCGTCCACGGTGCCGAGAAAGAATGGCCTGCTAGAAGGAGGGCACCCTCACGAACCGGCACACCGGATCTCGGACTGAAGGACATAGCAAGCAATTTCCGGACAGCGAGGAGAACACCCGTCGGTCAACGGGCGTCCGAAAACTGCCCGCACCGAGCGCGACCGTCGTCGCGACGCACCCGTTCCAATGAAGCCCAGGCGCTAAACCCCAGCTCATTGTGGGGACAATCTGCACCGGGGTCCAACGCGTGTTTGTCTCAACCGAACTGTGATCATTTTTCGGACGAACATCGGACGAACATCGGACGAACGTCGCACGAAGCCGGGCCACGCAGAGCGAAGCCGAGCCGACGCGGAATGAGACGGGACCCTGACATTCCCCTCGCGGGCGGCCCACGTTTCGCCTCCCGTCCACTGCTCCGATAGCACGCGCCTAACGAAAGCGCTTAAGTGCCAAAACCTCGGGTAGGCATAACCTAGAGAAGGAGCCCGGTGAGACTGCCGAGAAATCCGGAAGATCGATAACCGTGAAGGGATCTGCGAGTATCATGGCTGAGTCACGTACCATGCAACCCGGCCGATTCGACGTTCCGCTGCGCATGAGCACGTTTCCCCGGTTGTTTTTGGCCGGCTTATGGGACGGCATTCGCCTCAAGTGTCCTTCGTGTAGCCGAGGGCCTCTCTTTGCCAAGGGCCTCAACGTGAATGCGGAGTGTCCTCGGTGCGGTGCCCCCTTTGAACGTCCCGGTCAAGGGGATTTTGTCGGTGCCGTCGTGACGGCGTATATCATCACCGCGTGTGTCTTTTTGACGGTATTCCTGTTGCTTTACATGTTTTCGGACCTCGACCTCAGTCTGCAGCTGTGGCTGTCTGTGCCGGCGACTCTGGCCTTTGTCACGGCGTTTTATCGCAACATGAAGGGTGTGTGGATCGCCGTCCTCATCCCCTTGGTGAAGTGGCTCCGTTAGCACAATAGAACTCTGTCTACAGAACCTTGTCTGCAGAGCTCGGTCTGCGAGCGTCGATTTGGGGGAGGGTGATACGCCGTGCGGACCACATCGTCGACTCACCTGTGCATTGTGCGCCACGGTGAGAGTGAATGGAATGTAGAAAGGCGGGTACAGGGGCAGTTGGACCCGCCTTTGACGCCTTTGGGTACGCGTCAGGCAGAGGCCGTGGCAGCCCGGCTTGCTGCAGAGCGGTGGGATGTGCTCTACTCGAGCGATCTGATACGTGCCCGCAGCACCGCCGCGGCAATCGGAGCGTGTACTGATCTGCCCGTGGTTGAGCGGAAGGACTTACGTGAGCGCAGCCAGGGACGACTCGAAGGGCTGCTCGCAACCGAGGCCCGCGCACGATTTCCCGATTGGGACGCTAAGGAGGTGGGCCGCGAGAGCCTGGCCGACCTGCGCGAGCGAGCTCGCATCGCCTTCGAGGAGATCGCCCGCGCCCACCAGGGACAACGAGTCGTGGTGGTAGCTCACGGCGGGCTGATCCGGCAGTACCTTGAGCACCTGTGCACGTGCGGTGTCGGCAGCGGTGGCGTGGATGTCCGTAACACCGCTCTTACCCGTCTCGAATGGAATCCGTCTTGCTCTCTACTATGCGTGAACGATATTGCGCATCTCCTCGAAAGGAATTTGCAAGGCTCGGCCTAAGGAGTCATTCGTATTGGCAAATCCCACACGACAGAGGGAGGAGTTGGCCTGTGCCGAAACGTCCGAATATCCTCTTTATTACCACCGATCAACAACGGGGTGACTGTTTGACATGCGACGGGCACCCTGTCCTGCAAACGCCTTACTTAGATGAATTAGCGGAGCGCGGGGCCCGCTTTACTAGCGCTTACTCGTCAGTGCCTTCGTGCACGCCCGCACGAGCGGCGATGCTCACCGGAATGGATCAATGGAACCATGGGCGCTTGACGATGCGGGGAGCCGATGCTCTCGAATATCCCGCGACGCTGCCGGGAGAGCTCGCGGCAGCTGGCTACCACACGCAGGCTGTCGGAAAGATGCACTTCGCCCCGCAGCGGCGGCTGTACGGCTTCCACAACATGGTGCTCGACGAGAGCTCGCGCCGGTTCGGCAACTTTATCAGCGACTATCACCTCTGGTTCGACAAGCACAAAGAGGGCGAGTACGGATATCGCGACCACAGTATCGACTGGAACAGCTGGATGGGCCGCCCCAGCCATCTTCCGGAGCACCTCCATCCAACTCATTGGACGGCTAGCGAAGGCGTCAGCTTTCTCAAGAGACGGGATCCGACGAAACCCTTCTTTCTGTGGCTCTCCTTCGCCCGGCCGCACTCTCCGTATGACGCGCCGCAGGCGTACTGGGATATGTACATAAACAACGACAAAATGCCCGAGGCGGCTGTCGGGGATTGGGCCGCGCCGTTCGATCGGCGGGTGGCCGACGTAAACGCGCCCTGGTCCCATCGGTCCGACGACGAAATTCGCCAAGCGCGCGCCGGCTACTACGGCAACATCACCTTTATCGATCACCAAATTGGACGAGTCCTCTACGAATTGCGTCACCACGACCCCGAGGCTTTCAGGAACACGCTGGTTGTCTTTACGTCGGACCACGGGGACATGATGGGCGACCACCATCACTGGCGCAAGACGTACGGGTACGAGGGCTCCGCTCGAGTGCCTTTCCTCATCGCATTCCCTCAGTCGTGGGATCTGCCCCGTGGGCAAGTGATCGACGCGCCGATCGAGCTGCGCGACGTCATGCCGACGCTGCTGGATGCGGCCGGCATCGACATCCCCGCATCGGTCGACGGGGAGAGCCTACTGCGGCTGGTGCGCGGCGAGCAAGAGGGTTGGCGCGAATTCGTCCAGGGAGAGCATACCACCTGCTACAGCAAGGAGCAGGGGATGCAGTACGTCACCGACGGCAAGGAAAAGTACATTTGGTTTCACCACACGGGACGGGAGCAATTCTTTAACCTTGTCGACGATCCCTTGGAATGTCGGGATTTGGCCGAGGATCCGGCGTGGCAGGAGCGGATCGCCCTGTGGCGCGGTCGCCTTGCCCAGCTTAACGAGCGCCGAGGCGACCCGCGGGGCCAAGATGGTAAACTTGTGGTCCAACAAGATGCCTTGGGCCTCTCGCCCAATTACTATCGCTGGAAAGAGCGGGCCGAAGCGGTGATCGAGTAACTTGATTGGTGTATCGAAGCAACGCCGCATGAGTAGAGCGTGGCTACATTCTCAGAGGGGTCTTTCTCGGCTGAGTGATTCTCAGAGGAGTCTTTCTCAACGGAGTTAGCACATGTCCGCCCGACAATGTCCGCCCGACAATGTCCGCCCGACAATGTCGCCCGACCGTGTCTGGCCGGCCACCATCGCCAAATGGGGAATCGATGGGCGGTATGTGCTACGTTCAGCCTATCGGATTTTCGAAGGAGCGAGAGTATGAAGATTGGCATGAGACTCCCGGGCAAGATCCGGGAGATGGGTTGTGACCGTTTGGCGGCGTGGGCTAAGAGTGTGGGTCTCGAGGCCGTCGATTTGCCGTCTCCGGATCCCGAGGCTAAAGCGGCGCTCGACCGCAACGGGCTGGGTGTCGGTTCGGTTGACGTCGCCGGTGTGGGCGAAGCGCTCTCCCGTGACGAGGCCGTGCGGGCAAAGGGTGTTGCGCAGCTCAAGCAAGAGATCGACGCGATGGCCCAGATCGGGGCGTCGACGCTCTTTTGCTGCCTTATTCCCGCCGATCGTACGGTCCCTCGGGCGGAGAGCTTTGCAATCTTCAAGGAGACCTTCCCCGAGGTGGTAAAGCACGCCGAAGGGAAGGGCGTCTCCCTCGCGATGGAGCCGTACCCAGGGCCGGCGCCACACTATCCCACCTTGGGTTGCACACCGGAGATGTATCGCGCCATGTTTGCAGCGATCGAGAGTCCGGCCCTAGGGATCTGCTACGATCCATCACACTACGTGCGCATGGGGATCGATTACATGCGCGTCCTGACCGAGTTTGGGGATCGAGTGCGACACGTGCACGGCAAAGATACCGAGGTGCTCACTGAGGGTCGGTATCTGCACGGCTTTTACGGGCCCACCTTTCCCGGTAAGATCGGTTGGTCAGGTGGCGATTGGCGTTACTGTATTCCTGGGAACGGCGAAGTGAACTGGGCCAAGGTGGTGGCCAACTTGCGCATTGCAGGGTACGACGGCGTCATCAGCATCGAGCTGGAAGATCACGTGTACGGCGGGTCGCTTGAGGCGAATCAGCAGGGTATTGTGGACGCCGCCCGAAACCTTCGGCGTGTTATGTAAGTCCAGCTAATGTAGGTCGAGGCGGCGTTGCGTTGCCAAAAGAGCCCGGCGTCGTTACGACGTCGGGCTCTCCTCTCCCCACCAGTACCGTGTCTCTTTTTGTAAGAGCTCGCGCTTGGCCTCCGGGCCGTTGGACCCGGCGCGATAGGTGTGCATGGGCGTTTTGGCCGCCTCCCACCCTTGGTGTACTGAGGTGACGAGGCGCCACGCCGCCTCGACTTCGTCGCCGCGGGTAAACATGGTCGTATCCCCGACAATCGACTCGAGCAGGAGGTGTTCGTATGCCTCCGGTGATCGCTCTTTAAACGTCTTCTCGTACATAAACTCCATGTCGACATTGCGAATGCGAATATTTGCCCCAGGCACCTTGGCGCCGATCGACATGGTCACACCTTGCTCGGGCTGAATGTGCAGAACGAGGCAGTTAGGGCGCAGATCCGGCACAGCGGAGCGCTTAAACGGGAGATAGGGTGGCCTCTTAAAGAATATGGCAATCTGCGAGGAGCGGCGCGGCAGACGTTTTCCCGTCTGCAAAAAGAAGGGCACTCCGGCCCAGCGCCAGTTGTCGATGCTCAGCTTCCAAGCGACGTACGTCTCTGTCATCGACGTTGCCGAGACGTTCTCCTCGTCGAGATACCCCTTCACACGCTCACCGTTGATCATTCCTGGGCCGTACTGAGCACGCACGGTGCACTCGGTGACGTCGTCGGCGTCGGGAACCGGGATGGAGGTGAGCACTTTCACTTTTTCGTTGCGGACTGCATCAGGGGCAAAGGATGCGGGGGGCTCCATGGCCACGTGCGCGAGGAGTTGGAGCATATGGTTTTGGACCATATCGCGCATCGCCCCGGCCTCTTCGTAGTACGCCCCGCGGTGGCCGACGCCGAGCGTCTCGCTCACGGTGATCTGTACATGGTCGATGTAGTTGCGGTTCCAAATCGGCTCAAAGATCTCGTTGGCAAATCGGAAGACCATGATGTTTTGTACGGTCTCTTTGCCGAGGTAGTGGTCGATGCGGAAGACCTGATCCTCTCGAAAGTAGTCTCCGACCAATCGGTTGAGGCTGACGGCGGATTCGAGATCGGAGCCGAACGGCTTCTCAATAATGATGCGTCCCCAGCCCTTGTCGGCGCGTGAGCGCTCCAACAGTCCGAGGCTTGTGATGAGTTGTGGATACAGGCTGGGCAACGTCGCCAGATAGTAAATCCGGTTACGGCCTAACGGCTGACCAAAGGTTTCACTGATCGCCTCGAGTGCCGAGTCGAGTCTGTCGAACGTATCGGGGTCTTTGGCGTCGCCGCGCACGTAAAAGAGGCGACGGGCGAATTCTTCCCAAAGAGCCTCGTCGACGGCCTCAGGTGCCAGTGCCGCCTGGACAGCGGCGCGCATCTGCTCGCGCAAGTATTCGTCGGTCCACTCTCGACGAGCGACTCCTACGATCACGAAGTGCTCCGGCAAGTGGCCGCCAGCCGCAAGATGGTAGAGGGCGGGCATCAGTTTGCGGTCAGTCAAGTCACCGCTCGCCCCAAAGATGATCATTGCAAACGGGTCAATCGCCCGGCGATCAACCGAGCTGTATTGGGTCTCCATAATCAAATTCCCCTTAGGATACTCGCATCAAGTGTGTCCACCATGCGATACGGTTATCAGTCAACATCCTTTCGGCAGAGGTAAATAAGGGTCCTCTCTCAAATTTCCAAGGGGAAGGGGTGGATACCTATGGCGACGCAAGTGTCGGCCGATGACCAAATGGGCGCCCAGCGCTCCGCTCTCTACTGGGATCTCATGGATTCACCGCTTGGCGATGTGCGCGCGATCGTTAACGAGGACGGTGCCCTGGTACAACTCGACTATGGTGGCGAGGCGTCGGCGTTGACCCAAGTGCCAACGAAACGGGGAGGGCCCGCAGCGTTTGTGCGCGACCCCAAACGCCTTGAGAGTGTGCGCACGCAGCTCGATGAGTACTTCGCCGGCGAGCGCAAGAGCTTCGAGATTGCAGTCGATCTGAGCGGATTGACACCGTTTCATCAGAGCGTGTTGGAGGCGACTCGGCGGATCCCATGGGGATCTGTCTCCTCGTATAAGGGGATCGCTTTAGCAATTGGCAACCCTCCCGCCGCGCGGGCTGTGGGTGGGGCGTTAGGGCGGAATCCCATCGGAATCGTGATTCCTTGCCACCGAGTCCTCGCAAGTGACGGCAGCTTAGGCGGGTACAGCGGAGCGGGTGGCCTAAAGACCAAGCGGTTCTTACTCGATCTGGAGCAGGCGACCTCGGCCTCTTGACAGAGGGCTTATCTACCAATAGACTGAAATCGACAACTGCACACCCTGTGGGGAGCTGGGTAGGCCCGGCTGAGAGGACGGTCTTGGACAACCGTCGACCCTTAGAACCTGATCCGGATAATGCCGGCGCAAGGGACGCGAACGCTCTTGGAAGACGCAGCCGTTTCCACCTTGTGGAGGCGGTTTTTCTTTTGCCTCACTTGCGCTAACCCGTTCTCTCTCCACCTATCTCTCACGTTGGTGTGCGCTCGCTATCCGTACTGGAGGAAATTCCTGACTAAAGGGAGTGAACGAGTATGAAATCAGCGATGGCCATTCAATGTGTGCCGCATACCGACAAATCCCGTGAGGACGTGTACCGTATCGTCGACAAAGCGATCGCAGTCGTGGCGAAATCGGGGCTCAACTACACTGTGGGTCCCATGGAGACGGTCGTGGAAGGCCCTCTCGATACGCTCATTGAGGTCGCCAAGGCGGCACACCAAGCTGTGTTGGATGAGGGCGTCGATCGGGTCTCAACACACATCAAGCTGGTGAGCGGGAAAGAGCTCGGCTCGTCGGAGGAAAAGGTAGCAAAGTATCGAGCCCAAGGGCATTAGACGCAAAGAAGGGAGTGAATGAGCGTGCGGCTACGAGAGTATGCGCCGGTCACCCTCGTCGTAGTAGTTGGCATCATTCTTTGGGAACTCTCAGTCCTTTACTTCGCCATTCCCAAGTACCTGCTGCCGGCGCCGTCCAAAGTGCTCACAGCGGTGCGCGACTCCCTGGCGACCCTACTCGGTGTCCACACGCCTGTCACCCTGATGGAAGCGGGTCTGGGATTGTTGATGGCGACGGCGGCCGGCATTTTGGGCGGTGGGCTTATTCACCTCTCAGGACTTGTACGGAGGGTATGCTACCCACTCGTCGTCGTCTCACAAACGATCCCTGTGATTGTCCTGGCGCCCCTCCTCGTCATCTGGTTTGGCTACGGCATTCTGCCAAAACTGTTGGTCGTGACACTCGCATGCTTCTTTCCGATGGTCGTCGCCATCGTCGACGGTTTGGACGGGGCCGACAAAGAGAAGTTAAAACTCCTCCGCTCCATGGGTGCGACGCGCCGGCAAGAGTTTTTGCTGGTGAAACTCCCTGCGGCGATGCCCAGCTTCTTCACGGGCCTGAGGGTGTCGGCGACCTACGCCGTGATGGCCGGCGTGATCGCGGAGTGGATGGGCGCTGATGCGGGACTCGGCGTCTACATTGTACGCTCGGCTCACTCGTTCCGCACGGAGCAGGTCTTTGCCGGAATTCTGCTGATTTCAGTCTTTTCGATTCTATCGTTCCTTGTCGTGGGATACGTCCGACGGATTGCGCTTCCGTGGGAGCGCTTCGTCGGCGAACAAAAGCGTGGAGGTGCTTGATATGCTCTCAATCAATCAAAGGATAACGAAGTTTTTGGCTGCAATCTCTCTGGCGTTTCTCGTCTCGCTCGGCCTTGTATCTGGTGTTCATGCTCAAGAGAGGGCTATTTTAAACTTGGATTGGACGCCCAATACCAACCACACGGGAATCTACGTCGCGCTCGAGAAAGGCTGGTACTCCGACGCCGGCGTCGATTTGCGAGTGGTGACACCAGGCGCGGACACGAACGTGCTGGCCTTGGTCGGCGCCGGGCGGGCTCAGTTTGGCATCAGCTTTCAAGAGTTCATGACGAGCGCCCGTGTCGAGGGAGTGCCCGTGGTCTCGGTCGCGGCCATCATCCAGCACAACACGTCTGGATTCGCCTCAATCGGACGAGGGATTTCTCAGGCCAAAGAGTTTGAGGGGAAGCGTGTCGGCGGCTCGGGCCTTCCGATCGAGCGGGCCATCCTCAAGTACATGATGGCCTCTGAGGGCGCCGACATTGATAAGGTACGCTTCGTCAACATCCCCGGAAGTATGGATCTGATGACGGCTCTGCAGCGCCATTTTGATCTGGCGTGGATCTACTACGGCTGGCAAGGTATTGAAGCCGAACTGCGCGGGATTGACCTCGACGTTGTGATGATGGACGAGTATTTCGATGCTGTCCCCGATTATTATACGCCGATACTCGTCACGTCTGAGAGGCTGATCGAGGAGGATCCGGAGCTTGTTCGCACGGTTGTTGCAGCGACTGCCCGCGGGTACACCTACGCGGCCCAACACCCACAGGAAGCGGCCGAGATCTTGCTTAAGTACGCACCCGAGAACGATCCCGAACTTGTCGTGCGAAGCCAGGAGTGGCTCAGCCCGCGCTACATTGACGATGCTCCCTACTTCGGTTTTCAACGCTTGGAGGTCTGGGATCGCTTCGGCGCCTGGATGCACGAGAACGAGTTGATTGCGGCGCCCTTTGACGCTGCCTCTGCCTTCACCAATGAGTTCCTGCCACAAGAGGCGCCGGCGGAGTGACTCAAAGAGTGAGCGCTCCCGCTCGACTGCGTGTGCACGAGGTGAGCAAGGCGTTCCGGCACAACGACGGCGCCTTGCTTGTCCTCGACCGCCTATCGGTCCGGGTGGCGGCGCGCGAATTTGTCGCTCTCCTCGGACCGAGCGGTTGCGGGAAGAGTACGTTGTTAGAGATCCTCTGTGGTCTCCAGTCGCCGGACTCGGGGTGGATTGAGGTGGACGGACGTCGTCCAGAACGCCTGGCGGGCCACGTAGCGTACATGCCCCAAAACGATCTGCTTTTCCCGTGGCGTAAGACGATCGACAACGTCATCCTGCCCCTGGTGATCAGGGGGGTGCCAAAGCGAAAGGCCGAAGAGCGAGCCCTGGCATGGTTCGGGCTCTTTGGCCTCGAGGGCTTCCAAGATGCTTACCCTGGACAGTTATCCGGCGGCATGCGGCAGCGGGCCGCGCTCTTGCGCACGTTCTTGACGGAACGGGATATCGTCGCGCTGGACGAGCCCTTTGGAGCGCTCGACGCACACACACGCCGCCGCCTACAGCAGTGGCTCGCCGACTTGCGACGCCAACTCGACCACACGACTCTCCTCGTCACGCACGACATTGACGAGGCGTTGCTACTCGCTGATCGCGTCATCGTCTTGAGTCGCCGCCCGGCTCGAGTGGTGGCCGACGTACCAGTTAGGTTAAAGGCGCCCCGCAGTCTTGTCGATCGCGATTTCGTGGCGCTCAAGGGGCGCATCATGGAGCTACTCGAAGGGGACGGTACCGAGCCCAGAGAAGCGCATAAAGGCGTAGCTCCACAAGAGACGTGAAGGAGTGGTGCAGGGTGGGTCGACGAGCGCTCATCTTTGCCGGTGGGAGTTGGGACGAGGTGGATGGGCCGCAATCAGCCTTGATCGCCGGGTCGTGGGATTGGGTGATCTGCGCTGACTCCGGGGCGCGCCACGCCCTCGCGCTGGGGTTCCGCCCCGACGTGTTGGTAGGTGACTTCGACTCTATCCGCGAGTCGGATGCAGCTCGCCTCGCCGACATCCCTCGACTCCGCTACCCGGCGGAGAAGGACCAGACCGACACGCACATTGCCGTTGAATGGGCCCTCGATCAGGGGGCTGATTACATCCTCATCGCGGCGGGTTTGGGCACCCGTTTCGATCACACCCTAGCCAACGCCCATCTGCTCGTCGCCATCGCCGAGAGGGGAGCCGCGGGGGTGATTACCGACGGTCGGCAGGCGGGCTACCTGTTGACGGACCACCTTGCGCTTCGAGCGCCGCCCGGCACTCCGGTGAGCATTCTACCGCTCACGCCGGTGTTGGAAGGGATTACACTCAGAGGACTGCGGTGGGAGCTGTACGATGACACGGTGAGACTCGGCGAGTCGAGGACGGTGAGCAACGAGTTCGCCGATGAACGCGGCGAGCTCGCGCTGAAGCGTGGCATGGCCCTCGTGATTGTCGGTGCGTTGGATTAGTACGCGGGCGCATGCTTCGGCGTAAAATGCCACACCTTAAGCGTGCGAAAGGGTGGTTTGAATGGCACGCGCAGGAGTCGGCAGACCCCGGGTTGTAATCGTCGGCGCCGGATTTGGCGGTTTATGGACTGCGAAGGGATTGGCCGGCCATAATGTGGATGTCACGATCATTGACCGGCACAATTACCACACCTTCATCCCGTTGCTTTACCAAGTAGCCGCGGCGGAGCTGGCGCCGGAGCAAATCGCCTACCCTGTGCGCGGTGTGATACGCCGCCATCAGAACGTCCGCTTTCTGATGGAGAACGTCAAAGGGGTCGACCTCGAACGGCGTGAGGTGGCGACGGACGACGAAGTGTTGGGGTTCGATTATCTCGTCCTGGCCGCCGGCAGTGTCACCAACTTTTTCGGGAACGACTCCATCGCACGCCATGCATTTGGCATGAAGGACTTGGGTGAGTCGGTGAAGTTGCGTTCGCACATTCTAGCCTCGTGTGAAGCGGCGGCGCACGAGCAGGATCCCGAGCAGCGCAAGGCGCGTCTCACGTTTGTCGTCGTCGGAGGCGGCCCGACGGGGGTCGAGTTTGCCGCCACCCTTGCGGAGCTCGTCTGGACTGTCTTGGCGAAGGACTTCCCCGAAGTCGATTTTAGCGAGGCACAAGTCCTCCTCCTCGAAGCAATGGAGACCATCCTGCCGTCCCTACCCGAGAATTTGCGCGAATACACCCGCCGTACGCTGGAGGGCAAGGGGGTCCAAGTCCGACTCGGCGCGCTGGTCTCCGGAGCGACAGACCACTCCGTCGAGCTCAAGGATGGAACGGTGATCCCTACCCACACGCTTGTGTGGACTGCCGGCGTGCGCGCCAGCCTTCTCGCAGACAATCTCGGCGTCGAACAGGGCCGCGGAGGCCGCGTAACGGTGAACGAGTTCCTACAAGTACCCTCCCGCCCGGAAGTGTTTGTCATCGGGGATATGGCGCTTTCGCAGGACGCGGATGGCAACCCCGTCCCTCAGGTCGCACCGGCGGCCATTCAACACGGTGAGATGACGGCGGCGAACATCCTGCGCCATATCAAGGGTGTCGAACTGAAGCCTTTTCGGTATCGAGATCGTGGGACGATGATCACAATCGGACGCAGTCGGGGGGTCGCTCGCATGTGGGGGCGTTCGGTGCGCGGCTTTACCGCGTGGGCCGCCTGGTTGGTTGTCCACGTGGCCAAACTCGTCGGCTTCCGCAACCGTCTGTTGGTCGTGACCAACTGGGCGTGGAATTTTATCTTTTACGATCGAGCCGTGCGTCTCATTATTAAGGGATCGGATTAGCCTGCGCGAACGTCTTGCTCAAGGAGCGGCAACTTCACTGTAAAGACAGAGCCCGTTCCTTCCTTGTTGGGCTCCGCCCATATCTCGCCGTCGTGACTCTCCACGATCGCGCGACAGATAAATAGGCCCAAGCCAATCCCGCCCAAATCGTACGGCGTAACGTTGGGCGCACGAAAGAATGCATCAAAGATACTCTCCGTCTGGTCGGCGGGGACGCCAAGGCCCTGGTCGGCCACTGACACGTATGCGTAGCCCTCGTTTATGACGATGTTGACGGTTACGGCGCCGCCGCTCGGAGAGTACTTGACGGCGTTCTCTAGGAGATTGTGCATGACTTGGACCAGCCTTCGGTAATCGCCGAAGACCCAGGCCTCGGTCACGTCGTCACCTCGGCGGACCTGGTGGAGACGCTCGGCGGCGCGAAAGGGCTCCAGCGCTGTCTCAATCACATCGACGAGGTTGATCCGTTTCGCACGGAATTCAAGCATCTCCTTCTGCGCTCGAAACGCCTCCAGTACATCGTTGAGGAGCTCCGAGATGCGGTCCATCTCCCGCTCGGCTGTTTGAATTCGCTTAGGTAGGTCAGAGATCGTCTCTCCCCGCTGGGCTTTCACTCGCATCACTGTGAGAATCGCTTTAACCACGGCCATGGGATTGCGCAACTCGTGAGCCATGATCTCAAGGAATTGGGCGCGGGCAGCCGCCCGCTCGCGCTCGCGTTCGTGCTCTTGGATCTCATTGAGTAACCGTTGGCGCTCAATCGCGTACAAGAGCGCCCTGATCAGGAGAGGGGTGTCGAGGTGGCCTTTGACGAGGTAATCTTGGGCTCCGAGTTGCACTGCGTTGAGCGCAACCTCTTTGTCGTCGAGTCCGGTGAGTACCACCACGGGGATTTTGTTGGCCTCGGGTAAGAGGCGCTTAAACGTGTCGATGCCACGCGCGTCGGGGAGTCCCAAATCCAACAGGATGACATCAAAGTGATCCTGTTGAATTTGCTGGAGCCCCGAATCCAAGCGGTCCGCGTGTACAAGCGTGAAGCGCGGGTGGTCGGTCTCCCTAAGGAGCTCTTGGATCAGGCGAACGTCCAACGCGTTGTCCTCGATGAGTAGGAGTTTGAGTGTGCTACTGCTTTTGTCCAACCTTGCACGTCACTCCCTGGGGATCGCGACGACAGCACACCAAAAGTGTTCGATCGATCGCGTCACCTCGAAGAATTGGTCCAAATCGACCGGCTTGGTGACAAAGCAGTTGGCATGTAAGTCGTAACTCTTGAGCACGTCTTCTTCTGCCTTTGAACTCGTCAAAACCACCACAGGTATCCGTCGGAGATTGGGGTCGCCTTTGACCTCGGCCAACACCTTGCGTCCGTCGAGTTTGGGCAGATTGAGGTCGAGAAGGATCAGATCGGGTCGACTCGCCGTGGCGTTGGCGCCCTCTCGCCGCAGGAATGCGAGGGCTTCCAGCCCGTCCCTGACGTGGTGAATACGGTTAGTAATTTTGTTCTCCTTAAAGCTCTCCAGCGTCAAGCGGGCGTCGGCTGGATTATCCTCCACCAGCAAGATCTCGATGGGCCGAAGATTGTGCGACGGGTGCGCATTCATGGGCCGAACTCCCCTTAGCTGTTGAGATGGTAAACGCAAAGACGCTTCCCTGGCCCGGCTCGGACGATTCCAACCAAATGGAGCCGCCGTGGCGTTCAACGATCTTTTTGCAAATGGCCAACCCAATTCCCGTGCCGGGATACTCTTCGCGGGTGTGCAGGCGCTGAAAGATCTCGAAGATTTGGTCCTTGTAGGCGGCCTCTATACCGATGCCGTTGTCCTGGACCGTAAACACCCAGTCACCGCCCCTTGGGCGAGCCGTCACCTCGATGACAGGCTGGCGTTCGCTGCGAAACTTTAACGCGTTGGCAATAAGGTTTTGAAAGAGTTGCGTGAGTTGAGAGGCGTCGCACTGAATACGGGGCAATGGTCCAACCTCGATGATCGCGTTGCATTCGTCGATTGACGCTCTCAAGTTTTCGTAGACGATGTCGAGCACCTCGCGGCACTCGACCGGCTGAAACGGTTTGCCGTGCGTACCCAGTCGAGAGTACGTCAAAAGGTCGTTGATGAGCTTTTGCATGCGAGTCGCTCCGTTGACGGCGTAGCCAATGAACTCATCGGCGTCGTCGTCCAGACGGCCTTGGTAGCGGCGAGCCAACAGTTTGGTGTAACTTGCCACCATGCGCAAGGGCTCCTGCAGGTCGTGGGAGGCCACGTAGGCGAACTGTTCGAGCTCGGCGTTGGTCCTCGCCAACTCCTCTGCGCGCTGCTCTGCCTCTGCCGTCCGCTCTTGAACCCGCTGCTCTAGGGTCTGGTTGAGCACCTTGAGCTGCTGATAGAGGGAGTTCAGCTGCTGTTCGGCAGCCTTGCGCTCGGTGATGTCCTCGAGCATCGCCATCGTCCCAACGATCTCGCCCGATGGATCGAGTAGGGGTGCCGTAAAGATCTTGGTGTCGATCGTGCGTCCGTCTTTGCACCGCCGGCGCACCTCAATGCCGGAGAGTGACTCGCCGCGCAGACACTTGCGGAAGAGCGCCGCGTACTCTCCGCGGTCTTCCGCAGGCACCGTGGGTGGAGGGCGTCCAATCACTTCGGCCTGTGTCCACCCAAAGATCCGCTCCGACGCCGGGTTCCAAATTTGCACGTTCCCGTTTGTGTCGAGGGAGTAGACGGCAAGAGGCGCAGCCTGAACCACGGCTTGAAACGATGCCTCTGCCTCGAGGTATGCCGCCTCGCGCGCCCGGCGCCTCGAGATATCGTGAAAGATGAGCGCGATCCAGAGCGTCTCTTGGCGCGTTAAACGGCCAGCCGAGATCTCAATGGGAAACGTGTCCCCTCCCCCTTTACGCAGCCCTTCGCCTTCAAATTGAAGCGGAGTGGTCTGGCGGGTGGCGGCGACATGAGCAAACGTTTGAAGTCGACGCATGCACTCGGTTTGTGTCTCGGGTGAGAAGAGATGCGCGATGGACGTGCCGGGGAGTTCGTCGGCTGAGTAGCCAAAGACGTCCAAGGCCTTGGGGCTGGCGTAGGTGATTTGCAGGTCTAGATCGACACACACGACGGGATCTGGGATAATTGCGGGAATTTCTATTGGGTTGATTAACAGTGCACTCACCCCAATCAGATTTCTAAAGCGTTCGGTACCTGTCGCAGGGGCTCCTTTGAAAAGGTGTGAATTCGCATCGTTAGGGCAGGGAAGCGGTAACTTCCGGATAATGTAACTCATACGTTTGCGAGGTGTTCGTCGCGTTGACACGACCGGATGCGTTATCAGAGTCCCTCCTGCGCGCCGCAGATCGCCAGGGGATTGATCTTGAGAGGGTGGTCGTCGCCGCGGCGGTTGACATGGCCCCTTCGGGTGGATTCCAGGAGGTGTGGATCGCCGCAGACTCGGAACAACTCCTACTTTGGGACGGTTCGACTCTGCGCGCGATTCCTATGAGCGCGATCGGCTCGGTCGAAGCGCAAGCGTTTGTCGGGAGCGGCGCCCTTGCAGCAGCCATCAACGATGAGTACGAGATTCTTTGTCGCTACACCAATACCCATGCCCGCAAGATGACTCTGGTGGCTAAACTCCTCACCAAGCTGGCCAAGGGTGAAGTGTTGAGCGACGAAGACTTTGCCGACCACGAACGCTCGCAGTCGTGCCCCAAGTGTGGGCGCCTCTTCCCCGACCGGCGGCGTCAGCTTTGTCCGCACTGTCTTGATCGGCGCGCCCTCTCATTGCGAGTCTTCTCCTTTTTCGCAGGCTATCGCCTCCATGTCGTGGGCATCGTCTTGTTTATGCTCGCCGGCTCGGCGCTCAACCTTGCTACGCCGTATATTAACGGCCGCATCCTCTTTGACGAAGTGTTGACGCCGGGAGGAGCGTACGAAGGGCAGATTGTTCCGGTCGTCCTTCTCATGGCCGGACTCCAGCTGTTGGCCCTCGCGTTCAATGTGGGTCACCAGTGGGTCAACGCCCAGATGACGGCGCAGGTGGTCGCTCAGGTGAAGAGCCGAGTGTACGAGGCGATGCAACGGCTCCACCTGGGATTTTTTACGAGTAAGCAGACCGGCGGTCTGATGGTGCGCGTCAACTCGGACTCGGGTAACCTTCAGTATTTCTTTCACGACGGTGTTCCCTATTTCATCGTCAACGCGATGCAAATCATCGGGATTGTGGGGACCATGCTCCTTCTCAACTGGCGTCTCGCCTTGTTGCTGCTCGTCCCCATTCCAGTTTTGGTCTTTTATATGAGGCGAGCCTTTCCAAAGATGTGGCGCCTCTTTTCAAGACGCCACCGCAAGCTGCGCTCGATGACGTCGGTGGTCAACGACGCCTTGACCGGTGTTCGCGTGGTCAAGGCCTTTGGTCGTGAGCAGCAAGAGATCGAACGCTTTGGCGCCAGCAACAAAGAGGTCTTCGCCATCACCCGCCAGACAGGTTACTTTACGTCGACCCTTTGGCCCACCATGACCCTCTTGATCAACGTCGGCGGACTGATCGTGTGGGGTGTGGGCGGTTGGGACGTCCTTGATGGCCGCATCAGCTTGGGTACGTTGATCACCTTTACGCTCTACATCGGGATGTTGTACGGCCCTCTAGAGTTTATGACGCACATCGTGGACTGGTGGACAAATTGTATCAACTCAGCCCAGCGTATCTTTGAGATCCTCGACTCAGTCCCCGATGTCTTAGAGAAGCAGGACCCCGTACGGCTTCGACCGTTGCGGGGGGAGGTCGAGTTACGAGACGTGCACTTTAGTTACGAGCCAAACAAGCCCGTCCTTAAAGGTGTGAGCTTTCACGCCCGCGCCGGTGAGGTGATCGGAATCGTCGGCAAATCGGGGGCCGGAAAGTCGACGTTGGCCAACTTGATCAGTCGGCTCTACGACGTGGACAAGGGAACCATTCTGATCGACGGTGTCGACATCCGTGACATCGCGCTCCAAGACCTGCGGGATCAGATTGGTATGGTCCTACAAGATACATACCTCTTTCATGGTAGCGTCGCTGCGAACATCGCCTATGCCAAACCGGAGGCGTCGCGCGAAGAGATTATCCAGGCGGCCATGATCGCAAACGCGCACGATTTCATCATGAAGCTCCCCGACGGTTACGAGACCGTGATCGGCCACAAGGGACAAAACCTGTCAGGCGGAGAGCGCCAGCGCATCTCGATCGCTCGAGCGGTCCTACACAACCCGCGCATCTTGATCCTCGACGAGGCGACGGCCTCGGTCGACACGCAGACCGAACGCCAAGTCCAAGAGGCGTTGGAGCGTCTGGTTCGGGGGCGGACCACCTTCTCGATCGCCCACCGGTTGTCCACGTTGCGCAACGCGGACCGGCTCATCGTCATCGATAAAGGTGAGGTGGCCGAGATCGGGACGCACGACGAGCTTGATGCCAAGCAAGGCATCTACCACAATCTGCGCACCAAGCAGGAAGAGGCGCTGGCGATTCGCGGCGTGGTGAACGAGTAGCGCGAGCTGAGGTGGTTTAGAGTGCAAATCGAAGGCTTGTCCGAATTCGTCAGTATTGAGTATCTCGATCCCGGCACAGCTAAGTTTGGCCGTACTCCAGGCGGGTTTTTACGGCTGGAACTCAACGGCACAACGCACGAGCGCGTGGCGCTCTTTCGCACGTTCCCGTTCTCGTATGAGCAAGAGTACATCTCGGTACGCGATATGGAAGGTGCGGAGATTGGGATCATCAGAGATATGAATGAGTTTGAACCCGACGTCGTGGCTGCGTTCCGGGAGGAGCTTGAGCGGCGCTACTTCGCGCCCACCGTCACACGCATCAAGAGTCTGAAAGAAGAGTTCGGCTACGCGTACTGGGATGTAGAGACTGATTCCGGCCCGCGTCGCTTTACGGTGAGAGATATGCAGCAGAGTCTGCTGCTGCTCTCGGCGGAGCACGTGCTGATTGTGGATATCGACGGCAATCGGTTTGATATTCCCGACTACACCAAGCTCGACCCGGTGAGTCGGAAGTACATCGACGATCTTTTGTGAGGGGTTACTTTGGCACGTGAGCTAACGCAAGATCGACGTCAAGGGAGCGCGCACACCCCCGAGGGGAGCGGCGGGCAACTCTTACCCGCCGATATCTCACACAGCGGCTCGTTTCAGACGGGATGGGTGAGCTGGGACGAGCGCGCTTTACGCCTGCTCAAAGAGGATGGAGGAACGGCAGAAGAGATTCTCCTGTCGTCGGTCCAGAGCTTTGAGGTGCGCGGACTGGTTGGCAACGGACTCCTCGAAGCGAAGATTGATAGCGAGGATCGACTGGTCGCTCGGTTTAGTCTCGCGCATCTGCCGCGTTACACGGCGTTGGCTCGCTACCTGAATGCCGTGATCGCCGGGGAGGCGCGCGGCCCGATCGAGTTGCCCGAGGAGAACATCTGCCCAAAGTGTGGGAAACGGCTCCCCGAGGGGACGCGCGTCTGTAGGACGTGCATCAACAAGTTGCAGGTGTTAGGGCGGCTTTTAGGTGTGGCGAAGCCGTATACAACGTTAATGCTGCTCGCTTTGGCCCTGCTCTGGGGAGTTACCGGGCTACGCCTCGTTGTACCGCAGATCAGCCGCCTTCTGATCGACAACGTGCTGCGCCCCGAGGTGAAGAGCCTCTCTCTCCTTCTCACCTTTGTTGGGCTGCTTGCTTTGAGTCAGGTCATGATTCAGTTGATCGGTTTGGCCCGAGGGCGAATCATGGCCAACCTCTCGGCGGCGCTCTCGCGCGACTTGCGGGCGATGGTCTACGACAAGTTGCAAATGCTCTCGCTCAACGACGTCGCGCAGCGCAAAACCGGTGACTTGATGAATCGAGTCACTCAGGACACGGGACGTATCCAAAACTTCATTCAACACCACCTGTTCATGGGGTTAAACGAGGCCCTGATCTTTATCGGTATCTCGGTGCTCATCTTCTCTTATAGTTGGAGACTGGCGCTCTTGGTGCTGCTCCCCGCCCCCTTTGTCGTCTATATCGTCCGTAAGATTTGGCGCAAAATCTTCCTCATGTTCCGCCGTCAGTGGCGTAAGGAAGATCGGGTGAACTCGCTCTTGCAAGACGTGCTGAGTGGCATCCGCGTCGTCAAGGCGTTCGGTCAGGAGAAGCGTGAGTCCGAGCGGTTCGTCACACACACCCAGGAGTTCGCGCGTGTGAGCACCCGCAACGAGCGCACCTTTAACACCGTCTTCCCGATGATCGGCTACATTCTTGGGATCGGCAACTTTCTGGTCCTCTACTACGGTGGTCACCTTGTGCTCGGCGGTCAAATGGGCTTTGGTGAGCTGTTGCAGTTTAGTCAATACGCGGCCATGCTGTACGGGCCCTTGCGCTTTATCAGCTTCTTCCCCCGGTGGTTTACCGAAGCGATGACCGCGACCGAGCGCATCTTTGAAGTTGTCGATGTGGAACCGAATGTGAGCGATCGGCCGGATCCCGTTCACCACCAGGTAAAAGGCGAGGTGACGATTAAGGATGTCACCTTTGGCTATAAGGTGCACGAGCCGGTGGTGGAGCGGGTGAGCCTTCACGTGAAACCAGGCGAGACCATTGGGTTGGTGGGACACTCCGGCGCCGGAAAGTCGACTCTCATTAACCTGATTGCTCGTTTTTACGATGTGAATGAGGGCGCGATCTTGATCGACGGCATCGACATCCGCGACTTTGCCCAACAGACGCTGCGCTCCCAAATCGGCGTCGTCTTGCAGGAGACATTCCTCTTTTCGGGCACTATCGCTGCGAACATCGCGTACGCCAAGCCTGACGCCACCCCCGACGAGATCATTCGGGCCGCCAAGATAGCCAACGCCCACGACTTTATCGTCCGCTTTAACGACGGGTACGACACGTACGTCGGGGAGCGGGGTCAGCGACTCTCCGGGGGTGAGCGCCAGCGCATCTCGATTGCCCGGGCGATCTTGCACGATCCCAAGATTCTCATCCTTGATGAGGCGACGGCTTCCATGGATACGGAGACCGAGTATCAGATTCAGGAGGCCTTAGGTCGACTCATCAAGAATCGAACCACCTTTGCGATCGCCCACCGCCTCTCCACTTTGCGCAACGCCAACCGCCTCGTCGTCCTCGACAAGGGTCGAGTTGCCGAAGTGGGTTCGCATGATGAGTTGATGGAGACGCAAGGGATTTACTACGGGCTGGTGACGGCCCAACGACAGATGTCACAAATTCAACCGGTCTCCAGCGGAACTCCCGCTACCAACGGGGCGGCTCCGGCTGGATAGATCCGGGACAAGGAGATGGAACGACGAATGGTTGAGCACATTGTCTTGTTTAAGTTGAAGCCTGAGGTCGGCGAAGCGAAGAAGGAGGAGCTGGTCGAGGCGTTGCGCGGCCTTAAGGGCCGCACACCGGGAATGGTGGACTTGTCCGCCGGGGAGACGTTTACGGACCGGCACAACGGGTATACGGTCGGCCTCGTTGTTCGCTTCGAAGACAAAGCATCGTTGGAGGCCTATGGTCCGCATCCGGCCCACGTACCTGTTAAGGAGCTGGCCGGCGAGCTCTCCGAGTCGATCATCGCCGTCGACTACGAGTTTTAAAGAGCTCGCCTGTCGTTAACATGTGCGGGTGCGACTAAATGCGATTTAAAATGGCGGCGGGAGCTCTAGGGCCTGGGCTACCGCTTCTATTTTTTGGGCGCTACTGGAGCCAAAGGGAATGCCCGAAGTGCGGTATTCCTGCTCCTTCGCCGCTTCAGGGCCTCCAGGGAGTTGGGCAACGTCGGCGCCGGGCATAGGCCGCATGGCTCGTACCCGGCGAATGTACTCGTCGACTTCGGTCTTAAATTGATCTGCGGGCATGAACCGATTGATGTCGATGGCGATATAGAGTGATCCCTGATTGGCGCCGCTAAACGTCCGGTCGGCTCGATCCGGATCCACGGGCACACCGGCAAGGAATCCGCCGAGGATTTGACACATCGCCCCCAATCCCAAGCTTCGGTAGACCGTACCCGGCGCCAGCTCAAAGAGTTGGTCGACGTGTGGGGAACTCGTGTAAAAGTCGTGCATGGTGCCGAAGTCGAGGACGACAGCGTGCTCCTCGCCTTCGGGGATGGCAAAAGTCATCGGCGACCCGCCGCCGGCTTGAAGGACGAGCTGATCGCTTTTTAGATGCAACTGATGACCTGAGGTACCGTAGCAGATGAGCCCCTGCTCGGCCGGGATGCGAGAGTAGAGCCCCGCTGCGCCGATGTGTCCGTGGTTGCGCGTGAGAACGGCCGCGATCCCCTGACTCTTGGCTTTGTCGGCCAGTAACTCGGCCGCCATTTGCGCAGGTAGATAGCCGAGTCCACCGTCGCCGTCGACGATCGCCGTGCTCCCTGAGTCGTCGACGATCCGCACGTGGGGGCGCGGGTTTAACTCTCCGTTTTGAAACTGGCGCACGTAGATGCCGATGCGTTCAGTTCCGTGACTCACCACGCCGCGCAAATCGTTTCGCACGATTAACGTTGCGATGGCGTCCGCGTCGGCCGGGGTCATCTCGAGACGTTGAAAAACTTGCGATGCAAAGTGGTGCAGTCGCTCGGGTTGGACCCGTGCGACTACCTCTTTCGGCGGTGTATTCATGATACGTCACCCCGATCTTCAAATTCGATTGCAAACTGATGAAACCGGATTCGCTCTCGTTTCCAGGTGTAACAGAGCGCCACTCCTCCGGGGACAGCGATGATGGCGGGGTAGGAATACTCACCCGGTTCGTCCTCCAAGACAAACTCCGTCTTCCAGTGCTCGCCGTTGTCGACTGAGAGCGCTAGCCACAGCGGAGTGCGACCTTGAGTCGTCGGCGTATAGACGAGGGCGACAGCAGAGTGTTTGGAGTCAGTGCCCGGAGCGCTGCTCGCGGCATTTAGAGAGACGGCGTCAATGCCTGAGTTGTTGTTGGGAAGGTTGGTGAGACGGGGAACGCTCCACGTTCGCCCACCGTCCTCGGAATCACTGCGGCAGATCCGACCGATTCCGCGGCTTCGTAAGAGCGCGTGCACATGGCCAGGTTCACTCTCCCAAAGCGTGGGCTGGATGACCCCTTTGGGATGGCCCGGCACGGAGAGCTTCTCCGACGCCGTCCAGGTCATCCCCTGATCCTCACTTCGCTCGATGACGCAGTACCACTCGTCATCCGTCTCCACAGAGCTCGGGGCGAGCCACGTCCCATCTTGCAGTGTGATTGACTTATTTTTAATGGGGCCTAGAATGCCCTCAGGGAGTGGTTGTGGGTCGCTCCAACTTTGGGTGCGGTCGCGGCTTTGCATCACGTAACTCCACCACTCCCGCGGATTGGGACCGACTCGGTAGTAGAGGAGGAGCTCCGATTGGGCGCCACCAGCTTCAGTCGGCCGAGGGGCAAAGAGGACCGGATTCCAAGTGGGGTACTGGGAATCGTCCGCCACTCTTCGCGGTGGCGTCCAGCCACTCTCCGTGCGCTCGGAGAGCCAGATGGCGACGTCCGGCGCGCCTTCGCGTGTGCCCCCAAACCACGCGCAGGCGATTCGTCCGTCTGGTAGCTGTACTAGCGTCGATGCGTGGACTTGAGCAAAGGGCATCGATCCTTGGAAGACGAATTCGGAGGCGTGCCTCCGTGCTCTTGGGGAGTTGGCGAATGAGTGCGTCATAGCGTTGCGATCACCTCGAATTAGTAGACAAGCTTTCGAAAGCGTTTCACCCGGTGCAGCGAGATGATATCGCCGTCGTGAGCGGACTTGGCGGCGGCGGTGCCTGAACGACTGAGCACGAGCAAGTCGTCGCCGTCGACCACGGCGGACGCATAGTGCCGGGCTTGCTCCTTGCTCTTGCCCACCGCGACAAGGCCCGCCATCTGCCAATCGAATAGATTGGTCGAGTAGTGGAGTGCAAGTCGATGGCGTTCGTACGGGCCGCTGAGGGAGTCCGTCGAATGGCTGGAGACCAACCAGTACAACGAGCTTGGTTCGTCATAGAGGATGTAAAACTTCATGTGCCCCCCGGGACAGGGGAGGTAGGCGATGGTCCTGCCGGAAGGCGCCTTGGCGGTGTCGAGCGCCAGGCGGCCCCCGTCCTCAGTCACCTTGGCAATGCAGGCAAGGTTGGGTGGGACATTGGCGGCGCGCATCCAGAGATAAAAGGTGGATCCCTCGGGATCGTACCACGGATGGTTGGGATCATGAATGGCGACGAGGTTCGCCTCGAACCAGCCAGCTGTGCCCTGCTTAAAGGGTATGCCTACCATGGCCGGCGCCCCGCCAATCAGGTCGATCCACATTCGCGGCGGTGAGAGCGTCCAGCTCTCGCGGCGCGTCAGGTCGGCGTTTACCGGTGCGGACATGACGACGGGCGCGAGCGTCGCCTGTTTCCAGCTGTTAGGAGGGCCGACCAGCTTCTCCATGACAAGGTAGACGCGGTCGTTGGCGTAGACGACGCTGCAGGCCGACTGATGCCACCACTCATCCTCCGTCAGGTTTGTGGACGCCGACCAACTCTCCCCCTGGTCATTGGAGCGGATAATGCGTAAGTCGCCGGCGTGCCCAAGGATGTAGATGGAGTCTCCGGCGACAAACGGACGGGCGTGAAAGAAGGGGAAGCGCCCGACCTCTCTCCACGTCTCGCCCCCGTCATCGGAGATAAAGATGATCCCTTGCCATGGGTGGGGGCCTTCGCCGCGCAACCCTTTGGGGCCCGGGAGATCCTTGACGCCGGGGCCGCCGACATCCATCGTGGCGATGAGCCGACCGGAGGAGAGGCGAATGATCCCGGGGGTGTAAGCGTACACGTTCTTGGGGTCGGGTGAGGTGAACAGCGTGACGAAGTCATCCGCCAGAAGCGGCACTTTAGGCACCGCGGGCATTGCCAAGCGCCCCCTCGTCAATGAGCCGGGTGAAGCCGTTGTACCACGTTGTCAGTGCCTGACGCACCTCCGCAGACGCTTCGACCGGCCAGCGGGATGTCGCCGGGAACGGAAGACCCCTTTGGCGAAGTAGTTCCTTGGCGAGCACGGGGTGGGCGATGCGCAGGATTGCGTCGAGGAAGACGAGTTGAGCGTGGAGCGCACGGGCAAAGTCGCTGTGAGGAGCGCGTTGGGCCGCTTGCCAGTAGGCGACTACGAGATCAGCGGCCGCGCTCGAAGTGATGGCCATCGTGCCCCGTGCGCCGGCAGCGATCGCTTCCGGGAGGTACGGTGTGTTGGCCTGGTAAACGATTGCGTCGGGCGCCGCCTGGATCTTCTGTGTGATCCCTGTGACGGTGCACGTCGTATCTTTAATGCCCATCACCCCGTAATCATCGACGAGCCGGCCGAAGCTCTCGTGTGACAGGTGGTAGTAGCTCACCTGGGGCCACTCGTAGACAAAGACGGGCAGGCTGGCGACCCGAGCGAGTTGAGCGAAGTGCGCCTCGAGTGCCGCCGGATCGCGCCCCAATCCGTCAGGGGGAACGAGGACGACAGCGGCCACGCCTGTCTCTTCGATTCGGCGGAGCTCATCGGCGTGTTTGGACCAGTCCGGATCGAGGTTGGCCGTCGCAAGGACAGGTGTTTCCCCGGCGCGCGCGACCGCGCGTCGTGCCAGTTCGAGGCGCTCTCTGAGCGTGAGCCATTTCATCTCGCTCGTGCCGCAGACGGCAAAGAGGCCATTCGGTCGGTGTTGTAACTGCCAGTCGACGTATGTGTCGTAGAGGGACCAGTCAATCGAGCGATCCTGATTAAACGGGGTGAGGAGCAGGGAGATGACGCCCGCAAATAGAGAAGCGCCCGCGGGCTTTTTATTGCCTGTCACATCGATCACACCTTAGGTTAGTTGGTAGTGAATGGGTTTGCACGAATGTTTTTCAGTACATTTCTGCGTCGGATGAGGGTGTCCTTTGAGTCGAGGGCACGCTACAGGCGAATCTCAGCCGCGTATAGTTAAAAGGATATGGAGCAAAGAGTCTCGAATCTGTTCTGTTGGACATAAACCGGTTCAAGTGAACTGTGCCGAAACGGAGCGTATGCCCATGAGTAAACTGAGTCCTATCAAGCGCGTGCTTGTTGCTAATCGCAGTGAGATCGCGATCCGGGTCTTTCGTGCCTGCACCGAGATGGGTAAGCAGACCGTCGCGATTTACTCCGAAGAAGACTCTCTCTCTTTGCATCGCTACAAAGCGGACGAAGCGTATCTCATCGGCAGAGGCAAAGGTCCCGTCGAAGCGTACCTCGACATCGAAGGCATGATCGAGATCGCGAAACGGCACGAGATTGACGCGATCCATCCGGGGTACGGCTTCCTATCTGAGAATGCAGCCTTCGCCCGCCGCTGCGAGGAAGAGGGCATCATCTTTGTCGGACCGACGTCGGTGCAACTCGAGCGATTAGGGGACAAGGTAGCCGCTCGTAAACTGGCCCAAGAGGCGGGCTTGCCGCTGGTGCCGGCGACTCCGGATCCCATCACATCGATGGAAGAGGCGCTCCGCTTTGCAAAAGAGCACGGCTATCCCCTGATCGTCAAGGCCGTCGCGGGCGGCGGCGGACGCGGCATGCGGGTCGTGCGCAATCGTTCCGAATTGGAGGGCGCCATCAGTCGTGCCCGCTCTGAGGCGGAGAAAGCCTTTGGCAACCCGGCTGTCTTTTTAGAACGCTACATCGAAGATCCCAAGCACATTGAGGTGCAAATAATCGCCGACGCGCACGGCAATATGGTGCACTTGTTTGAGCGCGACTGCTCGGTGCAACGGCGCCACCAAAAAGTCGTGGAGATTGCGCCCTCGTTGGCGCTGAGCGAGGAGAAACGCCAAGAGATTTGTGAGGCGGCGCTCGCATTGATGCGTCACGTCGGCTACGTGAACGCAGCCACGGTCGAATTCCTGTACGATCAGAGCGGAAACTTCTATTTCCTCGAAGTGAACCCGCGGGTTCAAGTGGAGCACACCATTACGGAGCTCATCACGGGTGTGGACATCGTACAGACGCAGTTGGCTATCGCCGAAGGGCGACCCTTGTCGGATCCGATCATCGGCATCACCAGTCAAGATTCGGTGGATCGACGGGGCTACGCCATCCAGTGCCGCGTGACGAGTGAGGACCCGGAGAATCAATTTGTTCCCGACCGCGGCCGCATCATCGCCTACCGCAGCGCCGCTGGATTTGGAGTGCGATTGGACACCGGCAACGGTCATGCAGGCGCGGTGATCACGCCCTACTACGATTCGTTGCTCGTCAAGATTTGCACGTACGCCGACACCTTTGATCGTGCGGCGGCCAAGATGCTGCGCGCGTTGCGTGAGTTCCGCATTCGCGGGATCAAGACTAACATCCCCTTCCTGGAGAACGTCGTACAGCACCCGACATTCCTTAAAGGTGAGTGCGCTACGACATTTATCGAGAGTTCTCCGGAGCTGTTCCAGTTTCGACAAAAGCGAGACCGCGGCACAAAGCTGCTGCGTTTTATCGCCAACAAGACGGTAAACATGCTGCCCGAGTTTAAGCGGGTTGACAAGGAGCACTTTCGGGAGCCCAAGGCGCCGGAGGTGCCGTACAAACTTGCGTACGGCAAAGGGACCAAAAACATCCTTGATGCCGGGGGTCCGAAGGCGTTGGCCGACTGGGTCAAGGAGCAGCAGCCTCTCCTCGTGACCGACACGACGTTTCGCGACGCCCATCAGTCGCTGTTGGCTACGCGGATGCGCACGTACGATCTCCTCAATATTGCCGAATCGACGGCGAAGTTGGCCCCTGCACTCTTTTCGGTTGAGATGTGGGGCGGTGCCACTTTTGATACGGCGATGCGTTTCAACGTGGAGGATCCGTGGGAGCGCCTCGAGCGTCTTCGGGCCTTGATGCCCAACGTCTGTTTTCAGATGTTGTTGCGTGCGTCGAACGCCGTAGGGTATGCGAACTACCCGGACAACGTGGTTCAGGAGTTTGTCAAGGAGGCCGCCAAGACCGGCATCGATGTTTTCCGCATTTTTGACAGCCTCAACTGGGTCCAAGGGATGCGGGTGGCGATGGACGCCGTCGCCGAGGCCGGCAAGGTGGTTGAGGCGTCGATCTGTTACACGGGTGATATTCTCGATGCGAAGCGCACCAAGTACGACCTGAAGTACTACGTGGAGATGGCCAAGGAGTTGGAGCGTTACGGAGCGCACATCCTTGGCATCAAGGATATGGCGGGCCTGCTCAAGCCCCGAGCGGCAAAGCTCTTGGTTGAAAGCCTTAAGCAGGAGATCGGCATTCCCATCCACCTGCACACGCACGACACGAGCGGTAACGGTGTTGCCATGCTACTCGAGGCGGCAGAGGCCGGCGTCGACATCGTTGACTTGGCGACGGCCACCATGTCGGGGACCACGAGCCAACCCAGTATGGGAGCCGTCGTAGCTGCCCTCGAGCGGACCGAGCGGCAGACGGGGCTCGACCTTTCGGCGTTGCAGCAGCTCGACGAGTACTGGGAAGTGGTGCGTGAGTATTATCAGCCGTTCGAGTCGGGTCTCAAAGCAGGGACGGCCGAAGTGTACCTGCATGAGATGCCGGGCGGCCAGTACTCCAACCTGCGTGAGCAGGCGAAGGCGCTCGGTTTGGCGGAGCGGTGGACTGAGATTAAAGAGGCCTATATCACCGCCAACCGGCTTATGGGTGACATTGTAAAGGTGACGCCCTCCTCCAAGGCGGTAGGCGATCTCGCTCTCTTCATGGTTCAAAACGATCTCGATGAGGAGAGCCTGTTGGCCCGCGCCGATGAGCTCACCTTCCCTGACTCAGTCATCTCGTTCTTCTCCGGAATGATGGGGCAGCCCAAGGGGGGCTTCCCCGAGGAGTTGCAACGAAAGGTGCTAAAAGGGCGGGAGCCGATCTCCTGTCGTCCCGGCGAGTTGCTCGAACCGGTCGACTTTGAGGCGGTCCGCCGTCAGCTCGAAGAGGAGTTCGGCGTTCCCATGAGTCACCGGGATGCCATTAGCTCTGTTCTCTACCCAGCAGTCTTTAAGGGCTTCGCCGAGCATCGGATCGAGTACAGCGATACTTCGGTGTTGGATACGCCCACGTTCTGCTACGGGTTGCGTATGGGAGAAGAGACACGGATCGAGATGGAGCCGGGTAAGACGCTCGTCGTGAAACTGACCGCAGTCGGCGAGCTTCTCGATGACGGTACCCGCAACGTCTACTTTGAGCTAAACGGTCAACCGCGCCAGGTCCGGGTGAACGATGATAGCGCTAAGGTGAAGCAGACTCAGCGGGCCAAGGCCGACCGTCACAATCCTAAGCATGTGGGCGCGTCTATGCCCGGCGTCGTGTTAGAGCTGCTGGTGAGCGCAGGTGAGCCGGTTGCCAAAGGCCAGGCGCTGATCGTAACCGAGGCGATGAAGGTCGAGCAGACTGTGCAGGCGCCGCGAGCGGGTACTGTCACGGAGATTCTGGTCAAGGAAGGAGACTCGCTTCAGGCGGGGGATCTCCTACTGGTGTTGGAGCCGGAAGTGAACGAGTAAACGCCGACGCTTGTCCGCATGATTGCTGCGTGGTACAATGTGTTAAAACTTGATTAAACTAGGTGCTTTCACTGTTAAAGGTGAGAGGTAATAGGGAATTGGGTGCGAAGCCCAAGCGGTCCCGCCACTGTAACCGGTCGAATCGCCGCCTGTCGGCGGTGTGGGATTCGACGCCGTCAGTGGTCGCAAGGTCACTGCACGTCATCTGCGTGTGGGAAGGCCTTGCGACATGTCATTGACATGGCGTCACCGGGAGCCAGGAGACCTGCCTGTGTTTAATGCTGTGTGCTCGCCTTCGGGTTAAAGGTTGGGTGCGGGAGCTGGGTGCCAATGGCCCCACACTCTTGTCGTAACTCTCCTGACCTGCCACTCTGGCAGGTCTTCTTTATTAGAGCGACAGGTCAGCGCCGGGCGACGCACGCAGAGCGTCTCTAGACTTAGAGGAGTGATCCGTCGTGACATTACGCCGCCTTCGCCGGCGTCGACCCGCCTCCGGGCCGACGTTGATGATGAGCCTCTTACTCTGCCTCGTGGTCCTCTGCGCGCTGACACTCACCGCGTCAGCCGGCTTTCCGCGCACCGTGGTCGACGGTATCGGCCGGTCTATCCTGCTTGACGAGCGCCCTGCGCGTATCTTTTCGGCAACATTGGCGACCGATAACATTCTCCTCACTCTTGTCGAGCCCGAGCGGGTGGTCGGTGTGACCCGTTTCGCCTCCGATTCGCGCGGCTCTTACGTCGCCGACAAAGTACGGCCCCATATGACGCAAATCGACGCCCTCAGCCCTGAGTTGATCCTCAGCGCTGCGCCGGACCTCGTCCTCCTGGCGTCATGGAACGACCCGGACGCAGTGAAACAGTTGCGCGACCTTGGCCTCTCGGTGTACACCTTTACGAGTTTTAGCTCCGTGGCCGACGCGTTGGAGAATATCCGACGGGTAGGCGAGATCACCGGCGAAGAGGAGCGAGCTGAGGCCCTCATCGACTCGTTCAATCAGGAGGCGAAGGCCATTGCTCTGGCGATCGGTGACCGGCCCCGTCCCAAGGTGCTCTCATGGGATAGTTGGGGAACGACGACAGGGACCGGGACGTCGATGCATGACATCATTGAGATGGCCGGGGGGGAGAACCTGGCCGCTACCCACAGCATCGAGGGGTGGAAAGAGATTGACCGCGAGACGATTATCTCGATGAACCCGGACGTGATCGTTACCGAGTCAGGCCAGAGCTTTGTCGAGAGTGTGTTGGCGGATCCTACCCTTCAGAGCGTAACGGCCGTTAGGACAGGCCGTGTGGTGTACGTTGAGCACACGGGCGCCTTGAATCACCATTTCATCTTGGCGATTCGACAGTTGGCGCAGTATCTGCACCCCGAGGCATTTTAAGTCGTGGCGTTGCGTCGGGTGGGGCCCGGAGCGGTTATCCTTGCCCTGCTGGGGCTCCTCGTCGTTTCGGTCACGTTGGGGACGGCGATCGGCGCGGTGCAACTCCCATTCGTAGAGACGCTCTTAGTGATCTTAGCTAAGAGTCTGCGCATTCCGTATGAGACGTCGTCGACGCACGAGGCGATCATATGGACGGTCCGGTTGCCGCGCGTTTTGGTGGCCGGGATCGTGGGCTTCGGCCTGGCGGTGAGCGGGGCAGCGATGCAAGGGTTGTTTAAAAATCCATTGGCCACTCCCGGCATTACGGGCCTCTCCTCGGGGGCCTCGCTCGGAGCTGCATTGGCGATCTTCCTCGGTTGGCAGCTGATAAACGTCTGGCTTGTCCCGCTCGCGGCCTTTTCCGGCGCTCTTGTGGCCGTCGTGGTCGTCTATGTACTGGCGACGCGCAACGGTAAGACGGATACTGCGACCCTCCTCTTGGCCGGTGTCGCCGTCAGCTCGTTCTTTGGCGCACTCCTCTCGGCGATCTATCACTTCGTGGACATCGGCATCCTGAGGGAGATTGTCTATTGGTTGATGGGGAATTTGGGCGGGAAGCGTTGGGACCATCTTGCGACGATTGCCCCCCTCGTCTTGCTGGGGTCATTGGGCCTCTTTGTCTGCGCCCCGGATCTTAATATCCTCGTGACGGGGGAGGAGCAAGCCCGCTCGATCGGCGTCCCGGTGCAACGAGTCAAAAGAATCGTGTTGACGTTGGTCTCCCTGGTTACGGGCGCGGCCATCTCCGTCGCAGGACTTATCGGCTTTGTCGGACTAATTGTGCCGCATACGATTCGGCTCATCGTGGGACCGGATCACCGATGGCTGATGCCGGCGAGTGGTTTGGCGGGGGCGGCGTTCCTCATCCTTTGTGATTTAATCGCCCGGGCAACGTTTAGTCCGATCGAGCTGCGTACGGGTATCGTCACCTCGTTCTTTGGTGTCCCGTTCTTTTTGGCGATTCTGTTGCGTCAGCGGGAGAGTGTCCGTTGGGACTAGGGAAAGTGAGGCAAGCAGAATGTTGCACGCACGCAACGTCAGCTACACGATCAACAGTACGACGATCTTGTCAGACGTGAGCGTTGACGTCGCGGCGGGTAGCTTTGTGGGCCTAATTGGCCCCAACGGCGCCGGCAAGACGACCTTGATGAGAGTGCTGGCGGGTCTGGTTCCGGCGACCCTTGGCGAGGTGCATTTGAACGAGCAAGCGATCGATCGCATCCCCGACCGGGAGCGCGCGCGTGCCATCGCCTTTGTCACTCAGAATGCGTATGCTGGCTTTGGGTTTACGGTGTTGGACGTTGTGTCGATGGGCCGCTACCCGTTTAAAGGGCGGTTCGCTCCACTAAAGGAGGAGGACCGGGAGGCCGTCGAACGGGCGGTGCATGCGGCAGATCTCTGCCACCTCACGAGTCGGCGGGTTCACGAGCTTTCAGGAGGCGAGCGTCAACGCGTCTTTATCGCTCGCGCGCTCGCTCAGACGCCTCGCCTCCTCTTTCTTGATGAGCCCACCGCCAATTTGGACATCCGATACCAACTTGAGATTCTCGATTTAATTCGCACGTTAAATCGACAAGGCCTCACGGTGGTGATGGCCATTCACGATCTGACCTTGGCCCTGCGCTACTGTACGCATCTGTTGGCGCTGGAAAGCGGCCGAATCCGAGCCTACGGGAGAGCCGAAGATGCATTGACCGATGGGCTCATTCGCGAAATCTTTGGAGTTGAGGCGCGAATCGTTCATGAGTCTGGAGAGCCGCGCCGCGTCGAGTTTATCGGCTCCAGTCAATGAGGCCGGTCAGGGCCGGTTCATCGGGCGAACCGAGGCGTTCAAAGAGCTCGGGCGCTTCGTCAGGCGTTACGGTAAGGTAGGGGATCCCCTCAACGTCAAGTTTCCTCTGCGCCATGAGTTCGAGGATGAGTTCTCGGTCGCGCCGCTGACTCCACGGGTGAGGGAGGACGGCCGACGGGGGATTGTTGGGTTGGTGCGCCCCCATCAGGGTAAGATCCTTCGCATCGATTTGCGCAAAGAGATCTCCAAGCTCCACCGAACCATGGGGGCTGCCCAGGAGGATGACTCGGCCCCGCCTGCGGGCGAGCTCGAGTGAGGTGGGAAGCGCCTTAGGTGAACCCGTTGCATCGATGACGACATCGAATCCTTCGTCGGCGTATGTCCCCCCCTTGAGTCGTTTCATCCCTTGCGCGTCGAGGACCGCGGCCATGTCGGCGCCGTGCTGGGTGACCGAGCTCAACCGATCCGCTCTGAGATCGGCGACGGCCAGAGGATGCGCGCCGGTCCGGCGTGCCAATCGGAGCGCGAGCTGGCCGACGAGACCGGCGCCCACGATCACCACGGATTCCCCAAAGGCGATCGCGGCGCGACGAACGGCGTAGAGGGCCACCGCGTACAGGGTGGTAAATGCGGCCGTCCCGGGGGCGACGCCCTCCGGTATTTTGAGCGCCGTTGAAGTCGAGGCGGGCAATAAGGTGTAATCGGCATGGCGCGCTTGGCAAAAGACTCTATCGCCAACCGAGAACTGATCGACATCGGCGCCGACTCCGATCACTTCGCCGGTGTACGAGTAGCCGGGATAGACGGGGTATGAGCTCGCGCCCGTGCGAATGGCCGTCGAACGGCCCTGGAGCAATGCCGTCTCGGTGCCTGTGCTGACGAGAGTTGCTACGGTTTTGAGTAAGAGCTGCCCGGGGGCGGGCTCCGCCGGAGCGTCGAATGTTTCGAGTGCTACTTCGTTCATTGCAGGAAAGACGATGCGGCGGCCATTGTTAGTATTTTTCATTCGTTATGCTCCTAAATGGAATGGACAAAGAGCTGATTCTCTGCGTCCAGAGTGATAAGCTCAGAGTAGTGGTGCACCTGGGCAACCGCACCTCCGCTCCCGCTTATGGGCGTTTCGACTTCGATTACGAAGTCGGCAAAGTCCGGCACGTTAAACGCGACGTAGGCTAAAGAGAGGGCGTCGGCCCAACGCTCGGGCCGGGCCGACAGGTCCGGCAATAAAAGAGGCCCGGTATCCACTTGAAAAAGGTTCTTTTCGGTGTGAGTATTCATGGTTTTAATCGGATACTCCATCACAGCTTGGACGCCTAATTCTTCGTTCTTGATCACCGTGCGTCCTACCAGCGGCGCCCCCGAGTGTGTCGCCTCTCGCACCTCTTGGTTTGAGTGGAGGCGACGGAGGCCTTGGGCAACTTGGAGGCGGTAGACCGGGCCACCGAACATCTCTTCGATTGGCCGTACCTCGCGATAACCTGCGTGCGCGTACGCCTTCCGCCGAAAGATCAACCCGTGCTGGGGGCCGAAGACCGGGAGAAAGTCGTAGTTGTCGGAGTAAAAGAGATTGCGTCTCGCAAAGGTATCTTCACTCTTGCATGAGCCGCACTGATACCAGATCTCTTCACGGCCACTTTGTTGGTCCGCGATCGTCGTCGTTGACTCAACCCAGAAGCGAGCCTCGTTGCGCGCTCCCTTGCCAGAGATAAACGAGCGACCATAGTCAAGCACACGGATATCCACCGTTTGAACCCTCGCCTTCAAAGACTCTCGAATGGCCTCGTCGGGGCCCCATTGGGGCCCCGGTTCTCTGAGGCGCGCTAATTGCTCTGCATAATCTCCTGTAACTTAGCGTTCGCTGTTCGCTCGGCCTCTTGGAGTGTATGGACGCCTTCCCTGAGGTTGAAGACGTTGCCGAGCGCTGCCTGCACATCGTTGAGAATCTGGCGGTAACCCTTGTGCACCACCCAAGGTACGAGGCTAGGCTCCGTAAACTGCACCGTGTTCTCGAGCATCTCCGGATAAAACTCCAAGTGTCCATACTTGTTGCGAATCTGGTATGCGAGACTGTAGCGTTCGGGGATCTCTTCGTTGCTGGCGTAGAGGCCCATCTTGTCGAGGAGCCTTGCCTTGGCGAACTCCCACGCCAGATCTTGATGGTCGGATTGCGGTGAAATGCCGATGCTAAAGGCGGTACCCAGAGTGTACGAGCCGGCGGGCCCGCTGGGAAGCGCCCCAAAGCCGAAGTCGGAGAAGTCGCGCTGTGCCAGCCACCGGTCGGCGTACGTCTGGGGATCGATCACCATAGCGACGTCACCCCGGGGCATGCCGTCGATGCCCGCTCCGGCTCCGCCCGGCCGCATGCTCTGATCTGTCTCAATCATCTCTAGGACAGCGTTGACGGCAGCGAGCGACTCCTTAGAGGCAAAAGCGTAGCGACCCTCCGTCCAGTCGTACACCTTGCCGCCAAACATCCGAGTGAGTGGCTCCGCGCGGTAGACGGCGCCGACCGACATCCCCAGGCCGGCCCGCTGCAGATTGCCGTCAGGACCGATGACGCTGAGTCGTTTCGCCGTCTGCGCAAACTCATCCCACGGCCAGGGGTTGTCGGAGCTACTCGGCGGCGGGGCAAGTCCCGTTTCCGCAAAGGCCCCCTTGTGGTAGTAGAGGACGAGCCACTCATGTTCGAAAGGAATCTCGTACATCTTTCCGTTCACCGTGCTGCGCTCAAGCTCCCACGGCGGCCAAAACTCCCGCGTGATGTGCGGGTCTCGTTCCATAAACGGATTGAGGTCGAGCAGGAGGCCGTTCAAGGCCCAGTCGACGTAGTCGAGGAGCGAGATGTCGATTAAATCCGGAGCCGTTCCGGCTGCGGAGGCTACCACGAAAGCGTTTTGGATGTCGCTGCCCGTCAGGTGCCGCAGCTCTACTTTGACGTTAGGGTTGCGTTCGTAAAAGGCCTCCAAAAAGGCTAACGTTTCTTCGTACTCGGTTGTGCCACCTCCGGAAGAATAGGTCCAGTACTCGAGGGTGACGGTCTGCGCCGATGAGAGCGCAGCCAATCCGAGCAGGGCGATGAGAGAGAGCACAACGCATAATGTCAGTCTTCTGTTCACGGTGACGCCTCCCTTTCCCAATATAGTAGAGTGAAAATACAGGCAAAAGGAGAGTATTCCTTCTTTTTGTTCAAAAGGCGTCCCGTAGTCAGAGGGCGGACGAGAGCGCGCCTATCCTCCTAGGCCGTTCCGGGGGATGCGGAAATCGTACGGGACGTCGAAACGATCGAAAATGGCCCCCAAATCGTCTTTGGGCCTATACCCAAAGTCCTCTTCGGCGTTCGTCATGTCCCAAATCAAGTCTCGGTTGTTGGACATGATGTAGTACGTGCCGTATTTGAGTGAGTCGGGTGCGTTGATCCCCTTGACGTGGGCTTGAATACAGTCGTCTGGGCTGAGCCACATGAGGGGATACGCGTCCTTGCGATCCTTGAAAAGATCGATCAGTTCTTGCTCGGTCTTCTCGCCGGGAATCCATCCGATGCGAAAGTTGAGGACGGAGAGGCCGTAGCGATCAGAATAATACCGTCCCATCGCCTCGCCAAACGCTTTGCTCACACCGTAGTAGCTGTCGGGGCGCACGGGTGCCTCGGCTCCCATGGTGACGGCCTTTTCGGTCAGGATACCCGAGACGTGATTGGTGCTGGCGAAGATGACGCGCGACACTCCCGCGAGGCGGGCCGCTTCATAGAGGGTGTGCGTACCGTCAATGTTGTTCTCCAGGACTGATTTCCAGGTGGCCTTGGGCGATGGATCCGCGGCAAGGTGGATCACCGTATCGCATCCCTGGAGCTGAGCCTGCAAGAACGCTTGGTCGCGCGTGTCTCCTGACGCGACGCTTACTCCGGGCACAGGTGTGCCGCGGCGACTGCTGCCGGCCAGAACGTACTCGTCTTTTAGGGCGCCTGCGAGAATGCGCCCGACTCTCCCGGTTACGCCGGTTATGTAGACGCTTCGTTTCGGTGTAGCGGATAAATCGGGTCCCATTGAAATGTAGCCTCCTAGCCAAGTTCACCCGCCGATAGTGTGGCCTATTTTACCATAGCAGTTGACACAAGCCGCTGTGAAAGTAAAGGAGTTTCGCCCTACGTCCGTGAACGAGTGGAGCGAATTCCTTGAAGAAATGGGGATGTAACGATGTCTTTGCAGGTGAAAGCGGGATGCATGACGCGGCCGTGGACTGCCTACTCTCTTGAGAGGGCGCTCGAAGGGATCGCTCGGGCGGGATACAAGTACACGGCGTACGTCGGCCAACACGACAAGAGAGCCTCGTACACCCTTGAGAGCACGGATGAAGAGGCGCGGGCGCTGCGTAAGAAGGTAGAGGGCTTCGGGCTTAAGGCGGTCGCTGCCTGGGCCGGAGATCCCTTGCGCTACGGCGAACAAGGTATGCGTCGACATGTCGAGCTCGCCGGTGAACTGGGACTGGCGCACCTCATTCTTTCGAGTCCGTATGCTAAAGAGCGACAATCGCCCGAGCTCACCATCGATGAGGAGTTCGCCGCTATCGTCGAACCCGTCCTCGATCTGGCGGAGTCTCTCGGGGTGGGCCTCCACGTAAAACCACACATGGGGGAGTTCGGCGCGGGGCCGGGATTGGCAGCACTCTCAAAGCGCATCAATCACCCCTGCTTTGGTGTCTCGTACGACCCTGGGAATATTCACTTTTACGAGGGTCTGCGTGCCGACGAGGATGTAACCAGTGTGGCGGACCAAGTGCGAAGTATCTGCATCAAAGATCACAAGGGCGCTCAACGCGAAAACAACTTTCCCACACCCGGTGAGGGCGATGTGAATTGGGGCCCGATTTGGCAGAGCCTCTCCAGCGCCAACTTCGAGGGCTTTGCCTTGGTCGAGGTGTTGGGCCGCACGCAAGCAGAGGAGATTGACCAGGCTGCCGCGACGACTCTTCAGCGCATCAAGGAGTGGGTCGAGGCTGCGGAGGGCGCGATGGTTGCGTAATTTTTGGGCAACTCGTCGAACATAGGCGGTGCGGCTGGAGGCTGAAAGTGCCCCCAGCCGTCCTCGCGAAGCAGCATTCTCTTATCCTAAGACGCTGCGAATGAAGTCAATGCTGGCACGAACGCTCTCTTCGCCGGAGAGACCGAAATTCTCGATGGATAGGTAGCCGTCGTATCCGCGCTCAGCCAGCGAGCGTAGAAGGCGGCCCGTGTCGACCTCCCCCGTGCCTAAGAGCGCGCCTGCGTAGGCGAAGCCTGGCCGTCCAGGAACCGGAAAGCGAGCGTCCGATGCTGCCGGGACCGCTTTCAGATCCTTGAGGTGGACGTGAGCGAGACGGTCGTAAAACACATCGAGCGCCTCGTGGGGATCGTCGCCGGCAAGCAAAAAGTTGCCATCGTCGAGGGTGATGCCCATGAGCGGAGCCTCATTGACAAAGTAACGCATCTGATCGAGGCGTCCGCGAAACGCTGCCTGCCCACCGTGGTTTTCGTGAGTCACGTTAACGCCGATATCCCGTCCGTACTCGGAGAGGATCGCGAGTCCGCGAGCGATGAGGGCCCTTCCCGTATCGTCGGGAATGTCTGCCTTAGGTGAGCCCGGAACGAGCATCACGATGGGGACGTCAAGCCGCCGAGCACGATCCACCTCCTCCTTGGCAACCTGTACGGCTCGGTTAAACTCGGCGTCGCCGCGGACGACAAAGTCCGTGTGCGCGATGTAGACGGGAAACTCCAGCCCGAACTCCTCGACCATCAAGCGCACCTCGTCGTCGCTCAACTCTTTCATCAAGTGCGACGAGAGCTCAACTCCGTCCACGCCCATCCGGGCGCAACACTCTACAAAATCTCGGACACTCCATCCGCCTCGGCCAAACTCCGTCCCAAAGGCGTACGTCATCACTGAAATCTTCATGCGTCTCGCTCCCATCGTGAATCGTCGGTCTCAGGAATCGCTACACTTAACTCGCGTGATCGTTCGACCAGCTCATTCCACGTACTCTCAGGTAGCGGAATCCCCTCTGAGCGACGTAGAGCGCTACTGCGATGCTCAGGGGTCCCCGGTAGCATGACCTCATCGAATCCCGGCGCGGGCTCAGAGGTCTCAATCCGTCGGGCGAGCTCCTCCACCTGTCGGTAGTAATCCTCGGCTTGGGCAAAGATGTCAATGGACCAGACCGCGATAAAGGTTGGATTGCCGCGGGTCACCTCGTTACCGCTGCCGCGCGAGTTACCTGTGAGCATGGCCCCGGCAATTTGCGTCGCCAACGAGAGTGCGTACCCCTTGTGCTCACCGAAAGGCAAAAGGACACCGCCCTCGTAAAAGTCGCCGGGGTTGGTGCTTGGATTTCCGTCCTTATTGAGGAGCGCGCCCTCGCGCAAGGCTTCTCCCTTACTCAAAAAGACGGCGAGCTTCCCCTCGGGTAGGACGGAGGTTGAGAAATCGGCGACGATGGGGCGCTCTTCGGGTCCTCGGGGGATTCCCCACGCCATGGGATTGGTCCCCAAGATGGATCGGCGCCCACCGAAAGGGGCGACGCCGCCGCCGCCGGTCGTCATGATCGTGGTAAAAAGGCCTTTGCGGGCGAGTCGCTCGGCGTATTCGCCGAGTCTGCCGATGTGAAACGTGTTGATGAGGGCGACTGTCGCCATGCCGTGCTCGAGAGCCAACGCCTCTGCGATCTCACAGCAACGTTGTGCCCCGAGTTGCCCGAAGCCTCCGTTGCCGTCCACTTGTGCGCAGGCGCCCTTTGTAAAGAGATGCCGGGGCTTTGCGGTGGGGTCGACTTGCCCTTTTTGCACTTGGGCTATGTATCTGGGAACCCGCAGTACTCCGTGAGAGTCGTGCCCAAGCAGATTGGCTGTGACAAGCGACTCCGCCACAGCCGCGGCGTTCTCTCGCGGGGCGCCGGCCCCGACGAGCAGCGCCGTACACCATGACGTGAGGGCTTCGGACCGGATTACGACCACGTCAATCTCCTCCCAAGTCATTCAGGCAGTAATGGACAATCGCCACATTTCCCGTTTCATGGGGTTTTCCCTCTGAATGCGTCTACACTCTTCAAACATACAGAAATAATTATGAGCTCAAAGGAAACTTGGCGAAAGCGCTAAATGGTGTACTGACGAGACGGAGCCTACTCGTGCATTCAGTGCATGAGGAAGGGCCCAGTGAAAGGCAGGGACTACGCATGCCCCAGGCAACGGTTGTCGCGGTGGGCAAAAACGATGCCGCCCTAGAGATTGAACGAAGCATCCTATCCGAAGCAGGGTTTGAAATAATCGGGATCCCCGTCAAGGCGGTAGAAGACACCATCCCCGACGTTGTGCGCAGTGCCGACGGGATTTTGCACAGCGGATGGCGGATCGATCGTGAGGTGATTCGCTCCCTGAGGCGGTGTCGCGTGATCGGGCGCTACGGCTTGGGGTACGACAACATCGACATTTCAGCCGCTACGGAGCACGGTATGGCCGTTGTTACGGCGCGTGGGTACTGCGACGAGGAGATTCCCGACCACGTTCTCGCGTTCATGCTCGGTTGGTATCGCCAGATTCCTTTTTACGACCGCTCCGTGCGTTCCGGGAGTCTGCGCGGGAGCGCGCGACCCATTCCGCGCATTAGCACGTTGACGGCCGGGCTGTGCGGTTTTGGTCAGATTGCTCGCAACCTTGCCCCTAAGTTACAGGCCCTCGGCATGCGCGTCCTCGCGTACGACCCGTACGCCGCCGACGACGCGTTTACGGCTTTGGGCGTCGAGCGCACCGACTTCGACGGCCTGCTCCGCCACTCCGACATGATTTCAATCCATTGTGCACTGACGGATGAGACGCATCACCTCTTTGACGAGGGGGCGTTAAAGAGACTAAAACCAAATGCGATCATCATCAACACCGCTCGTGGCGGCATCATCGACACCGCGGCTCTGGCAAAGGGCTTAAGGGACGGCAAAGTAGCCGGCGCCTGTCTTGACGTGTTGGAGACGGGGGCCTTTGAGGAGCACGCGCTACACGAGATCGAGAATCTTCTGCTCACGCCCCATATGGCGTACCGCTCCGAAACGGCCGTCGTCGAGCTGGCACGCCGAGCTGCAACCAATGTGCGTGCCGTCCTCTTAGGACAAAAACCGGACGGGCTGGTGAATCCCGACGTCATTGCAACACTCAATTTGGTAGGTTAACGATCGAGGCGTCTAATAGATCGCTACGTGCGAATGGAGATGAGTTTCGTTGAAGGTGAATCGAGCGAAGATGCGCATGCAAGACGGGCACGCGGCCCTTGGAGCCGTGCTCGGGATGGGCTCGGCGCAGGTGGCGGAGGCCATGGCCCGTCACCTTGACTTTCTTTTGATCGACGCCCAACACGGCAATTGGAACATCGAGAGTGCGTGGGAGGCGTTTCGCCGAGTGGTCGGAGCGGGCGGCATCCCTCTTGTGCGCGTCTTTCAAAATGACCCCTTTGCTATCGGGTCGATGCTGGATCGAGGGGCGCTAGGCATCGTCGTGCCCATGGTTGAGACAGCCGACGAGGCGCATGCCGTGGCGGACGCGGCCCGGTACGGCCCCCGCGGGAGGCGCTCGGTGGGCGGCGGCGGGATGAGAAGTTGGCTGCCGGTGGGCAACGATGAGGTCAACGACGAGCTCTTTGTGGCGGTACAGATCGAGACAAGACGGGGTGTGGAGAACGCCGAGTCGATTCTCTCAGTCGACGGGATTGACGGTTGTTGGATCGGGCCCGACGATCTGGCGCTCTCAATGGATGTCGACCGCTCCACGGAAGAGGGCCGCCGCGAGCACGAAGAGGCAATCCGCAGCGTGATCGAGACCGCCCAAAGAGTCGGGAAGATACCGGGGATTGCCACACCCGGACCCAATAACCAGTGGCTCGAAGCCGGGTGCCTCTTTGTGACGGTCGGATCGGACGGCTCCTGCATCGGCAGAGGAGCCGCCGCAACCATGAGCGCCTATAGCGCCTACCGACCGTCGTAATCCGGTATAAGCCTAGTACCGCACCTCGAGATGGGGCGTGCTTACCTCCTCTTTAGTGTGGAGTGAGCGCATGCACGCGTCCAGCGTGCCACTCGTCAGGTACGTGCGCTCCGGCGGGAACGGTGGACGCCCTGTGTGGATGAAGCGTTCGATCTGTAACACAAAAATGTCAAAGTGACGGTGAGGACGTCGTCCTTGGAGGACGAATTGCGCGGCATAGGGCGTATCCCCCGGATACGTTTGATATGCAGAGACAAACTCGTTGATCTCACCGCTCGCATTAAAGAGACCGGCGACCAGACCGTCGCGATACTCCACTTCGTAAAAGACGGGTCTTTTTACTCGCCGTGGCATGGTGCGTGGCTCCTCGGGATTAACGGCGCCACAGCATGCATGGTAAAGGGGCAGCCATTCGTCGCTCAGGACGAGGTCGGCTGCTTCTTCGCCTTCAAAAGCTCGCACCTTCGCGACGCCACTCTCACCAAAGGCCCGGTTCTCGGCTACGCTTTGCAGCATCTCGAGGGCGTGAAAACCGTACGCTTCCGGCGAGCCGTGATAGAAAGCCATCATTTTTGAGATGGGCGCCCCTTGCGGCAGACGAAGCGGGTCAAAAAAGTGAGGGGCAAAGGGGAGCGACGAGCCCGCCATAAAGGGGATGTTGTGCTCGTTCACTTTGCTCCACACCCACTTAATATCTTCGAGTTCGACTGCAAAGTGCTTGTCGGTGAAGACGGGGACGAAGGTGTTGCACTCCGCCATGACATCGTAACACGCTTCAAAGAGTCTGCGGCGAGGGTACGTCTTTTGGCCGATCTCGTTGAGCGGATAATTGCCGTGCTCGCCGACGATTAAGATTCCGTCGACCGCCAAGGTGGATCCACCGCACTTCAGGGCCTCCGCGATGGTGTCGTAGATCGGGAAGCCGTGTTCCTCTGATTTCGCACGGCTCATGTCGTTCTCGGGGAATTGATCGACGTACGCTGAGGCGATCTCTAGAGTTGACGTATACTCACGTCCATCAACGTATATGCCGTCAAGCATCTTGCCGATGATGCGATCGGCATGCGAATTGAAACGGTACTCCGTAATGATGGCGGCGACGCGTTTCCGTTTCACGGTTTTCGGGCGCTCCTTTCGGAATTGAAGACAGGTATTCAATCAATAATTAGCACTTCTGCAGGATCTACCTACCTATGGGCGAAAAATTGCTATTATGAATTGAATACAGAAAAAACCAAAGGGGGTAATGACGTGGCAAGAAATGTTCGGCTAACGAGGTTCGCAAATGCATTAACGATCCTGAGCATGACGCTGGCGCTGGTTGTGGGGGCGGCGACGGTGAGCTTCGCACAGACTAAGATAACCTTTATGGGATTTATACCGCCCCATCAGTACGGTAACGGGTTTCAGGTATTGGTAGATGAGTTTAACAGCATTCAGTCCGAGGTTGAGGTTGAGCTTCAGGGAAATTCCAGCCCTTCGACGCTCCTCCCTCTCCACGCAGGTGGTCTGACGCCGGACTTGATTTACGACCATCTCACGGAGCAGTATTTACGCCAAGGGGTCTTGGCTCCGATCGACCAGTTCGTTGAGAGGTCTGGTATCACGGATTGGATTCCCGGTACGATGCAGTGGCACACCTACGACGGTCACCTCTACGGTGCGCCGTATGGGCTGCTGGGTCAGAGGTTGATACTCTACGACCGGGATCGCTTTGCCGAGAACGGCGTGAGCGAGCCACAGGAGGGGTGGAATTGGAACGACCTCGAGAGCCGGGCGCGGCGCCTGAGCCGCGACACTGACGGGGACGGGCAAAACGACGTCTTCGGTTTTGACATGGCTCCGAGTTGGTTCTTCTGGCCCGCTCTCATCAACAACGGCTCCGTCCTTTATGACGGCGAGCGGTGGTTCCCACACCTCGACCGAACCGTTGAGGCGATTGAGTTCATGACAATGTTGGCGCGCGAAGGGATCATGGCGCCTGATGGAGGCCGTTTCCAAAACTTCCACGACCGTCGTACGGCCATCTCCGCGGCTTCATCGCGGGACACCCAGCTCTATGTGGATGACCCGCCCGCCTTCGAAGTGGGAGCGATTCACTTTCCTGTGCAGCGCTCTCGAGGCATCATCGTAACCCCTCGTGCGTTCTACTTGGGGAACACCAACGATCCGGTGAAACAGGCTGCTGCGTGGAAGTTCGTTCGGTGGGCACTCGAGCCTGAGCAACAAGTGAAGTTTCTGATTCATGGCAGCCTGCTGCCGTCGACGCTGGCTGGGATGCAGGCGGTGGGGCCGTACATCATGGAGAACGATCCTTTGCTGCTGCCCTTCGCAAACGAAATCGCCGCCCACTCTTATCCGTACCCGTTCGTGGCAAACTTCTCAAATGCTAGTGCTTACACGACGGAGTGGATGAACAAGGCGCTCGCCGGCGACGTCTCACCTCGTGAAGCAGCTGAGCAGATAACGCACTTGACCAATGCCGCGGAACAGGAGCTTAGGGCCCAATCCGGAGAATAGCAGGCAATGGAGAACTGACAAAAGAATACTAAAGGACTCAAACCCTCCAAGTGAAGGCAGCGTCGTCACCATGCGACGACCGCCTTCGCCGTGAGCGCTTTTTGGCATCCTATACAGGAGAGTGATGTGCCGGTGCGGGTAGCGATAGCTGGGATGTGGCACGAGACGAATACATTTGCTCTAGAACACAACGACACGTTAGATGCGGATGTGAGAATCGGCGCTGATGTCATCTCAAAAACCCATCCCAAAGACTTCATAGGTGGCTTTGTCGAGGGAATGCAGGGAAGCGGAATTGAAGTGGTTCCCACCGTCGAAGTCCGGTTCGTCCACGGTGGATTGGTGCACGCCGACGTGTTTGAGCAATATCGCGATCAGATCATCTCTGCTCTCAAGGAGGCAGAGCCACTTGACGCCGTCTTCTTTGCGCTGCATGGCGCCATGGCTTGCGAAGATCCGTACCGAGACGCGGAAGGCGAACTTTTACTCGCCACCAAAAAGGCGCTTGGTGACATTCCCCTGATAGCGACCTACGACTTTCACGCCATCATGAGCGATGCGGAGTGTAACGCGCTGGCAGCGGCCTTCCCTAACAACACCAATCCACACATTGACGCGTACGAGCAAGGGCTGGAGGCTGCCTCTTGCATGATCCGGATGCTGCGCAAAGAGATCAATCCGGTCACGCGTAAAGTGGCGATTCCCATTGTCGGTCCCAACATCGGTCAGAGCACGTGGGCGCACATTCGAGAGGATGAGGAGCGACTTCCCCTTTACCAACTAAATGAGCTGCGGGCAGAGATGGAGAAGCGCCCCGGAGTGATCAATCTGACGATCCTGGGAGGCTACGGTTACGCCGATACGCCGGACTCGAGTATGTCTGTGCTCGCTACAACGGACGGAGACCCTGATCTCGCGGATGCGATCGCGGGCGAGTTGGCGATGAAGGTGTGGGAGAAGCGGCACGACATCCTCAACGTGCGGAAGATCGTACCGATCGATGAGGGTGTTCGCAAGGCTATGGCGGCCGACAAGGGGCCGATCGTCTTGGTCGACCTCGGGGACGACCCCGGCAGTTGCTCACCGGCGGACAGTCCAGTCGTGCTGGAGGCCCTTTTACGACTTGGGGCGAGCGACGCGGCGTTGACGATTCGTGACGCGGACGTCGTAAAGGCCGGTATGGCCGCTGGTGTCGGTGCCACGTTGGACATGGACTTCGGCGCATCGATCGACCAGCGCTTCTACAAACCCCTCCGCCTGCAGGGTGTGGTAAAGTCGATCGACGACGGCAACTACATGATTCTTGGACCCACTCACGGGGGGTGGGGTCGAGAGGTGACGCCCGACGCTTTTCGAGAGGCCCGGGTGGGGCCGCGAGTCGTCGTGCGTTTTGGCAACAAGATAGACGTCATCTTCTCCGTCGGTCGCACTGGCAAGGACCGGGACTTTTTCAAGAGCGCCGGCATCATCCTCGAGGAGAAGAAGATCCTCGTCGTCAAATCCAACCAAGCCCACCGAGCGTCGTTCGATCCCATCACGGCGGGAAACATCGAATTGAACACTCCGGGCACTAGCTCCGTGCGGTACGAAGAGCTCCCATACCGCCACATGCGTCGGCCTATGTTCCCTCTTGATCTCGATCTTGAATGGAATGGCCAAAACACTGCCTAGGAGTGTAGTTTAGAAGGCCGGCGTTTTTGATCACACTCTTGGAGGCGAAACGTCTTGAGAAGTCACAAGTTGATGGAGCTCACGCGGGAAGCGGTACGGGAGATTGCGCCGAGTGGTGTCGCGGTCATTCCTGTCGCTGCCATTGAGCAGCACGGGCCGCACTTGCCCATCGGAGTCGACACGTACGTTACTGAGTACGTCGCCGGTGAGGCCGCGGCGAAGGCGACGAGTGCCGATTACCCCGTTTGCGCCGCACCGATCGTGGCTTACGGGAGTTCGCACCACCATCGTCCCTTGCCTGGTGTACTCTCGCTTCAATCAGATACGTTGATTCGGATTCTCAAAGATATCGGGGAGTCGCTAATCCTCAGTGGCTTTAAACGGATCTTCATTCTTAACGGGCACGGTGGGAACAATGACGCGATCGGCATCGTCGCGCAAGACTTAACCAACGAGCACGATGCCGTCGTCGGTGCCGCCTCGTATTGGAGTTTGGCCACCGCGGCGTTACAGGAGGTCGTCAAGGACCGAGGGATCCCGTGGGTACCGGGCCACGCCGGAGGCTTTGAAACAGCGCTGACGCGGGCGCTCCAGGGAGAGCTGGTCGATGAAGCCGCGGTGCCGACGACGGCCACCATCGACGGTCCGCGGCGTGGACCCTTGGGGAGAGCCCGGATCCACAGTCATCAGGCGATCGCCAACATCGACGGTTACACGGACGTGCCCGCTTTAGGCGATGCGGCTCTTGGAGAAGCGTGTCTACGGGCGATCGTGGACGAGGTCGCCGCCGTTTTACAGGAGTTTGCCCGAGCGGAGATCACCACGCCGTAGCGTGACGCCTGTACCTCCTACCACTTGAGTAGCCCCAGGTAGTGGGGACCTGTATAGAACCGTGAAATATTGGAGTAAAGCGGGAGCGAAGCGGGAACGAAGCCGAAAACGGCTCCGTTCCCGCTTTTTGTACTCGTGCTTACCGGGCCCCGAATACCCTTTCGAAGTCGGCCTCGAGGAGTTGCTGGGCGTCCGTCAAAGCTGCCCGAGGAGGCGCGGTGCCATCAAGCACCTTGTTCTGCGCTTCGGTGAGACGGTTGATGATCGGAACCCACATGGGGGGGCGACCGTGCGCCACCGGAAGTTGCTCAAAGAGCCGCTTGGTCGGCTCATGGACTGTGTCGTCAATGGCGGCCCACAGTGCGTCGAAGTTGGCCGGGATGGCAGTCGCTTCTCGGTAGCGCTGCAACTGTACCTCGGGGCGAGCGGCATACTCTAGGAATCGAGCGGCCAACTCAGGATGTTGCGCTCCCTTTGGAATGATGAGCGACGGGCCGCCAGCCCAGGTGCCGTTGGCACCCCCGGCGGGATGGGGCACCTCCCCGGTCATGTACTCAAGCTCCGGCGCGTTGGTGGCGAGGCGACCCAAAAAGGAGGTGCTCTGCGTGATCATCGCCAAGCCGCCGTGGTAGAACGCGGAGTCTGCGTTACCGAAGCTCGTATGAAACGTGCGTCCCTCGGGGCCGAGCCAGTCACGGTAACTTGCGTACCACTCCAGCGTCTCGACAGCCTTGTCGGTGTTTACCGTGGGCTGATTGGTCTCTGCGTTGTAAACATCGCCGCCAAAGGCCCAGATCCAGCCCGCGACGCCCCAGTTTTGATACCACGGGGCAAACCCGAGTTGTGTAATCTCGTTGCCGTTCATCCGGGTGAGCCTGCGGGCGTAGACGTCGAGTTCGTCCCACGTTTGCGGTCCGCGATCGGCGTCGAGCCCGGCGGCCGAGAGAAGGCCCTTGTTCCAATAAAGACCGCGCACGTCGGTGCGAAGCGGCATGCCGTACCATTGGCCATTGAACATCGCTTCGCTCAAGGGGCCCGGCAACAGGGAACTTTGGTCGAAGTCAGCGAGGAGACGGTCAAGCGGCTCCATCACGTTGTACGACGCAACGTACTCTTTCGTCGAAGAGCGCTCAAATTGCATGACATCGGGAGGAGAGCCTCCTGCCACGGCGACGGTCAACTTCTCACGGTGTTCTCCATACGTAACAATCGTGATCTCGACATCGATACCCGTCTCTTCCGTGAAGTTAGCAGCGACGTTGCGGAGACTGCTTTCGTACGGGTCGCCTGGTTGCAGCCAAAACTGTATTGTCTCGGCGCTTGAGGGACCGGTCGCGAGTGCAAGCGTCAAAAGCGTGAGCAAAATGATCGTCGCTCTGCGTGAAACCACAGTACCGCCTCCTACCCCAATGTTGGGAATTGTGGATTTATCATGATACCATTCTGTTAACTAAGGCAAAAGTCCTCGTCGCTTCTGCGTTCTAAAATGAGTGGTGTATGCGTAAGCGTCGGGATGGAGTCCGAACGAAATATAAAACTGGAGGGAGTTTCACAAATGCGGTGTGTGAAGCACGTCTTTATGCTCGTGATGGTGTACATGCTCTCGTCCTCGTTGAACGCGGTGGCACAGACGACTACGATCGAGTTTTGGTGGGGTGAGAGCGCTCAGACCGAAAACATGCTTGCGCTTGTCGAAAAGTTTGAAGCCCAGCATCCGCATATCAACGTCGACTTGGTCGACAAGGGGTACATGGGCGGGGGCACGGGTCTCGACCAGGTAAAGACTGCGATTGCGGCAGGAGTGGCCCCCGATATCGTGTGGATGGATGCGGTCGGCATCTTTGAACAGGCTGTAGGCGATGAGATATACATACCCCTTGAAGAAGTGATCGACAGATCCTTCCTCGAATCAATACCACTCCTTCCGGGACCTCGTCGTTACACCACATATAACGGGAGCTTCTTGGGCCTTCCCTTCCGGACGGACGCCCGCGGGCTCTACTTTAACCAGGATCTCTTTGAGAGTGCAGGACTCGACGCCACCAGGGGCCCGGAGGATATTGCGACATTGGACGCGTACGCCGCCCGCCTCACGCGGTTTGAGGCAGACGGATCCCTGGGGCAACTCGGCTTCTCAACGCGAGGCGACAATTTGGGGGTCGTGGGGTGGCTTTGGATCTTTGGTGGGCAGAGCGTTGATCGGGAGCGATTGCAACCGACGTTGACAGGGAACCCGCGTCACCTAGAAGCGTTGGAATGGATTGCGTCGTACGCCGAGCGGTATGGTGCGGATGCCGCGGCAGGATCGGCCAATTTCGAGACTAACAAGGTAGCCATGTTTGTCCAGAGCACCACGTGGCTCACCCTCTTTCCACAGCGGGCGCCGAGCCTTCGTTGGTCGGTCGGTGCCATTCCGCATCCTCCAGAGGGGCGCAAGAGCACGTTCTCCGGCGGATTTGGCGCAGTCATCCCACGAGGCGCCAAACATCCGCAGGAGGCAGGTGAATTCATCAAATTCCTGGCGGCTGCCGAGACGCAAATTGAATGGTATGAGCGCACTCGGGGTGTTCCGGCCCGGGCGGACGCCTTGGCACAGCTCATTCAAGAGCAGATGATCACAGATCCACGTGAGCGCACAATGCTGGAACTCTTGCCCATGGGCGGCGTCTATCCCCCGCTCGACGGAGTCGTCACGCCGGAGCTGGAGCGGAACACTCAGCGGATGCGGCTACAGGAGATCACTCCGGTGCAGGTGTTGGAGGATACGCAGCGCGCAGTCCAACCAATCTTCGACGAGGTTTTTGGCAGGTAACGTTCGTTACTAGATCACGTTTAGAGGTGACGCACTTTGTCTGACGCAACACATCAATCCGACAGAGGCGCCGGCGACGCTCACGCGACTCGCCTTCTCGCCGGAGTAGCCAAATCTGAGATTACGACCGACGACCCACAGGTGAAGGTGAACGACCCACTCTTAGCCAAGGCGCTCGTCCTCGACGACGGAACGACTCGAGTTGCAATCGTCACGATGGATGCCGTAGCGATTGGTGGAATCGGTGATATCAGCGACGAGTTCCTCCCCGAACTGCGCAGACGCATCGAAGGGGAGCTTGAGATTCCTGCTGCCAATGTGTTGGTGAACGCCTCTCATACGCACCCTCCGGGACGACTCCTGTGTGAGCACGAGCAGCAGGTCGAGCGTACCTTGGACGCAATCAGGCGGGCTGCCTCGGCGATGGAGCCCGTGAAGGTTGGCAGCGGTGTCGGCTTTGAGAATCGCTTTATCGTCAACCGTACCTTAATCATGAGAGATGGTCGGCACTGGACCGTGCGTCACGCCAACCCGTGTCCTCCGGACGACGAGGTAGCGGACGTCGGACCCATCGATCCTGAGATCGGCATCCTGCGTATCGACCGGACCGACGGCCGTCCCCTGGCCGTGGTGTACAATTACGCGTGCCACCCGTACTTGGGGGTGCCCCGCGGAGGCGTCACGGCCGATTACCCGGGCTTCGCGTCGAGCGTGATCGAAGAGAACTGGGGAGATGGCGTAATGGCCTTTTTCCTACAGGGTGCGGGCGGTGACATCTCCGAAACGTTGTACAAAGACGTGAATCGACCCAGGGACGCAGAGCCTCGTGGTGTGATGCTGGGTTTGAGTACGTTGCGGGCCTTGCGCGACATCAAGGTAGGCGAAGCAACCCTCAGTGTCTCCTCGGAGATCATTCAACTGCCCCGTCGCACCGACATCCCCCAGAGGATCGATGCACTCTTAGAGGAGCAAGAGGCGCTGTTACACTCGTTGCGGGGAACGAGCCTAAACTTTAAAACATTCCTGCCGCTCTACCTCAAGCACTCTCTTTGGCCGGAGTACCCTGCTGACGATTCGTTTCGTTACATGCAATCCGCGAAGATCGGGGCGAACGAATACCAAGAGATCGACGCACAGAATCGGCGCAACATCGAGAAGTATCTAAAGAACATTGCTGCGATGGAGAGATTAGCGCGGATTCGCGAGAACATCGCGACCTTGAAGAAGCACCAACAGATTAATGACGAGGCGGGCGAGCCAACCGCATCAGCCGAAGTGCTCGGGGTGAGGATCGGGGAGTGTGTGCTCATTACAGCTCCGTTGGAGGCCCTTGTGGAGGTGAGCCTTAACGTGAAGCGGGCTTCACCATACAACCACACGTTTATGGCCGCCTTCTCCAACGGGTACTATCATTACGGTCCCCCGGTCGCCAATTACGACAAAGGCGGGTACGAAGTGACGGAGTGTCTCCTCGGGCCCGAGTGGCAGGAGTGCTACGAAGAGGCGGCACTCAGGGTGATTCGGAGGCTTTGACGCCCCGGGGTGAAAGGAATACGCTCCCAGCGAACGAAGTAGAAGCTCGCGAGAAACCTTGGCACATGAAAGGACACGTTATCATGAGCAAAGTCCGCATCGGAGTGATCGGAGCGGGGAACTTGGCCAACATGGTCCATTACCCCTCGCTCGCCGAGAACGAGAACGTCGAGATCGTATCCATCGCTGAGCTCTCCCCGGAGCGCCTCGAAAAGACCGCCTCGAAATACGGTGTCCAAAAGCGCTACCAAAACGGGTTTGAGATGATTGAGCAAGAGGACCTGGACGCGGTGTACATTCTCATGCCGCCGCACCACCTCTTTGACTTGGTGATGAGCGCTTTGGCCAAAAAGCGGCATGTCTTTGTCGAGAAGCCCCCGGCGCTCACGACGTTTCAGGTTGAGTCTATGGCGCGTGCCGCCGAGGCGAACGGTTGCCTCACCATGACCGGATTCAACCGCCGATACATACCCGTCCTGAAAATGCTGCGCGACAAGATTCACCAAGAGGCCGGCGCAACCCAGGTGGTGGCCACCTTCTACAAAAACTCCAGCGCGGTCTATTACCGAGGTGCGATCGACATTCTGCACTGTGACGCGATTCACGCTGTGGATGCGCTACGCTGGCTGGCCGGGAGTGAGCCGCAGCGTGTGACGAGCCTTGTGAGTACGTACAATGATGTTGTCCCCAACGCGTTCAATGCGTTGGTCCAGTTTGAAAGTGGGGCTACAGGGACCCTCCACACCAACTGGAATGTCGGCGCTCGTACTCACACCTTTGAGATTCACGGGCCAAACATCTCGGCGTTTGTAGATCCCGACGGGACGTCGGTGCTTCACCATGGCAAAGAGGTGACGACGTTCGACTTTCAGGAGGTAGCCGGCTCAGAGGAGCGGCATCGTAACTACGGCTTCTACCACGAGAGTGAGCACTTTATCAATTCGATCCTAAGTGGGACTCAACCTGACACCCACTTCGCGGACGCCGTCAAGAGCATGAAGCTGGCAGACGCCATTTTGGCAAACTCAATCGCTTAGCCGTCACCAAAATGTACAGCTGGTTGGGGCGAAACGGGCTCCCCAACCAGCTCTTTTACCAGGTCTTTTATTATCTCTAAGATGCGCATTACCGCAGTGTGGCTTTCGCCATGGAGTCTGTGTTGTTCCAACCAAACCAGCGAGGGAAGTACCGCAATGATTTTGCGGTCTCGTCATCTTGGTCTCGATCGCTAAGCCCCACAGCGTATCCGATCTTTGTGCCGGCCACCCAAGACACTTTGAGCGCCCCTTCGAGCACGTCGCTTGGGATGTGCAGTTCGACCGTGTAGCCATTATCCTCTTTGGCGATGCCTACTTCAAACGAGACGGGGAAAGAGTGGAAACCGGCCAAGTAGTCGAGTTGCGCGCGTGGACTCTCATCGTGGGCGAGTCCCGCCCTAATCCACAGGTTGTTGAGCCAAATGGCGACGGAGTCGAACTCCGCCAAATCGCTGCTCTCGTCGGCCAACATCAGGTCGTCATCGATCACGCGAGCCCCGACATAAACTCCCGCAGGGTTCCAAAAGATGAGAGCTTCACCGGAGAGGTCGGTCTCGTCGGCCTCTTGATAGAGGCGGAGCGGCAACTCGGTACGCGTCGCGTTTGTCCATACGTTTTCGTCAAGAATGCCGTCCGCGTGGACCGTGCCCTCCAAGCGAGGGATGTCGATCGACACTTCAGCCTGCGTTTGCGCGCTGCTCACGCCGCCGAGAGCTAGCGTGAGGGTAATCACAAAGAACGTCGTCAGTGTGCAGCGATGGATGTGACTCAATCCGGGAGCCCCTTTCCAATGAATTAGTGAGAGTGCTTAAGCCAGTCTAATTCGATTATAGCAATTTTGAAGCAGAGACGGAAAGCCTCGTTAAAATTTCGGTCATGAACTTTACGCCAAGCGAGAAGTGGCCCTCCTTTGGGCAAAACGTAGCGTTGACTGTCGGAATTGAACGTGCCAGGTAACGGCCCATTGCGGGAGAGGCCCACACGTCCTTCTCCCCGTGCCACAACGAGATGGGAAACGTAACCTCTCGGGGGTCGAAGCCCCAATCGCTAGCCATGATCGCAGCGTCCCGTTGGACGCCGTGAACCCCGCGACGGAACGTTTCGCGCAGGGCGGCTAAGAAACACTCTTGTGACTCGTCCTCGCTGAAAGCCTCTCGATCTGACACGGCAATGTCCGAGTTTAGGATCTGTTCGATCACTTTTTGCGGCTGGCGACGGACTCCAAAGGCCATTAAGCGGTAGAGGAGTCGAGCCAGCCAGGGTTTCTGGCGGTTCATCGCATGGAGTTTGAGGTTAGTCGGATTCACGCCCTCGGTCAGTTCGGGTTTCGTGAAGGGCCCGGGACTGCTGGCTAATCCTACCGCGAGGAGCCGCTCTGGAATCGAGTGGGCGCACGCAACCGCGTACGGTCCGCCGCCGGAGTACCCGAGGACGGCGAACCTGGATAGTTCCAGAGCGTCGGCAAGCGCAGATACGTCGCGCGGCCAGTCGATGAGTCGCCTCCCTTTTTGAAAGTCGGAGCGACCGACCCCTGGGCGATCGGGTACGATCACTCGGATCCCCAAGTTTGTGGCGAGATGTCCGCTTCCAAAAAGCCGCCACTCGAGACGACACATGGGTGTACCGTGAAAGTACAGGATCGGCGTTCCGTACGGGACGCCGTATTCATCGTAGAAAAGTCGCCTGCCGTCAGGCAAGGCGACGTGTTGCGCACTCTTCTCCAAAGGTTTGCACCGCCGGCTCGTAGGTTTAAACCTCGAGGTATTCTGGCAGTGAAAGCTCTTCCCCTCTTAACGTCTCGCCCTAAATCTTGGTCACTCTGAATCGGCTTTGCCCAGGAGCGTCTCAATACGCCGAGCAATCTCTTGGGATTGCACGATGACGTCTTTGAGGGTTTGGAGGTTCGCATTCAGCTCCTCTGAGAGCTCCATGTGCGCTTTGGCCAGGGCGTGCGCAATCTCGTGGACGCCCGACGGGTGGAGGGGGGGCGACGTGTACGGGTTGCCGTCGGGTATACCGCCTGACGTCGCAGGCCGCGTGGGACCGATCGTCCGTTCGGAGGATGGGTTCTCCTTTTCATCGGAAGCGATCGCTGTCGATGAAGAGACGTCGCCGGAGTGGCCCATCGATGTTCCGGGCGCTCCGTGCTCGTACTGGGACTCGGTCGTTCGGCCGACTCTTTTGGGTTTGATTGGCTCGCGTCTTCGGCGCTCGGTCGTGCGTAGCTCCGACTTTAAGTCCAGGAACTCCCGGCGGAGGATGTCTTGGATCTCCTTAGCGACGATCTCGCGAATCGTCTCCTTTTGTTGCTTGCCAAAGGCCATTGACGGATCCCCTCCTAACGCCCACTTGTCATGCCAACGCGTCGAATGAACACTTGGGGCTCCACCTCAATCGTGACGGTGGGATAAACCTCACGCCAATTGATGCTTTGCCACTCCCGCGGTGAGAAGGCCCGGATGTACTCGCCGAAGCCCACAATATCAGTGTTCCAATCTTGAGTCTTTTTAATGACGGCGTCAATGTTGCGCTTGACCGACTCCGCCAACCGGTCACCGATCTGGGTGAGCACGTTGGGATCGTTGCCAATGTGGATATCACCGAGGGTTTCGACCACGTTCGCTTCGAGTGTGATTCTCATATGAATGCTCAATTCACCGTCTTGCCATTCGTGGGTGATCTTGCGGCGTCGGGTGATCACTTGGAGGACGACCGAACCCGTAGGCATCTCGATGCGTTGCTCTTCGGAGGCCGTTGGGGTGCCCCGCGCCTGAAGGAAGGCCCAATCCTCTTCAGTGCTCAGAGAGCCCACCATGCGATCATCTTGGAAGACAGCGACACCCAGTCGCTTGATGTCGGATTCCGTCACTTCGATGTAAGGGAGAACCGGATCTTGCCCTCCGTTGGATCGGCGGATGAAGTACTCGCCCAGGTAGACGTTGGACATGCGCCCAGTTCGTACGTCATTCTCAAACAGCGTCGTCAGGTAGAATGCCGGCACTTGCTCGAGTTGGGGGCGAAACTTCACCAAGTTGGCGGCGTCTCCTTTGACGACAACCAACCACAGCAGGCGGCGAATCTCCGGATTCCGGCGCAAGATGTCCATGTGGGGCTCTAGGCCGTCTTTCGCCAACTCGTCCGAGACACCGATAACGCGAGTGTGGCCAAAGAACAGCTTTTGATTGAGCCGTTTTTGTAGGTTGCTCAGGGCCTCGCGACTGCTTCGTCCGGTGGACGAGTAGATCGATACGGGGGATTTTTCGGTGCCCCCACCCGCGCTCGAGCCCCCCAGGGGAATTCCCCCAGGGATGGCCACCTGTGCTGAGACGGCCAACGTGTCGTCGGGAACGGCGATTCCCTTAGCCGAATCGAGACTGAAGACAAGGATGGTGCTGCGCTCCTCGATCTCTCGGCGATCCCAGCAACCGGTGCCGAATAGCAGCGTCGCGCCAAGGACGAGGAGTGAGATCACCCGCTTCATGAGCTTCTCTCCCCCAGACGTCGCAGGCGTCCGACGACGTAAAAGGCAATGGGCACCGGGATCATAAAGATGAGCCCAAAGCGGGTCAGGTCGCGCAGGAACGCATACGTCATCACAATGTTATCCGGTTGCATGGCGATCAAGTAGAGGAGCGGCGCCAGGAAGGGGATGACCGTCTTGTGGTCTTGGAAGTGAAAGAGTTGAGTCACTTTTATGACGACTGCGTAAAACCATCCGCTGATCGTGGTAAAGACACCGACGACCCAAATAGCCAGAAAGATAGGCTCTACACGCTCAACGACGTTTCCGGGGAGGCTGGTCGTCTTCATCACCTCCAGGGTAGGCCACATGAGTTTTTGCATCTCGTTCACGTTAAAGATCGAGAGCGCCGCCGTCACCACGAGTATGTGCACGAAGCCTGCGATGCCCACAGCCCAAAGGCCGGCCTTGATCACCTGACCCGACCGGTTGATCGAGGGAATGATCATCGGTAATATCAGCATCCCCTCTAATGAGGTCAAGGCGAGTGTTACCCCCGCTGTTACCGCGTCGATGCCGCCGTCCCAGAGCGGGAAAAGATAAAGCGCGTTGGCGTCCCTCAAGGCGAGGACGGCAATGACGACGCCCGGAAGGACGATGAGTGGGAACAAGACCTCAAAGGTGCGCCCGATCGTTTGGAGGTCGTAACGGACCAGCATCGTGGCGAGTCCCAGCATGATGAGGGTTGTCACTTCGAGCGGGGTCTCAGGCAGAACGGCGCTGATCACCACTTCGCCGAACTCCCGCGCGACCATGGCAGCGGCGACGGTGATCAACGTCGCAAACCCGGCGTGAAACATCCATCCAGGGATGCCTCCGACGAGGTTCGCAGCGAACTCGGCCGATGTCTTGCCGGGGAAAAACTGTGCCACTTTCGCCCATACCGGCACCATGGCCAGCGCCATGAGTGTGCCGACGGCCATCGATAGCGGTGCGCTGTGACCGGCAGTCTCGGTCAAGATCCGCGGCAAGACCAAGACGCCGACGCCGAGGATGGTGCCGGCCACCAGAGAGGTGAACTGGAAGGGTGTGATGGAACCGTGCTCCTCGTGCCTGCGCTGGGGCATTACGATTCCTCCCGATCCTGTTTATCCTGCATCCCTTGGATCAACTCAATCTCTTGGGGCAAACGTTCCTGATCGCGGGTGCGCAGGAATTTCGGCCGTTTGAGCATCACGTTGAAGGGGAGCCGCACGATTGTATCCTTGAAATCCTGGGGACGCGCCGGTGCCAGAGGAGATAAGTACGGGATGCCAAACGACTTCAAGGATGCCAAGTGAATCAGAACGATGATTAGCGCTACGACGATTCCGTAAAGGCCCAACGTGCCTGCCGCAATGATCACCGGAAACTTTAAGATGCGCAAGGCGATGGCGGCGCTAAAACTGGGGATGGCAAAGGAGCCGATGGTGGTCACGGCCACCACAATCACCATGAGTGGACTAACGATCCCCGCACGAGTAGCCGCTTCGCCAATGACGAGCGCACCGACGATGCTGATGGTCGGACCGATCTGCCTGGGCAGCCTGAGGCTGGCCTCGCGCAGGATCTCCATCGTCACTTCCATCAGTAAGGCCTCGACAATTGAAGGAAACGGGATGCCGGAGCGGCCTCCGGCGACGGCGACGGCGAATCGAGTGGGCAACATCTCCGGGTGAAAAGAGATGAGCGCTACATACAGCGACGTGAATGTTAACGAGGCGATGAGCGCGACGAAACGGACAAACCGGATGAGTGTACCGATCAGCCACCGTTCGTTGTAGTCATCAGGGCTTTGGTAAAACTGATTAAACGTGGCCGGTAACATAAGGACAAATGGAGTGCCATCGACGATGACGGCGATGCGCCCTTCCAGAAGGTTCGCCACGACTTTGGATGGGCGCTCGGTGTTTTGGATCTGTGGGAACGGAGACATTTGGTCGTCTTCGATGTACTGCTCAATGTAGCCCGACTCGAGCACGGCGTCGATCTCGATGGCCTCGATGCGCTTGATCACTTCTTGAACGAGGTAGGGGTTCGCAATGCTCTCGATATAGCAAACCGCCACCTCTGTGCGTGTGCGACGACCCACCTCCATTTGGTTGACGCGCAGGTCGGGATCTTTGACACGCCGCCGAATCAGCATGGTGTTGGTCCGCAGTGACTCGGTGAACCCGTCGCGCGCGCCGCGGATCACGGAGTCGGTCGCCGGTTCTTCGATTCCGCGACTATCCCACCCCTTGGTCGCGAGTGAGAGTCCTAGAGGAATTCCATCAACCAACAGGAGGGTGTTTCCGGTCAAGACTTCGTCGATACAGCTGTTGATGGATGTACGTTGGCGCACACCGCTCAACGTGAGGCTGTGATTGCGCACGAGGTGAAGGTACTCTTCAGGAGCAATCGGTTTGCTAAAGGTCATCAGGGCATGATTGAGGAGCATAAGCGGTTGGAGGACGTCGCGATGGACCAACTCTTTGTCCACGATTCCGTCGACGTATACGATGGCGGCCTTTAAATTCTGCTTGCCGCCGATATTGAAGTCTCGAAAGACAACGTCGTCGCTCATGCCGAGACGCTGACGCATGGTCGCAAGATCTCGGTCGAGCAGACCGCTGATCTCCTTGGCGTGGGTCGGCGATTTCGTCTCGATGTACTTGGCTAGGCGCTCGGCTTCTTTGCCCAATAGAGAGATCTCTTGCGCGTTGACGTCGAGACTCCGTTGAATCTCGGCTTGAATGTCTGGGATGGATTGCGAGAGCTCGGCCAAGCTTTGCGCCTTTGAGGATGTATCCGTCATCGTACCACCTCCCAACGCCTAGTCCTAGACCAGCATTTGTTTCGCCAGCCATATCAATGCACCCATGCCCATGTACCCGTATCCGAAAACACGGGAGAAGCGCTCATCTTTGTAATTGCCGGCGAATCGGCTCTTGCGGGCGTCCCAGCTGACAGCCCACGCCCCGGCAATGATCAAAAGGACCCCAAACGGGGCAGGAATGTGAATCAGGATATGCGAGATGATCGGTCTCACTCCAGGGACGAATATGTCACACCGAGATTCCCGCAAAGGAAGCGGGCAAAGGGCGCAATTGACACTCTCGTGCGTGTTTTACTCTGTCCAGGAAACGCAGGGAGAATACACCGAAGTTGGCGGAAGGATGGAGATGGGAGAGGCGCGCCGCTTTGCGCCTATTCGAGTTGAAGCAAAGCGGCACGCGTCGACCAGTCGACCCCGGAGTAGTAACTCTGAGCGACGATGAGGTTGGGCCCGAGACAGTGGGCTCCGGGGCAGTAGCAGTGGATGCTCCGGGCTGTCTCACAGTGAAGCCAGCGTTGCCAAATCTCGAGGAGCGAGCTCTCTGTGATGGAGCCGAGTCGACCGAGGTCGGCAAAGTCCTGAATGTGCACGCCGCCGTCTAGGCTGCTGATGTTTAACCGGTTGCGCCCGTCGGGATCGTTGCGCACAGTGGTGTTGGGCGCAGCGTGAATCCGCTGAATCAGTGAGCGGTGCGTTGGGTCTGGGCTGCACGCGAAAAAGGGAAGCGTGCCAAAGAGAAGCCACACGTCAGGATGACGACACGCAAGGAGGGCGTCGATGCCTCCGGCTAACTCTTCGAGTGAGGGAAGGCTCATCGTGGCCGCGAAGTCACTCGGGTAGAGCGGGTGAATCTCGTGGCGTAGACAGCCCAGCTCCTTCACAAGTGCGTGAATCGTCCCGATGTGTGGGAGCGTCGCGTGGGTCAGGATCGTCTCCGCAGAGACAAACACCCCCTGGTCCGCGAGGGACCGAGCGTTTTGCTCCAGGCGATCCAACAGAGCGTAGGGACGGCGCGGATCGTATCCGGCGTGTGCATACGCAACCCGGGCAAACTCTTCTCGATCTGGATAGTTGTACGAGATGTGAAGGACGTCCACCCACTCTGCGAACTGGAGGTAGCGTTCGAGCGGCAACGTGAGGTTGGTGTTCACTTGCGTGCGCAGTCCCCGTCCCTTAGCGTAGCGGAGCAGGGGGACCACCCACTCCTGTACGAGCGATTGGCTGGCGGCCGGCTCTCCACCCGTCAGGCTGAATGTGACCAGGGTAGGCACAGCGTCAAGGGCGCGAATCAACCGGTCAATCGGGAGTGTGCGTACGTCCTGGAGTGAAAGGAGGTCGCCGACGGCACAGTGCTCGCACCGTAAGTTGCACTGATTGGTCACGGTCACCTCGATACTCGTCAACGGCGGTGTGGATGACGGGGCCCAGGTGAGTTCCGGGTCCCATGGGTCGTGCTCCGGCCCCATCTCCCGACGCCGCAATTCACTGAGATACTGAATGAGACGCCCGTCGGGCGCCCCATTGATCTGTATGGACATGGTCGAATGATTACCCTCGCTTTAAGCCTGATAAACGACGACTCCGTCGACGACGGTAAGGAGAGCGCGCAGGCGTTCTGCGGTCCGCTCAAAGACAGCAAAGCTGCCTACATCGGCCGTGCGGGCCTCGTCGGTGGCATGTGTGGGGTTGGGTCCGAGGTGGATCGACGTGTGCGCGTGCTCGGCCAAGTATCGGGCGGCGTGATGGCTGGCCATCTCGACCGCCTGCGGAAAGGGGACGTTGGCAAACGCGCAGGTGTTAACGATGGCTTGAGGAAGTTCGAGCGCCGCACCCGATAAGTAAGGCGTGCCGGCGAGGCGCACGGCGCCGTCTTGGGTTAGCTCTACCTCTACCCCAATGGTGTTGTACCGGCCTGGAGGCAACCCGGCGACGGAGACCGAGTCGGAGATGAGAATGACGCGCTCGGGGGTCTTGGCCCGCACCATGCTCTTCACGACCGCCGGTGGCAGGTGATGGCCATCGACGATCAACGTCGCGACCAGATCGTCGGCGGCCAATTGGTCCCAAATGTAATTGGGGTGCCGCTTGATTTGGTCGTGAGACCCGTTGCCCAAGTGTGTCGACAGGGTGGCGCCCGCATCGATGGCGGCTTTGATTTGATCGGTCGTGGCGTGCGTGTGACCGATCGATGCGGCGACGCCCGACGCGACGAGACGTCTGATAAACTCCGGTGACTCGGGATAGTGAACGGAGAGGGTGACGAGCCGGATGGCGCCGCCTGCGGTCTCCTGCCAACGTTGAAATTCATCCCAATTGGGCGCCCGTACGTGCTGTAAGGGGTGAGCGCCGCGGGGGCCGTCCTCCGGTGAAAAGTACGGTCCTTCCAAGTGAATGGCGGGCATGGACGAGCCGATACTTGGATCGCTCATCGCTTGAGCCAATTTGGCCATGGCCCGGTCAATGTGTTCAAACGAGTTGGTGGTGACGGTGGGGAGAAAGTGCGTAATCCCCAGGGCCCTCTGTGCAGCGACGGCCTTGGCGATGTCACCTTCGCCCAGGTCGTCGGGACGGTTGAAGTCGACGCCGACGAACCCGTTGAGTTGGAGGTCGATGAGACCGGGTGTGACGATGTGAGTCGATGCGGTTGGGTCGGCGCCCTCGGGCGCCTGCTGCCGCCCCGTCTCCTTCACGTGAACCTGAGCTCGTCCGTTGACGACGGAAATCTCTACAGGCTCCCCTGTCCGGTAGTGGATTGTGTGCAACTTCATGTGCGTCTCCCCCTGTTTACCTTACGCATGAGGGATTAGCGTTAGACCGGGGGCATTCCTCTATCGACTCGCGCGAGCAAGGCGCTGCCGGTGATCCGCAGCGCCTCGTTCCTTACACGTACGATACGTCTACAACTCCCTCCACACCGCTTCCAGGAGTTGTACCCACACCTCGTACGGGTGGGCCCCTACGATGCGGCGGCCGTTGATGACAAAGGTGGGCGTTGCCTGGATGCCGTCTATACGAGCTGTACGGAATTCGTCCTCCACGACTTGGCCGTACTGTTCGTCGGCGAGACATGCGGCGAACGACTCTCCGTCGAGGCCGAGCTCGACAGCTACATCGGTCAAGGCGCTGTCAGAGCGGGCGCTGCGTCCGGGTCCGTATAGGTGGTCGTGGTACGCCCAGAACTCGCCCTGGGCTTGGGCGCAGACGGACGCGTGAGCGGCCCGCTTCGAGGCTGAGCCAATCCAGGGGAAGTGGCGATACTCAAAGCGCACCTTGCCGGTGTCGATCCAGTTCTCTTCGATGAGCGGTTTCACCTCACGGGTGAATAGGGCGCAGTACGCTCATTGAAAATCACCATACTCCACGACAGTAATCGGTGCGTCACTCGCGCCCTGCGATGGAGGAATGCGACCTGTCTCGGTCGGAACCTCCTCTGCAAAGAGCATTCCCGCCGGAGACGCTGCAAGGAGGCAGCAGGCAATCAGCACGGCAAACTTGAGGGAGCGATAACGGTAATACGGTAGGCTCACTCTAAGCACCCTCTTTCCTTTAAGCGCTCTGCTTCTCGGCTTTCTCCACTTTGACCGGCGCCCCGCTCTCGGCTGATCGCCAGACGGCTTCTGTGAGCTCGATCACTCGCAAGCCGCAGATCGGCGGCACCTGGACCTCGGCCTCTCCCCGGATGGCTGCCACGAAGTTTTCGTCTTTATTACCGACCGGGTCGCCGAAGTCCGTCACTTCCGTGGGATTTGGAGCATCCTCTGTGGAGATCCACGCACGGCCGCCCTGGCGCAGCCAGATGATCCCTTTCTCCCCTGCAATCGTCACGTCTTCCCACATGCCGCTCGCAACCTGGTCGCCGAGGATGGAGATGTTGCCGACGGCGCCGTTGGTGTACCGGACGTTGACGGCCGAATTGATGTCGACGCGCTCGCCGCGGAAATCGACAAAGGCGCTCACTTCCTGGGCCTCGAGGCCTGTCACCCAAAGGAGGATGTCGACCAAGTGGCTGCCTGAATCGTTGAGCTGACCGCCGCCGCTCAGTGCAGGATCAAGGCGCCACTTTCCTTGTTGGCTGCGGAGCCAGTTTTGGCCTTGAAAGCACTGAGTGAAGGTGATGCGTCCGAGCTTGCCGGATTCGATCGTCTCTTTCACCCAGCGAAAGCGGGGTTCGAAATGCCGTTGGTAGCCGATGCAGAGCACTTTGCCGGTCGATTCGACCTGACTGATAAGGCTGCGAGCGTCGGCGCTCGTGCAGGTCATCGGCTTCTCAACCTGTACGTGGAGACCTTTGCTAAGGCAGTACGCAACCTGTTCGTAGTGAAGCGTATGCGGAGTGCTGATGACGACTGCGTCCAATGGCGCCTTTTCGACCATCTCTTTGTAGTCGTAAAAGGTGTCGACTCGCCTGCCCAAGCGCTCTTCCGCCTGCTGCAGACTGGCTTCGCTCGGATCAGCGAAGGCAGTGATTTCAACGCCGTCAATCTTGTCCATGGCGGCGATGTGGCCGCGGGCGTTTCCACCCGTACCAATAAAGCCGACTCGTATGTTATCTTGGGACACGTCACTTCAACCCCTTAGATACGGAAGTGTCGAATGCGCAATGCACGTCACCGTTGCGCACCGATTTTTCCCTAAACTTCCACTTCCCTTGGACGCTCCCTGCCAAATCTTCACTGGTATTCTTGCGCTCTTGCGTCGTGCACTGCTTGCGATTTCCGTCTTTACCTGCGCTTGGGCGCCACGGCGTACTCTATGGCTTCGGCCAGACTCGGGTCCACATCTGCGAGGAGGTCACAGAGCTCTCCTGAGTAGTAGAGGATGAGCCGGTGGAGCGCGCGCGTACAGGCGGTGTACAACACTTTTACTTCGTCCTCGTGGGCGTACGTTGTCGCGCTGACATCGTAGAGAATGACGGCGTCGAACTCAAGTCCCTTGGCCAGATAGGAGGGGATCACCACGACACCGCGGGTGAAGCTCCGATCGGTTTGAGTGAGGAGCGCCACGGAGTGTTTGCTCCGCAGGCCTTCGTAGACGCGGTTTGCTTCGGCTGCCGTCCTACAGATGACGGCGACCGTATCGAACCCTTCATGCTTTAGGGCGTTGACGCCGTCACCGACGGCTTCGAGCAGGCGCTCCTCGTCAGGGACGTGCACGAGTTGCGGCTTCGGTCCCGTGCGCTCGATGGGCTCGATCGGTTCTCGGGGGCCGTCACTCGCCTCCAAGATCCCTTTCGCAAACGCGGCAATCTCTTGCGTGTTGCGGTAGCTGCGTGTGAGGCGCATGACGTGGGAACCCGTGATATTAAATGCCTCTTCAATCTCGTCAAAGGCAGGGGCGTGGAGGTACGGGTGAATCGCCTGATTCACGTCGCCTAGGAGTGTGAACGTAGCCTTCGAAAAGAGTCGTTCGAGTGCTGCGAAGTGCACCGCTGAGTAATCTTGGGTCTCGTCGACCACTACGTGTTTGATATCCTCCATCGGTTGGCTCTCGCCGATGGCCAGGTTCAAATAGAGGAGTGGCCCGACATCTTCGTACCCAATCTCACCGCGGCCAAGACGCGAGCGTGTGTCGGCAGCAATGGCGTTAAAGTTAGCCGGCAGAGAGACCCCTACGGACTTCAGGATGGGCAGACCGCTACGGCTAAAGAGTCGAAGGTAGAGCGTGAGTGTGTCGACCGCTGCCAACTCTCCCAACTCTTCGCGCAGGTGGAGCGTCTCCTCGCGCAGCTGGGCCTTGCTCATGCGTCGAATCTCTGAGCGCGTCGCCCGATTGTGGTCCGGATGGTTCTCAAGCTCAGCTTGGATCTCCTTGAGTCGCTCTTCCTCGAGCGGCTCGAGCAGGTAGAGGATGCGTCGTTTGAGCTTCTCCAAGCGCTTGCCGTAAGGCAGGTAGTCGTAAGTCTCACGCAGGAGGCGTACCATCTCCTCCTTGGTGATCACCGTCTTTCCGCGAAACTCGACACTCTTAAGCGCCGCGTCTTCCCCCTGTTGGAGGCCCGCGACAAAATGCGTGAGCAACGCCAAAAACTTAGGCGATCCCTTAAACGAAATTCCGGCAACGCGCGTGGCGAATGCTGTGTCGCGCGGGCTGGAAAGGAGGTACTCCATTTGGTCCTCGAGCCGCTCCACCGGGCGGGAGAGGATTCGACCGGCCACTTCATACACCGTCATGCGCCGCATGTTCTCTTCCCCTAGCTCGGGGAGGACGTTGCCGATGTAGTCGTTGAAAATCTCGTTCGGCGAAAGGACGGCGATGTTCTCCGAACGCATCGCGTCGCGATAGCGGTAGAGGAAGTACGCCACCCGGTGCAGCGCAATGGATGTCTTGCCACTCCCTGCCGGCCCCTGGACAACCAGGAGGCGATGGGCCTCGTCGCGGATGATCTGATTCTGCTCCCGTTGAATGCTTTGGACGATCGCGCGCATGCGTCGATCAACATTTTGTCCAAGAATGTCTTGCAGGAGGTCGTCATCGATTTTGACGTCGGTGTCGAATAAGTACAAGAGGCGTCCACGCTCAATCTTGTACTGCCGTTTGCGGGTAAGCTCGCCCCGTATCTCGCCACCCGCCGCCACATAGTGGGCGGGGCCGGGCTCAAAGTCGTAAAACATGCCGGAGACCGGCGCTCGCCAGTCGTAGACGATCGGTTCTCCGTTCACACTGTCAATGAGTGCGGCGATGCCGATGTATAGGGCCTCACTCTGGCGCGCCGGCGCAGTCTCACCCTCACCGCCGTCCTCAAGAAAGTCGATGCGCCCAAAATATGGGGAGTCGGCCATCCGCTCCAGGCGCGGTAGCATGTCTCGGTAAAGGACAAAGTCCCGCTCCTGACGGTCGAGGATTTGTTGGTGTTGAGTAAACTCCACGGCGTCGTCAAAGTCGCGGATGACGCGAGGCATGTCCTCCCACATTTCAGCGCGGGTGGCGACGACGTCGCCCCGACGCTGATGAAGATCTCCGCGAAGCTGATCGATTTGTCGGTGCACTTCGGAGAGTGTGCGGGCTAAACGCTCCTCTTCGGCAGCTCGGTCCAACTCTGATGCGTCCACGTTTACGGTTCCTCCCATCCTCCCTGTGGAGTCGGTACGTTCGGAGCCTCCATTGTATGTAAAAGTCCGGCAAAGAACGAGTCTGAACTTTTCGCGGTCCGAATGATATAATAACAGGTGCACATCAGCTTACTCTCCCCCAAACATTGCAGGGATTCCTTCCTTCCATGAAGTTCCATACGCGAGTCCTCCCCATGGGTCCTTTATAAGGAAGGGATGCGTTGTGCCTTTTTAGAATATATCTGTTTACGCCGCGCGAGACGCATTGGTAGTAGGAGTGCACTATCATCGAAGAGTTGGAGATGTCGTACGTAACCTTGTGGCATTTGGCCATCACGCTGGGGCTGGGGCTCCTCGTGGGCTTGGAACGCGAGCGCGCCGGGAAAGAGGTGGGCCTGCGCACCTTCTCGTTCGTGGCCCTCTTGGGCTTTTTGGGCTGGAGCATGGGTCACGTGTACGCTGTGAGCACCTTGGCGTTCCTGTGCGTTGTAGTGATCATCATCAACGTGCGAGCGTTGCAAAAAGGGACCGGCGTTGAAGCGACGACGTCGGTCGCTTTGTTTATCGTCGCCTTTGTGGGCATGCTGGTCGCGCAAGGCGTCATCTTTACGCCGGTCGCGGTGATCGTCTTGATGCTGGCCCTTTTGAGTTGGAAAGAGGAGATGGTGGTGTTTAGCCGCCATCTGCAGCGCAACGAGATTCATGCAGCCATCACATTGGGAATCCTCAGCTTTGTGATTCTGCCGGCTCTGCCCTCGGGGCCCCTCGATCAATGGGGACTCTTTGACGTGCGCAAGATCTGGCTCATGGTCGTCTTGATCAGCGCCATCGGCTTTGGCAACTACGTTCTCTTAAAACTTTACGGATCGCGAGGGATCAATTATACAGGCTTCCTGGGAGGCCTCGTCAATTCGACGGCCACTGCCGCGGAGTTGTCGCAGAAGGCGAGCGGGAATCAAGGGATGGAGCACACGGCCTTCAAAGGTATCATGTGGGCCAAGACAGCCGCGTTTCTGCGGAACGGAATAATCCTGGCTATGTTCGCGCCCACTGCGCTTCCTGCCGGCCTTGTCCCTGTGGGTATGATGCTCGCGGTTACGATCTTCCTAGCGCTCAGGTCGCCGAAAGGCGAAGTGAGTACCGAGACCCCGGAGATTCAGCTGGAATCGCCCTTCTCGCTGCGCTCTGCCATGGTCTTTGGTATCTTCTTCGCGGTGATAACGGTCTTGGGAGGTGTGGCCGGGCAACTCTTAGGGGATCTGGGTTTCTACGTCGTCGCCTTCTTCGGCGGCATCGTGTCGAGCTCTTCGACGGCCGCGACGGCGGCGCACCTTGTGACGTCGGAGAAGATCACTTCGCTGGTCGCCGGGTCGGCTGTCATCATCAGCAGCATCTCCAGCGCGTTGGTCATTCTGCCGGTCGTTTGGAAGGGTTCGGGGAAGCCGTGGCTCGTGCGGCGCGTCGCAATCGCCATCGGCTGGGTGATCATTGCGAGCGCGATCGGCATTCTCATCAATCCGTATTTGTTGGAACAGTATTACGTGGTTGAGGCGTGGATCGCCCGTTAGGCCGAGTGGTCAGCTTTAGTTGATGATGGCGACGCGCTCAGGTGCGATCGCAAAGCGCAGCGTATCGCCCGCCTTGACGTTAAGCTCGGGCGGGACAAAAGTGCGCAATGCAACGGAGCCGGAGCGGCAGGAAATTTCGATGGAGAGCTCCATGATGTGCCCCTCGTGGACCACGGAGACCACGTCGCCCGAGAAGGGACCGTCTGGATCAACGATAAGACTGTCCGGGCGCAGGGAGACGGTGACCCGTTCACCGAGGGCTGCAGGGCACGCTAAACACGGCACCTCACCGAGGTCCGTCATGACAGCCGTCGATGTTTCGCTCTCGACGACACCGTCGAGGAGCGCGCAGTGTCCGAGGAACTCGGCGACAAACCGAGTGTAGGGTTGCGAATAAAGCGCATACGGCGTGCCGATCTGTTCGATGCGCCCCTGATTCATCACGGCGATCCGATCGGCGACTGCAAAGGCCTCCTTTTGATCGTGGGTCACCAAGAGAGCGCTGGTACCCACCTCTTTGAGGACTTGCCGTACCTCAAGTCGCAGCTCGTAGCGGAGAGCCGCATCCAGATTGCTAAACGGCTCGTCGAGGAGGACCACTTGCGGTTTGGGCGCGAGGGCTTGCGCCAGCGCCACTCGCTGCTGCTGTCCGCCTGAGAGTTGGTGCGGATAACGACTAGCGTAATCGGACATGCCGACGCGGGCGAGCACCTCTGAGACGCGCTCCTTAGCCGTGCGGCGGTTAAGGCGGTGGAGGCCGAATGCAACGTTTTGGGCAACGGTGCGGTGGGGAAAGAGTGGGTAATCTTGAAAGACCATGCCGACGCCCCGCTTCTCCGGGCCGACGTATTGATTATCACCCGCGACGAGACGTCCACCAATGTGGATCCGACCTTGATCAGGCCATTCGAATCCCGCAATCAGTCGCAGTGTGGTGGTTTTGCCGCATCCGCTGGGACCAAGGAGTGCGAGGATCTCGCCCTCTTCGAGGGTGAAGCTGACATTTTCAACGGCGAGTTGTCCTACTTGGTACGACTTACTGACGCCGTCCACCCGCACTTCTCCCACGTGCGCGACCTCCCACTCGATCGGCTCCACCTTGCGTCCTTAAGGATGCGTTTAGGGCGCCCATAACTTCAGTTTGATCTTAGCATGAGGGTCAAACACTGTCAAACCTTGCTGCCACCCGCGTCCGTCGGCTTACTTGCGGTCGTGTAAGAGTAGCGTGAGCGAGAGTGACGAGGCCAAAATGAGGAGGAGCGCCGGGAGGGCGGCCCGGGCGTAAAAGGCTTCAGAGACGGACGACCAGACACTGGTCGCCAGGGTGCGAAAGCCAATGGGGCTGAGAAGCAACGTTGCAGGTAGCTCTTTCATGACTGTGAGAAAGACCAAGGCTCCGCCAGAGCGGATGCCCGGCCAAAGAAGGGGAATCGTGACGCGCGTGAGGACCCGAGCTGGGGTGTGGCCGAGGCTGCGGGCGACATTCTCAATGTTGGGATTGATGTGCGATAACGAGGCTTTGAGTGACGTGACGGCCTGGGGCAAAAAGAGCGCGAGGTAGGCAAAGATCAACATCCAGATCGTTTGGTAAAGAGAGCCACCGTAGCGGGCCCCAAAAAAGACCAGCGAGAGAGCGATGACGATCCCTGGCAACGCGTAGCCGACGTACGTTGCCCGCTCCAGGAGTACGGTGAACGCCGAGCGGTATCGGACCGCCAGGACAGCGATTGGGAGCGCCGCCAATGCTGCGGCGACGGCAGCGAGAAGCGATACGCCGACCGAGTTGGTGACTAAGCTCCACGAGAACGAGAGGACTTCTCCTTGTGCGACGCCCCGTATGAGCCAGTAGAGCGTGACGCCCACGGGGAGTCCGACGGCCAGGAGGAGCAAGAGCGCACAGGCGCCCAGAGCAGGCCAGCGCCATCCCCCTAAGCTGACGGGTAGGGGTGGGCGGCCGGCGCCGCTACCCGTCCGATCAAACCGCTTTGAGCCCCGAATAAGACTCTCAAGGAGTAGAATTCCACCGGTAAGCATGACGAGAAGCATTGCCAGTACGGCCGCGTAGTTGCGGTTGAACGAGGCTTGGTACTGTACGTAGATGGCCCGGGTGAAGGAGTCGAATTGTAAGAGTGAGACTGCAGCGAAGTCGCTTAACGTGTAAAGCGCGACGAGGAGCCCCCCGGAGAGGAGGGCCGGCCGCAACCCTGGGAAGATAACACGCCAAAAGATGGCGAGGGTGGAGTGGCCCAAGCTGCGGGCAGTCTCTTCCTGGCCTCGGTCCATACTGCGCAGACTGGCGATAACCGGCAGGAGGATGTAGGGGTACGACAGGAGCGTCAATAGGATCCAAGCGCCGCCAAAGCCGTAAACGTTGGGGATCGGTGCGGTTGGCGACCACGTGCGCAACCATTGGTGAAGAATTCCGCCGGAACCGAACGCGGCGACAAAGGTGAATCCGCCAATCAGTGACGGAATCGCGAGAGGCACACTGGCTGCGATCGAGATCAAGCGGCGACTTGGGAGATCCGTCCGGACCAACAACCACCCCAGCGGGACGGCGATTGTAATCGAGGAGAGCGTCACGGCGCCAGCGAGTAAGGCCGAGTTGAGCAACACCTGCAGGGTGCGCGGGCGCGCCAAGAGCCCCCAAATGGACGAGCCTGCGTCTGCAGAGCGGATGATCAAGTAAATGAGGGGCAAAAGCATTAAACCTGCTACTACGAGCGTAGGCAGGACCAGTAAGAGTGGAGGCCGGGGGCGCCTCCGGTGAGTGCGCCCCCGGCGAGTAGACTGATTCACGCTACTTGGGTACACCTCGCGTCTTGCGTTTCGCTACAGCACGCCAACCTTTTGCAGCAGCTCGAGCGTACCCTCAAGATCGTCGAGGTCACTTAAGTCGATCTCGGGCACCGCCACCTCGGATAGGGGCACGAGATCGGGGTGAATCGGAATATCTAGCCCGACTGCGACCGGATACTCATTCACTTCGGCTGAAAAGTGCGTCTGCGCTCTCTCTGAGAGCAAGAAGTCGACGAAGCGGCGGGCCGCATCAACATTGTCGGACCGGTCCAAGATCCCTACGCCGGCAACGTTAATGATCGATCCGGCGTCCGCATTGGTGTAGTAGTTGCGGGCGGGAAAGGCGTCGCCTTGCTCCTTGAGGAAGCGGTACAGGTAGTAGTGATTCACGAATGCGACCTGCACTTCGCCCCGACTCACCGCGTCGACCGCTGCAGTGTTATTGCGGTACACTTTCGGCTCATTGGCGAGGATCCCTTTGAGCCAGGCCTCAGCTCGTGCATCGCCTTCGATGACACGGAGTGCGGTGACGAACGCCTGAAACGATCCGTTCGTCGGCGGCCAGCCGATTTTCCCTCTCCACTTGGGATCGGTGAACCCCCAAATACTCTCGGGAAGATCCTCGGGGGAGAGCGTCCGAGTGTTGTACGCTACCACTCGGGCTCGTCCAGAGGTAGCGACCCACTCGCCGTCAGGAGAGCGCAGGCGGCTGTCCACTTGATTGAGCAACTCGGCATCGAGCGTGCGCAGGCGCCCTTCCTTTGCGAGTGCGCCGAGCGCTCCCGCATCTTGAGCCCAATAAATGTCGGCGGGGGTGTTCGGCCCCTCTTCGAGGATGGTAGCGGCCAGTTCTGCTGTGTCGCCGTAACGGACACGGACCTCAATCCCGGTCTCTTCGGTAAACGCTTCAAACAGAGGGGCGACGAGCGACTCGCTCCTGCCGGAGTAGACGATGAGCTCCTTGGCGGCTCCGCTGGCTGAGTTGGGACCGATAAAGACGAAGAGAAGGGTCGCCAAGGCGACGAGCATAGCGCTGAGCGCGTACTTCTTAAATGTAAGATGTGCAGGTTGCACTGAATTCAACGGTGTATGTACCTCCCTTGGTGTCCTGTCAGTAGTGCCACCCTTAACAATTAAGGGCGACCTAATTCCAGTCATAAGGTAGCACATGGTGTTGGAGTTGTCAACAAAAAACGGGAGATTTATGCACCGGTGACCTTAGGGCGTGAAGGAGACGGAGTTGCCCACGAGTTTCGCCTGGTAAAGCGCCTTGTCAGCACGGTCGATCAGCTGAGCGGGCGACGTGATGGCGGGAGCTTCGCTGTTGGCGACCCCTATGGAAATCGTCGGTACCGGCGTGACGTCGTGCCGGAGCGCCCACTCTTCCATCGCAGCCGTCAATTCGCGCACGAGTCGTTCGGCGATCTGCTGAGCGGTCGTCTGCTCTATCTCTGGCAGGATGATAATGAATTCATCCCCTCCGTACCGCCCGACGAGGTCGGTTGAGCGGACGAGACTCGCCATGGTTCCGGCGATACGCTGCAAGATTTGATCGCCGATCAGGTGACCATAGCGATCGTTGTACCCCTTGAAGTTGTCGATATCGATCAGCATCAGAGAGAGGGGGCGCCTGTCGGTGCTGAGAAAGTGGGTGATGGCAGGCTCCCAAACGTAGCGGCTGTAGAGCCCGGTGAGGGCGTCCCGTCTGGCCTGGTCGGTGAGGCGCATACTATATAGGGCCCCGGCACCGCCCAAACAGGCGAAGCATGCGAGGAGTGCGAGTCGTATAGCGCCGCTAGGCAGGAACGGGAGCGTCGCGGCGTGTGCAAAGAGGAATGCGCTAACGAGCAGGAGGAGAGGCGCTCCAAGCGCGCCGATAAGGATCCAAACCCATTTGGGCAAACGACGTCGCATGTGGGCCCCCGCACCCCCTATTTCCGCCGCAAATAGCAATGAGTCCCCGTGGTTGTTATTACATTCTTCTAATGGTTTTGCAGCTCCTTTGGGTTCGAGTAAAGTGGCACACGGAGTAGAAATAAGAAGTAAACGTCAGGGTGATCGGGCTTTTTCTCAATGGATGGCCCGATACGAGTGACAACCGACCAGTACTGTCAAATGGCGTCGTTTTCATTTGTTGCGCCGTTTGGAAAAACGAGTATACTAAAGAGACTAAACAGCCCCTGGGTCGTTGGTGGAGGCATCCGATCAAAAATGGATGTATTTCGGCGTCTCAAACGCTACTTCTGGCCGTTCCGACGCCTTTGGTACGCCTCAATCGTATGTGGCGTTCTCATGACACTCCTGGGGCTGGTAAGACCCTTGCTCCTACAAGCGATCATTGATCGAGTCCTTACTGAGGGGCGGTACGCTGAGCTTGCCGGATGGTCGTTGGCCGTCGTCGGCGTGGCCGTCGCTCGGGGAGCCTTTCAGTACTTGCGGGCGTACCTGGGACACCTCTTTGGCGCCGACACCGTCTTTGAGCTTCGCAACAATCTGTACAGTCGGCTGCAATCGCTCTCGTTTGCATATTACGATCGAGCGAAGACGGGCGACCTGATGGCGCGTTTGGCCGGCGACGTCGAAGCGTTCCGCATGTTTTTGGCGTTCGGGTTTGCACATCTCCTCGATTTTGTACTCCTTTTCCTTCTCGGCCTTAGCGTCATGCTCTACCTCGACTGGAGTCTCACACTGATCGTCTTGGTCACCATGCCTTTTCTCGGATACATGACGGGCCGTTTCCACGTGACGGTGCACCCTGCCTTTACCGCGCTGCGTGAAGCGATGTCAGATCTCTCGACCGTCGTTCAGGAGAACATTACGGGCGTGCGCACCGTGAAATCATTCGCACAGGAACCGGAGCAGATCAACCACTTCGGGCGCAGAGTGGCCGACTACATAGAGAAGCACATGGCCGCCACGTCGATTTGGACGCGGTACTTCCCTACAATGGAGCTCATGGGGAATATTGGGGTCCTGCTACTCCTTGCGATCGGGGGGAGTCGCGTCGTCAACGGCACGCTGACCATCGGTCAGTTGGCCGCGTTCTTTAGTTACATTTGGTTCATTGTTCACCCCCTGCAACAACTGGGCTATCAAATCAACAACTTGACGCAATCGATCGCGTCTGGGCAGCGGCTCCTGGAGATCCTGGATACGCCGAGAGAGGTGCGTGACGATCGCAACGCCGTTGACGTCGGACCGATCCGAGGTGACGTTACATTTCAGGGAGTCTCCTTTGCTTATGGCCGGGAGATGCCGGCTCTGAAAGAGATCGACCTCAACGTCCCGGCCGGCTCGGTTGTGGGCATTCTTGGTCCGACAGGCTCGGGGAAGTCGAGTCTCGTCAGCCTGATCCCGCGCTATTACGATGCGACGACCGGACGGGTGCTGGTCGACGGTAAGGATGTGCGTACACTTCAACTCGACGGGTTGCGACGGCAGATCGCGATCGTCTTTCAGGAGACATTTCTCTTCTCCACTTCGATTCGTGAGAACATTAGCTTCGCGCGCCGGGACGCGACGTTTGACGAGATCGTCGAAGCCGCCAAGTCGGCCAAAGCCCACGACTTTATTATGGAGATGCCTGAAGGGTACGAGACACTGGTTGGTGAGCGCGGCCTGGGCCTCTCCGGCGGACAAAAGCAGCGGATCGCCATTGCTCGGGCGCTGTTGGCCGACCCGCGGATATTGATCCTAGACGACGCGACCGCAAGTGTAGACATGGAGACGGAGCACGAGATTCAAGAAGCGCTTGGAACGCTAATGCACGGCCGCACGACCTTTATCATTGCGCACCGCATCTCGTCTGTGAAAGACGCGAATCAAATCATCGTGCTGGAGGGTGGCCGCATCGTCGAGCGCGGGACACATAAGGAACTCCTCGCACTCGGTGGACATTATCGGCACATCTACGATGTGCAGTTTCGAGATCAGGTCAGTATACTCAAGAGCCTCACCCAGGCGGCGAACGTCGGGGGACTGGCGGCGACGCTCGCTGAGGAGAGCGATGCACATGGCGAACGAAAGCGGGTGAGCTCGTCGTGAATCCTTCGAATTCAGCGCAGGCGCAAGGGAGCGCGCCGCGCGATGTGACCGAGCGGTTTGTCTACCCCGACGACCGAGCGGTCGAGCGGCCCTTTAACTGGTCGCAGCTTAAACGCCTCCTCAGTTATATGGCTCCGTACAAGCGGCTCACAGTGATCGCGGCGCTGATCACCGTCCTGGGAACAGCGGCTAACTTAGCCGTGCCTCTAATCATTGGATATGCCATCGACTACGGTATCGGCGAACGGACACCCGGGGTTCTCGGGCGCATGGTACTCTACCTCGCTGTGTGCTACGCCGTTTGGTGGTTCGCGGCGGGGGTTCGAATACAACTCACCAACTGGATCGGTCAGCAGGTGCTGCGGGACGTACGCCAAACGCTCTTTAGTCATATCCAGTACCTCTCGTTTAACTTCTTTGACAAGCGCTCGGCCGGATCGATCCTGGTGCGTATCATCAACGACGTCAACGCTTTGCAGGAGCTCTTTACTAACGGTGTCGTCAACGTCTTGATGGACTTGCTCATTCTGACCGGCATCATCGTCATCATGTTTAGCCTGCATCCAGGGTTGGCCATCGCGTCGTTGGTCGTCGTCCCCTTTATGTTTTTGATCTCCACTGGGCTGCGTCGACAGATCCGGCTGAGCTGGCGCGAAGTGCGTGTGCGTTTGGCCCGCATTAACGCGCACCTCAACGAAGCGATCCAGGGGATGAAGGTGACCGAAGCGTACGTTCAAGAGCGAGAGAACATGCGCTTCTTTGATCACATTAACGACGACTATCGACGTGCGATGAACCGCTCCAGTCGGGTCGCCGACCTCTTTATCCCCATCGTTGAGGTGACGGGCGCGGTAGGCGTCTGCATCGTCTACTGGTACGGGGCACGTCTGGTGATGGGTGATGCGCTGACGATTGGGCTTTTCATTGCGTTTGTCCAGTATCTCGGGAAGTTTTGGGAGCCAATCTCGCGGTTGGGAAACGTCTACAACCAGGTACTCCAGGCGATGGCGTCATCCGAACGAATCTTTGAGTTCTTGGATACGAGTCCGACGGTCGCCGAAAAGCCTAATGCGTATCCGCTGCCCAAGATCGAGGGCCGGGTGAACTTTAAGGATGTCGGCTTCTCGTACAAAGCGGGCCGCCCCGCGCTCCACCGAGCGAGCCTCGATGTGAAGCCGGGTGAAGTGGTGGCTCTCGTGGGTCCCACGGGCTCGGGAAAGACGACGATCGTCAACCTCCTTTGTCGCTTTTATGACGTGAGCGAAGGGGCGTTGGAGATTGACGGTCACGATGTGCGAGAGGTGACACTCGCTTCGCTCCGCTCGCAGATCGGCATCGTATTACAGGACACTTTTCTGTTCTCGGGTACCTTGGCGGAGAATATCCGCTTCGCTCGCCCCGACGCAACGATGGATCAGGTGCGGGATGTGTGTCGCGCAGTGGGTGCTGACACATTCATCGAAAAGCTTCCTGATGGATACGAGACAGTCGTCACCGAGCGAGGAGGTGGCCTCTCGCAGGGCCAGCGCCAGCTCATTTCGTTCGCCCGTGCCCTCTTAGCCGATCCCCGCATTCTCATCTTGGACGAGGCGACGGCGAGCGTCGATACTCAGACCGAGCTTCATATTCAAGCGGCGCTGGACCGCCTCTTGCAGGGACGTACCGCCTTTGTTGTCGCCCACCGCCTCTCGACGATTCGTGGCGCCGACAAGATTGTGGTTTTGGACCATGGACGGATCGTGGAGGTCGGAACACACGACCAGTTGATGGAGGTAGGCGGCTTGTACCGCTCCTTGGTCGAGGCTCAGTTCCGCTTTGTTGACGAAGAGACGTCCAGTCCTGCAATTTCCTGAGAAAATAAAAGAGCGCCCGTCAAGCGACCGGCGGGCGCAGAAAGATTCCGCCCAAGACGAGCCCCATCACGACGGCGATGACCGGATGCCACTGCAAGAGGTAGATGACCCCGAACGCGACGACGGCCAGACCGATGGCCGGAGCGGTCTTGACAAAGGTCAGGTAGTCGAGGGCCAAGGTGATAAAGAGGACCCACACAATGGGACGTACCCCAGAGATCATTCCCTGCACGACTGGGGAGCCTTTAAACCGCAAGAGGGCAGAGTAGAGGACGATCATCGCGAGGACGGTCGGTGCAATCGTTGCGATGAGTGCCACAGCCGCACCCAACCAGCCAGCCACATGGTAGCCGACGTAGCCGGCAATCTTGGTCGCAATGGGACCGGGCAACGTATTTCCCATCGCCAACGCATTGGCAAACTCCTCTTGCGTTAACCACTTGAATTTAGAGACCGCCTCCGCTTCGATGAGCGGAATTGTGGCCGGCCCCCCACCGTACCCGACGATGTTAGCGCGGAAAAATCCAATGAAAAGCTCCAAAAGGCGTCCCATCAATTCGTTCACCGCGTGTCGTCCTCCCCGTATTGTCGCAACGCACTTTCGTACATCTGTGGTCCTTCGTGTCTCTTACCTGTGAGTAGGCATCTTGGATAGAGTTGGCGCAATATCCTGCGAACTATAATTTCGGCAAGAGGAGAATCCTTGCGTAGGCAATAAGCCATGAGCGTTGATTGTTGAGTTTGCATTTGGAGGCCTGCAACGATGCCAAAGGAACCAGGATCAGTCACCGCCGATCACGGAGTGTGGCAAGCCGGGGTCGCTCGAGTCGATGTGACGCCCCCGATTGGGGTGTGGCTGTGCGGATTTGGGGGGAGGAAGCGGCCGGCAGAGGGGATACACGACCCGCTCCACATCACTGCAGCTGTCTTTGAGCGTGGTGGTGTGACGGTGGCTGTCGTCAGTTGTGACGTACTCTCGATCGACGCGGTCGATGTCGCGCGCGTGAGGTCGGCGATTGCGCAAAAGACGGAGATTCCCCCGCAAAACATCCTGATTCACGCGACGCATACCCACGCTGGGCCTATCACGTCGAGCATGAGGGGATTTGGCCCTCGCGATGCGGCGTACGAATCGATCTTTTTTCGCCAGATTGCGACGGCCGTCGAGTTAGCTCACGGACGGTTAGAGCCGATTCGACTCACTTTTGGAACGGCGGACGCATCCGTCGGGATCAATCGCAGAGAAGGGGAGCCGGGCTCCATCGTTTTGGGAGAGAACCCGGATGGCCCTGTTGATAATCGCACGGCAGTCTTGGCCGCGTGGCCCTTGGCAACGGAGGTGACTCAACCACGGTTTTTGGTGGTGTGGGCGGCGGTGCATCCCGTTCTTTTCGGCGCCGACAACTACCTTTACGGGCGTGACTTCCCTCACTTTGCGATCACCCGTCTCGAAACGGCGTTTCCCGGGACGCCTTGCCTCTACCTCACGGGCGCTTGCGGCGACGTAAATCCACTGGGTATGCGTTCGGCAGACCGGTTCGACACGGCTCGGCGGCACGGAGAGCGGTTGGCCGGGGCGGCTTTGGAGGCCTTGGCCGCGGGAAGAGAGCTGGAGAAGGGACCCATTGGGGCGGTCCAGCACTGGATGGATGTTCCCTATGAAGCGGTTCCCCCTCTCAATGAGGTGCGAGCGTTGCTCCAAGCGTGGGAGGCGGAGGTACCCGTTGCATCGCCGGGGGGTGAGGAGACTCGACGCACGACCGATCACCGCTTGCACTGGGCACATGACGCATTGAAGGCGCTCGAGGGCAGAGATCCTGATGCTCCGCTTCCCCTCTCGATCCCAACGGAACTGCAGGTTGTACGCCTAGGGGAACTGACGTTTACGGCCATGCCGTTTGAGGTATTCACCGAGTATCAGTGGATGGTTGACGCTGCCGCGCAAGGGTACGAAAGTTTGGTCGTGGGTTACGCCAACGGGAACTACGGATACCTACCGACTCGAGCCGCCTTTGACGAGGGCGGGTACGAAGTGGACCGGGCGTGGTGGTTTTACACGCTCTCACAGATGTCCAAGGAGGCGCCTGCCACAGTGCGCGCGGGAATCGAAAGGGTCCACCATAAGATGCAGCAGGGAACGTTGTAAACGAATTGTTAAACCCTAGCCGGATTGCTTGCATTCTCCTCTGGGTGGGATAGAATGTAATCGGGACATGAAATGATTCTCGGGGGACAGAAAACGTCCCCGAACGAGAGACGGTAGGCCCAATGAGGAGAGATGCCAAAATGAAAATCTGTCCCGACTGCAAGCACCGGAACGTTGGTTCGGTATACTGCTCGCACTGTGGTGGTGAGCTCCACAAGCGGACCCGTACTCTGGGCGTCTTTGAGCGTATCGCTTACGATGTGGACCGCCTGACAAACAACGCTGTTTACAACCGTTGAGTAGAGACGAGTAAGGCCGATTAAGCACAACCAAACAAGCTAAGCACAACCCAGTCTCGCAAAGTGATGTTGCTCTTGCATGGTCTAGCTACCATTTGATATACGAATGTAATGCGAACCGCCCTACCGCCCGCCTCCGCAGAGAATGCGTGAGTGCGGGCGGTTCTTTATGGCGAGCGCGTGCCATAAGGGAGTCGGCCTCGGTAGGCTGCGGTCCTGGAATCGCAGGTTCTTTTAGGTCGAGTAACGAAGTATTTCTCGGCATGGTACGGTCAATTTGGGTTACGTACGATCAAGGTACACTCAGATTACGGTAGGGAGGAGTCTGCCCTATGCAGGTTGAGTCATTGCATCACGTCAGCATCCTCGTAACCGATCTCGAACGCGCCAAGGAGTTTTACGGTGGCGTGCTGGGCCTCACAGAGACCAAGCGTCCTCCGTTCAACTTCCCGGGAGCCTGGTACCAGATCGGAGCGGGACAAATTCATCTCATCGTCTATCCCGAGAAAGCGCCGGAGCGCGACGGTATCGACAGTAAGGACACCCACGTGGCGTTACGCGTTGATGATTACGACGCGGCTGTGGAGAGACTAAAGAGGCACAACGTCGAGGTAAAAGAGAACCCTGATTCCTTGACTGGGTGGCCGCAGATGTACTGTGAAGATCCGGACGGCAACATCATCGAGCTGAACGCAGCGGAGCGGCGCCGGTGATTCGGGTCGACCCTTCCAATTGGACGTCGGACTTTCGCATTGCTCGGGCTCTGGCAGAAGCGTACAGCGCTTCAGGCCTCGAGGATGTACTCTTCTTTTGCGTCGGCGATCCGGGTGAGAGTGTGAGCTTTCTCGGAAGCTCTGTCGCAGACGAGACGCGTAAGTACTTCCCCAATGTGATGGGAACGAGCGACTCTCCGATCACGGCCGACAACTTGGCGGAGTGCATCCATGAGGTTGAGAGACGCTGGCCTGATGCGTTTATCGTCGCCATTGAAGCGGGTTATGGCCGGGACTTGCACCTCGGGTCGATTGAGATTACGGATCGTCCGCTTGGAAGTCTTGGGAACCTCGACATTCTTGGACATTTTGGCGATATTACCGTCAACGCAGTGTTGCGGTTAACCCAATCGGTCCAGGCGCCGGGGGAGCGAGCCGCGGGGAGCCGGCGCGGGGCGATCGGGTTGCGGGCAGCAGTACAGGAAGTGGGCTCAGACGACGAGGCGCCAAAAGTCGGACGCAAAGCGTTTAAGCCGCTCCGACCCGACCAGGTGAACCGCAGCGCTGTCCAAAAGATCGCGGACGTAATCATTGACGGCAACCTGCGCTTTCTAAGCAAAATCGGCAAGCAGAGATTGTAAGGCTTGAGGCATAACGCTTGAGGCTACAGTCGCTCGCTTGCGTGTAGGCGGGAGGTGGTTGGTATGGCGCGGTGGTTGGTCAAGACGGAGCCCAACGAGTACTCGTTCGCCGATTTGCAGGAGGCGGGACGCGACGTATGGGACGGCGTCAAAAACAATCTGGCGCTAAAGCATATGCGGGAAATGGTTCCCGGAGACGACGTGTTTGTGTACCACACCGGGAATGTGCGGGCGATAGTGGGAGTGGCCCGGGTGGTCTCGGAGCACTATCCTGATCCCAATGAAAGCGACGAGCGATGGATTGTCGTCGACGTCGAAGCAGTGCGGCCCCTCGTTCGCCCCGTCACACTCAAGGAGATTAAAAGCGATCCCTCCTTTGCCGATTGGGAGTTAGTGCGAAACTCGCGGCTCTCCGTAATGCCCGTCCCGGAAGAGTTGTGGTCACGGGTGCTCGCAATGTCGGAGTCGGCTTGACAGGGACAACTCCCTTCAAAATGATAAGATGGACTCGTACACGCATGATGGATGCGTTTCGAGTACATACGGTTGGAGGTCTTTTGCGTGTTAGATAAAGTGGCAAATACAGTACGCGCTTTGGCGGTGGATGCCGTCGAAGCTGCTAAGTCCGGCCACCCCGGATTGCCGTTGGGAATGGCGGATATTGGCGCAGTCTTATACACGAAGATTTTAAAGCATGACCCGGCATGGCCGCAGTGGCCTGATCGGGACCGCGTCGTCCTTTCAGCCGGCCACGGAAGCATGTGGCTTTACGGATTTTTGCACCTTTCCGGATACGATGTCTCCCTTGATGACCTCAAGGCGTTTCGCCAGGTTGAATCGGCGACGCCGGGCCACCCGGAGTACGGCGAGACGCCGGGCGTTGAAACCACGACGGGGCCGCTGGGTCAAGGGGTCGGCAATGCGGTTGGTATGGCCCTTGCTGAACGCATGCTAGCGGCGACGTACAACACCGACGGCCACGAGGTCGTTGGGCATTACACCTATGTGATTGCCAGTGACGGCGACCTGATGGAAGGGGTTGCGTCGGAGGCTTCCTCGCTGGCGGGGCACTTAGGTCTTGGCCGCCTCATCGTGATTTACGACGACAATCAGGTGACCATCGACGGAGGTACCGAACTCGCTTTCTCCGAGGACGTCGCCAAGCGGTACGAGTCGTACGGATGGCACGTGCTCCATGTCGATGGACACGATCCACAGGCGGTCGAAGAGGCGATCCGCACAGCGCAGGGCGTTGCGGATAAGCCGAGTCTAATCGTGGCCAAGACCGTGATCGGTTGGGGAACTCCGATTGAGGGCACTTCGGATGTCCACAGTGATCCCATGGGCGACGAGGCCGTTCAGGCGACCAAGGAGCGTCTAGGGTGGCCCCAGGATCCGTTCCACATTCCCGAGGAAGTGACGGCCTACTTTGCCGAGAAGCGTGCGGAGTGGGCAGCGGCCAGCGACGCGTGGAGAGCCTCCTTTGAAAGCTGGTCTCAAGCGAATCCCACGTTACGGAGTCGCTGGGACGATGCGATGGCCCTGAAGATCCCTGCCGATCTCGAAAAGGCACTGCCGAGTTTTGAAGAAGGCGAAGCAGTCGCGACGCGCAGCGCCGCGGGCAAAGTGTTGCAGGCGCTGGCCAAAACGCTTCCCTACATTGTGGGTGGATCCGCCGACCTTAACCCGTCCACTAAGACCTTCCTTGATGGAGAAGGGGTCGTCGTCAAGGGAGATTATGCTGGACGCAATATCCATTTCGGGGTGCGAGAGCACGCAATGGGTGCAATGCTCAACGGCCTGCAGTTGCATGGGGGGCACCGCGTTTACGGATCCACGTTCCTGGTCTTCTCCGACTACATGCGGCCCACCATTCGCCTCGCGGCGTTGATGAGGCAGCCGGTAATCTTCGTATTCACGCACGACTCTATCTACGTGGGCGAGGACGGACCGACACACCAACCCGTCGAGCATCCGGAGGCGCTGCGACTCATTCCTAATGTCGAGGTGTATCGACCCGCCGACGCAGTCGAGGCGGGGAGGTGCTGGTTGGAGGCCCTTAAGCGTACGGACGGTCCAAGCGTGTTGCTGCTGACGCGTCAAAACGTCCCGGTTCTACCGCACTCGGAAGCGGTCGACGTGGCTCAGGGCGCCTACGTCGTCAAGCGGGAGTCGGGTGGACAGCCTGATGCAGTGATCGTAGCGGCCGGCAGTGAGGTTTCCTTAGGACTTGAGGCTGCCAAACGCGTTGAGGAGCAAGGGCGACGTGTGCGGGTAGTCTCCATGCCCAACCGTGAGCGGTTCTTGCGGCAGGAGCAGGCGGCGCGCCGTGAGATTCTTCCGGCGGATGTCCCGGTTTTGGCGATCGAGGCCGGAGTCGGGATCGGTTGGCGCTCGCTTGTGGGTGAACGCGGTGCGCTCTTGACGATCGAGCGCTTCGGTGCGAGCGGCCCAGGACCCAAAGTAGCCGAGCATCTCGGCCTGACGGTAGAAAGAGCCGTTGAGCTGCTAAACGAGATTGTGAAGTAGTGGAAGATTGAAGTGGCGGAGATTGTGAAGAAGTCGAAGGCTACGGCGCCTGACTGGCAACCAATTGGCCAATGACTGCGATGTAGTGAGTCAGCGGCAAGGTTGCTGATCGCTAAGACGTAGCAGAATCAGTAGCACCGTCGGAGCGGGCCGCCAGCCAACATGAAAGTTGGGTGGCGGCCTCGATGACCGGAGTTGTCGAGCCTCGTAACGGTCGAAGCCCGCACAACGCTTCAACTTAACTCATAACTTAAAGCCCAGCTACAGGCGTTAGTAGATCCGCTCGCTTCGGAGCCGACCTCGGGCAACGCCGGAGTTTGCGGGTTGTTGCCCCTTTTGTGAGGAATGATTGCACGCTGGCGTGGAATCACTCCCCATGAGACGGGGATCAGCGCCGTTTTTCGCACCTCGCACCCGGATTTTCACTCTTCGAGCGTCGTGGCGGCCAAAGGCCTCGCAACGTCGAAACTTAACTCATAACTTAAAGCCCAGCTACAGGCATTGGTAGATCCGCTCACTTCGGAGCCGACCTCGGCCAACGCCGGAGTTTGCGGGGTTGTTGCCCCTTTCGTGAGGAGTGATTGCACGCTGGCGTGGAATCACTCCCCATGAGGCGGGGATCAGCGCCGTTTTTCGCACTCCGCACCCGGATTTTCGCTGTCCGAGTCGTGCGGTAGCCAAAGGTCGCGCGACGTCGCAACTTAACTCACAACTTAAAGCCCAGCTACCGACGTTGGTAGATCCGCTCACTTCGGAGACGACCTCGGCCAACGCTGGAGTTTGCGGGTTGTTGCCCCTTTCGTGAGGAGTGATTGCACGCTGGCGTGGAATCATTCCCCATGAGATGTGAATCAGCGCCGCTTTTCGCGTCTCGCGCCCGGATTTTCGCTGTCCGAGTCGTGCGGCGGCCAAAGGCCGCGCAACGTCGAAACTCAACTCACAACTTAAAGCCCAGCTACCGACGTTGGCAGATCCGCTCACTTCGGAGCAAACATCGGGCAAGGCCGAAGTTTGCGGGTTGTTGCCCCTTTCGTGAGGAATGATTGCACGCTGGCGTGGAATCATCCCCCATGAGATAGGGATCAACGGTTTGGGTGCCTGTCCATGGTTAGGCGCGTCCCATATTCGGTGTCCGACAGAGAACACGCCATGTGAGCGCACCTCGCGGCTACTGAGAAGCGCGTGCTCCTCGGGTCGAGAAGTGCGTGAATCAAACCTTGCATTCGGGTTTGCAGACGGCAATTCTTGAAAGTTGTCGCTTGAGCGGTGACTGTCTGGACGCAAGCGAGGCGCGCACGCGGTCCGTACGCGGGCTCTTTCTCGAGTCACTTGCCCCCACAACAACGAGGCGTGGCACTTTCTTGTTAAAGAGGGGCAGGAAGGTGTATAGAGAAAATCGTAGTGAAATTCTATTACCGTTATAACAATAAAGAGTATCGATTCCCTGAATCGAGACTAACGTCGCGAGGAGCGAGCGCAATTGAGTGAAGGTCTCTCCCGTTCTGCCGAGCTATTCTCCCGGAATCGTCGTTACATCCCAGGTGGTGTCGTCTCACTAAATAGGCTGACCGATCCTGAGATTGCGTTTGAGCGCGGTCAAGGGAGTAGAGTATGGGATGTGGATGGAAACGAGTACATTGATTACCACGCTGGATTCGCCCCATACGTCTTAGGACATAACGATCCGGACGTAAACAATGCAGTCCGAGACGCCCTAGAGCAAGGCTTGACACTGATGGGCTCTGGGACCAATCGGTGGGAGGGTCGTTTAGCGGAGCTGATCGTAGAGCATGTTCCATCCGTAGAGAAGGTCCAGATCACAAATACGGGTTCGGAGGCGACATTCCACGCAATCCGTCTGGCCCGATCCTACACGGGGCGCAATGGTGTCGTCGTCATGCAAGGTGGATACAACGGGTGGCATAACGATGTCGCTGTCAACCTGATGACACCTCTCGATGTGATTGGGCCACGAGTCTCGCCGGGTGAGTATAAGATTGCGCCGATTTCAGCGGGTATCCCGCCGCAGGTGCTCACAAACCTCCATGCGGTGAACTATAACGACCTGGATTCGGTCCGTTACTGTTTCGAGCGCTATGACATTGCTGCCATCATTTTGGAGCCGATTCTGCAAAATATCGGAGTGGTAAAGCCCAAAGAGGGATTCCTACAGGGGTTGCGTGCGCTATGTGACGAGTTTGGCGTCGTACTGATCTTTGACGAGGTGAAGACCGGTTTTCGTACTGCAATCGGAGGGTACCAGTCGATTGCTAACGTGAAGCCGGACCTTTCGGTCTTTGGGAAGGCGATTGCAAACGGTTATGCTATTGGCGCCATCGGCGGACGCGAAGAGGTGATGAGCCTCTTTACTGATCCCGACCCCGCTCGCAAGGTGTTGATGGCCGGTACGTACAACGCTCATCCGCTCCCCACTGTCGCTGCGGTCGCAACTATTGAGAAGTTGGCGCACAACGATGGCGAAGTGTACCGAACCCTTGAAGCGCTGGGTGAAAAGATGGAGACCGGTCTCCGCAAGATCTTTGAGGAAGCCGGAATCACCTCCACAATTAGCAGGCAGGGTTCCGCGTTCTGCGTCTACTTTATGGACCACGCACCTGTCGACTGGCACGACTTGGCCGCCAATCACGACTTTGAGATCGATACCCGTTATCGGAAAGCGCTCGTTGATGCGGGCGTCTACCACTTCCCCTTGGCGGCTAAACAGGGCAGCATCTCCTTTGCGCACTCCAATGCAGACATTGAGGAGACTCTCGAGCGGACTCGTGCCGTTGTCTCAAAGCTTTAAGGGAGGCGAGCGCCTAAAAGGGAGCGCCTGGCAGGGAGGGCCTGGCAGGGAGGGCCTGGCAGGGAACGCCTGGCAGAGGGCGCGTGGCCGAGGCGCCTGTCTGGGGCGCCTGCCCAAACCGGTAGAGAACAGGAGTGAGGTCCGTGGACGTCGACGCTTGTTGGCGAAGCCATCCCGACGAGTGGCAACCCCTATTTGAAGGGTTGCATGCCGATCACCCCGACAAGACTCGGCTGGAGTCATGGTCACAACTGGGTGGGGAACGAGTGCTCGCGCTGACAGTCGGACCAGTCAGGGACGTGGAGGAAAGTCGCAATCGACCGTTCCGTCTCATTATCACGGTGCCGCACGCACACGAACCCGCTTGCACCGCTGTGGTTGTGAACGCAGCACACCAACTTTTGACGGGGTGCTTCCTCGACGGGACGCCCTCGTCACTACCGGTGGACGAGATTCGGCAGCGCACGCTCATCACGTTTATGCCGGATACGAATGCGCAGGGGCGATCGCGCAGTCCTCGGCAGTGCTGGGATGGAGAATTGGCGAATGACGAATTCCTTAAAGTCGCCTTTGGCGTAGCCGCCGATGGCGAGCGGTTCGGTCGTTATCCGGAATGGTCGTTTGCAGAGCATTCGCCCCAACGCGTGGGTATCGTTTACGAGCAGATCAGCGAGGACTTGTGGGTCGAACCCAACACCAGTCGGCGCTCCACCCACTCGGTTGCTGTCGATGCGCTTTACGCGACGTACCGTTATACCCATATGCTCGATATGCACCAGCACGAGCACGACGAAGCAGCGCTGCTTCCCGCTGACTATGAACGTCTCTCCCCGGAGAAGCGTGCTGCTCTCAACCACTGGGCAGACAAATTAATCGCCGCGTGGCGTAACACTGGGGCCGCACCGCGCAACGAACCCGCAGTTCCGTACAAAGGACAGCCACGCCAACAGTTTTTCATTGACTTTTGGAACGGGCGATGTCCGGGAATGTTGCGCTTAGTGAGTGAAGTGCGGAACAACCGTCACGTAAAGACCGACATTCCAACGCCCATGGTGCATCAGTTTCGCATGGCAAACGCTGCGATCGAAGCGACACTCTCGCTGGCGCTTCACCGGTGAATCTTGCCCCGGCCCGAGTCGACCCGGCATCGGGTCGACTCGGGGTGTCTTTCATCGCTTTGACGATCGTTCGTTGTAGTAAAGGAACAGCATGTAAAGGATGAGCACGACCACTCATAATGCCGTAGCGAGCCACCCACCCATAGGCACAGGTATGTCGTTGGACCAGTAAACGGTGGGGGTTGCGATGGCCGCCATGATTAAGAGGGTTCGTACTCCCAACCAATCCCGCCTGATAGCGTGCCAGAGTGCCCAAAGTACGAAGAATCCCGCGATACCTGGTTTCACTTTCTTGCGGTCCTCCAGGAAGTATTGAGGGGGAGCTCAACTTCGTATGTGTTCTAGAAACGAGATCACTAACGAGAGAGCCCCCACTCAATAGCGCCCAGCGATCCTGCACTGTAAACCGTAGCTGCGGTCTTTCCGATCTGCGTCGAAGCGGCGGCTACGAGACTGCTTCCTGTGAATCCAAAGGGGGCGCCTGATAGGGTCGCCGTGGCGGCCCTGGTGTACCATCCGAGATCCTTGGGTTGGTCCCAGGTATTAAGTGTGTAGTATCCCAAGCTAACGATCGCGCCCGCTGCTATTGGCGCCCATTCACCCGTGTACTCGGAGAGATCCTTCTCGGTGAGTTGCTCTCCGACAGGGAAAACCTGTCCTGATGAGAGTGTTGTCGCTGGGACGCTTGGTCGTGAAGCGCCTACGGGGATACTGAAACTGATCAGTGCGCTGATGACGAGACGGAACACCATCATACGTGCCATTATTTTGAACATTCGTTTGAACATGTTTTCTCCTCCGCGATCCCTCACGAGTGACTGTACGTGTATCCTACCCGTCCGACCGACCTCCCGCAAATTCCAATACGGTTGAATTGGGGCTTGAAAGCGATCTCTCCCACGTGAGACGAGAGGGAAATCGGCAGAGTTTCTCCAAATTGCTCGGTCTTACGCCAGGTTATCCGCGAGCAAGGTGGGGAGATTATCCACGTGGAAGCAGTCGAAGGAATGTTCATGCATGTGAGCGCTGAATCGTCCGTTACGATTGTGCGGGCAATGGATTGCGGATCAGGATCTAATTACGATAGGGAGAGGGCACATGCAACTCCCGTACGAATTGCGTGCAGCCATCGAAGAGGAGCTGACTTCATGGTCGCCAAAGAGGCTCGGATCCTCGGTTGCTGCACTCTCAAAACGGTATCGCAACATCCGAAGCGATGGCGGGGAGCGGTTGGCACAGTCGCCGGACGACGTGGCCGCGTACACGGCATTTCGTTTACCGGCGACGTTTGCCGCGGTCTCTGCCGCATTGCGGCAGATGCACGAGATGATGCCTGAGTGGAGCCCACGCACTCTGCTCGATGTAGGCGCGGGACCGGGTACGGCGGCGTGGGCAGCGGCGAATGTCTTTCCCCAACTACTACAGGTGACCCTCCTTGAGCGAGAGGAGAGAATGATCGCTCTGGGCAAACGGCTGGCCCAACATGCGCCGAACGACGCTATGCGTCACGCCACGTGGCTGAAAGAAGACGTCGCCAGGTCGTGGCAAACCACGTCGCCGCCCTCATCGCCGCCTTCGTCGCAACCCTCATCACAGCCCTTATCCCAAATCGCGTCGTACGATCTCGTCATCGCCTCGTATGTCCTGGGAGAGCTTCGTGAGGCGCCGCGATCGGCCCTCGTAAAAACGTTGTGGGCCCGGACGTCCCGGGCGACGGGAGCGTTGCTGCTCATCGAACCGGGCACACCGGTCGGCTTTGGCCACATTAAAGCGGCCCGGACTGCGCTCATCGAGGCGGGCGCACAGATCGTTGCGCCCTGTCCCCACAGTGGAGGCTGCCCCCTTGCAAAGAATGACTGGTGTCATTTCGCCCAACGCGTGGAGCGTTCCCGACTCCACCGACTGGTGAAAGAGGGAGAGCTCGCCTACGAAGATGAGAAGTTTTCGTTTGTTGGCGTGGCACGGGTAGAGGCCGCTCCCATCGAGGGTCGCGTGCTTCGTCATCCGCTCGTACGAAAAGGGCAAGTCGGTCTCCAGGTGTGCGCACCCGACGGGACGGTTACCGCGCAAAACGTGACCCGCAAAGATCGTGCGGCGTTCCGCCGGGCACGCAACTTAAAGTGGGGCTCGGCGATCCACCCGCTCGACGACTAATCGTCGAGGGCGGATTCAGCGAGTTCGAGTGCTTGCTCGACGGCCTCTGCAATCTGCCGGCGCACATCGGGCTCTGCGTTTGTGCGCTGCAGCTGATCGATCAGTTGGTGTAGGCGGCCGACGGAATGCCAGAGTTGCATTGTTTCGTTCGTTCCGTTACTGGGTACGCCCGCCCCGGTTCGCTCGACGCTTGTCGGCGTGCACGTGATCTGTTCTCCGAGGAGCGGCATTTCGACGCTCAAGTGAAGCTCCTTAGTGAGACGCTCTTTGAGGGCGGCCCGCGCCGGATCCTCGCCGTGAACCAAGTACACCTTACGGGGTTTGGGATCGAGCGCGGCTGCCCATGCGACGAGCTCCTCCTGATCCGCGTGGGCGGAGAAGCCTTCGAGCGAGTGTACCTCTGCCCGGACCTTGACCTCTTGGCCATGAATGCGCACCGGCGAATCCCCCCGCACGATGCGGCGTCCTAAGGTTCCCTCGGCTTGATACCCTACAAAGACGACAGAGCACTCCGGGCGCCACAGATTGTGACGCAGATGGTGTTTGATCCGCCCGGCTTCGCACATCCCCGAAGCGGAGATGATGACGGCTCCGGAGCGAATCCGGTTGATGGCCATCGACTCTTGCGCGGTGCGTGTCAGGGTGAGCTCCTTGAGATAGAGTGGGCACTCCTCGGTCTCCTGGGCGAAGTGTCGCGCCTCTCGGTCAAAGCTCTCCGTGTGCGAACAGAAGATCTCAGTGGCTTCGATAGCGAGGGGGCTGTCGAGGAAGATTTGTCCCGGCGTCAACTCGCCGCTCTCTACTAGGCGGTGTAACCCGTAGAGGAGCTCCTGGGATCGACCCACTGCAAAGGAGGGAATGACGACGTTCCCCTTGCGGGCGAGGGTGTCACGGACGATCTTGGCTAACGCTTCGTAGCGGTTCTCGTTCCGCTGCCGCATGCGGTTTCCGTACGTCGACTCCATAACGAGAATGTCGACATCCTGGAGGGGACGAGGCTCCTTAAGCAAGGTTTGCCGCGACGGACCTACGTCGCCGGTAAAGGCGACGCGCACTCGATCGGCACCGGTTCCATGGGCTACGGTGATCATCGCTGCTCCGAGAACGTGACCGGCGCCCGAGAAGGTAACGTCAACCTCGTCCCAGAGCCGCAGGGTCTCTTGCAGCTCGACCGGGGAGACGCGCTCACATGTCGTATAGGCATCTTCACGGGTATAGATGGGGGTCAATAGGGGCTCGCCGCGCCGTTCTCGCTTGTGGTTGAGACGCTCCACTTCACTCTCTTGGATGTGTGCGCTATCCGGAAGCATGATGCGCAGCAAATCGGCGGTTGGAGCGGTCGTGTAAATCGGACCGGCAAATCCGTTGCGTACAAGTTTGGGGAGTAGACCCGAGTGGTCGATGTGAGCGTGCGTGAGAAGGACCGCATCGATACTCGCTGGATCAAACGGAAAAGGCTCGTAATTGCGCTGTGCAAGCGCCTTGCTCCCCTGAAACATACCGCAGTCCACCAAAAACCTATGGGCCTCAGTCTCGACATGGAAACACGAACCGGTGACAACACCGGCTGCTCCGTGAAAAGTGATCTTCAAGGCCGCTTCATCCCTCCGTGCATTTGTGCGTGCAGGTTACGCTAATGTACCGCTCGTCGAGAATGGATTCGGGACGGGGGAGGCTGCTCCCTGTCCAGGAGGGAACGTGAAGCCCGTCCCACCGTGCGGTGAGACGGGCCTCAAGCCTTAGCATAGGAACGTGCACATTAGGCGCGCTCTGTATCGAGCTGACGTTCTCGGTATTTACGCTGACCTTTGTGGATTCTCGATCGGAACGCCGACCATGCTGCCCCACTCAGTCCACGAACCGTCGTAGTTGCGCACTTTGGGGAAGCCGAGCAGCTCTTGCAGAACAAACCAGCTATGTGAGGATCGCTCCCCGATGCGGCAGTAGGTGACGATCTCCTTGTCGGAGGTGATCCCTTTGTTGGCATAAAGTTGCTGGAGCTCCTCGGCCGATTTAAAGGTACCGTCCTCATTAACGGCTTGGCTCCAAGGAATGTTGGCTGCTCCCGGAATGTGGCCGGCCCGCTGCGCCGTCTCACTGAGTCCCGGTGGAGCCAACACCTCTCCGCTGAACTCTTGAGGTGAGCGAACATCGACGAGGCCTACATTGGATTGTCCCAGGAGAGGAAGAATGTCTTGGACGTGAACCCGCAGGCTTTTGTCGGCCTCTTTCGCCTGGTAGGTAGCCGGAGTCGGCGTGGGCACGTCAGTGGTGACCGGGCGGTCCTCAGCCAGCCACTTCTTGCGGCCGCCGTTCATCAGTTTCACCTGTTCGTGACCGTACAGCTTTAGCTGCCAATACGCGTAGGCTGCAAACCAATTGTTGTTATCCCCGTACAAGACAATGAGGTCGTCGTTGCTGATGCCGGAGCGTGACAACAACGCCTCGATCTGCTCTTTGTCGAGAATGTCGCGCCGAACAGGATCTTGCAACTCGGTCGTCCAGTTCCAACTGATCGCCCCAGGCGCATGCCCTTCGTCGTACGCCTCAGTGTCGACGTCTACTTCGACCAACTTGACGGCCGGGTCGCTGAGACGCTCGGCAACCCAATCCGTCTCAACCAGCACCTCTTTGGCGTAGCTCATCCGTTTAACCTCCATTCAAAAGTGCGAATCTCAATACCGAGTAAATTAGGCGGGTTACAAGGAATTCCTTTTGGTACGAGTCTATCGCACGAAATTGACTCTGTCAACACGCTTCACCTCTGGGTCGCCGCTCTTCTTACAAATCGTAAAGCTCTTTAAACTTCTCGGTGATATAGGCCACGTACGGTTTGGGGTCCAGCGGTCCACCGGTCGCTCGTTCGATCAACTCGGGCGGCGTGTACCGAGCGCCGTGTTGGTGTATATGTTCACGCATCCATCCGCACAGGGGCGCGAAATTCCCCTGCGTGATCTCTTGGGGAATCTCCGGATGATCTGCAAGAGCCCGGTTGTACAGCTGCACCGAGAGAATGGTGCCCAGTGAGTACGTGGGGAAGTAACCGAAGAGACCCGCAGACCAGTGCACATCCTGGAGGACCCCTTGGGCGTCATTGTTTGGCGTGAAACCTAGGTACTCGCGCGACGTCTCGTTCCACGCGTCAGGCAACTCTTTCACCTGCAGACTCCCCGAAATGAGCGCTCGCTCGAGTTCGAAGCGGAGGAAGATATGTAAGTTGTAATTCACCTCATCCGCCTCGACGCGAATTGGAGAAGGATACTGTACTTTGTTGACGGCGCGGTAGATGCTCTCTACATCGACGTCAGCGAGTTGCGTCTCAAAGCGCGCCTTTAATCTCGGGAGGAAAAACTGCCAGAAGCCTAGTGAACGACCCACAATATTCTCCCAAAGCCGTGATTGAGACTCGTGAATCCCCAGAGAGCTCGCTTGGCCGAGGAGGCTACCGATGTGCTCCTGCGGGAGACCCTGCTCGTAGATGCCGTGACCGGCTTCGTGAATTGAGGAGTACAAAGCGGTCGCCAAGTTATTGCGATCGAGCCGGGTGGTCAAGCGCACGTCGTTGGGTGAGATGCCTACGGTGAATGGATGGGCTGAACGATCTTGACGCCCGCGGTTGAGGTCAAACCCAAGTGATTGGATCACATCCATTGTGAATTCCCATTGCGGCTCCTCGCCGTACTCCCGCGTGAGGATCGTGTCGTCGATAGTATCCGCACGCTCGGAGATTGCGTGAACGAGCGGGACAAGTTCCTCTTTGAGCTGTGCAAAGAGCCGGCTCACATCTCTCGTCTTCATCTCCGGTTCGAAGATGTCGAGGAGGGCGTCGTAAGCCTCGTCGTCATACCCAAGGGCCTGGGCTTTCTCGATCTGGAGCTCGACCAGTCGCTCGAGGCGAGGCGCAAAAAGGGAGAAGTCGGCACGCTCGCGCGCCTCCGCCCACGCCGCTTGTCCGAGGGATGCGGCTTTCGCCAGCTCGGAGACGAGGGTGGAGGGCACCTTGACGGCCTGATCGAACGTGCGGCGGGTGATGCGCCAAAGGCTTGCTCGGTCTGAGTCGTAGGGAAGGGTCTTGGCCTCTTCCTCAAGGGCATTCAGGAGTTCGCCGACTTCCGGAGAGGTCACTCTCTGGTGGGCGAGGCGCTCAATGAGAGCCGTGGTCTCGGCCCGAGACTCGATTCCCCCTTTGGGCATGTAGGTTTGCTGGTCCCACTCCAGTAGGCCTTGGACACGGATGAGCTCTTGGTACGATTGTAAGATCTCGCTGAGTCGTTGCCATCGGTCGCTCACGCGTTAGAGTCACTCCTCTTGTCATGTTAATGTGCGTCATCATGATGTAATCAGGCGCGGGTTCGGCGCAATTTATGGCTCGCGTCGGTTGCGGTAACGAGCGTACAAAGAACGCCAGCCGATTAGAAGAATGAGGTTGGTCACCAAGACGACCACTGCGAATGAGAATGGGATCGAACGGTCGAGGAAGAGTGCCCGCAGCTGCAACCCTAGGGGCCACGCCAGCAGCCAGGCCACGGCAGTACGCCGAGCGGCGACCAACGGCCGGTCGAGCGTGTCGGGGCGAAAGGCACGCAACCAAAAGGCCACCGGGTACCAGGCGATCAGGAACGGAAGCGCTGTCGAAAGAACCCCGCTGATATTGATGCCCGTTTGATGCTCCGCTCGACCCATGAACGCGAAGAGCAAGATGGCGACGCCGTCGCCAATGAGAAGTGAGGGTTGGATGCGACGGGTGTTCATCGCTTCTCGACCTTCTCGACGTAATCCGGAGTCTCTTTGATCCACTTGGTTTGTGGATCAACGTACTGGTCTTGCCAGTGCATATCGTGTAGGCACTCCCACACGCCGTACTCGTGCTTGAGCACCCATACGAGTCGATCCCCTGGATTGTGGATCACTGCGTCAGTCGATACGGTGTACCAGCGGCCGTATTGATCACCGATGGCAGGCGTCTCGTCGAGGTAACCGACGTGCCAATCACCGGGGGAGTAGGCTCGTTGGGTTACGGTGAGCTTCATGAGATTGGATCACCTCGTGGGGGGAGGGAATGGTTTCACTTGCGGTCGTACGCCCTCGTTCCACTGCTGATGCGAGATCCGTGGCAGCGCGAAGAGCTCGCGCGTGTAGGCGTACGTGGGGCCGGCGAGCCGACCAATGAGCCGGAGTCCGTGAGGATCGATGCGGCCGTCTTGGTAGAGGTCGTCACGGATGTGAAAGCAGAGGACGTCGCCAAATATAAGTGTGTTCCGTTCGATGGGGAGCACGTCGCGCAGCCGACATTCAAAGGCGATAGGGCTCTCCTTGAGTCGGGGGACCTTGACGGTGAAGCCGGGTTCGGTTGAGAGTCCGACGTGCTCGACCTCGCTCTCGTCAGGGGGAAACGGCGTTGCACAGAGATTCATCGACTCGGCCAAAGCCTCGTCAACTAAATTGACGACAAACTCGCGCGAGGCCTGGGCGTTCACTGCGGTATCCTTGGGAACGCCCGGCTCGCGTTCGTCGATTGAGACCATCAGGACGGGTGGGCTGCCCGAGACTGCGTTGAAAAAACTAAAGGGTGCCGCGTTGACGACGCGGTCGCGACTCACACTTGTCACCAGGGCGACCGGTCGAGGCACGATCGCCCCGGACATGAGCTTGTACCCCTCGTTCCCTTTGAGTTGGTCGGCATGGATCATCAAGGTCTTGTCACCTCTTACCTCGATGATACCACAACCTTACAACTCTAAGTCGAGCCAGGCGTTGCTCTTGGCGTCCAACTCTGCCAAGCTGCGAATCTCGTAACGGTTGCCGTCAATGTCGCGTATAATGTAACGTCCATGACCCGCCGGTCGAATGTCGTGGCGAGATTGCACCTCAAAGGTGCGCGGGCCGCGGTCGGTTTGAACGTTCCACCGCGTCACCCCGTACTCCTCGCGAATCTCCTGCACCGACGTGATCCGAGGGATAAAGTACGCCCTGTCGAGCTCCGCTTTGAGTGCGCTCGCCGAAATCTGGTCGAGGCTTTGCAGATCTTTGAGGGTGCCGACCTCCGTCCCGTCCTGCAGTTGGAAGGAGATAGTCTGGTCACTCTGAGAGAGTGGGAACGCAAGGCGCACACGCACATCTTCGTACGTCGTTGTAGACTCGCCGTCATTTAGGGTGAGCTTCAACACGCCATAGGGCTCCTTGACGAGTGAGACACCCTTCGGTTTGAGTTCTGTCGTCATGGTGATCAATGACCTCCCAGCAGTCGTATGTATGCTGTCGACGCTTTGTCTAAGCGATCTGGCGACGTGATTCGCATCACATCAGGCACTCTTGGTCTTGGCCACCTCTTGCTGCAGACTCACCAAGTGGCGGAACACCCCTTGGGGATTGTCGAGCAACTCTTCGTGGGTGCCCGACTCGACGATGCGACCGTCTTTCATAACGAGGAGGCGATCCGCGTTTTGCAACGTTGAGAGGCGGTGGGCTATCGCGATGGTCGTTCTGCCGGTGACGAGACGATCGAGCGCCTCTTGGATCAACTTCTCCGTTTCGGTGTCTACGGCCGATGTGGCTTCGTCCAGAATGAGGATTTTGGGATCCTTTAATATTGCACGGGCGATTGAGATTCGCTGCTTCTCACCGCCGGAGAGGCCGACGCCGCGCTCGCCGATGCGTGTGTCGTACCCGTCGGGCAGATTCATGATGAAGCGATGAGCGTTGGCCAGGCGAGCAGCCTCAACAATCTCGTCGATGGTCGCGTCGGGCCGACCGTACGCAATATTCTCCGAGATCGTACCGTGAAAGAGGAAGGGCTCCTGTAAGACCATCCCGATCTGTCGGCGTAGCGACGCGAGGTCGAGATCGTTGATGTTGTGTCCGTCGATGAGGACCTCGCCTTCCGTCACTTTGTAGAAACGGGCGATCAGATTGATCAGCGTGCTCTTGCCAGAACCGCTGGAACCGACCAGGCCGATCATCTGGCCCGGCTCGATCGTAAAGTCGATCCCTTGGAGGACCGGATCCCCCTTCTCATAGTAAAACGCCACGTCTTTAAACTCGATCCGTCCCTTGACGTTTTCGAGGATAAGCCCCTGCTCCTCGTCCTCCTCGACCTCAGGCCGGGTGTCGGCGATTTCAAAGAGACGTTCGGCGGCGGTGACGGCGCCTTGTACCTGTTCGCTTGAGCGGCTGAGCGCCTGGATCGGATTGTAGAGCATGCCGGTGTAACCGATAAAGGCGATCAACTCTCCAGGCTGGATATCCCCGGCGACGATGACGCGATACCCGCCCACTGCCCACAGTGCGATGGTGCCCACGGCCATGGTGAAGCCCATCGCTGGAAAGAAGAGGGAGGTGACGCGGATCGCTTTCATATTCTCTTCGAGCACCTCTTGGTTTTTGTCGACAAATCGCTCGATCTCATCGCTCTCCCGCGTGAACGCCTTGACGACTCGGATCCCGGGAATCGTGTCGCCCAGCATTGCGTGCATGTTTGAGATGCGGCGCCAGATGCGATGGTACACTTTGTGCATCTTTTTGGAGAAGCGGGAGGTACCCCAGGCGACGAGGGGGAGCGGGAGGAGCGTAATCAGAGCGAGTTGCCAGTTCATGAGGAACAAGATCCCCGCGATGCCGACGACCATGAGAAGGTGCACGACAATCTGTTGCAGACCTTGCACCATAAAATGCTGGAGGAAACTCGTGTCGTTGGTGACTCGAGACATGATCCAACCGGTTTGGCGCTTGTCGTAAAATGTGAGCGTGAGTTGTTGCAGTTTGGCGTACACCTCGGTGCGCAGATCGACGATCACCTTGTTGCCCAACCAGTGGATCGCATACGTGTGGAAGCCGCCGAGGGTTGAGAGGAGCGCGTGCACCAAGAGGATCAGCCCGATCAGCCACCACAATCCGCCCAAATGTCGGGGAATGAGCACGTCATCGATCATGATCTTAGTCAGGTAGGTCGGCACTAGTTGCAACAGTGTAATCGCCAGCGTGAGACCGAAAGACCACGCCGTCGCTGCCGGGTAGCGACCGAGGTACCGAAAGGCGCGCACTGCCAGACGTCGTTTGTCGACACAAGTGTGGCAAAGATCTTGATCGTGAGGCAGCGAACGGCCGCACGATCGGCATCTGCCTTGTGCGGGGCCGTTCCCTTGGGAGGGGGCGTTCCGTGCCTCCTTGTTGGGCTCTCGGCCCGTCACATGTCGCAATTGATCGTGCACAGCGGCGACGAACTCTTCCGCTTGCGAGTCGAGGGAGCGCGAGAAGCGCAACAACTCTCGTTGGTTGGTCGTTTCGCCGGCGTAGACAGCCCGCATGATAGAGTTGCCGTATAGGATCAGTGTCTCGATCTTTTGAATCTCCGAGAGCGGTAGACTCGCGTGGCCCTGGGGTAGCGCAGCATCCTTCACAAGGACGCGTTGGTCGGTGAGGGCAGCGATGGATTCCTGCCCGAAATGACCGTCGAGTGTAATGTCTGATGTAAAGGTTGTCAGGATGGTTTCGTTTGGTTGCAAGAGGGATGTAAACGCCTCATGAGAAGTCGGGGAGCTCATGGTTGGCCTCCTCAAAAAAGCGTGCCTAAGAGAATTGGACGGTCGTTGATTGAATTGATGGCAGGGGAGCTTCCCCCGCTAATTTATGGGATCACGGGCGTGGGGGACACATGGGGAAACCGATGTTACGGCCGGCAAATAGCGTTCGCAGGGGATGCGTGTTCATCGTTGCCACCGCCACTTCAAAAGAGGGTGTGCCGGACGCCCCCGAAAGGGCATCCGGGCTTTCTCGATTTTAGCAGCGCTTCCTCAGCTTGGCAATGGTAGTGAGGCACCCGAGATTGGCAGAATTAGACCTTTTGCGGCGCTGTAGCGCGTTCATCGCAATACAATGCTTTGCGAATTCCCGAAACATCACTTTTTCGGCCTAATGCGTAAAGAGTCGCAGACCGGTGAAGAACATGGCCATTTGGTACTCGTCAGCCGCGGCGATCACCTCTGCGTCGCGGGCGGAGCCGCCCGGCTGGACGACGTAGCGGGCTCCCGTCGCAGCTGCTCGATCGAGGTTGTCGCGGAAGGGGATGAACGCGTCGGAAGCGTACACGATGCCGCTGTGTTCGCGCATCCAGCCGCGTCGCTGCTCAGGCGTGACGGTGGGGACCGGGCCGGTGAAATTCTCCGCCAGCATCGCCTTTTCGGGATCCGTCAACGAGTCGAAACGGATGCACATGTCGATTGCGTTGTACTTCGCCGTGCGGGAGAGGTCGGGGAGGAACTCGGCGCCGGCGAAGACGGGATGGCGCCGCAGGAGCCAGGTCTCGGCCTTTTCGGCGGCAATGCGTGTGCAGTGAATGCGGGACTGCTGTCCGGCGCCGATTCCAATGGCTTGTCCTTCCCATGCGAACGCAATCGAGTTGGACTGGGTATACTTTAAAGCGATGAGCGCGACGACCGCATCCTCTGCCGCTTCCTCGGGGATCGCCTTGTTTTGGGTCACGGCTTCCCCCAGCGTCTCGGGGGTGACGCGCGCGTCATTGCGCTCCTGTTCGAACGTGATGCCAAAGAGCTCGCGTCGCTCGGCCTGCGGTGGATTGTATTCTGGATCAATTTGCAGCATCAAGTACGAGCCCTTTCGCTTGGCCGATAAGATGGCCGCGGCTTCAGGCTCGTATCCCGGTGCGATAATGCCATCCGACACCTCTTTGACCAGGAGGGAAGCCGTTTGGGCGTCCACGACGTCGCTCAGAGCGATGAAATCGCCGAACGAGGAGACAGGGTCGGCGCCGCGAGCCCGTAGAAGTGCGGATGAGAGCGGGTTGGGCTCTACGTCCGCGGGGAGCAGGAGGGCTCTCTTGTCAAGGACGGTGAGTGGTCGTCCGATCGCCGCACCGGCAGGGCTGACGTGTTTAAACGACGCTGCAGCCGGCTTCCCGAGGGAAGCGCGGAGCTCACGCACGAGTTGCCACGCATTGAGCGCGTCGAGCATGTTGATGTAACCCGGCTCCCCGTTGACGACTTTAAACGGGAAATCGCCATGGTTCATGAGTAAATGGGCTGTTTTCTGGTGAGGATTCGTACCGTACTTTAATTTCCGGGAGGCCGCCATACACTTCAATCCTTTCCAGTGGTTCCGACCATGAAAAAGTTAGCACCGTTATGTTACCATATTGACGACACGATAGACTTTATAGGCGGTGTTTTATATCTCCGACCAACAACCGACCACAAAGACGAGTAATCCCAAACGGCGCCGGCCACGCAAGCGAACGCGCACTCGGCGACCCAAGCGTCCGGCTGGAGAGGTTGTCGTTAACGAGGGCACATCGTTTAGCGAGCTCGCCCTCTCAGAGGAGTTGCTGGGCGCCCTCCAGGAGCTTGGGTTTGAACGGGCGACCCCGATCCAAGCGGGGACGATACCGGTCGCGCTCGAGGGCCGTGATTTGATTGGACAAGCTCAAACGGGGAGCGGCAAGACGGCTGCCTACGGTTTGGCAATGTTGCAGCGCCTTCCCCGCGCTCGTCAAGGAGTTGAAGGGCTGGTCATCTGTCCGACCCGCGAGCTGGCGGCACAGGTGACCGCGGAGTTGGACCGTCTCGCCGGGGCGATTGATGTCCGACTGCTTGCGGCGGTCGGGGGTCACGATATTTCGATTCAATCCGCTGCATTGCAGCACGGTGTCGACATTGTCGTCGGAACTCCTGGTCGGCTCATGGACCTCATGTATCGCGGGGCGCTGGACTTAGGCGCTGTGAGCATCACGGTGCTCGATGAAGCGGACGAGATGCTTAAGATGGGCTTTATCGACGATGTAGAGATGATCCTGTCGTGCTTGCCGGTCGAACGGCAAACGCTGCTTTTTTCGGCGACCATGCCTGATCGGTTGCGCCGATTGGCTCAAAGCTTCCTCCGCAACGCTGCCCACATCACTGTAGAGAACACGCGCGAGAACCTACCTGATATTGATCAGCGCTACGCCACTGTCACAGGTGACGAGCGTGACCGCACTCTATGCGCTGTCTTAAAAGGGGTAGCCAAGGGACAAGCCATCGTCTTTTGTCGGACCAAGTCCCGCGTGCACCACGTCACCCGCGTCATTTCCTCGCGGTTTGAGAAGGTTGGATCGATCGAAGGCGACATGTCGCAACAGGAGCGCGACCGCATGATGCGACTCTTTCGGCGGGGACAGGTGCATATCTTGGTCGCCACGGATGTCCTTGCCCGAGGCATCGACGTGCAGAACGTCGCATGTGTGATCAATTACGATTGCCCCCGAGACGCCGACACCTACGTCCACCGGGTGGGACGGACCGCGAGAGCCGGAGCGAGCGGGTCGGCCGTCACGCTCATCGAGCCGGGTGAGAGACGGCTCCTGCGTTCGATTGAGAAACGCGTCGGCAAGCTAACCCCCCTACGCCCTTCGGACCTAAATGGTCACGCCCTGCGTGAGTCCGGGTTTACTCCTCTCGAGCTCGATAACGCGTAAACCTCGCCTAACCCTCGCGGAACCCTCGCGTTGCCCTACCGGCAAAACAAACATGACACAAACATTACACATTTGTTGACCTAGAGTAGGCCCCGTGTTAGGGTTTTACCAACGTTCGATGTAAGGAAAGTTTACATCGATCAAAATCCTTGACATGAGAGGGTGTCGGGCGTTGGAAGTAGATGTTGATGTGATCGTGTCGACGTTGTGGGTCCTGATGGCTGCATTCATGGTCTTTTTGATGCATGCCGGTTTTGCTATGGTCGAGAGTGGCTTCGCGCGGACCAAGAACGTCGTCAATGTCCTCATGAAGAACGTGGGTACGGTCGCTATCGGAGCCATTGCGTACTTCGTTGTGGGATTTGCGTTCATGTTCGGCGAAAGCGCATCGGGTCTCATTGGATTGAGCAACTTCGCGCTCCGCGGAATTGAGGCGCTCGACTTCGGCATCCCTGGTATGCCGTTCTTCGTCTTTCAAGCCATGTTTGCGGCGACGTGCGCCACCATCGTCTCAGGAGCAGTCGCTGAGCGCGTGCGCCTGGGGGCTTACTTCCTCTTCACACTAGCTATGACGACATTTATCTATCCAGTAGTCGGTCATTGGGTCTGGGGCGGTGGGTGGCTGGCCGCACTCGGTTTCTACGATTTTGCCGGATCCACGGTGGTGCACTCCGTTGGTGCCTGGGGCGCCCTCCTCTTTGCTGCGGTGCTCGGACCAAGGGTCGGCAAGTATCACGAGGACGGTACGCCGCAGCCCATGTTTGCCCACAGTCTGCCACTGGGGGCGTTGGGCGTCTTTATCCTGTGGTTTGGTTGGTTTGGCTTCAACGGGGGATCGACAATTGACGGCACTACGCAGACACTCGCCGCGATTATCGGCGTCACTCTTATGGGCGGTGCCGCGGGAGCCCTCGCCGCAATGGTTATTTCACACCTGCGTTACGGGCACTCCGACGCCAGCCTAACCTTAAACGGCCTTTTGGCCGGTTTGGTGGGGATCACGGCGGGAGCGAATGTGTTTACCCTCCCCTCGGCGCTCATCATTGGCGCCATCTCCGGAGTGCTCCTCGTCTTCGCCGTTGAGATTATCGATCGTGTGCTCAAAATTGACGATGTGGTCGGCGCTATCTCCGTTCACGGCGTGTGTGGGGCCTTCGGCACGCTGGCGGTCGGGCTCTTCTCGGTCGAAGGTGGACTCTTTTACGGAGGCGGTCTAGGACTCTTGGGAGTGCAGGCTCTCGGGGTCTTAACGGTCTTTGGGTGGACGGCACTCGTCTCACTGGTCTTACTAAAGGTGGTAGGCGCCACGGTTGGTCTACGAGTGCACGAGACCGAAGAGGTCCAAGGCCTCGACTTGGCAGAGCACGGAATGATTGCCTACGGCGACATGATGATTCACAACCTCAGTGACTTCCGCCGATCGGTGAATACCCATAGCGCCTCTAACCGCAGCGCTTATCCCGATCGCGTTCGCTTGGATCAAGGCCTTGAGAAGGAGCCGATGACGCCATGAAAAAGATCGAAGCGGTGATTCGCCCTGAGCGGATTGAAACGGTGAAGTCGGCGCTCGCACAAATCGGCGTGCGGGGCTTGACGGCCACCGAGGCCATCGGTTCGGGAAACCAGCGCGGCAAAGCCCACACGTATCGCGGGAGCACGTATACCATCGATCTCCTGCCAAAGATTCGCTTGGAGTTAATCGTCGCCGACGATGACGTGCATCGAGTGGTCGATGCCCTATGCGATGCCGCCGCAACGGGTGAAGTGGGCGACGGAAAGATCTTTGTCTCGGCGATCGAAGATGTGATTCGAATTAGGACGCGGGAAAAGGGCGAGGCGGCCATCTAACGACACTCGTAACGCGGCATCCATGATGGGACACCATGAATCGAGACCCATAACGATTTACAAAGGAATTGGTATCCCAGCACTCAAGAAAAACCACGCAGCCACTCAAAAGTGTCCACGCAGTCTTCCAACTGTAGAGACGACGGTGCATTGTATCAAGGCTAACGAGAGCGCATCTCCTCGGGTTTCCTGAGGGGAGGCGCTCTTTTGACCTTGTGTGCTTGTGAGCCGGAGTCTCGTGAGCTGGTGCTGAGGACTAGTGCCAGGCGAACATTTTTGGAGAGCTGGTGCCGAGAAGCGGTCTCTTGAAACCGAGAGTCCTGTGAGCTGATGCCGAGAAGCGGTGTCTTGGAACCTCGGCCGAGCCACCTGGGGACTTGCAATCGAAAATCGAACTCCAACTGTCGTTGGGCGCGACGATAAGCGTCACAGTAGGCCGAGAGCCTGATGGTTTGCGGCCGGTCTCTTGCGAGGCACGACTTTGTGAGTTCGGTGTAGTGGACTCCACCTACGCGCACCGCGGAGGGAGAAGTTGTGCGTCCATTGCTCCATGAGTTCGTCGCCAGTCCAATCGTCAGTATCAACTAGTTCAAGGGACTCTGTCTCTGGGCGCGGTTGTGATTCCCATCTGATGAGGAGCGATTCCCCGCCTGTGAGCAAGTGCTCCCCAGAATGAGGGCAACAACGGCGATGCCGCAGAAGTTGCGGAGGCTGGCTCAGGAGAGAGCGGATTGGCCAACGTCTGTAGCAGGGGATTAAGTTTCGCAGGTTCGCGGCCCTCGGTTCCGTACTGCGGGTAGACGGCGGAGGGCAGCGCGTCAGGGGCCCAAAACAGCTCAAGACAGCTCGAAACGGCAGTAGTTCCCATCTGATGAGGAGCGATTCCTCGCCTGTGAGCAAGTGCTCCCCAGAATGAGGGCAACAACGGCGAAACGACGGAGGTTGCAGAAGTTGGCTAAGGAGCGAGCGAATCGGCCAACGTCTGTAGCAGGGGCTTGAGTTTCGCAGGATCGCGGCCCTCGGCTCGGTACTGCGGTGAGATGGCGGAGGGCCGCGCGCCAACGGTCCAAGACAGCTCAAAACAGCTCAAAACCGCAGTAGTTCCCAACTGATGAGGAGCGACTCCCCGCCTGTGAGGAAATGCCCCCCAGAATGAGGGCAACAACGGCGAAACGACGGCAGGTTGCAGAAGTTGACTCAGGAGTGAGCGTTCGGCCAACGTCTGTAGCAGGGCTTTAAGTCTCGCAGGTTCGCGGCCCTCGGTTCCGTACTGCGGGTAGACGGCGGAGGGCAGCGCGCCAGGGGCCCAAAACAGCTCAAGACAGCTCAAAACGGCGGTGATTCCCATCTGATGAGGAGCGATTCCCCGCCTGTGAGCAAGTGCTCCCCAGAAAGAGGGCAACAACGGCGAAACGACGGAGGTTGTGTAAGTTGGCTCAGGAGCGAGCGGATCGGCCAACGTCTGTAGCAGGGGATTAAGTTTCGCAGGTTCGCGGCCCTCGGTTCCGTACTGCGGGTAGACGGCGGAGGGCAGCGCGTCAGGGGCCCAAAACAGCTCAAGACAGCTCAAAACGGCAGTAGTTCCCATCTGATGAGGAGCGATTCCTCGCCTGTGAGCAAGTGCTCCCCAGAATGAGGGCAACAACGGCGAAATGACGGAGGTTGCGTAAGCTGGCTCAGGAGCGAGCGGATCGGCCAACGTCTGTAGCAGGGGATTAGGTTTCGCAGGTTCGCGGCCCTCGGTTCCGTACTGCGGGTAGACGGCGGAGGGCAGCGCGCCAGGGGCCCAGAACAGCTCAAAACAGCAGTAATCCCCATCTACTGAGGAGTGACTCCCCGCCTGTGAGCAAATGCCCCTCACGAGCGGGGAATTCATGAGGGGACAATAGCCGTCGCCGTGCGGTGGGGGCTGGGACGGACGTAACTCTAGGTCATATCTGATTCGAATATTGATCAAACCGGCATCAAACCGGCATGAAACCGGATTCACGGATTCACGGATTCAAATCGGGTTCGAATCCGGGGTGAATCCAGGGTATCGGCGCGTAAATCCGGGCCGATCCGGATAACGAACGTTGTGTAAATCTGAAGAAAGTTCGAGGTGCACCTGAAACAAACCTGAAGATAAGCTGAGGCAACGTGAGGCGAATCGGGGAGACTCCGAAGTAAACCTAAAGCAAACTTTGGAGCAGTCTGAAGTATTCTTGCAACAACCCTGAGGTAACGATGATATAACCAAAAGCTAAACATGATGTAACCCTCAGGCAACCACACGGTAACCGTTAGGAAACAGCACGGTAACCCTCAGGAAACCGCACGGTAACCCTCAAGGTAACCGCAAGGTAAACCCGAGGTACGCGATCAGCGCGACACCTGAGCTCTTCTTATGGAAAGGGTGAAAGGGAATCGTGAGCGCCGAAGGATTAGAGCGTCGCATCACGGAGGAACTCGAAGCGTCACGTGAAGCTGGAACGTTCAAAGAGCTGAGATCGTTGGAGAGTCCGACGGGCCCGGTCGTACAGGTCGACGGGCGTGATAACGTGCTGATGTTGTGCTCTAACAATTACTTGGGTCTGGCGGATCATCCCGACGTGGTGGAAGCGGGGATTCGCGGTCTCCAAGCGTATGGGGCGGGGACAGCTTCGGTCCGATTTATCTGCGGAACGTTCGACGTGCACCGTCGGCTCGAGGAGCGGCTCGCCCACTTCTTCGGAACCGAATCTGCGCTGACGTACGTCTCGTGTTGGAATGCAAACGAGGGGCTCATCCCGGCGATTGCGGGCGATGGAGATGTTATCTTGTCAGATGCGTTGAACCACGCCAGCATCATCGACGCATGTCGCTTGGCACGCGGCGCTGAGCGCGTCGTGTACAAACACGGCGACATGTCCGATTTGAAGCGTCATCTCCAGGCTCACCAAGGGAAGCGCACACGCCTGATCGTCACGGACGGCGTCTTTAGCATGGAAGGTGACCTGGCGGACTTGCCGACCATTTGCGATTTAGCAGAGGAGTACGCCGCGATCGTTGTCGTGGATGACTCTCACGGCACGGGCGTCTTGGGACCGACAGGCCGAGGCACGGCCGAACACTTTGGCGTGATGGACCGCATCGATATCACGACGAGCACCTTGGGCAAGGCATTGGGGGGCGCGGCCGGTGGCTTCGTCGCAGCCAAGAGATGCCTCATCGACTACCTGATACAGCGCTCACGCCCGCAGCTCTTCTCCAACGCTTTGCCGCCTACCGTCGCATCGAGCGCGCTGGCGGCGCTCGAAGTGTTGGAGCGCGAACCCGAGCGGGTCGCCCGCCTCCACCAAAACGCACGCTACTTTCGCAGAGAGCTCCGCCGCATCGGTTACGCTCCCCTTGAAAGCGCCTCGGCGATCGTCCCCGTTATCGTGGGCGAGACAGCGCGTGCCATCCAGCTCAGCCGGAGACTCTACGAGTACGGCGTCTTTGTGATTGGCTTCGGCTACCCCGTTGTGCCGGAAGGGAGCGCTCGATTACGCGTGCAACTCAGCGCGGCGCACACGAGAGAGCAACTCGACCGGGCCCTTGAAGCCTTTGACAAGTTGCGGTGTCACGATTCCTTCCGAGGCCAGTTGTGAAAGAGTCGTCCAGTAACATCACGATGATCTAAGAAGAGCATCAGGGGGACCTACGCAGAACAGCACGATCACCTACGAATTACAGCACTATGAACTACGAAACAGCACTAATCACCTACGAAAGGGCGGTTGACGGTGGCCCAGAAGATTCGCGTCACGGTATGGAATGAGTTTCGCCACGAGAAGAACAACGAAGCTGTGAAAGCGGTGTATCCCCAGGGGATCCACGAGGCGGTTGCGGGGCACTTGCGTCAGCATCCTGAATTTGAAGTGCGGACGGCGACCCTCGACGAGCCGGAACACGGCCTCACCCAAGAGGTGGTCGATCAGACCGACGTCCTCTTTTGGTGGGGACACGGGCATCACAAGGACGTCGACGACACCGTCGTCGATCGCGTCCACGAAGCCGTTCTCAACGGAATGGGGCTCGTCCCGTTACACTCGGCCCACTACTCCAAGATCTTCAAACGTCTCATGGGTACGACGTGTTCGCTCAAGTGGCGGGAGGCGAACGAGAACGAGCGCATCTGGATCGTCGAGCCCGGACATCCGATCGCAGAAGGGCTCCCGGAGGCGATCGAGATCAAAGAAGAGGAGATGTACGGGGAGCGTTTTGACATACCCGCTCCCGACACGCTCGTCTTTGTGAGTTGGTTCAAGGGCGGCGAGGTGTTTCGCAGCGGCTGCTGTTACACCCGTGGAAAAGGGAGAATCTTTTACTTTAGGCCGGGCCACGAGACGCACCCGACCTATCATCAACCCGAGATCGCCCGGGTGCTCGTCAATGCGGCTCGGTGGGCGGCGCCTTCCTCAGGTTCTGAGATTACGTGGGGGAATGTGCAACCCAAGGAGGCGCTTTAGGCTCCGCCCGGGGGTCGTGTCCGTCGTTCCGGTCTCGGGGAGCCGTCTGCGGCTATTCCGTCAAAGACGTGCCCCAGACGAAGGCCGGAACGCTCCTGCACCTCGTAGCGGGTGAAGAAAGCTTCCATGCGCTCCAAGAGGGCGGTTTGCACCTGCGCAAACTCAGGGCGGTCGACGAGATTGTTGCGCTCGCCGGGATCTTGAACGATGTCGTAGAGTTCGTTGCGATCGTCGAGGCCGTATCGATGGACGTACTTATACTCCGGCGTCCGAATGCATCGGGTCGCGCCATACTCGCCGAAGTAAACGTGCTCCCATGCGAGGGGCTCTCCTTTGAGAAGGGGCGCGTAGCTGCGACCTGGAAGATTGCTGACGCGCTCGTCATCCGGGAGGGGAACCCCGGCCCAATCGAGGAGTGTCTGGAAGGTGTCGCAGTGGTCGACGATCGCTTCGCACGTTTGGCCGGCCGGAATTCGCCCGGGATGGTTGACGATCATCGGCACGCGAATGGATGCTTCGAGCATGTTTTTGGGAGTGGTGCAGTTCCCCTTGCCCCAGACACCGTGATGACCACAGGCAAGGCCGTGGTCGGAGGTGTACACCACGAGCGTCTCATCCCGCACGCCTAAAGCTTCGAGACGGTCGACGAGCCGGCCGATGTTCTCGTCGATGTGGGAGACGGACGCGTAGTACTGGGCAAGCGACTCCCGATTACCGATATTTTGGTACAGCACGTTGGTCCAAGGGTGGAGGGGCTCTGTCGGGATGCTGGGGAATTCCGACCGCCGATACATCTCCACCAGCCGCTCCGGGTGCCCGCGCCACGGACCGTGAGTGCCGATGTAGCCGACGTACAAAAAGAGCGGCTGGTCGTCATCGCAGTCTTGCGCCCATTGGTCCATATACTGCAAGGCTCGATCAGTGAGAATCTCCGTCTTGAAGCCCTCGAGGCGCACATCGGTCCCCTCGTCTGAGTACGTGTAGGCGCCGGAGTGCTCTCCCTGCGGGTGCCGGACGGAGAACCAACGATTGAAGCCTTTCTGCGGCTGGTGTCCATTGCCCATATGCCACTTGCCGCTGAGGGCGCAGTGGTAACCGGCCCGTTGGAGGAGTTCGGGTAGCGTGAGCTCGGTGTCAAGGGTCGTCGTGCTGAGTGTCGGGGTCCCCGAGGCATCACCTTTGTTGGCGTTCGCGTCGGCACCGTCGATTCCAGCGAGGAAGTCATGGATGCCGTGCTGCGAGCTCATCTTCCCCGTAAACAAATTGGCCCGCGCCGGCGAGCAGACGGGCGTTGGTGTAAAGCATCGGTCCATCCGCATACCGGTCCTGGCCAGGTGATCCATCACCGGTGTGTGCAATTCGTGGCATCCGTAACAGTTGGCCGCCCACTGGCCGTGATCGTCGCTCATGATCAGGAGAATGTTTGGACGCTTTTGGCTCACTCGTTATAGGCCCCCTCTCGTATCCGTTTAACGATTCCGGCAACCGCGTTGGAGTCCTGGGATATCACACTGTGAGGTGAACCACATGAGCAGCTACTGTGACGTGGCGCCGGGACATCCGTACCACGGACCGTACCACGATGAGGAGTACGGTTTTCCGTTACATGATGATAATCAACTCTTTGAGCGCTTGGTCCTGGAGATCAACCAGGCCGGGCTCTCGTGGCTCACGATTCTCAAAAAACGGGAAGGCTTCCGACAGGCTTACAACGGTTTTGACGTGGCTGTGATAGCTGCTTACTCGGAGGAGGATCGGCAGCGACTTCTAAGTGATCCGAGGATCATTCGCAATCGTCTCAAAGTGGAGGCGGCCATTCACAACGCCCGCCGCATCGTGGAGATCCAAGGTGAGCACGGCTCGTTCTCTGCTTGGTTAAAGGCGCACCATCCCCTGCGTAAGGAAGAGTGGGTGCGCCTTTTCAAAAAGAACTTCCGGTTTGTCGGTGGAGAGATCGTCGGGGAATTCTTGATGAGCACAGGGTACCTCCCTGGGGCCCATCGACCCGACTGTCCGGTCTTTACCACGATTGCAGCGTTAGAGCCGCCGTGGATGACGGCGCGTTCCGAGGGACTCGGCCATTAACGCTCGCGCCGGTCGTATCACTGGTTATCTCTGGCGACAATTAAAGCGTTGGAACAGCTCACCCTCCCGGAGCAAAGAGTCGCGAGAAGTTCCCAAGGCTGATGGCGTGGGAGACGTCTTCGCTAACGTCATCGGCCGCCGCCTTGCTCACGCCGACGGCAGGGTCGAAGAGCGGCGCGTGCGTTCCGAGCAGGATACGCTCCGCACCCATGCGAGCGAGCGCATCCTGTAGGAGCCGACCCGACTCGACCATTGATAGCTCGACGTGGATATTGGGGCAATCACTGTACGCAGCGAGCTCCGGCATATACGACGAACAGACCAGGATCGTGAGGCGCGGGTGCCTGCGGGCAAACGCGGCAATCTCTTTGGCCCCCACCCCTACACTCGTCATGAGCGGGTGCCGAGAACGTTCGTCCTCCATCCGCGCCTGAATGCTGAGCGTCGTCCCCGTGTCGGTGAGCGACGCTGCGAGCGCGTCAATCGGCGGGGCGTCCATGGCGTAGGTATGATAGTTGGGAAAAACCTTGATCGCCCGAACGGCGTCGCCCTGTTCGTTCAGGCAGGCTTCCAGGTGCTCCTCCCACGTTGGTAGCGAGGGGTTTACGACGGGCGCAAGCACCAGCGAAAAGTCTCGGGCCGTTGTGTCCTGGTCTCGCCACGCCGTGGTCTCCTGAAAGAGACGGCGGTTCGACGCCATGGGCTCAGGCGTCAGCGCGGCTTCCACGGGAGAGATGCAGGCGCCCTTAATCCCGACGGCGCGCAGCGAGGCGATCACGTCGGGGAGCGTTCTATCTCGATACGAACGAAACGCCCAAACACCACTAAACGCGTTGGCGTCATGCATGGTGGACCGCCTCCTCGTTCATGTCGATCTTTAAAATCCGGGCAGCGTTCTCTCCGAGGATCTTGCGTTTGGTCGCTTCGTCGAGGCGGGCGCCGGTGACGCGCGCTTTCTGCACGGCAAAGTCGCGAATAGGCCAATCCGACCCGTAGAGCACGCGGTCGGCTCCCAGCTCGGATACAGCGTACTCGACCAACTCAGCTTCGGGTTGAGCGCCCGAGGTATCTACCACCACGTTGGGGTAAGGTTTCACGTCAAGGACGCCGCGCCAACGAACGCCTGCGAGGTGAGCCATGATGATGGTCACGTCGGGATGCCGACGGGCCAAGTGGGCGATTTCAGCCGCCGTCGACTCGTTAAAGGCGTACTCCGTCATCTTGTACCAGGCATGATGCAGCACCGGAATCTGGAGTGCAGCCGCCCGTTCCATGATCGGGTCGAGTCGGGCGTCGTCTGCGTGGACTGCGATCCACAACTTGATGCCACACATGTTGCCGTTCACCACGCACCGCTCGATCTCGTTAAGAGAGAACTCCAGGTCGTGTGAGGGATTTAAATAACAAAAGCCCATAAAGAAGTCGGGGTGAGCATCGATGAGCTGCATGCCTAAATCGTTACTGGCAACGATATCTTCAGGGGATGGATCGGGACCTCCGCTACCCAAGTTAAACAGGTAGACGACACGATCGATCCCCGAGCGCCGTCCCAGCCTGATAGCATCCTCTGCTTCTTCGGGGCGATACACCGCTCCCGGAGAGCTGGTGTGAATATGAATGTCGATAACCAACACGACGACCCCTTTCAGCCCTTGATCCGTCTCTGTGGAGTTCGTTACCCAAAGAGTCGAGGGGCCGTCGCTATCAGCATGTGCGACGGCCCCTCGCAGCCCTTTAGGCCGGCTCCAGCTTGGAGTGCGTTACCGAGCGTTGTACCCGTCGAGGATCCCCTGGATGATCCGGTCGATCTCCAGCGCCGCGCTCTGCGCCGGAATGGGATCGACCCGGTCCCGCATCGCCTGGTTTAACAGGGGGTTAATCTGGGCAGTCATGTTTCTCCCCTCGGGGTGATCCATGTAGATCGTGCCCACTTCACCCGAGCGGATAAAGGCGTCAATGTGCTCAGGGTGCTCATTGGCGTTTAGGAAATCATCGCTCGCCCCGACCGAGAGACGGCTGGGGATGATGTGGCCTTCGTGGGCGGCCCAACGCAGGAACTCCTCGCTGGCGGCGAATTTAATGAACTCCCACGCCGCCTCCGGTTTCTCGGTGCCGGCGGCGATGTACATCTCTTCGGGCCAAATACCGGTACCGCGGTACTCCTGACCGTCAATGGTTGCGATCGGGAACGGCGAGATATCCCAGGAGAAGTTGACCGATTGCCGGACGGGCTCAAGCGCCCAGCTGCCACCTGCGTACATCGAGACCAACCCTTGCAGGAACGAAGGCTGCTGACCGCCATTGGCGGTGATCCAGTCGGATGGCGCTTGCACGCCGTACTGAAGTTCGAGGTTGCGTCGCTCTTCCATCATGAAGACTCGGGCCGGGGTGTTAAAGCGGCTCTCGGTAGCGTCCGCGTTCCAGAACGCCCCGTCGTAGTAGAGCAGAGGCATGTGGTCGCCGCCGTGAATGAGGTTAAGCCCGTATTGAGTGACGGTGTCACCGCGCTGAAGCGTCTGTTTGCGCGCCCGATCGACGAACTCCGTCCACGTCCAGTCTTGGTCGGGGGGGGCCAGACCCGCGGCGTTGGCATGGTCGAGGTTGTGGTACATGACAGTCGCGGTGAAGCCTAACGGCAGGCCGTAGTGTTTGCCGTCCACATTGTAGCTGTTCCAAACCGGCGCAATGAAGTCGGGCACGTTGAGAGTGGCCCCGTCACGCTCAATGAAGGAGTCGAGCGGGAGCCACATGTCCTTGATACCCTTCCAACCCGCTCCGAACCAACCCACATCGGGAGGTGTGCCGGCGGCCGTCAGCACCGTCAACGACTGGTTGGGGTTGTTGGTCAAGATCATCTCGACGTTGATATTAGGGTGCTTCGCCTCAAACTGTTCGACGAGGCCTTCTCCGAATCGGACCTTAGCGGGTGTGTACTCGGGCCATAGCAGTTGGAGCGTCACTTCCTGCGCCAGCACGCCCCCTGTCAGGAGGATGCAGAGCGCGATGGTTAACAGACTAACGCGTTTCATGCTGTCACGTCCCTTCTAATCGTGTGTGATGGGTCGGTCAATGGTCCACGTTTATCCAGTCAGTGTCGCCTGCTCACCTCCCCGTTCGGTTTGGACTCGGGCGAGCGCCCGGTCGCACCGTTCGAGCGTCTCGGCGATATCCGCCTCGGTGTGGGCGAAGTTGGGGTAAAGGACGCGGTAGAAGCTGACGCCCTCGGCATAGCATGCGTCGGTAAAGGCTTCCGCCAAAGCGGCGCCTTCCTTGGCATCACCCGTAGGGGTCCACATTGAGCAAGGCGCCAACCCTACCACCTTCGCCGGAAAATGATGCGCTTGAAAGAGTTGGTTAAGCCCGTCCATCAGTTGTTCACCGCGGGCCCAGAGGTGTTCGATGACGCCGTCTTGCTCGTAAATGTTGAGCGCCTCGATGGCCGCCGCCAGCGCAAGGGTCTCGCCTGAGAACGTAGAGCTCACCGGAATCTTAGCGGCTTGCTCCATGTACTCCGCGCGGCCGCAGAGCACGCTGAGCGGCATTCCCGCGGCCATCCCTTTTGAGAAGACGGCCAGGTCCGGCGTCACGCCAAAAAACTCCTGAGCGCCGCCGATACGAAGGCGGAAACCAGTCACAATTTCGTCAAAGATCAAGAGCGCTCCGATGCTGTCGGCCAGCTCGCGAATCTGGCGGTAAAACGGATGGTCGGGGTAGATCTCGGCGTACGGCATCGAGAGGGTGAGAGCGGCAATGCGCTCAGCCCCCTCCTCCTGGACGATCCGCTCAAAGGCAGAGATGTCGAAGGGAGCGCTACGAGTTAGACGGGTGATCTCTTCGGGAGAGCCTCTCTCAATGCCCCCGGTATTGTTGAGCCAGCCGTGGTAGCCGCAGCTGACGACGACGGGTCGCCGGGTGTGTGCCCGGGCCACCCTGAGAGCGGCGGCCATAGCCTCGCCGCCTGTCTTGAGGTAGCGCACCTGCTCGGCGCAGGGAATCGCCCGGACGAGCCGCTCGGCTAGCTCCGACTCGAGAGGGCTCGGGTGACCGTAGACGGTGCCGAGCTCCAGTTGGCGGCGAATCGCGTCGTTGATGCGCTCGTTGGCGTATCCGAGTGTGACCGGGCCGAGCCCGTTGCGGTAGTCGATGTAACAGCGGCCGCTCTCATCCCAGACCCGGCATCCCTTTCCCCAGGCGATGCGCGGCGGCTCGTTGGGGTGAAGGGTTCGGTTGGGAGCCTTGGACATCGTCCCGGAGCCACCGGGGATCAGCTGGGCAGCCCGCTCAAACCGAGCCCAGGCCTCTTGGACGCCGACGTCGCTGAGGTGGCCCGCTCTCTCGCGGTCTGTGGCTGAAGGTGCGGCGTCGTGAAGGAGCGCTTCGCATGCCGCCACGACGTCCCGACTGTTTGCGGACCAGCCGTATGCGTACTCAACACGGCGGATCGCCGCTTTGGTCATCGCCCCAGTCGCGATCGTGTCGGCGTACTCGTGCGCTGTGGTGCAGTCGCGCAGTAGGATACAGCGGTAGCCGAGCCCGCACATGTCTTCGATCCCGCCGGGACTGCTCATGACGCAGTAGTCCGTCATAAACCCGACAAAGAGGAGCGTGTCGATACCCCGTTTGCGGCAGTGGTGGTCAAGCTGTTGGGTGGTGATGATCACTCCGTCCTCCGCTTGGGGACGGATGGAGCGAGCAATGTCGAACGAGTCGGGGTGTGTCTCCCAAACGCCACCGGGAAACGACGGGCCGTACGACTTGGCATAACGCTCTTTTAGAGAGAAGCGGCGCACACTTCCTCCGGCATGGCGAATGCCGGGCCCTGGTTTGAGTGCGTCTTCGCCCAGCTCGTCTAGGCCATCTCGATGTTGCGGATAACGTTTGCCGTAACTCTCCGGAGCTGAGTGACACACCCAGACGCCGGCCTTGCGGGCAGCCTCAATGAGAGGCGCGATACGTTCATTGGTGATCGTGGCAGCTCGCGGCACCCACGTGGCCATTGAGGCGTCGGTGGCGCCGTCGGTGTAGGGGTACGGACCGTCCGGCTCGCCGAGATTCCAACAATGCATGGCCAAGATACCGACGCGTTTTGGATCTAATTCAAAAGTGTCTTCGTAGTATCCCTCGCGCTCTTCGGCAGGGGACGCCATTCCCGGACCGTAAAAACGCCGGACCTGGTAGCGCAGGGCGGGGAATCGAGCCTGCTGGCTCACGGGGAGATCACTCCTATCGGAGGTCTTATTGAGATTGCATTCGGTACCCGAGTCTTCGGATTGTTCGTTGAGTGCCGAGTCGACAGTATTGGTACGAAGCCGACTCTCTTAGCAATGTTTTCAACTTATTTCGTCGTCATCCTGCGTGTGAGTGCGTGGCGCCTCGGATAACCTTTCATGGCGAACGGAATTTAACACTTCTCTAACCTCTTCGTTATAGTCCCGAAACAGTTCCCCGTTACAATGGCGTTACAAAACTCGGGAAGGGAGTTTCTATGCAAAATAACACGAGGTTCAAACTGCCACTTGCGGGTGTAGGGGCCACGATACTCGCGGCAATCATCGCCTTTGTCGGGATCGCCCCTGGTGTCTCCTCGCAGAACTCCGAGAATGTTGTCGCCGTAGTGAACGGCGAGGAAATTCGAGAAGGGGAACTCGTCTCTGAACTCATCGAACGAGAGGGACCCCAATTGCTCAACATTCTCATCCGAGAGCGGATTCTCCAACAAGCCGCAGATGAGGCAGGAGTAGACGTGAGTACGCAGCGGGTCGAGCAGGAGCTGGCGTCAGTTCGTGGGAGTTTTGAGTCGGAAGAGCAATTCGCACGAGCGCTTGAACAGTCTGGGCACTCCATATCTTCACTCAAGCGGGACATCCGACTCGAATTGACACTTCATGAGCTGGTCGCGGATCAAGTGAGTGTGTCGGAGGAGGAGATCCGCGCCGCGTACGAGAGCTACAAAGAGCAGCTCGGCGGTGCTACTTTCGACCAAGCGCGCGTTCAACTGGAGGAAGTCGTTCGTCAGCAAAAGTTTAATCAAGCGTCGCAGGCATGGCTGACGGAAAAGGTCTCCGAATCGAGCATTGAGATCTTGCTTGATTCGGACAACTAAATCCCAGCGACTGAAGGCGTGTAAAGGAGGTCCTGAACTTGCGGTCGCACCGTTTGTTGGCGTTCATGTCAGGAATCCTTTTGGGATTCATAGCCACGGCTCAGTCGGCGTTTGCGCAGGAGTTGGGCGAGCTCGGCTCGGAATCGGTCGCATCGGATCCGAATGTGTTCCTATGGATCGCGGCGGGGATTGTCGCTCTGGGCGCCATCGCCGGCGCTGTGATATCCTACTTCCGTAAAAAAGAGAAGGAACGAGTACAGAGCCTGATGGAGCAGATCGACGATAACTAGAGAGCTTCACAGGCTCGTACATCCTAAAAGCGGCCATCCGGTCTCGCACCGGGAGGCCGCTTTTAACCTTCGCTTTTAGTCTTTTGGTGTGTAGAGAGGGATGCGGAAATAAAACGTCGATCCGCCGCTCTCACCCGATTTTATTCCTACTTCGCCGTCGTGCGCTTCGACCAACTCTTTGACGATAGCGAGTCCCAGTCCGGCGCCACCGGTAGAGGACTGCCGCGACTTGTCTGCTCTGTAGAATCGATCCCACACTTGTTTTTGCTGCTCCGGGGTGAGGCCAGGTCCGGAATCAGTTACGGAGATCTTGACGTGCGATGCCATCCGGGCGTTCTCGCCGCGCAGGTGGGCCTTTACCCACAACTCATGCCCTTCTTGAGAGAACTGTACTGCATTGTCGATCAGGTTGAGTATCACCTGTTCGAGCTTGTCCGAGTCGGCAAAGACCGTTGGGAGGCTCTCCTCAATATCTAAGTGCACCTTAAGCTTCTTGGCGTTAATTTGAGTGGTGAGTTTATCCAGGACTGTCATGACCACGCGATGGATATGGACCGGTCTTCGCTCCAAATGGAGCCTGCCTTGTTCGATTCCAGAGAGATCGAGCAGGCTCAGTGCAAGTCTGCGCATTCGCTCTGTCTCGCCCATAGCAATACGTAGGTACTCCTGCGCCTCTTCAGGGCTTTGAGCAACTCCGTCCAGGACGGCTTCAAGAAACCCGCGAATCGATGTGAGCGGTGTTCTAAGCTCGTGAGAGACATTGGCCACAAAATCGCGGCGCATCCTTTCAAAGGCGCGCTGCTCACTTGTATCCCGAAAGACCCCGACGGCCCCCCATACGGGCACTCGCTCTCCGGCAACCGGGGAGATCTTCACCGTAAAATCGCGGGTTCCGATGTGCACCTCGCTCTCGACGTTACGTCGTCCCTGAAGGCTCTCTTGGAAAAGTGTGGCCACTTTCTCGGAGGCCAAAGCGTCGCGGTAAGGGCGGCCCAATGCGTCCCCACCTCCTGAGAGGAGCGGATACGCCGAGTCGTTGAGCAATTCCACGTAACCCTCTTGATTTACGACGATGACACCGTCACTCATACTCGCCAGAACTGTCGCCACTCTTAAGGACTCCTGCTCAAGTCGGTCGACCGTCGCCCGAAGTTCACGTCCAAGGTGATTGAAGGCCTCCCCCAGGCGAACCACTTCGTCGGGCCCTTCGCCGTCCACGCGAATGTCAAAGTCGCCTTGCGTCATCTTGCCGACGGCTTTGGTGAACCTAGCAAGCGGGGACGCGATTCGTCGAGAGATGACATAGCTGACAATAATGGCCAGTGTAATCGAGATAAGTCCGGCGATAAGGAGGAGTCTTTGTACGCCGCGAATGGTGGTGTTGACACCGATGAGAGGGGCCTGAACAAAGACGGAACCGAGATAATCATCACCTTCGTGTATTGGAAGCGCAACCACGAGGACGGGTCGAGGAGAGGTTTCCATCTTTTCGCGACGCACGACAGTCTTGCCCTCTCGCAACTCTGCCAGATCGCTTAGAATCCATGGCACTCCCGAATCTAGGCTCGTCGAGGTGACCAAGACGTTCTCCTGGGCGTCCACCATCCAGGCGTCCATCCCCGTGAACTCTGAAAAGGTCCTCAACGTCTCGGTGAGGGCCCCAACGGGGAGGCCTCCCTGTGCAACACTCTCAAACTGAAGCACGATCTTATCGGCGTTGGCAATCACTTCTCGCTGTTTGGCTCGGTGAAAATAATACTCGAGCAGATACGAAGAGGCGACGACCAGCGTCAAGAAAATAACGGCAATGAGAATGGCGTGTGCACCCATCAACTTGCCGAAGAGATTCCTCTTGTTGGGGAGGCTACTCATCCTCATCCTTCCTTGTGTCGAACTTATAACCAATCCCCCATACTGTGTGGATGTAGCTATAACCGGTCTCGTCGGCGTGCACCTTTTCGCGCAGACGCGTGATGTGCACATCGATGGTGCGCTTGTCTCCGGTATAATCGTATCCCCAGACCCGCTCGAGAAGCTGATCTCGGTCGTAAGCCCGTCCGGCGTTGTAAGCGAGGTGCCAGAGCAGATCAAACTCTTTGCGCGTTAAGGTGATCTCCTCACCATCCTTCCAGACTTGCCGTCGCTCGCCGTCGATGACGAGTCCGGGAAAGTGAAGGATACTCGTGTCTTCGCTACCGGCGCGCCGGAGTACCGCCTTGACCCTGAGTACAAGCTCTCGAGGGCTAAAGGGCTTCGTGACATAGTCATCGGCGCCGAGTTCAAACCCCAAGACCCGGTCCATCTCCTCGCCTCGGGCCGTTAGCATCATTACGGGTGTATCAGACTCTCGTCGGATGTTCCGGCATACCTCCCAGCCGTCAATTCCGGGAAGCATGAGATCCAATAGGACGAGGTCGGGCTGCTCTTCGCGAAAGATCCGCAGCGCTTCAGTCCCTTTGTGGGCACTGCAGACGGTAATCCCTTCCCTTTCGAGATACACTTGCACGAGGCGACATACGTTAGGTTCATCGTCGACGACCAGTACCTTGGGGCCGGCCACATGCATCCCTCCCAACGTATGAAATGATACAAAAGACTCATTGCGGAAGCGTCACATGGATATTAAGAAACTGTGAACTCTAAAGTGCACGAGCGGTTTGGAACTTAAAGATCAAATACCTCCGCAACAAGTTCGAAGGATTTGACCCGCGCCGCGTGGTCGTAAATCATCGAGGTGATCATCACTTCGTCTGCTCCGCTCGCCTGGGCCAACGCTTCGATCTGGTCACGCACCGAGGTGGGGTTTCCCACAATGCTGAGGGTCCGCCTGTCGCGTACGAGGTTGAGCTCGAACGGGGTGTAGGAGTACTCATCTGCCTCCTCAGGGCTTGGCAGGCGTCCTGGCTGGCCGCTCCGCAGTCGGACCCAAGAGAGGTCCATGCTTTTGGCAAGGTGATCTGCCTCTTCCTTGGTGTCAGCGCAGAAGACGGCGGCGCCGACGATCACGTGTGGTCTCTCAAACGCATCCGAGGGTTGAAAGCTCTCGCGGTAGGCGTTCGTCGCCGGGGCGGGCGGGGTTGCACTAAAGTGGCTGGCGAATCCGTACCCGAGGCCCAGCGAGCCGGCGAACTTGGCGCTCGCTCCGCTCGAACCTAAAAGCCAGATCGGAGGGAGTTTTACGTCATCGGGAACCACTCGAACCGAATGAAAGGGGTGGTCCTGGGGGAAGTCTGCGTTGGAAAGCGAGATGAGCTCTTTGAGCAGGCCGGGGAATTGCTCACCACCAAATGGCCGCAGCGCTTGGGACGTCGCGGGATCGGTTCCCGGCGCTCGCCCGATCCCGAAATCGATGCGTCCCGGATGGAGGGCCTCCAGCGTGTGAAAGGCTTCAGCCACGCGCAAGGGCGTGTGGTTGGGCAGCATAATGCCTCCTGAGCCGACCCGAATACGTTTGGTCGCTGTGGCGATATGTGCGATGAGCACTTCAGGGGAAGAGCTGGCGATGCCCCGCATGCCGTGGTGCTCCGCGAACCAGTACCGGACGTATCCGAGCTCTTCCGCACGTTGGGCAAGCTCAACCGTCTCTTTGATCGCCTGCGAGGCGGAGCCTCCGGAGCGAATGGGTACCAAGTCGAGAACTGAGAGGGAGAACATAGCAAATACAGCCTCCTTTGTCTAATACGACATCTTCTCCGCACACGGACGAGTTCATGCCAGGGCAGCCAGGGCTTGAGAGTGCAGGAGCTTTCCCTGTGGCGTACAAGTGCTTGTCAAATGAGTTTGCTTCTACACTAGTGAGACGGGAGTGAACACGTGTGGCAGAGGGTGGCATGACGTCGTCTGAACGTACGTTCACCGTGTTGGGGCACCGCGGCGCCAAGGGGCATGCGCCGGAGAACACGCTGCCTTCGTTTGAAAAGGCGATCGAGTTAGGGGCGACAATGGCTGAGCTCGACATTCACCTCAGCCGCGACGACAAACTCGTCGTGATGCACGACAAGGATGTCGACCGGACAACGAATGGAACCGGGGAGATTCGCGAACTCCTCTGGGAGGAGATACAGCAGCTTGACGCCGGCAGTTGGTACGGCGCAGAGTTCGCCGGCGCTCGCGTGCCGCGACTCGAGGAGGTGTTTGACGCCGTCGCTGATCGCATCCTCATCAACGTGGAGATCAAGTCGGGTGATACACCGTACCCCGGAATCGTGGAACGGTTGGCAAAACTGCTCACGGATCGTAATCTGATCGAGCGGGTCGTCGTCTCGTCTTTTGAAGTGTCGTACCTCAAAGCGTTGCGGCCACTCCTGCCCGACTTGGAGCTGGCGCTACTTTACTCGAAGCCCCGCCCGGATGTGTGTCAAGAGGCACTGGACGAAGGGTGGCAGGCGCTTCACACCCACTTGAGTCAAGTCTCAAAGCCTTTCGTTGAGGAGGCTCACGCCCTTGGTCTCATCGTGCGAGGTTGGAACCCGAACGAGGTCGACGGGATGCGTCCTCTCATCGAGGCCGGGGTAGACGGGATTGGAACCGATTATCCCGAGAGATTGGTGGAACTGGCAAAGGAGCAAGGGGTGCTCTAATAGCGCGCCCCCTTGTGTAGTGCAACTTAGGTGGCAGAAAACGCCCTCAGTGATCGATATGATCACTTTAGAACCAAAACCGACCGCCTATGGGCGGCGGTTTCATGGGGAGGGCTTGACGTGAACAATGAGGCAACAGCGCACGGAGCAGAGGATGTCGAGTTGGATGTGCGCTCTATTCCGCACGCCGGCCGACACGCAACGATCTTTGCGCTTTTGGAGAAGCTAGCCGTTGAACAGGCGCTTGTCATCACCAATGACCACGACCCAGCGCCTTTGGGTTACCAGCTAAGGGCGTTGCACGGAGAAAAGTACGGATGGGAGTACCTCGAGAGCGGTCCGACACAGTGGCGGGTCGCCATCCGAAGGAGGTCGTAACGCATGAGCGAGGAGGCAGTCCGCGGGCTTGGTCGCGTGTTGGCGCGCGCGTTGCGCGAGTTGGGCGCCTCCGGTGAGACGGAGCGTGCGTGTGAGTTGGCGGCCGAAGCGTGGTCGCTCCTGCGCAGCGTAGACGAGAAGGAAGCGGAGCGCATGAACGGAGTGCTCCACCAGTTGACGGCGACAAAGTGCAGTAAGGGGGAGAACGACTCGAGCGACCAAGCGAAGGATTTCGACCTTGAGGTGCGTCATTTACCTCCGGCCAAACGGCACGAGTTGATCCTCGAGACATACCACAAACTCGTACCCGGACAAGGGTTCATTTTGATCAACGATCACGACCCCAAACCCCTCTACTATCAGTTCTCGTTTGAGTATCCCGACGCGTTTACGTGGGATGCCGTCGAGTCAGGACCCGAGGTTTGGCGGGTGCGAATCGGTAAGCCGCAATAGCCTTGGTTCGGCCCGGGGGGGTTGACGGCGGTTTGGCTTCGAAAGACCCGAGCGTGACGTGCGCGCTCGGGTCTTTGGGTTGTGAGCGGTGCCCGAAAGAATGGGTTTAGCGTTGCGGGGAGAACGTGTAGTTTGAAAGGGTGTTATAAATGACGCTACCCGGGCTGCGGATCGGGAAGAAAGTTGCACGCCACTGCATCATTCAGGGAGGGATGTCTGTTCGTATCTCCTTGCATCGATTAGCGGCCGCGGTTGCAGAAGCCGGAGGAGTTGGTACGATCGGTGCCATGGGAATTCCCCCGGCCGAGCTCCGTCGAGAGATTCGAAAAGCCCAATCCTTAACCCGGGGAATCGTCGGCGTCAACCTCATGTACGCTGGGTACCTCTTTGATCGCCTCCTAGAGGTGTGTATCGCGGAGCAGGTGGACTACGTCGTCATCGGTGCCGGATTCGCTCGTGGTCCCTTCAAGAGGCTGGCCGAGGCGGGCATTCCAGGATTTTGCATTATTTCATCGGTCAAGGCGGCTCGCATCGCGGCGCGCACCGAAGGCGTAGAGGGGATCGTGGTCGAGAGCGGGCAAGCTGGCGGGCACCTCGGCACGCCGAGAACAGACGTGTCCACGTGGGAGCTCTTCCCACCGGTGCTGCAGGAATTGCGGGAGCAGCATTTTACGGGACCGGTCATCGCGGCCGGTGGGCTCCTCGACCACTTGGACGTCTTACGGGCGCTCGATATGGGTGCGGACGGTGTGCAACTGGGAATTCGGTTCGCCATGACCGAGGAATCGGCCGCCTCGGACGAGATGAAGGCTGCTTGGGTTGAAGCGACCGGTTCGCAAGTCGTCGACTGGAGCCCAACGGGTCTGGCGGGACGGGTCATCCTTCCCCATCGAGCAGATCGCCTGCCTAAAACCGATCAACCGGACGTTCATTGTATCGACTGTCTTAAATCGTGTAAGCACCGGGATTACGGAGAGGCCCACTGCATTTGGAATGCGTTGAACAATGCCCAAAAGGGAGATGTCGAGCGGGGGCTCCTCTTTTGCGGCGGGCGCGTGGGGGAGATTCGGGATGTGGTTCCGGTCGATGAAGTTTTTCGTAGGCTCTTAGGTTGACTCGCTACTACACGTCGAAACGCTACGCGACACGTTGATGACGCACGAAAAGCAAAACCCCGAGCGAACGATGGAACGCTCGGGGTTTCGACTGCTACGGCCATTTGCTGCCTGTATCCGTACTACTTCTTGAGAATGGCCTCGATCTCGCGGGCCGCCTGCGCCATCGCGTTCGTAGCGGGTTCTTGGCCCCTGAAGACACGTGGCAAGTAGGTCTTCATCACGCGGTCGACGTCGGGCCAGTCTTCCCAGTATTGCATCGTGTAGATCCGATTCTGTCCGTACAACGTGTCCATGACCAAATCACGCATCGTCTCTTGCTTGTCAGCTTGAACGGTTGAGAAGAAGAGATCCCACAACTCTGGGTTGTTGGACAAGGGCTGCCGAGCGTCCACAGTGACGATCGCATGCTGACCCTCAGGCGAGAGGAGCCACTCGAGGAAGACCCAGCCATTCTCCGGGTTCGTAGCATTGGAGGGGAGTGTCCACATGTGGCCGTGCGCGCTCGTCTTATTATCAGCCGCGCCCTTTGGGAACGGCAACATGGTCCAGTCGTACGAAGCCATCGTGCCGGCCCGTTCGCCCCAGTGTACCCAGCCTTGCCACATGTTGTAACCGCCCGACCATTGGTCGCGAGCGGGCGCGGTCCCCGGCGCCGGCGCAGCGCCCAGGTCCACGAGCTCAGTCCAGTAGTCGAGGAGCTCAAGGTAGCCCTCATCTTGAATGTAGAGTTCGGTGTGATCCTCGTTCAACCAACCTTGGCCCGTGAAGTTGACCGCCCATCCCCAGTTGGCCATAGTGTTTGCGGCGCTGAGATGCGTCCCGTACAAGCCCTGTTCGGGGCGTGAGAGTCGGACCGCGTAATCCCGGTACTCTTCGGTGGTCCAATTCTCGTCCGGAACAGCCAATCCGGCCTCGTTCATGGCGTCGACGTTGGCCACAACCGCCATGCTGCTGAAGTCATAGGGGACGCCAACAATCTCACCCTTGTAACTCGCGGCATCGATCATAAAGGGGAAAAAGGTCTGGCTCTTAGCGATCTCACTGCGCTCCCAAAACTGGGCGAGATCCATGATCATACCCTGCTCAACCCATTGAGCCTTGTACTGTGCCCACGTCAAAAAGACGTCGGGTGGAGCGCCTGAGGCGATCATGAGGCTGATTTTCGTCGGATACTCGGCATACGTGGCGATCTCAACATCGAGCTCATAATCTGGCCGATCCTTATGAAACTCGGCGGCGATTCGATCCCATCGCTCAAACGTCGCTTCACTGCCGTACGTGACGAGCCGAATCGGCGTTGCGGCGAAGGCCGTGGCCGCCATGATGGAGAGCGCGGCGATGAGTACCACGCCCAAAACAAACTTGCGCTTCACGCTTATCCCCTCCGGTTCTTATGTGTGCATGAAATGAAGTGCCTAATCGGTCTCATCCCACAAGTTGGGGAGAGTACCAATCCTCGGTTGAGTTAGATAGTCATAACGTGCTCCCCTGCATTCATCAACATTGAAAATTTCTTCTTGCATACAAATAGATAATTACAACAAAGCGACCCGAGCGCCAGGCGTTGCGCTCGGGTCGTGATTGACGTTCGCGTTATGATTTGATGCTGCTTAAGGTTCCGGCGCTGGAGTGGCGTCGACGCCTTTAGGGACGAAAGACACCCTCGCGTAAGCCTTCCTCCACCTTAACGTGGTGGGCTTCGGTTGGTAACGGTGTCACAAAGGCCAAGACGACGGAGCGCTCTTTGGCGCGCACACCCCGAGCGACGTTGCGCGGAATCGATAGGAGTTCACCGGGGCCTAGGACGTACTCGCGCTCCCCGGCGGCCACCTCGAAGCCCCCGCTGATCACGTACAGCGTTAGATCGACAGGGGGCGTATGGACTGGAATGAACTGGCCGGGCTCAAAGGAGAGCACCATCTCTTTACCTTCCGCACAGGCATGAACGGTCTTGGACTGAAACTTCCCGGCATCAAACGAGACCATTTCGTCTAACTTGACGGGGCGAATCTCTGCTGTTGATGTAGTGTTGGACACGAGGATCCCTCTTTAATAAGTGAAGTAACGTGCGGTATTATCGTCCTGGCGATTGGGACGGAGATGATGGCTTTTGGATCACGAAACGGAAGTATCGCCACAGAAACCGCCCCTTCCGCTCCTTTTCAAGTAGCGTGTATCGATGCTGTTCGAGCCATGCGGGTAGCTCCCACCACGAGATAGCGTCGCTGCTTAGGACCTCAAGTGTTCCGGAAGGAGACAAATGCTCCAGCTCTCTTTGGATGTGAACGAAGCCGGCACACCCCTTCCCGCGATTGTCGAGCCGGCGGGAGGGCTCGCTCTTGACGGGCGCGTTTAGCTCTTCCAAATCGCAGATCCCTTTGATCGGCGAACACGCTCGCCATAAAGGACACGTAATAAAGATGCCCACGAGCGCCACGACAAGTCCTAGTTTGAGTGCGATCAAGCGGCCAAAGGGCGTGTAGAGGAGCGCCTCCGGATTCAGCCCGGTGTATGGTAGAGATTGCAATAGCCCGGTCACGAGGAGCGCCGGAAGAGCGAAGCGCACCACCCACCGGAAACGCTCGAGCTGGCCCGCTGCGGCGCCTACCACTTGTAACGAGAGATGCTCCTTGGCTGCCGGACCGGCGACGAAGACGTTCCAAACCGCCCCGCCAAACCAGAGGCTGAACGCAAGGAGGTGAACGCCCCGCAGCGCTTGAGCGAGCGATGAGCCGGGAAACGTGAGCCGTGCATCGAGCACAGCCGTTGCCAACACGGCTCCGGCCAGTCCTCCAAAGGCAAGGAAGACGGCGGTGCGTTGGACTGGGACGTCGTCAGTTCTCCGGCGACGCGCCAGCAGTATAAGTGTGAGTAGGATACCCATACCAAGGGCCGCCAGACTCACAACAAAGGCCGGGGTCTCACTCCAACGGAGCGTCCAACGACCAAAGGCGGTGAGGTGAGGCGCAGTGAGTATCAACCCCACGAGTGCTCCGCATGCGATCGTGCGAAATCGAGCTTCCTGAGCGCGGTAAAAGAGCGTCAACGCAGCCCCGCTCTCTCTAAGGAAGAACGCCCACCACATCACTCCTCCCGTCAGCGTTGCGAGGGAGATTAGATGCAGCCAGCGGAGGAACACTTCAAGAGGCGCAGCTCCGTGGGTGCGCATCGTCAGATACACGCCCGCCAGCGACGCGATCCCAATCAGTGTGAGCGCCACTTTCGGAAGCATGTATTTGTTCACCAATCCCTGGGCGGCTGGGGCGGATCGTACCGTTTCAACAGCCATTCGCTAGTCGCTCCTTTCGGACGAGAGACGCTCGGCCCAAAGGACATGTGGGGTCCACCTACAGTCTATTGGAGCGGAGACGAACTCTCTGCAACTAACGTGGCAGAAGTTAGCGTGCGACTACGCTCTCAACTGGACTCTCTTCTTCTCTGGAATGTACGCGCAGGTCGGGTCGGCCGCCATGATATCGCCGGTCATGTGGTAGGCCCGGGCCCGCGAGCCGCCGCATACAGCGCGATAGCGGCAGTGTCCGCACTTTCCTTTGAGAGCGTCCGGATCCCGCAGTTGGCGAAAGAGTGGAGATTCTCGATAGATTTGGCTCGCCGGCTGCTGCCGAACGTTACCTGCCGGCAGCTCCAGGAACCCGCTCGGCGAAACGTCTCCCGTGTGTGAGATGAAGCAAAAGCCTCGCCCGTCGTTGATTCCTGTAAACAGTTGGCGTGGCGGTGACTCACCGCGGCGTTCGTGCTCTTGTATGGCGAAACGCCGATAGGGCTGGCCCTCCGTGGTCTTGATGTCAAACTCGACTCTGCTGGCAAGATCCCAAAGCCACGCGTAGACGCGTTCGTGCTCATCGGTCGTAAGCATATCCGACCACTTAGCCCGCCCAGTGGGCACAAGAAAGAAGACAGACCAGCGCAAGATGCCTTGGCTCTTTATAAGCTCGGCGATGCGCGGCAAGTCGGTCACGTTAAACTGACTCACGGTCGTATTGATCTGCAAAGCGATGCCCGCGTCGCGCACCCACTCGGCGATCTCCAGGGTCCGCTCAAAGGTCTTTTCTACGCCGCGAAACGCATCGTGGATCGCCGCATTCGAGCCGTCGATCGAGAGACTAATGGTGGTCACACCGGCCTCCGCCAACTCACCGACAAACCGCCTCGAGATGCGAGGCGTCGCACTCGGCGATACGCCCACTTTGAGGCCGAGCTCGGTGGCGTGGCGGACGAGCTGAGGGAGGTCCCGCCTTAAGGCCGGGTCGCCGCCCGTCAAGACGATCATGCGAGTGCCTGACTCGTACACGTCGTCAAGTAAAGCGAGTCCCTCGCCCGTGCTCAGTTCGAGGGGATGGCGGTGGGGAATTGCGCTCGCACGGCAGTGTCTGCAAGCGAGGGCGCATGCTCGGGTCACTTCCCAAATGAGGATGAATGGATGATCGGACCACTCCGACAAAGGTCGGATAACCCGTGAGTGTTCGGTGTCGTTGGTCATGATATCGTCATCTCCTGGATGAACAGCAGTGTTTAAACTTCTTCCCACTACCACAGGGGCACGGATCATTTCTGCCTACCTCAGACCACGTGCGCTCGTCGTCGCGACGCATCATCTCCATGATGTTTGCAGGGGGCATCCGGCGCTGAAGGAGTCCGGCCATTGCATGCATGGGGGAGTCGACATGATTGAAAAACTTTCGATAGCCCTTGCACAAGTAGTTCAGTCCGTCTTCGCCGTCTCGAGTCTTGAGGAAGCGGTCTTTTGGGCAACCCCCATTGCACATAAAGCGGACTTCGCACGTTCGACACTGTTTGGGTAGGCGATCCCTTTTATCGTGGCCAAACTGTTTTTGCTCCGGCAACTCTACAAAGCTCGCCAAGGGCTGTTCCGTCATGTTGCCAAGTCGGTATTCGGGCGTGACGTAATGATCACAGGCGAAGACGTCGCCGTTATGCTCCATGGCCATCGCATAGCCGCACGTCTCTTGAAAGACGCACAGATTGGGAGGGTAACCCGCCCAAACGGCGAGGCATTCATCAAAAATCTGTACAAAGACGCGGCCCACATCGTTGCGTACCCACTCGTCAAAGATCGCGATCAGGAAGTCCCCGTACTCCTCAGGGCCGACACTACGGGCGGAGACCTTCTCTTCAATGCGCTCCACGATGGGAATGAATTGCAAAAATTCAACGTCGTGCTCTTTGAAGAAGTGGTAGACGTCCAGGGGATGTTTGGCATTGTACGCGTTCACGACACAGAGGACGTTGTGTTCGACGCGATGCTCCCTTAGGAGCGAGAGGCCACGCATCACTTTGTGGTGGGTCGCGTGACCGCCTTTGTCTTTTCGGTAGTAATCATGAATGTGGGCTGGCCCGTCGATACTGATGCCGACGAGGAAATCGTTCTCTTGCAAGAATCTGCACCATTCATGATTGAGAAGCGTTCCATTGGTTTGAAACGCGTTGGTGCTCCGCCACCCATGCGGTAAATACTTCTTTTGGAGCGCAACGGCGCGCTCAAAAAACGGAATCCCCAAAAGCGTCGGCTCGCCTCCCTGCCAGGCGAAGGTGACGACTGGCCCCGGTTGGGATTCGATCATCTGCCGGGTAAAGGAGTCGAGGAGCTCGTCTGACATGCGAAAGACTTCATTCTTCGGGAACATCTGCTCCTTGGAGAGGTAGTAACAGTACTCGCAATCCAAGTTGCAGATGGGACCGTTGGGTTTGACCATTACGTGAAACGGTCGTTTGGGCGCTCTTAACGGCACGAACTGGCTCACGTCTCCCCGTCCCTTTCTGCTCGGTTGCACCTTTAGGTGATCGTACGAAGAATGACTCACGGACATCTGCCACTTTGGTTGCGGTTCTACTTAGGTTCTTCTTAATCGTTAACGAGTCGAACGTCGGGTGCACGTGTCGTTTGGCCTCAGTGTTTGGGACATTTGCCCTTGAGATGTGTTGACAAATGGCCCCTGTGCAACTCGAGTTGCGACGACGGAGATATCCATTTGGTATGCTCGGCCTAGATGCCCTTAAAGTCAATGGCTGGGAGGACGGGGGCAATTGGGGGAGATGTTGAATGCCCGACTTTTACGCGGTCGCCAAACACCATCCAAACCGTGTGACGGTCACTAATATCGATGGTGCGATTGAGTACGTCAACCCCGCCTTTGAGCGGATTACAGGATACTCGGCGGCAGAAGCGATAGGCCGAACGCCTGCATTGCTTGGATCGGGGTTTCACGACCAGTCCTTCTACCACAAACTCTGGCAGAGCATCCTGAAAGGTAGTCCCTTTCGCGCCGAGATGGTTAATCGGCGTAAAAACGGGGAGCTCTACATGGAAGACCAGATCATCATCCCCGAGTGGGACGAGTCAGGTGGCATTCGGCACTTCATCTCCATAGCGAGTGAAGTGAGAGGCGGTGAAGAGTTCCAGAGTCTTATCCGGGAGAGCGTCTTTGAGGAGCGTCGTCAACTCCCACTCGCGATAGAGCTGCGGCATGCCATCGGAGCCGGTCAGTTTCTCCTACACTACCAGCCGGTCCTTGACCTTAGGAGTGGCGAATTCACCAAAGCCGAGGCTTTGATCCGTTGGATGCGCCTCAGCCACGGCCTCACCTACCCCCAGGAGTTTATCCCCTTGGCCGAACGTTTGGGCTGTATTGTAGAGATTGACTGCTGGGTAATCCGGCAGGCGTTGGAGCACATTCGCGCGCTTGCCCGTCACCGCAGGCCTCTCGAGATCGCGGTGAATGTCTCGGCCAAATCACTGCGGACGGAGAGGCTGGTGGATCACTTAGAAGGACTCGCAAAACGGTATCGATCCGAGCTACGTCGACTTATCGTCGAAATCACGGAGAGCGCACTCATAGATCCCGTCAAGGCCAAGGATTTGCTTGTCCGCATGCACGCCCTTGGTGTTAGGGTGGCGATCGATGACTTCGGGACCGGTTACTCGTCACTCGCGTACCTTGAGGATCTGCCTATAGACATTGTGAAAGTGAATCGGTGCTTCACCCAGCGTATCGGCAAGAGTCCAAGAAGCGAGGCGATTGCTCGTTCGGTCCTACGGCTTTGTAAAACCCTGGGCATCCGTACGTGGGTCGAGGGAATTGAGGACCAAAGTCAGCTCGAGTGGGCAGTTAAGGCGGGCGCGCTCGATGGACAAGGGTTCTTGATCGGCCTCCCTGCGGAGATAGGCGCTCTATTGAAAAGCATGCCGGCAAAGGATTCCTAAGCGACACGTGAGGATGACAAGGTTGGGTGTTGTCATGCGTCTCTCAAAGCTCGGGTTGGTACTCTGCATCCTAGGTATCGCGGCACTGGTGTGGGCCGGTGTAGGGATGCGCGCTCGCGTCGCTCAGAGCGAAAACGCGCATCGTCACATGCTGTATCGTCCGGCGCCCGATTTCGCGCTTGTGGATCAATACGGCCGCGCAGCGACACTCAGCCAGTGGCGCGGCGACGCGGTTGTACTCTACTTCGGCTACACCCATTGCCCCGATACCTGCCCCACGACCATGCTTCACATGACTCGAGTCCAGGACGCCTTGGGTCCCGACGCCGAGCGCGTGCACTTTCTCTTTGTCACGGTGGACCCCGAGCGGGATACGCCTCAGCGCCTCAGGGAGTTTCTCGCCGCGTACGACCCCGAATTCGTGGGCTTGTCGGGATCGCGCGCATCGCTCGAGGAGGTGTGGCGAGTGTATGGTGTGTACGCAAACCGGGAAGCCGCGCCCGAATTTCCAGACGGCTACCGGATGAGACACTCCTGGGTTAGCTATGTCATCGACACCAAAGGGGATGTTCGCTTGGTGCGGGCTCTGGATAATCCGGCGGAGGCGGTGGCAGCCGCATTGCGTGCATTGTTAAGCGGAAGCAGCCCGCGACCCTCAGATCCGCCCAAGGGTCGCGAGAACCCCCAGGTCGAACCTGCTCTAGGAGGGAGTGCCACACGCATCGTTGAAATGAAGGATTTCCGTTTTGAGCCCCAGGAGCTCCGGATACCGAGAGGGACGACGGTTCGATTCGTGAACCGCGAACCGGTGGCACACAATGTTGTGCAGACCACTCCGGAAACGTTAGACGCTGGGCCGTTTGGATTTGAATCGCCCCAACTGATGCGTGCAGAGGGTTGGAGTTACCGTTTTGATGAGCCTGGGGAGTACCCGATCCTTTGCACTGTGGGTCGCCATTACGCAATGGGGATGACGGGCAGGATCATTGTAGAGTAGCGGGAGTCGCTTCATCACTCGCGCGGCGGCGGGGGCGTTCCAATACCGCGCACCACGGCGATGACGAGGAGTAACGCAGGCAGCGCCATCCCGAGTCCAAAGAAGATGAGGCCTAGGATATCCCCGATTTGATGTGCCGCGGGCGCGCTCGGAGCGATGAGCGCGATAAAGTAGACGACGGGGACTAACGGAAAGACCCAGGGCTTGTGGTCCCGCAATCCGGCCATCCGCTTGATGCCCATGGCACTCAAGTGCAACGCGGCGACGATTGACGCGTAGCTGACCAGGAGCCAGATCGAGATGTAAACCGAGTCGACTCGCTCAAAAAACTCTCCCGGAATGTCCACCACCTGGGCGAGGTCGAGTCCGGGAGAGGCGAGGGCCATAGCCTCCTCGGCCCCCAGGGAGCCGAGCACCGTGATCTGCATTGCAAACCAGGTGACAAAGACCAACAAAGGCGCGCCGACACTCACGCGCAGCGCCGGGCGCTTGTCGGCGATGTAGGGGAGGAGAAAGAGGATCGCCTCCATGCCCTCCCAGCCAATGAACGTGTCCCACGCTCCTTTCATGATGGGAGCGGCGCCCTTGGCGAAGAAGGGGCGAAAGTTGTCCATTTGGATGACGGGAATCGCTATCACCGGGATGAGTACGACTACCGCAATGACGGGGACGATCAGAATCTGATAGACGCGGCTGATCGGTTCGAACCCCCGCCGAGCGAGGTAGGCGGAGCTCGCCAGCATGATCAGTATGATGATTTCCAGTGGTGTCTGGCGTAGAAGCTCGGATTTGGCCAGATCGCCAACCTCTCGGAGCACCCGGGTGGCAAAGAGCGTCCAAAAGAGGATGAAGGCGACGCCCATCAGACGGCCGAGGAGGCTTCCCGCAATCCTCGGGGCGAACTCAAAGAGGGTTTCCTCGGGAAAGCGCATGGCCAGTTTGCCCATGAGCCACCCCGCGGTCACGATGACCAGCCCGCCGAGAATCATAGCAAGCCACGCATCGGGACCTGCCTCCCCGAGTTTCGACGCAGCCGTGAGTGTGCGTATTTCGTAGATAAAGAGAAAGAGAAAGGTGAACGCCTGCCCGCTGGTAATCTGGTCGTTATCGCTCTGCACGACTTCACCTCCGTCCTCAGGCAGATTAGAGAAAGGCCTGGGCAATCCGGACTGTTAGAAAGAGGGCGACGATTCCGATGACATATACAGCGCCAAGAATCGACGCTAGGCGGGCCTCTTTGTCGAGGCCTCTATGTTCCATTTCCCTTCGGTCCATGGCCCAGAGGATGACGCCTGATAGGAGTACAGTGAACACAAACAATGGTGTAATTCTCTCGTCCAAAAACTCCAAGAGTTGCATGGGAACACCACGTCCCTTCCCCGAATTCAACTCCGTCTTCCGGTCCTGCGCACCTTGACGGTTACATCGACTTCGACGGTAGCATCGGCGAAATGAGCGTTCCACTCCGTTTGCAGGCGCTCCCACTCCTTGGGGAACTTCTTTGAGAAGGCGTGCCCAAATTGAAACACATCCACCTGAAGCTCGGCGCTTTGGGCGCGCGCGAGCGCCGCAAAGATTTCCCCTTCGACGGCTTGGGTGACCCGGTTCTCAATCTCTTTGATCAACTCCAACTCGGTGAGAGAGGCCAACACACTGGTCTCGATCACATCCCCTTCGATACGCAGCTCTACCGTAAAGGTGGGTTTGTCCCCTCTGAGCTCCGGCTTCACCGTGCTTTGCAAGGTTGCAAGCCTAAAGGTGACAATATCGTTGGGGCGCGTGGGCGAAGGCACGACCACCGTCGGCCCGCTGTTTATCTCTCCAAGGACCCACAGCACGCCCCGGGTCTCCAACTCTCCGAGCCATCCGACGAACATCTCTTCTTTGAAGACGGCCGAACCGGCCAGCTTCATGATATCCTCGCCCAGCGTTATTCTGGGTACGATGATGCCCGGTCCCTTGCTGTGCACGTAGATCGAGATGTCGCCAAGGTCTCGGTCCGGAGCGCGGCCATGGTGAATACTCTGCTCCACCAGATCGTGTAGGTGCGTTCCGACGATGCCGTAAGGGCCCGGCGCAGTGCCCAACACCGCCAGAGCGTCACCTTCGGCTATCAGGAGGCGCACCTGACGGCGTACGAGCCGGCTTCGTTGGAGGTAATCGAGGAGCCATGGGAGTCCCTCTCGCGCGGCCGCCTCTCCCAGTATCAGCACCCTCACGGTGCCGAGAAAGATTTGCTCGGAGATGAGGGTGTGCAGTTGATCTTCAGTCGCGGCGATCGAGGGTCCTGTGCTGGCGTAGACCTGAGACTGCCTCAGATTTAACTCGGTCGACCCTTCCCGAGCCTGGAGTACCCGAAGGTTCATCCTTTCCAGGGCCAAACGGACAGCGCCGTGCTCAGAGTAGTACTGCTGGATCAGCTCTAACTGGCTTTTCGCGGCCGCCGGCTGTGGGTCTTTGGCGTTGGCAGTGGCGGTGCTCGGTTGGACCCTGTCGATTCCGATGGCGGCGATATACGCGCGCTCCTCCAGCTCTGTCCGATCCCAGCAGCCGGTGGAAGCGAGGGTCAAAACGAGAGCGACAGCGAAACGAAATCGGCGGGCGCGTCTGTGTTTCACCATCTTCCCCTCCTTTGCGCTCGCCGTACGAGCTGATTGTCCCGCCGCTCATCGTCCATCCGGTCGACATCTACCGGGTGCGTGTACGTGGGGCGCCGTTTAAAGAGGGGCCAGGGCCCCCGGATGTACGCATCTTTCCAATCCACGAGGCGGACGGGCGCCAGCGGGGCCAGGTAATTGACGCCAAAACTCTTGAGCGACGCCAGGTGGGTGAGGAGAATCAAACCTGCCATAATCACGCCGTACAGTTCAAACAACGCTGCCGCCAGCATCATGAGAAAGCGTATCATGCGGAGAGCGATGGCTAAACTGTAGCTTGGAATTGCAAAGGAGCTAATGGCGGTAAAGGCCACCACGATGACCATCAGGGGGGAGACGATCCCGGCCTCCACGGCAGCCTGTCCCACCACCAGACCTCCCACGATGCCGATGGTTTGACCGATCGGTCCCGGCAGGCGGACTCCGGCCTCCCGCAGCACTTCGATGGCAGTCTCCATAATGAGCGCTTCGACAAACGCAGGAAACGGGACGCCCTCGCGGGCGCCGGCCGCTGAGCGCAGAAGGGGACCGGGAAACATCTCCGGGTTGTATGAAGTGAATGCGATGTAAAGGGCCGGGGCGAAGAGCGTGATGAGCACGCCGGCGTAGCGCAATAGGCGAATGAAACTGGCGATATGCCACCGTTCGTAGAAATCCTCCGGGCTGGACATGAAACTGACGAAGGTCGACGGGGCTAGGAGCACAAAGGGGCTCGTATCAGTGAGGATTGCCACCTGGCCACTCAACAGACCGGCCGTCACTTCGTCCGGGCGCTCGGTGCTGTTGATCTGGGGGAAGGGGCTGGCCCAATCGTCCTCGATCAGTTGCTCGATATAACCGCTCTCGAGAATGCTGTCGACGTCGAGGGTGTCGAGTCGTGACTTTACCTCGTCGAGAAGCGTCGGATTAACAATTCCCTGAATGTAGGCGACTGCTACGTCAGTCTTGGTGCGCCGGCCTATTTGGGTGGAACGTATCTTGAGGTTGGGGTCTCGCAACCTACGCCGCAGAAGTGCCGTATTCACCCGTAGAGTCTCGGTAAAACCGTCCCGCGGGCCGCGGACGATGGACTCGGTCTCAGGCTCTTCCACGCCACGCATCTCCCAGGCCTTGGCGCTGAGGAGCATGGCCATCCTTTGCCCGTGGATCAGGAACGCGCTCTCTCCCGACAGGATCCTTAGGACCAACTCATCAAAGTTGTCGGTCTCGTGAACGTCAGACACACTGACGACATGGCCCTTGATGAATTCGTACAGCCGGTTGCCCGTCATTCCCCCCTCAGGCGGAGTTCTGCGGGCATCGACCATCAACGGCTTGAGGACTTGCTCGTTGAGCGTTGTCGTCTCGGTGAGGCCTTCAACGTAGATGACGGCAGCCCGGACTTCGGAGCTGCCGATACCGGCGCTAAACTCGCGAAAGACGATGTCGTAGCTGTCAAGAATGGCTCTGAGATCATCGAGGTTCCTGGCTAGGGAGGAGGCGAGCCGACCCTGCCGACCCGGAGCACCGGTGTGTTCGGCCTGCTGCTGCGACCTTGATCCCTTCTCTCCTCGGGTTGGCTTCATGCGGTTGAGTAGCCTACCAAATAACCGAAGCATAAAGAATCACCGAATCCCTTTGCATGTCGTCGCGTGGAAGGGGGTCCAGAATCCGATCACTCCTAATATGCAAGCAAATCGTATGGCAATATTCACCACTTAGGAAAAGAACTTTACCTTTTGACAGATTCCATAGGGTCTCGTACGTTGACAGCGCCCGGCGCTTCACGGTAAAGTGGGGGCAGATCATACCCATACCCGGTATAAACGAAGAGGTGGCATGCATGGCGAATTCGCAAGGGAAAGATAAAGCGGCGCTCTTGCTCAGGCTGCGGCGACTCGAGGGACAAGTGCGCGGCATTCAGCGGATGGTCGAAGAGGATAAGTACTGCGTGGATATTCTCAATCAGATCGCCGCGGTTCGATCAGCTCTGGACCGGGTCGGGCTCATTCTGTTGGAGAATCACACCCGCGGCTGCGTGGCACGGGCTATCAAGAATGACGAAGAAGAGAGTGCCATCTCTGAGTTGACGGATCTGATGAAGCGGTTTATCAAGTGAGCGCGTGAGTCACGAGAGAGAAATTGGTTGACACCTGGAGAGCGACAGCGTATACTCAACGGCAGATACCCCGGAGGGGTATAGGGTTTAAAACGGAAGGTGAGCCGAATGAGCAAGGAAGGGGTCAAGCCAGATAAACAGACGAATCTCTCTTTAGAAAGAGTTTCGTTGGATATCCGGGGTATGACGTGCGCCGCTTGTGCCAATCGGATCGAGAAAGGGCTTGCCAAACTCCCGGGTGTCGTTGACGCCAACGTCAATTTAGCCATGGAGAAGGCGTCCGTCAGTTTCGATCCCGATCAGACGGGGTCAGAGCGACTGGCGGCCAAGATTCGTGACTTGGGGTATGAGGTCCCCACCCACAAAGTGGCGATTAACCTCGTCGGCATGACGTGCGCCAACTGTGCCAACCGCATCGAGCGGGGCCTCAACAAACTCCCGGGTGTGAAGGCGTCCGTCAATTTTGGGACAGAGTCGGCACACGTTGAGTACGTCCCGTCCCTAGTCGGCGTGGACGACATAAAGAAAAAGGTCGCAGACCTCGGCTACGAGGCATTCGTCCCTGACGAAGGGAGCCAAGACGCGGAGAAAGAGGCCCGCGAGGCAGAGGTGAGATCACAGAAGCGACTCTTCATCCTCTCGGCATCCCTCTCGTTCCCCTTGCTAGTGGCGATGCTGGGTCACGTGTTTCATATGGATAACTCGCTGATCCGCTTTCTGTCGAACGGGTGGGTTCAGCTACTCCTCGCGACTCCGGTTCAGTTTTACGCCGGCCGGCAATTTTACGTTGATTCGTACCACAACCTCAAGAACCGTTCAGCAAATATGTCCGTCCTGGTAGCGCTAGGTACGTCGGCCGCCTATCTCTATAGCGTGGCAGGCCTGGTCTTCCCTGAAATCGGGGTGCAGGGCCTTTACTTTGAGACGAGCGCTGTGTTGATCACCTTGATCATCCTCGGCAAGCTGCTTGAGGCTGCTGCCAAGGGGCGGACCTCCGAAGCGATCAAAAAGCTAATGGGCCTGCAGGCCAAGACGGCCCGAGTCGTCCGTGACGGTACTGAGGTCGACATTCCGATCGAAGAGGTGCAAGTGGGCGACCTCGTGGTGGTGCGACCGGGCGAAAAGATCCCTGTCGACGGCGTGCTCACAGAGGGCCATTCCACCGTCGACGAGTCGATGATCACCGGGGAGAGCATGCCTGTCGAAAAGAGTGAAGGGGACGCGGTGGTCGGCGCTACGATCAACAAACACGGCGCCTTTACCTTTGAGGCGACCAGAGTGGGTAAGGAGACGGCGCTCGCCCAGATCATCAAGGTGGTCGAGGACGCCCAGGGCTCCAAAGCACCGATTCAGCGTATGGCCGACGTGGTCTCGGCCTACTTTGTCCCTGCGGTTGTCGCTGTCGCCCTCATCACCTTTGCGGGCTGGTACCTCGCCACGGGAGATTTTACTCGCTCTCTCCTCAATATGACGGCGGTCCTCGTCATTGCGTGTCCATGCGCTCTGGGCCTTGCGACACCGACGGCGATTATGGTGGGTACTGGCCGGGGCGCCGAGAACGGCATCTTGTTCAAGGGCGGGGAGCATCTTGAGAAGACTCACGAGTTGAGCGCCGTCGTCCTCGACAAGACCGGAACGATCACCAAGGGCGCTCCGGAAGTGACGGACGTCGTCACGTTTGGATCGATCGACGAGACCCAATTGTTAACGTTGGTGGCTGTGGCGGAGAAAGGATCCGAGCATCCGCTCGCCCAAGCGATCGTTGAAGCCGCCCAATTAAAGGGGTCCGAGCTCGCCCGGGCCGCCCATTTTGAGGCGATACCCGGGCGCGGCATTCGGGCCGAAGTCGACGGCAAGCAGCTCCTCGTCGGCAATCGCAAACTTATGCTGGAGAACGCTCTCAACCCCGAAGTCCATGAAGGGGAGGTGCAGCGTCTGGAGAACGCCGGCAAAACGGCGATGCTCACAGCCATTGGTCAAGAGATGGCGGGGATTGTCGCTGTCGCCGATACGGTGAAAGAGAGTTCGGCCGAAGCGATCGGGATGCTGCACGAGATGGGGCTGCGCGTGTTGATGATCACCGGTGATAACGAGCGCACGGCCAAAGCGATTGCCGACCAGGTGGGAATCGACGCACAGGACGTCATCGCTGACGTGCTGCCGGAAGATAAGGCGAGTGAAGTGGAGCGGCTAAAAGCCGAAGGTTTCAACGTTGCGATGGTTGGGGACGGCATCAACGACGCTCCAGCGTTGGCGACCGCCGATGTCGGTATCGCGATTGGCACGGGCACCGATGTGGCGATTGAAGCGGCCGATATCACGTTGATGCGGGGCGACCTGCGAGGCATCGTCGCGGCGATTCGCCTCAGCCGAGCCACGATGGGGAAGATTCGGCAGAACCTCTTTTGGGCGCTGATCTACAACACCATCGGCATTCCGTTCGCGGCACTAGGAATCTTGAGCCCGATCATCGCGGGGGCGGCCATGGCGTTTAGCTCAGTCTCCGTCGTCACCAACTCAAGCTTGCTCAAGCGCTACGACCCGCAGTACGGGTTTGGCGAGGGCGAGGCAGCAGGCCGACCGAATCCACAGCTTCAAAACGCATAAATCATGAGGAGGGCATTGCACATGGAAAAGACAGTATTAAAGATCGAGGGTATGAGTTGCGACCACTGCAAGAAGGCTGTCACTGACGCACTCACGGAGCTTGACGGTGTCGAGCGCGTTGAGGTCGATCTCGAGGCCGGACAGGCGAACGTCTCGTACGACCCGGCCCAGGCGACGACGGCTGCCATGAAAGAGGCAGTTGAAGAGGCCGGTTACGAGGTCGTCGCCGGCTAGACGGTGCGTAAAGGTGTAAAGGCCCCCGGATCTCTTATTCCGGGGGCTTTTTCATGCCTTGTACTTCCACTTAACGAGCAACCTTGTTTGCCTCTTTGCGCTGGAGCAACGATCACGCTGTTACGATTAAGTATGCTTGGGTGGTAGAGATACCGTTAACTGTGGAGGCGGAAAACCATGACTACCCCCATTGATGCAAGCAAGAGTGTAGCGGAGCTCGTTGTTGAGCAGCCGAGTCTGACTCGAGTCTTTGAGAAGCTTGGAATCGACTATTGTTGCGGTGGTAAGAGATCGCTTAAAGAGGCTTGCGAAAAGAGAGGCCTCGACGCACAGAGCGTCTTGCTGACACTAAACGCTCTGTCAGGCGCTCAGAACGGCGCCGCTGACGCAGAGACCGATTGGAGTCGGGCCGCGCTCTCTGAGCTTTGCGATCACATCGAACAGACGCACCACCGGTATCTGATCGAAGAGCTGCCCCGGATCGCGACACTCGTCGACAAGGTCTCCAGGGTCCACGGAGGGAACCACCCGAGCCTTCACCAAGTTAAAGAGGTCTTCATCGGGATGGCTCGTGAGCTCCTCGAACATCTACAGAAGGAGGAGCGAATGCTTTTCCCGATGATTAGAGGGTTGGAGGCGAACGGATCCGCGGCGCCTATGGGGTCAGTGGCGGGGCCGATTCAGCGTATGGAGACCGAGCACCAGGCTTCCGGAGACGGACTGGAGTCGCTGCGTGAGCTTACCGATGGTTACACGCCCCCGGCTAGTGCGTGTGGGTCGTACCGGGCGATGCTGTCGGGTCTGGAGGACCTGGAGAAGGATCTGCATCATCACATTCACAAGGAGAACAACATTCTCTTCCCACGGGCTATCGAGAAAGAGGCAAGCCTTAGGTAAATACTGACGTCAAGTGCTGACGCCAAATACCGACGCTGGGGCTGTTCCCCCCGGCGTCATTCTATTTCATGTTCATTTCGTACACTAATGTTGCGATTCTCCTGTCGCAGTTGGAATCAAGTGCCACTCCCGGAAGAATATTACCTCCACGCAGGTGTTTTCTCTCTGCGTGGAAGGGAGGGCCGGATTCGTAAGACAATCCTCTTTCGATCCGGCGGAGAGCATGACGAATCTCAGACGCTTAGTATCGCTCAATGTAGTTGGAACGTACGCACTTATCTTATTTGGCGGCTACGTGGCCTCGTCTGGTGCCGGCATGGGATGTGGTCCTGATTGGCCTCTGTGTAACGGAGACGTAGTGCCCATGCTCCAAGGCGAGACGTTGGTAGAGTTTGCCCACAGGGTGTTTGGTGGGCTCGTTGCACTCCTGACGGTCTTGACCGCTGTCTACGTCAGGAAGTGGTTCCCGGTTTCCAGCAGGGGGCGGCGTATCAGTCATTGGTTACTCGCCCTTCTGGGAGGGCAGGTGATGCTCGGTGCGATCACGGTGTGGTTTCATCTACCGCCCGCAATCAGCACGCTCCATCTGCTCCTCGCGCTTACGTTTCTTGCTGTCTATTGGGGGCTTGGACGAGAGATCCGGCAACAGACTCTTCCGGAGAGAGTGTTGTTGGAACATAGCACCGAGCGAGAAAGCACGGGTGAGGAGAGCGCTGGGGAAGACCGCATCGAGGAAGAGAGCGGCGAGGAGGACAACGTAGGGGAGAAGAAAAGGCCGGTTGCTCTTCGAAACCGCCGCGTCCTCGCCTTGGCGGTTGGGCTCACCTACCTCACCTTGGGGCTCGGAGCGTGGGTGAAACATACAGGCGTCGGGGTAACGTGTGGCTGGTTGTCGTGCGGTCCGGGGCTTCTCCCTTCCTATCCAGTACAGTGGTTGCAATCGGCACACCGATTCTCCGGTTTCGCACTGGCGCTACTCGTTCTCCTCATCGTCTATCAATCCTGGCGGAATGGTCAGCCAAGGAGCTTGCAACGGCGAGCCCTTCTCTTGGGAGGCCTCGTTCTGCTCCAGGTGGCTCTCGGCATCGTTACCGTTCTCACGACGCTTGCGCTTCCTGTATCCGTGGCCCATCTCGCCGTTGCAACCGCGTTTTTCGTGGCGTTGTGGGATATGTGGCTCGCGGACACCGGGATGGCTCGGGTGGCGGAGAGCCCCTCCGGTGTACTCTCCCGACCCGAAGCCGACGCTGTGAGTTAGTCCGAGGACTCAAGCGCTACTCAATCGCTTCCGTTCACGCAAAGGACGGCGTAGGTAGAGAACTCAGGGAGTGGAATGGATGCGTGACGACCGCTTTGCCTGATTTCGACCGCCAGCGCCGGCCTTTCCGGTGTCAGCAGTTGGGCTTGAATTGCGCTGCGGCCCAGCAGACGCAGGTCCAGGCGCAAACGGCTCGCCGGCTCTCCAGGCGCGTAGTTCACCAAGTGAACCGCCAGCTCTCCCGAGGCCGTCGTGTATGCGCTGACGGAGACCGACCCCTCTCCCATTAGGCGGAGTCTCGTCTGCCCGCCGGCGGCTCTCTGTACGGCGGTGGCCACTCCTTCTTTCCAGGCAGAGGAGAGTGGAATGCGGAGGGAGTGATCCGGCGCGTGGACCGGCTCGGGGACGTCTTCGTCGAGCTGTACGACACGCTCGCCGCCCAAGTTGTTCAAACCGTCTTGCCCGCGCGTGCGACCCCACTCGTCACGAATGCCGTTTTGGCCGATCAAGACCACTCCGCCGCCATTGGCGGCGAATCGACGGATCGCGTCGCACTCCGAGTCACTAAGGTGTGACTGTCCCGCAACCACAAGGACGCCAAATTCATCGAGTGGAGCGAGATCGTCTGCGAAGAGCGCTTCCCAAGAGAAACCTGTTTGGATTAACGCTTCCTCTACGGCGAGGATGGTGTCGTTCGCGAGACGTGTGTCGTAGGTCAGGGAGGCAAAGGTTCGCAATACGGCCACATCCCGAACGGGCGACGCTCCTGCGAAACGCTCCTCGTTGCGGCGTACAAAGTCTAAAGAGCGCCTAAGCGCATCGCGCAACTCGGCCCGATCAATTCTAATGAGGGATCCGTCGTTCAAAGGGCGTAACGCCCAGTTGGAGCCGGGAATGCCTCCGTTTGCGGCGGCTTCCGCGACTTGCAGCTCCACCTCGGCAGCCGTCTCAGGTAGTCCGCTGGGGGTGGAGGCATCGCCGCGCCTCCATGTTGTCGAAATGACTCGGTAACCGACCGCGCCTCCTTGTTTGTATCCGCGGATCTGCGAAACAAGAGCCCCGCCATTGATGCCGGGGAAATTGCCGTTCTCGGCAAACATCAAATCGAGGTGTCGCCCCAGGAGTGGCGCCCAGACGCTGTTCTCGTACGCTGCATGTGGCCGTCGGGGATAGGCCGGGTTTCCACACAAGAGAACGCCGGGACGAATCGCTCGGGCATGGGTCGTGATCTCCTCGTGGAATTCTGCCAATCCCTCACATCGAAATCGTACCCAAGCCCGTTCCAGGGGGTCACGAATGGCGCCAGGCCGTTGGCGCGGGGGAGGCTGTCGCACGTGGTCGAACGAAGCGAGGCCGAAATGTTCTCTTGGGTTTGGGAAGCGCTCGGTCAGCCACGCACGGAATGCCTGCTCGCAGGTGTCACAGTAGCACGGTTGCGCATAATCGTTGTCGAAGTGGAAGCCGTCGAGGCCGATCTCTTCAAGGCCAAACCGTATCACTTCTTTTATGTAGTCGCGAAACCCGCGGCTCATCACACACGGCGCCCAGCGGTAGTACGATCCGCCCCATGTCTTATTCCGACCGTCAACCTCTTTTTGTATCCATTCGGACGCGGTGCTCACTTCGGCCAGAATCGTCTCGTAGTACAACGATCGGGACTGACAGTAGCCCAGCACTCGAATTCCGTGGCGGTTTGCGCGATGGACGAGCTGCTGCAGACGCGCATGTTCGTCGCGCTCGTGCATCAAGCCGAACCCCTTAAAGAAGTGTGTAACGGCTAAATTCACTCCGAGGTCGGCCATCGTTTGTACCAACTCTTCCGTGTGCAGACGAGTGTACCAGTGGGTCAACCAGGCCGCGCTGCCATCGACCGCTCCTGCGACGCCTCCCACGCGGCGGTAATGATCCAGTGGTTCCCAGCCCCACCATGACCAATACAACGGTTCTCTGGACGCCCTGCTGCGAGAGTCGCTCCCCTGATCCATCACGAATTCCTCCTTGAAGTGGGTGATGAAGTGACTGATGCGGCTTGGATGGACTTGGTCGAATCCCGTGGAACCAGCGTAACGTCGAGCTCGATCTCGCAGCGATGCACGCTGCCTCGCCGGATCTGTTCGACGAGGATCCGAGCCGCCAGAGCTGCCATGTCTCTCCACGGGATGTATACAGTTGAAAGGGCAGGGCGGACGTAGCGGGTGATCTCAATGTCGTCGCATCCGACAATAGAAAGGTGGTGCGGAACAGATAGCGAGAGTTTGGCCGCCGCGTTTAGGCAACCAACGGCTACGTAGTCATTCACCCCCACGATGCCGGTTGGACGGGGACGCTGTCCAAGTAGCCGCGCGGCAGCCTCTTCGCCACTTTGCTGGGTGAGATCAGTCTCGACCACGAGACTCTCATCGATCGGAATGCCGCTCTTGGTCAAAGCTCTCCGGTACCCTTCCAGACGGGCGATTAACGAGGGGAAGATCGACTGACCGCCCAGGAAGCCGATGCGCCGATGCCCCAGCTCTAATAGATGGCGGGTGGCAAGGTAGCCGACCCTTTCGTTGTCGACTCCCACGCTTAGCCGGTAGTGCGCTTGCCCCAGCGTGTTTACAAACACGAAGGGGATATCGGCGTGTCGAAGGCGATCCGTCTCTTGGGGGAGGGTGGATGCCCGGGCCACGATTGCTCCGGCAAACTCTTTATTGGCCAACATGCGGTCGACCACACTGTTAGGATCCTCACCAAATGTCCCAACGAGCAGACCGTACCCCTCGTTCTCCACGACCTCTTTAGCCGCCGCGATTTCAGCGAGTAACACAGGCGTTTGGAGCCCCATATATTTGGTGGTTTCAGGAACAAGAAAGCCGATGATGCCTTTTGCGGCCAGCTCCGAGGGGGGAGTCTCTCCAAGGCTTTGGATCGCCTCAATGACGATGCGTTTCGTTTCAACACTTACATTGGGCTTGCGGTTGAGGACTCTTGAGACCGTACTGACGGAGACCCCAGCCGTCTTGGCAATCTGCTCAAGGGTTAAGCGCAATCTGTTCTCCTCCCGAGACAAAACGAAAGCTATAGGTGTGAGCCGCACGCAATCACCTCGTGGCTGGGGCATGGGATGCGTCGGCGTACGCTTCCGGAATTACGTGATTGTTTTGGATTGTGCACGCAGTTCGATGTGTCGCCGATCAATTCCTGTGAAAAAACACGAAAAATTTGCAATAAAGTTATTTGGGTGAAGGTGTATGGTTTGGGGCGTCGAAAGCGAGGCGCAAACGTATATGGCAATCTTGCAGTATGATTTGCCGAAAAGTGAGTGTTCAAGGGCGCGTGATCTTATAGAAGTCGCAGGTGTACGAAGAGTAGCCAGTGAGACCTCGACGCGGTGCAGATCAACGAGGAGGTTGATGAGGGTTGCGAATCACTAATGTAGAGTTGATCCCGATTGCGACACGACGGTATGAGCACCACCCCAGCGCGCACGTCATCGTACGCGTGTGCACGGATTCGGGGGCGAGTGGGATCGGAGAGATGCCTGACCTTTCACACGCGCCTGCGATCATGCCCGATTTGCAGGATCTCGAGCTCTGTTTGAACCGGGTGCTAATGGGACGGCGCCCGGAAGACATTGCCGAGATCCAAAGGGTTCTCATGGCGACTTTCCCGGGGACGCGCTTTTACGGAAAAGCCAGCCTTGTACGGTGTGGTGTCGATATCGCCCTGTGGGATCTCCTCGGACGCGCGGCCGGGAAGCCGGTGTGTGATCTCATCGGCGGCAGGAGCCGAAATGCCATTCCGATCTGCTATCCCATCTTTCGGATGAAGAGCATGGAGGATATCCCGGCTAACTTAGACGTTGTTGAGGAACGAATTCGACAGGGCTTCGATGCGTTTCGGCTCTATGTCGGCGCCTCCTTCGATGTGGATGAAGCGTTTCTAGGGGAGTTTGCCGACCGTTTCGATGGTCGCGGCCGCATTGTTGCGATCGACGCCAGCGGCCTGCTCACGCCGAAGAGAGCGATCGAATTGTGGCGGCGGCTAGCCCCCTTCGGCTTTGACCTCTACGAGTCTCCGGTGGATCGAGATGACTTGGAGGGAATGGCCGAGGTGCGCCGGGCCGTCGATTCACCGATCAGCGAGCATGTCCGCAGTGGCGAGTATGCACTGCGCTTGATCAAACAACGGTGTGTCGACATTTTTAACGTCTCGATTTCGGTCGCCGGGGGCATCACCTATGCCCGCCGCCTGTTGGAGCTCGCCGACACGGCAGGACTCGAGTGTTTGATCGGCACGACGCAGGAGACCAGCATTGCCACGGCGGCCCAGGCTCACATCGGTGCATCCTGCCCGCGGCTCGACTACCATTCGGATCCCGTGGGTCCCCTGCTGTATATCGACGATGTGGTGAAAGAACGCGTCCGCTTCGCCGACGGCATGCTCTGGGTTCCTGAAGGACCTGGTCTCGGCGTAGAATTAGACGAAGGAGTCCTCGATGAGTTGAAAACCCCTCTGTCTGCGGCTCAGGACATTGAGGCTGAGTTCTTGCGAGGCTAGGGTGAGGGGAATGGGTCGAGATCAACGAGACATTTCACGTGCACGGGGGCGAGTTATTGTCGGCGCGCGTCACATTTCCGGATCCGTTGGAGTGATAGTCGCCAGCTCCAAAATGTGTGTCGACATGCACGTTTGTTCGTACTAAAAAATCTTAATGGTCGACATGGAAGGAGTTTTCGTGCACGTCGGTAAACGATTACTGTAATCCTGGCTTCACGACGTCACGCTCACGTCCGATCCCAAATTTGCCGGTCGCAGCGGCTTGAAGACGGCGAGCCACTTCACTCGGACGTTTACACAATAAGATATTGTACATATCGCGGAAATGGGGGTACTTTGGAGATGAGCGCATTGTTTCGTTGCCGCTGGCTGGTTGCCAGTGTCTTTCTCGTCAGTTTGAGCCTCCTCAACGTCGCCGCGGCGGCCCAGGAGAAGATCGAGTTGAGCCTCATTCACTGCTGGGGCGCAGCGCGGGATGAATGGGTTCAAGACCAGATCGCCATATTTCAAAGAGAGCATCCCAACGTCGGGGTTACTACCACGTTGGCGGGGTGCAACGACCTGCAAGAGCGCGTCATACTCTCCATGGCCGCCGGCACGCCATTCGACGTGGCGATGCTGCGTGGGGACGGTATGCTGGAGCTGGCCCGCCAGGACTCACTCACCAACCTCTCACCGTACCTCGATCGTGAAGGCATCTCGGAGAGCATATGGTTCCCTGCTGAGATCGAAGGCGTCAAGCACGGTGGGAGCGTCTTTGGCCTGCCGCATCGCTCCGGCGCCGACATGAACAACATCCTGCTCTACAACACCCAGATCTTCTCGGAGTCTGGCCTCGATCCGGAGAAACCGCCGACCACGTTCCAGGAACTCGACGAGATGGCGCGCTCGCTTACCCGGTTTCAGGGTGATCAGCTCATGGTGACGCCGTTCGACTTCCAAAACCAGGGTACGTACGGACCGCTCGCGTGGCTTTATGCGGGCGGCGGGTCGTTCCTGTCCCAAGACGGGAGCGAGGCGACATTCTTCTCGCCTGCCGCCCTGGAGACAATCAACTTCGAGCGGGATTTCATCGCGCAGCACCTCGGCGGTCCGCAAAACATCTTGGGCGGAGAGGCAGCCTTTGCTAACAACCAGGTTGCAATGCTCGGGCGCGGTACGTTTACCTACGCTTCCATCTTAAATCGCAACCCGGATACGCCGATCGCTATGGCCCTCCGTCCGAAGCGTCCCGACTCCCCTTGGACCGGCGTGGCCGAGCCTACGCTCGTCTTTAGCATCCCCAAAGGGGTCCAGCGGGTCGAGGCCGCATGGAACTTGATCTACTACTTGACGATCGACGAAGAAGCCGCAGGCGGGTTTCTCCTGCGTCAAGGCCGACCGAGTCCCATCCGGGAGTACAACTTCAATCCGGAGTATTTCGAAGTAAACCCGTACTTCGGGATCATCCCGACGGCGATGGAGACGGCCGCCCCGTTGCCCGTGCCGCCGGGCTTCACCGACTCGCTGACACAGTTCCGCCAGGTGTGGCACGACCTGGAGCGCGATCACTCGATCTCGCCCAACGCCGCGCTCCAAGAGGCCGCCCGTTTGATCAACGTCACTCTTCGAGAGAACGCCTCGCTCAGGTAAGACCGGCCAGGAACAGATTCCAAGGCAGCGCTGCCTCTCCGACGGGTGTTAAAGGAGGGGGGCGCCGCCTTGTGCTTTGCTTCTCACAATCATCCCCGTCCTTACTAAAGACGCTCTCAGTCACGACCAGGACGCGGCGAAACCGTGATCGGTGGCGCTTTAGAAGGTGGCGCGTCAGCATCTAGATGCACAAGTATATCGGCGAACGATGAATCCTCCGATTATGGAGCAGGCCGCCCATAGTAGAAACCTTGTCCGATACTCGGCTTTTCTCGTTAAACCACCACTTGGATCGACGGTTCCCCACCCACGCCCCTCCGCTCAAAGTATCCGCTCCGACTGCATCGTCTCACTTGGCGAGTCAGGTTCCTCCGTGCCTAAAGATGATGCAAAGATATTCTGCGATCAGGGTAGTTCCCCTTTGAGGGCAGTAAGTACACTCCGTCCGCGATTCCCGCGATCGATGGCAAGTTACGGGAGGAACTCTCCACAAGAGCGTGTAAGGTATAGGCAATACACAACTGAATATCGGGCGGTTAAACATAAGGTGCCCTTGTTTCACGACAAGGGATAATAGGGAAGTTCGGAGTGCAGGGCAACGCCTTGCGGAGCCGACGCGGTCCCGCCACTGTGACCGGTAAGGCCTGATGCATCACGCCACTCACGCTTACTAAAGTCGTGGGGAAGGCGCATACAGGGATTAAAGCCGGAAGCCAGGAGACCTGCCTTATGTATTGCCACTTCGCCCTTCGAGGAAAAGGGGGAGCAAACTTTGGGACCGGGATCCGTGTGACCTGGTATCTACAAAGTGTGTGTTCTTGATTTCCTCTGTCTAGATTCGTTGACGGAGGTTTTCTTTTTGGCTCTCCCATTCCTTGGGGAGAGCCTTTTTGGTTTGCGGCGATGGGCATGGGTGGCACATGGGTGACACGTAGCCCGGTGAGAAGAGGGATGCTCTTGGGAGCAGGAGCAGCAAGGACTCGCATAGAGATTCACGGCGTATCGTTTCGCTACGATTCAGCGCAGGTTCTTCTCGAGAATATCGCGCTCTGTGTAGAGCGAGGCGAGATGGCCGGCCTGATTGGCCCGAACGGCTCGGGAAAATCGACGTTGTTGCGGATCGTGACGCGTGTGTTGGATCCCCACTCCGGCCGGCTTCAAATTGATGGCGAGGACTTGCGCGCCTACTCGCCGAGAGCTCTCGCCCGGCGAATCGCCGTCGTTGCCCAAGAAGAAGTCCTGAATTTCGACTTCACGGTGCGGGACGTAGTCTTGATGGGGCGGTATCCACATTGGAGCCGGTTTCAGCGTGAGGGACCCATGGACTTTGCCCAGGTCGAGCGGACTCTGAGGCTGACAGGAATCGATCATTTGGCGGATCGTCTGGTCAGCGAGATCAGCGGGGGTGAAAGGCAGCGTGTCGCCATTGCGCGCGCGCTGTGCCAGCAGCCCGAAATCTTACTCCTGGACGAGCCGACGAGTCACTTGGACATCAATCATCAAGTGGAGATCTTTGATCTCTTAAAAAGGCTCAACCAGGATGAGGGCTTGACGGTCCTCGCTGTGCTTCACGACTTGAACCTGGCGGCGCTCTACTGCGAAAAGCTGATCCTGCTTTCAAAAGGGCGCATTGCGGCAATGGGCACTCCTGAGGACGTGATTGCGCCTAGGGTGATCCGGGAGGTGTACGGCGCAGAAGTGATCGTAGGACGTCACCCGAGCGCCGGTAGCCCGTGGATTCATCTGGTTTCAAAACTTTAAAAGGAGTCGCCACGTGGCCGAGCCACGCGCCTGTGCGACCAAGCCGCCGACAAAGTAACACTCAATTCGGCAAGTGAGACGCCGTAAGCGCCTCAATATTTGGAAGGAGATGAGATAAGCGATGAATGCAAAGTTTCGATCCAACTCGTGGATGATCTCGCGTGTGATGTCGTGGGCCGTCGGGCTCTCGATGCTTGCCGTGGCACTGCTCTTGAGTCCCAATGCGACGGCCGAGCAGGCAGTCTATCCTTTTACCTTTATCGACGACGGCGGCCAAGAGGTGAGGATTGAGCGCCGTCCGGCCCGCATCGTCACACTCGGACCGTCAAACACGGAGATCTTGTTTGCCGTCGGCGCCGGCGATCAGGTCGTGGGAGTCGACGAGTATAGTAACTTCCCAGCCGAAGCCGAGCCCAAACCCAAGGTGGGCTCAATGCGCACCCCCTCGTTTGAGACGATCGCCGCGCTCGATCCGGACCTCGTCTTTGTGATCAACAGTTCCAGTGATCATCGAGAGCGGCTCGAGGGTTTGGGCTACACGGTGGCTCACATCGTCCCTTCCAATCTACAAGAGATCTATGAACGAATCGACTTGGTCGGCCGTATCGTCGGTCGGCCCCAGCGGGCCAGGGACGTTGTCGCCCAGATGCAGGCGCGTGTGGCCGGGACTGTTGCGCGCATCGGCGACGTTCCCGAGGCAAACAAGCCGCGCGTCTTTCACGAAGTGTGGGGGGATCCGCTGATGACGGCGGGGCCCGGCAGTTTCATTAACGAGCTGATTGAAATGGCCGGAGGAATCAACATCGCTGCCGACGCGAACTCTGCTTGGCCCAGAATGAGCCTGGAGGTCGTTGTTGAGCGGAACCCGACGGTCATCTTAACAACGTTCGACAACACGGTCGAGGAACTGCGGGCCGGAGCGCGGGCGGCGTGGCAGGAGATCGATGCGGTGCAAACGGGTCGCATCTATCAGTTGAACGAGGACGAAATCGCCCGTCCCGGCCCCCGCATTGTACTGGGGCTTGAGTCGATCGCCCGGGCGCTGTACCCTGATCGGTTTTAACGGCGATGCTGGAGACGGCGAGAGCTTACCGCCGCGTCCTCAAAAGACCTGTGAAGGCGATTCAACGTCTACGTCCAAGAGGGTTGACCCTCCTTGGCGCAGCGACGGGAGCATGGTTTGCCGTCGCACTCCTGGCATTGGGGCTGGGCGCCGTGCAATTGCCTCCTGGACAGATTGCGAGAATGCTGCTGTACAGCTTGGGGATCGCCTGGCAAGAAGCCGACTGGGTGCGCTCGCACGAAGTGATCCTCTTCCACTTGCGCTTGCCCCGAGTGATTCTGGGCGGTCTGGTGGGAGCGGCGTTGGGACTCTCCGGCGCCGTGTTGCAAGGGTTGTTTCGCAATCCCATGGCAGGCCCCTTCGTCCTGGGCGTCTCTTCTGGAGCATCGGTCGGCGCCGTCTTGAGCATGGTGCTGGGGGTGAGCGTCCACGCCTTCGGGTTGCGGGCCGTTCCGCTCATGGCCTTCGGAACGGCCTTAGGGACGGTTCTCCTCGTGTACAACCTGGCGCGGGTGAAGGGGCGGGTTCCCACAGGCACCTTGCTCCTGGCCGGAATCGCCATCAGTTCGTTTTTGTCCGCCGTCGTCTCGTTGCTCCTCGTCTTTAGCGAGGAGAAGGTGGCCATGATCCTTTTCTGGCTCATGGGAGGGCTCGGGCGGGCCGACTGGGCGAGCATTACGGCGGCGCTACCTTACTTTGTCTTGGGCGCCGTCGTGACGCTGATCTACGCCCGGGATCTCAATGCACTTCTCCTTGGGGAGGAATCGGCGCAGCATCTGGGAGTGAGCGTCGAGCGCGTGAAGCGGACGCTCTTGTTGGCGGTCTCGTTGATGACAGCGGCGGCGGTCTCTGTCAGCGGCATCATCGGTTTTGTCGGCCTGATCATTCCCCACGCGGTGCGGATGCTCATCGGACCCGATCATCGTCTGCTCGCGCCCATGTCGGCTCTGGTCGGCGGTATGTTTTTGACGGCAGCGGATACATTGGCGCGCACGGCGGTGGCGCCCAGTGAGATTCCAGTCGGCGTGATCACCGCCTTGTGTGGGGCGCCGTTCTTCCTTTGGCTGTTGCGAAAACGGCGCGTATCCATGATGTGAACTCAGATGTGAACTTAAATGAGGTGAGACGGATGAGTCAAACGCTCAATGAACCCAGAGCGTACGAGCGGACGGTTAAAGAGAGCGTGCGCAAAGGCCTCGTCATCGTCAATACGGGGAACGGCAAAGGGAAGACGACGGCGGCGCTCGGCGTCCTGACACGGGCGTGGGGGCGCGGTTTAAAGGTCGTTATGCTGCAGTACATCAAGCACAAGAACTCCCGGTTTGGCGAGACACGGGCGGCCGAAAAGATGGGTGTCGAGATGATTCCCCTGGGAAGCGGGTTTACGTGGACGTCCAAAGATATCGAAAAGGATAAGGCTCTGGCCGAAGCGTGCTGGGAGCTCAGCAAAGAGAAGCTCCTGGCAGCAGACGGCACGTACGATGTCGTCATTTTGGATGAACTCACCTATATGTTCAAGTACGGCTGGCTCCCGCTTGACGAGGTGTTGGAGACGCTGCGGCAGCGGCCTCAAATGCGGCACGTCATCATTACAGGGCGGTACGCGCCGGACGCCTTGATCGAGTACGCCGATCTCGTCACGGAGATGCGGTTGATTAAACACCCATACCGAGAGCAGGGCATCAAAGCGCAGCCGGGGATCGAGTTTTGATGCGCCTTCCCCAGCTTCCACCGTTGGATAAAGCGGCAATGAGCGCCGCCCGTCAGCGTCTCGATCAGTTGACCAAGCCCCCGGGTAGCCTCGGGCGACTCGAAGCGTTGGCAATTCAACTCGCCGGCATGCAGGCGAAGTCGCTGCCGTCGACGAGCCGCAAAGCCCTCGTCCTGATGGCTGGCGACCACGGCGTCACCGCCGAAGGCGTGAGCCCTTACCCTTCGGTCGTCACTCAGCAGATGATCCATAACTTCTTGGACGGCGGAGCGTGCGCCAACGTGTTGGCAAAGCGCTTTGGATTGGACCTTTACGTCGCGGATATCGGCGTGAACGGCGACATCTTGGTGCCAAATCAGCCGGCCGCGAAATTCTTGAATTGCAAAGTACGGCGGGGCACAGAGAACCTGGCCCGATCACATGCCATGAGCCGTGAGGACGCGATGGCGGCGGTGGAAGCAGGTCGCAGTGTCGCTCGAACGGTCCTGGAGACCGGAGTCGACGTGATCGCTCTTGGCGAGATGGGCATCGGAAATACCACGCCAAGCACCGCAATTCTTTGTGCAATTTTGGAGGCCAATCCCCACGAGGTGACCGGTCCCGGGACGGGGCTGGATGCGGCCGGCGTAGCCCGGAAAGCGCAGGTGGTCCAGGCGGCCCTTGCCCGCTATACGCCCGATCCGCAGGATCCGCTCGACGTCCTCGCCAAGGTGGGAGGGCTCGAGATCGGCGGGCTCGCCGGATGCATCATTGAAGCGGCGTCGCGCCGCTGCCCGGTGGTGATCGACGGACTGATTACCGCTGCCGCCGCGTTGCTGGCGGTCGGCTTGGTACCTGGGGCGGTCGATTACCTGGTCGCCTCGCATTGCTCCAAGGATCCCGGGCATCGCCGAATCCTCGCTCACTTGGGACTGCAGCCGTTGTTGGACCTCGAAATGCGCCTGGGTGAAGGGAGCGGCGCCGCTCTGGCCATGGGAATACTGGACGCCTCGACCGCGGTGCTGCGGGAGATGGCGACGTTCTCCGACGCCCAGGTGAGCACCGAGACTAAAAGAGCGGCTGGGGGACGTGTCATGACCAGTGGAGGAAAGGGGAGACGCTGCATGCCTGAGTCCGGACTCACGTTGGTGCTGGGCGGCGCGCGCAGCGGCAAGAGCGCATGGGCCGAGGCGTTGGCGCGGCGGGCCGAGACGGACGGATCGGTCCTTTACATCGCGACGGCGGAGGTGCGCGACGAGGAGATGAACGAGCGGGTCCGCCGCCATCAGGCGCGCCGGCCCGAAAGCTGGCAGACGAGCGAAGCGCCGCTGCACGCGGCAGCGGTGATCGAACACGCGTCACCAGGGGTGGGCGTGATTCTCGTTGACTGCTTGACGCTCTTTGTGAGCAATTGGCTGCTCAATTTGCAGTCTGAGTTGCAAGGGGACGCCTTGAACGACGCTGTCCTGGCCCGGGTCGACGAGCTCGTGGGCGCCATGGTCCGGACCCAAGCCCATGTGATCGTCGTCTCCAACGAAGTCGGAGGCGGCGTCGTACCGCCATATCCGCTGGGGCGAGCATTTCGCGACATTGCGGGACTCGCCAATCAGCGGGTAGCCTCCGAGTGTACCAAGGTGTACTGGACTGTAGCGGGCATCCCCGTAGATGTCAAGGCGCTGAGGGCCGATCGATGAGCGTGCCGGGCTGGGAGTGGCACCTGATGACGGGCGGTGTCGGACTCGCGTGGGCTGCGTTCGTCGTCGATCGTCTGGTGGGTGACCCGCGCTTCCTCCCGCACCCTGTCATCTGGATGGGAAAGGGGATCAGCTTCCTCGAGCGGACGGTGAGGCCTTTTGTGACGAGCCCTCGATCCGAACGTACCGTCGGAGCGTGTCTGGTGGCGTTGGTGGTGTTCCTCAGTTACCTCTCAACCTGGGCTGTGGTTGGGGTCGTCGGCAGGGTGCACCCGGTGACCGGTTGGCTGGTCGCTGTTTGGCTTGCGTCCACGACCATGGCTTCGAAAGGGTTGCAGGATGCGGGCTTTGCCGTCGCCCGCCCGCTGGAGTGCGGGGAACGTGAACAGGCCCGGGCCCAGGTTGGGCAGATCGTCGGCCGCGACACGGCCGGTTTGGAGGAGTCGGAGATTGTACGAGCCTGCGTAGAGAGTGTGGCGGAGAACACCGTGGATGCGATCATTGCGCCACTCTTTTACGCCGCCATCGGAGGGGCGCCGCTGGCGGTGGCGTATCGGGCCGTGAACACACTCGATTCGATGTGGGGGTATCGCAACGAGCGATATCGCCACTTCGGCTGGGCTGCCGCCCGGTTGGACGATGTGGTGAATTGGTTGCCGGCGCGCATCGCAGGGGTATTGTTGCCGGCGTCCGCCTGGCTTTTGCAAGCGGACGGAGGAAGAGCTTGGCGCACGATTCGAAGAGACGCCCGGCGCCATCCCAGCCCCAACGGGGGCATTCCCGAAGCGGGCGTGGCGGGCGCGTTGGGCGTTCGCCTTGGGGGATGGAATGTTTACGGCGGAAAGGAGCAGTTTAGGGCCTACATGGGCGAACCTCTGAGAGCGTTGCAGATTCGGGATATCGTACGCACCATTCACCTCATGCACGGTGTCAGCCTTCTCTTTTTACTCGGTGTCTCGATCGTTGTGGGGGTGTGGTGGTTGGTGTGGGTATAGAGATTCGCCCCCTGCGGCGGTTTGGTCTGGCCCTGCAGTTTCTCACCCGCGTGCCTGTGCGCATTTCAGGGACGGTGACGGAAGCGGACCTGGCAGCGTCGATGTCTCTTCATCCCCTCGTCGGTGCGTCGCTCGGCTTGGCACTCGCCGGAATCGGCATGGGGATACACGTCGTGCTCCCTCCCGCCGTTGCGGTCCTTTGGGTGCTGGCGGCCTCGATCTTTCTCACCGGCAATCTTCATTTGGACGGTATCATGGACACGGCCGACGGAGTGTACGGGGCGTACGAACCCGAGAGGCGGCTGGAGATTATGAAGGACAGCCGCGTGGGGGCGCATGGCGTGGCTGCTGCGATCCTCGTTCTGGGAATGAAGGGGAGCTTACTGCTGCAGCTCGCGCCGATCGACTGGTGGGCGGCCTTGCCGGTGGCCCTTGCGTTTGGGCGGTGCTCCCTAGTCTTTGGCGCCTGCCGCTTTGACTACGCACGACCGGCAGGCGGGTTGGGGCAGACGTACATGGAACAGGTAAGCGGCGCGCACCTCCTCATAGCGACGCTCGGCGCCCTCTTAGTCGGTTGGGCCTTTGCTCCTTCCCTCGCTCACGTAGTCGCCGTCACGCTGGGGGCGCTCGTCACTGCCCAGTTGGCCGGTTGGTACGTGGCGCGCAAGATCGGTGGTATGACCGGCGACACCTTAGGGGCCCTCAATGAAATCGTGGAGATCGTCGTATTGACGCTCTGGGTCGTGATGGCTACGTGACGGTGGCGGCTTTGGTTCCCGGAACCTGCGGGGAGTTGATGCAGGGGACGCTGTGCGGCATTCTGTGCGAACCGTCGCAGGCGTCGGCCGGCTGCGACGCCGATTTGCAAAGGATCGTGAGAGAAGCGATGCCTGAGGCCGTCGGGTTGGGCCGGTCGCAGATCATTTCCGGCGGCGTGCGGTGGGAGCAACGTGTGGATGGGGAGTGCATCGGACGATGAGCGTGCAGCACGGAGGGAACGTCTGGGACGCGGCCGCCCGGTATGGCGGAGATCCGGACGACTACTTGGACTTTAGTGCGAACATTAACCCGCTGGGCCCCCCGGATTCGGTGTGGCCGACGTTGCAGGCCGCGCTGGGGGAGATCACCCGCTACCCCGATCCAGAGAGCGCCCGGCTCTGTCAGGCGGCTTCACGCCATTTCGACGTGCCGTCGTCGCACGTCGTGGCCGGCAACGGAGCGGCGGAGCTGATCGCCGCTCTGCCGCGCTTGCCGCAGGTGGGCCGGGTCGTTCTCGTCCAACCGACATTCTCCCAGTACGAGCAGGCCGCGCGGCGCGCCGGTCGTGAGGTCGTCACCATTCCCGGTCGGCCTGAAAGAGGCTTTGCAATCGAGCCGTCCGCAGTCCTGGAGAGGATACGCGCAGGGGATATGCTCTTTGTGTGCAGGCCGAACAATCCGACTGGGTCGTACCTTCCGGCGCCATCGTTCTTGGATCTCGTTCGTGCAGTGTGTGAACGGGGCGCCTGGCCGGTGGTGGACGAGTCGTTTCTGGGATTCGTCGCAGGCGGCGTCTCCGGCGTCAGGCTGCTCAGAGAAGGGTATCCCCTCATCCTCCTCGTCTCGCTGACAAAACTGTACGCCCTCGCCGGACTCCGACTCGGGCTGGCGCTGTTGCCAAGAGAGTGGGCTCGGGCGCTGGTGAATGAACTCGTTCCCTGGCGTGTGAACGCTCTGGCTGAAGCTGTGGGAGAGGTGTGCTTGAATGAGAAGCCGTTTGTCCTGCGCACACAGCAAGTCGTACGACGCGCCCGGGAGGCTCTTATCCGGAGTTTGCAGGCGACGCCGGGGATTCGGCCGCTTTCGGGGGCCGCCAACTTCCTCTTGCTCGATATCCGCGAGACAGGGTGGCGATCTCCCCAGCTGAGAGAGGCGTTGGCCCGGCGGCGAATTCTGGTGCGGGACGCGGCGACCTTTCCCTTGCTGGGCGAGGGGTATATCCGAGTCGCTGTGCGCACCGACACGGAGAATGAGCGACTGGTGAATGCGCTGGGGGAGCTGGTCGATCCGTGAGGACCCGCCTCTACCTCGTCCGTCACGGTGAGTCTGAAGATAATGCCGCCAGTCTCTTTGGCGGGCGGCGCGACGCCGCGCTCAGCGCCCGGGGCCAAAGGGAGGCCGATGCCGTAGCTCGGCGCCTGGCGGCTGACACGGTGGACGCCGTCCTCTCGAGCCGCCTAGGTCGGGCGCAGAAGACGGCAGAGGTGATTGCGGCCAGACATGGGCTGGAGGTGCAGGTGACGCCGGATTGGGAAGAAGCCGATTTCGGCGCGTGGGAGGGCTGCACGTACGCCCAAGTCGAGTCGGCGTACCCGGAGGCGATCCGTGCGTGGACCGGCTCGCCGCTGACCGTTTCACCCACGGGGGGCGAGAGTTTCGAGTCCGTACACCGCCGGGTCCGGGCGGCGCTCCGCGCCCTGTTGGCTGAGTACCGGGGCAAGTCGGTCCTCCTCGTCTCGCACGGCGGTCCGATTCGCGCCGCCCTGGTGGAGGTGATGAACGCTCCGTTGGAGGTGGCGATTCATCTCACGATCGACTCGGGCGGACTCACGATCGTGGACGACTTTGACGGCCACGGCGTCGTCGTATCGTTGAATGAACGGGTGCATCTACGAAAGGTGACGAGTTCTTAGGGCGATTCAGTGACAAGGGAAGGTGAGGGATCGTTCGATGGCGGCGAAGAGAATCATGGTACAAGGGACGGGCTCGCACGTCGGCAAGAGCGTTTTTGCAACGGCGTTGTGCCGGCTTTTCGCCCAAGACGGATACAAGGTGGCTCCCTTTAAGGCGCAAAACATGGCGCTAAACTCTTTTGTGACTCGCGAAGGCGGCGAGATGGGGCGATCTCAGGTCGTACAGGCGGAGGCGGCAGGCGTCGAGCCACATGTGGACATGAATCCAATTCTGTTGAAGCCCACGAGCGACATGGGTTCGCAGGTAATCGTGCGCGGCCGGGCGATCGGAATGATGAAGTGGCAGGAGTATTCCGGGAGGAAGGCGGAGTTCCTCACCGAGGCGTTGGCTGCCTTTGAGCGCTTGGCCGAAGCTCATGACGTCATTGTGATCGAAGGGGCCGGCAGCCCGGCGGAAGTGAACCTGCGGGAGGGCGACATCGTCAACATGCGCATCGCCCGTGAGACTCAGTCCCCTGTTTACTTGGTCACCGACATCGATCGCGGCGGCGCTTTGGCGTGGGTCGTCGGAACGATGGAGCTCCTTCAACCCGAAGAACGAGCACTAGTGAAAGGGATTCTCATCAACAAGTTTCGCGGCGATGTCGAGATCTTGCGCCCGGGACTTACGTTCTTAGAGGAGCGGATCGGCGTCCCCATTGCCGGTGTGATTCCTTACATACGAGGGCTCGCCATCGCGCAAGAGGACTCGGTCTCGTTGGAGGAGCCGGAGGACGGCGGGGAGCCGGAGACGAGCGCGCATCGGTTGGACGTGGCTGTCGTGCAGGTCTCCCGGATCTCCAACTTCACGGATGTCGACGCCCTCAAACTCTCGGAGGATGTTCGGGTGCGCTTCGTCAGGCCGGAGCAGGCGCTCGGTCGTCCGGATCTGCTCTTACTGCCCGGATCCAAAAGCACAATCGACGATCTCCAGGAGCTTTGGCAGGCGGGAATGGTGGACCAGATGCGGGCGTACGCGAGGAGCGGCGGGTGCATCGTCGGCATCTGCGGCGGCTATCAGATGCTGGGTGAACACATCGCCGATCCCCACCGAACCGAGAGTACTCGAGGTGAATTGGGAGGCATCGGGTTGCTACCTGTGAGGACAATCCTGCAGCCGAAGAAGTTGACGACTCGAGTCCAAGGGAAGGTGTACTACCCGGAGGCGATCGCCGCATCCATCAAGGGTTACGAGATTCACACGGGACAGACGCAGCGCCTTGGAGGCAGAGCCTGGGTGGAGATCTCCCGAGAGCACCGGCGGGAAGGCGAACCCCTTACCGTGTACGATGGATGCTGTTGGATGGACGACGGCGGAGGGCGTGACGGCGCGATGATCTTTGGTACCTATGTCCATGGCCTCTTTGATGAAGCAGGCTTTCGACGGCGGTTTCTCGATCTGTTGCGGGCCCGAAGAGGATGGCCTAAGTTCGGCGCACCCGAAAAGGCAAGAGAAAACCCGTACGATGCACTGGCCGAAACGGTGAGGCGGCACCTAGATGTGGCCCAGCTCTACCGGGTCATGGGCTTGTAGAGAGCCGCTTCCACGCCACACGGCAGGCGAATGGATTCGCGACGCCGGCTCGCCATCCCTGACCGGCCAGGTCAGTGGCGACAAACGTCTGGCCGGTGATACGGTGCGTGCGCACGTGCACGACTTGGCTCAGGACTCGCTCATAGCGGTAGCTGTATGGAGTGGGCCATACGTAGTACGCAAAGGTGAGGAGGAGCAGAAGGAGGCTTGCGCTCCGTATGATCCACCTCACCCGATGGTTCTCCACGTCCCTTACCCGACCGGCCATACCTTGCTCAGGTTAAAGAACGCAACGCCGTACCAGAGGATGAACCAGGCCAGGAACGTGTAAATGAGCACCAGCGTACCGGGCGACGCGACGTGCCCGTCGGCTCCGTTGTGCCGGCCTCTGTGGTTGCCTGGCTTCGCTTCAGGCTTCTCTTCGGTTGCGGAGACCTCCGCGGCACTCTCCAGCGGGCTGCTTCCGACGAGACCACCCTGTGGCGAGAAGACTCGCAATCCGTTAACCGGGTTGTCGACCCGCTTACCGAAGAAGACGGTCGCCACCATGATCCCGACGAACATGCCACCGCCAATCACAGCGATAATGGCCCCGATACCGAGCGCGGCGAGGGCGAAGTCGACCGTCGGAGTCTGAAAGATGTCCGTCGGAATTCGGGCGTTGTCATAGGTAATGTCCCACACGCGACGCGGCAGTCCCTGTTTCCCGCCGAGCTGCATGCCCAACGTGAGCAGAAGAAGGCCGAACGCGTAGATGTACGGTTGCCAAGAGGCCAGACGCTTACCGAGCAGCTGCCTCTTTGTCACCAACGGGACGATGTAATAGGCGAGCCCCATAAAGGAGAGCGTCGTTCCGATGACCACCGTCTGGTGGAAGTGTCCGGGGACGAACAGGGTGTTGTGGATGAGCATGTTCAGTTGCATCGTACCCATGAGGACGCCGGTGACGCCGGCTAGAAAGCCGAACAAGGTAAATGAGATGGCGAGTGAAGAGAACCCGGGCTCCTTCCATGGGGCGTTGCGTAGCCATCCAAAGATTCCCTTGGTAAACCCGTTTCGGCGCTGGGCGCTCTCCACGGCCGCCGGGATTGAGAAGGCGTGAATCAGACTCGCCAAGGTCGCCAGATACATGAAGTAGCTCGTGTTCATGATGCGGTTGCTTGTGCCAAGGCCCGGATCGACCAACAAGTGGTGAATCGAGCCAAGCTGGATAAAGAGGATGTAGAGCAAGAAGGCGATGCGGCTGATCCCTTCGTGTACCGGTCGTGCGCCCGTCGTCAGAGAGGCAAGGGCGTACCAGCAACCGATCATTGCAGCTAAGTTCACCTGTTGGGCGCCGTGCCCGAAGCCCCAGTAAAGGAGTCGGTACATGGCCGGATCGACGCCGTGTAGCAGACCGATACTTGAAAGGAAGAGTGGAACAAACGCCATGGCGCCACTGAGGAGCGTGAAGACGGCGAGGATCGCTGCCGACAGGAAAGCGTAGACCACTAAGGGAACGGAGCCCGTGACGTCCCCGCGCATCTTGGCCGCTACGATGTTGGCTATAAAGTGGCATGAGGCGACGAGGGCGCCGACGGCAAAGAGGATCACACCGAGGTAAAAGGCTGGGTGGGCCTCTAGCGGTGGATAAGCGGTAAACATAACCGTCGCTTGGCCTGACAACATCATGTATTCGGCCAAGAGCGCGCCGACTGCCATGAGTCCGTAGTTAAACCATGCCAGCTTGGGCGCGATCAGGCGAGTATTCAACAGGACGGTTCCCGCGAAGTGTAGTCCGGCGACCTCGAAGAAGACGATCCAAAAAACGAGCATTGTAGCGCCGTGGGCCGACACTAACCGGTAAAACATCTCGGAGCCTAAGAGCTGCACCTCTTGCCAGCGGGTGAGGGCGATAAGCAACGCCATGACGCCGCCTATGGCAAGGAAGCTAACGGCTGTGACCGCGTTGATCGTAAAGAGACGTTGAGCAGGTTTGTGAACTTTGAAGCCCGTCACATCACACGTGCGATAATCCGAGTGTTGAGCTGGTTGGGTCGCCAATCTAGGAGGCCTCCTACTCTGTAACGATGAATTTCCCCGTCATCAGGTGATGCCCGAGGCCGCAGTATTCGTTACATACCAGCGGAAACTCGCCGACGTCTTGGGGAGTGATGTTGATGACGTAAAGGTAGCCGGGGAGCGCCTGGAAGTTCATGTTGAAGGGCTGCAACGAAAACCCGTGTTGAAAGTCTGTCGACGACAGGAGGATACGGTAGGACTCGCCCTTTTTGAGTTTCAGCACGGGTCTGAATTCAAAGGCGCGAGCTTCGAGGTAGACCTCTACGCCTGCAGGTGGTTCGACGATGGGCACGCCGTTCACCTCACCGACTTGGTACGCCTCGATGAAACGCTCAGTTCGCTCTGAGAAGAGGCTGGGCTCGATGCGATACGACTCGATGGGCGTATTTTGCTCTCCAACGAGCGGCCACCACCACATGACGGAGAACATAAAGAGGCACCAGATCAATCCCACCACGAGCCAAATCTTTTCATCCCTACCGAGGGGTTTCCACCAGACTCTCTCCGGTGGGGTCAGCGCACTCATTCTTTTCACTCCCTACTGGATTACTGGCAAATTGGCCAATTCCATCAGTCCCCAAATGATGTAGAGGAGCACGGGGACGCCGACTCCGAGCATCAGCAGCAGAAAGACGTCGTCTAAGAGCACCTGTTGCCAGGGAAGGCGCTGTGGTTCCTTTGGGTCGGATTGAGCCACTCTTCACACCTCCGTGCCTTCGTGATGTTCGCGCTTCACCATCAACTTTAGAGTCGCACAGGTCGACCCGGGAACGTCGCAACACACAAAAGAGTGTGCGAATAATCACGATACTTGACATGTGTCCCCATCGATCGGGGACACACGTCCCTTTCACGCCCTCGGGGACCCGATATGCTTTAAATAGAGATGAATTTATAGGGAGGTGAAGCGTGTGAGCGATCAAGTTTTGTTTCAAGAGATTGCCGCGGTTGCGTCACGGGCCCGGTTCCGTGCCAATCAGGTACTCTTTGTCGAAGGGATGCCGGCGAACGCGCTCTATGTGGTCTTTTCGGGGCAAGTGAAAGTTTACCGTACGGCGGCGGGCGGCAAAGAGCAGATCATTCACTTGTTGGGAGAGAACGACTTGGTTGCGGTGGTGCCCTTCTTTGATCGAGGCCCGTATCCGGCAAACGCCGAGGTGACTGAGGATGCGGAGCTGGGGTGCCTCGCCTGGAACGATATGGAGAGGCTCGTTGAAGAGCGTCCTTCGTTATCGTTGCTGGTCGCCAAGCACTTCGCAGGGCGCTTACGAGCGGCACAAACGCAAATCGCAACCTTGGGCCTGCACAACGCTCTTGCCCGTGTGGCGCAATTGTTGATGACGCTCGGTGAACAGTTTGGCCGCTCCGACAAAGACGGGATCGCCATCCACCTCGACATGACACGGCGTGACCTGGGCGCGTGTGTGGGACTCTCACGAGAGACGACGACCCGCGTCTTGACGGACTTAAAGAATTCGGGCGCCATCGACATGCGCCATCGCAATCTGGTCTTGAGAGATATGGAGAGCTTAAAAACTTGGGCCCAAATGTAGGTCAGGTATAAACACAAGGGACATTTGTCCCTAGAAGATGAGGAAAATGTACCTTCGATCAAGGACGTTCCTCTCTATCTCTCGTGCGTCCTTTTTTCTTAACCTTAGAGTTAGAAAACGAAAGGACGGATGACCCATGAAGCGTCTGCTTGAGAGCATTCCGCTCGAAGGGGAGTTGCACGAGGGAGACGGCCCTATCCCTGGGTGGCTTTGGTTGATCGTGGCCGGTGTTGCCCTCTTTGCAACACTCGTGGCTCCGTTTCAACTCTTTGGAACGTTCGGGGGTTAGGCACCGTGAGTGAGGCAGCGATCCAGGAGCGCCTCGATCACCAGGCGACGCACAAAGCGATCGCCTGGTGGTTGTGGCCCAGCTTAGTCGGGTTGATCGTCGGTCCGACCATCGGGGCATTGCAGTCCCTGCAGTTTGTTTATCCGGCAGGAATGGAGTGGCTGGCTAAAATCGGTCTCTCCTATAGTAACCTGCGCGTCATGCACACGAGTATCGTCGTCTACGGGTGGCTTGTCATGGCGTTTGTGGCGGCGGTGCTTTACGTCGTGCCGCAGCTGGCCAAACGCCCTCTTTTCAATCCGTACGTCGCGCTGTGGGCCGCGTGGGTGTACCTCGTGGGCATGGCGCTAAACCTCGTCCTCATTGCCGCGCGCATACCGGGCCACCCGCTCTTCTCCGTGCAAATCTATGAGTACGCAGAAGCACCGGTCATCTCGGACATCTTTGTAGCCGTCTCGTTGATCATGGTGACATGGATCCTGACGCAGACCGTGGTGCGGCGCCGAGCGGAGTTGGTCTACATCTCCCTGTGGTACCTGCTGGCGGCGTTTTGGGGAACGCTCTTCGCATTCTCGGTGATCAACTTCCTGACACCGATGATCCCTGGCGTTGGCAACGTGTACCTGCAGGGATGGTGGATCCACAACGCCGTTGGACTCATCATCACGCCGCTGGGGGTTGGACTCGCCTACTACGTGATCCCCAAAGTGACCGGCAAGCCGATCTTTAGTCACCGGTTGGGCATGTTGGGATTTTGGACCCTCTACGCCTTTTACCCTGGCATCGGCCTGCACCACTTCCTACAGATGCCGTCGCCGGTCTGGCTCAACCAGTTTGCGGTGGTCTCGTCGGTGCTGTTGGTGATTCCGGTCATTTTGGTCGTCTACAATCACTTGGCCAGCATCAAAAAGGCGGCGCACCGCTTGATTGACAGTTACGTGATTCGCTTTATGATGCTGGGTGCAGTCTACTACCTGCTTACAGGTCTCCAGGGCGCCTTTCAGGCCAACAACTTGGTGAACCCGTACATTCACTTTACGGAGTGGGTGCAGGCGCACGCACATCTCGCATTAGCGGCCGGCTTCACATCGTACGCCATGGGCGGACTCATCTACATCTTTCCACGGGTCTTTGGGCGCCAGATCGCCAGCCGCCGCCTCATCGCACTCTCGTTTTGGTCGATGGCGGCCGTTTTTCCGATTTTCTTCGCCTTCTTTACCCTCTCCGGACTCACGGCGGCCGCAACTATCAACGTCCTCGGCATGACGGTGTACGAGGCGACGCCGGCCCAGCACTTGTCACGGTTGTTCCGCACTCTTTCAGGCTCGGTCCTCGCCGTCTCCTGGTGGACCTACGCTTGGGCGTTGTGGCGGGCCCGCACGACGGGGGCGACGTTTGCGGAGGGAATGAGCGAAGTGGCGTCCGAGCGCGGCTCCGAAGAGTCGCCGGACCGAAGCGTCTCGAAGGAGGGGACTATTCATGTCTGATTCAGCGGTGTCGATCACAACAGAGAAGTGGCTCTCGCTGGGCGAAGCGCCCCTCATCTTTTGGCTGGTCGTCGGCGCTGTGTTGGTTGCCCTTGTCTCCTTTGCCGTATGGACGTACTTCTCTGGAAAGGTGCCTCGGTCGATCACCCCGGGGACGCTTGGGAGTTTGGTCGGTCTCTTGATAGTATGGACCTTCTTTCTCTACTTGGTGCCAGCCATGTCGGCGACGCAAGTGGCGCCGACGGATCGCACGTGGAGTTGGCAACCAGGCGACGTGTTGCAGGATCCCGGCGGAAGCGCACTCGAAGGGGAACCGTACCGCGGTTATCAGGTGTACATCGCAAACTCATGCGCTGCATGTCACACGCTGTACGTACGGCCACAAGACCTCGGAACCGGTTGGTCGGAAGGGACGGGGAGCGCCGACGTCGCTCGAGCGGAGGATTATCTGTTCATGCCCGAACCGCCCTTGGGCACACAGCGCAACGGCCCGGACTTAAGCTTTATCGGTCGACGCATCGCCGATATGACGTACCAAATCGATCACTTAGTCGATCCTCGTAAGTATAAGCCTGACTCGATCATGCCGAGCTACTCGCACCTCTCCGAGAGGGATCGACGAGATCTGGCCGCCTTTTTGGTGACACTCGGCAACAGCAAGGATCAGCTCTTGCAAGGCGGCACAGCGGGAGCGGGCGCTTTGGATACCGTTGATCTCGATCCCCAAGTCCGACTCGGCGCTGAGCTGTACCGAAGCCAGGGATGCGTCGGTTGTCACTCGATCGATGGACGCGTCAACGTCGGCCCCACATGGAAAGGGACGTGGGGCACAGAGCGTGAGATCGAAGGCGGCGGCTCCGTGATTGTCGACGCGGAGTATCTCCGGGAGTCTATTCTCAAGCCGAACGCGAAGATTGCCAAGGGGTACCCCGCGGCCATGCCGCCGTTCGACCGCTTGTCGGATGAGGAAATTGACGCACTTATCGCGTACATTGAGTCGCTGGGTGATGGGGAATGAGAGCCGCAATGGGGTGCGCAGCGAGGGCCCTGCGGCGCCGCGGTACGCTCTTTCGTCGCGGTGCGCTCTTCCGCTGCGGTGCGCTCTTCCGCTGCGGTGCGCTCATCCGCTGCGGTACACTCCTCGTGCTCGCCGCACTTATCGTAGTAGTGTATGTAGGGGTTTCGCCGGTCGCCCACGCACACGGTGGGGGGGCGCTACAGGGCCTGTGGGAGACGCCATCCTACCGTGTGGTCGTACAGACGGACGAGACGCCTCACGCCGGCTGGTTGGGAGGCACCATCCACGTCACGGTCGTCGTCATGCAGCAGGGTGATGGTCTCAATACACGCTTGCGGAATCTCGATGTCCACGTGAGCGGGTACGGTCCCCTGGAAGTTGAGGGGCAAGCCGCCGAATCCGTCGGACCCATCACCGGGTCTGAGACGTTGAACGGCGCTTACGAAGCCGATTTGCCCGTACGGGCTGCTGGAGAGTGGGAGATCCTAGTGCGAGTCGGCGATATGGACTCGGATGACGCGATCCGCTTAACCGTTAACGTGGAAGAGCGGACGCTCCTTGGCGACGTCGGTGTTGTCGGCGGTTTGATGGCGATTCCGGTGATCGGTCTCATAGGAATGGTGCGCTCGTCGCGCCGAAGGGGGCGTTCCCATGTCTGACGCGTTGCTTTGGTTGGAAGGGGGGCTGGCCCTCAGCGGCCTGCTGATACTCCTCTTCGCTGCACGGGCGTTCATGTCTCGTCACGCTTGGAGTGAAGGCGCCGAGTACGAGATGCTCGATCTGCCCGTGCCACAAGAAGGCGCGGGTGGGGTAGGTTCGCAGACCGAGGACGGCGTAGATGGGGCGGTCGGGGAGGCTGGGGGCGCCGCTGCTGCTGCCGAGCTCTCTTCTCGCGAGCGAGCGGTTCGGCCCGGCGAGGTGGGGCTTGAGGACCGAGTGGTCCGCTTTGGGTTTGTCATCGCCCTCAACTATTTGGCCTTCACGTGGTTTGGATTCGGTTCGCCCGCCATGGTGGCCTTTGTCGTGCTGAGTTTGTACGCTCTGGTAACAGCGTGCGTCGGGCGGGATCCCGTCTACACCCGCTTCGGTATCTCGACGGGCGCTTGAATCGACGGATCCTTAAATGATTCGCATCCCAGTACCCCGCACCACGATCCTGCCTCGACCTGCAGCCGAGGCAGGGTGCGTGGGTGCGCGGGTGTGCGGACGGAGCAGCCATCTCCTTTCCCACTCATCCTTGCCCCTCCGCCTTCGTGTCCCTGGCCCCGTGTTTCGTCCCCCGACTCGTCGCTCGTGTCTCGTTCCTCGTGGTCCGTCCCTCGTGCCCCGTCCCTTATGGCTCGATCCTCGTGGTCCGTCGCTCGTCGCCCGTTCCTCATGGCTCGATCCTCGTGGTCCGTCCCTCGTGCCCCGTCCCTTATGGCTCGATCCTCGTGGTCCGTCCCTCGTGCCCCGTCCCTTATGGCTCGATCCTCGTGGTCCGTCGCTCGTCGCCCGTCCCTCATGGCTCGATCCTCATGTCCCGTCGCTCGTCGCCCGTCCCTTATGACCCATCGTTCGTGTCTAATTTCCCTCCGGTCGCTCAGCCGTGTTCTCTCCTTTGCGCCTTGGTTGAATAATCGTGTGCGGCATCGCTTCGCGCCGTTCATTCAAACCGATGGGTACGAAGCAGCAAAGACTAATGGCCAGCTAGAGGCGGTGGGGGGTGGAAGGGAGTGGAGCGGCACCGTCCGAGCGGCCGGAGCGGGCTGTTGTTACACCCAAAACGGGGAGCAATTCCGCACTGGCGAGTAGGAACACCTCAGAAGAGTAGCAACAACGCCGCTTTCTGTGGGATTCGCGGCTCGTCGTCCTGACTCATGCTGTCCGTGCATTGTGACAGAAGGATGATCGGGAAGTAGCAACGACTAAAGGCCAGCTAGAGGCGGCGGAGGTGCGGAGAGAGTGGGACGGCACCGTCGGAGCGGCCAGGATCGGGCTGTTGTTACACTCGAAACGGGGAGCAATTCCGCACTGGCGAGTAGGAACACCTCAGAAGAGTAGCAACAACGCCGCTTTCTGTGGCATTCGCGGCTTGTCACTCTGACTTATGCCGTCCGGGCATTGTGACAGAAAGATGATCGGGAAGTAGCAACGACTAAAGGCCAGCTAGAGGGGGCGGAGGTGCGGAGAGAGTGGAGCGTCGCCGTCCGAGAAGCCGGAGCGGGCTGTTGTTACACCCGAAACGGGGAGCAATTCCGCACTGGCGAGTAGGAACACCTCAGAAGAGTAGCAACAACGCCGCTTTCTGTGGGATTCGCGGCTCGTCGTCCTGACTCA
>JAWLDA010000005.1:164769-296947 GCA_041686855.1 Limnochordia bacterium
TCGGGAAGTAGCAACGACTAAAGGCCAGCTAGAGGCGGTGCAGGTGCGGAGAGAGTGGGACGGCACCGTCCGAGAAGCCGGAGGGGGCGGATCGTCGCCGTCCGAGCGGCCAGGATCGGGCTGTTGTTACACTCGAAACGGGGAGCAATTCCGCACTGGCGAGTAGGAACACCTCAGAAGAGTAGCAACAACGCCGCTTTCTGTGGCATTCGCGGCTTGTCGCTCTGACTTATGCCGTCCGGGCATTGTGACAGAAAGATGATCGGGAAGTAGCAACGACTAAAGGCCAGCTAGAGACGGCGGGGTTCGGAGGGTGTGGAGCGCCAACGTCCGAGCGGCCGGAGCGGGCGGATCGTCACCGTCCGAGCGGCCGGAGCGGGCTGTTGTTACACTCGAAACGGGGAGCAATTCCGCACTGGAGAGTAGCAACACCTCAGGCGAGTAGCAACACCTCAAGAGAGTAGCAAGACTTCTGCAGCGTAGTAACAGGTGTGAGCACCAACACCATGTTTACCATAGGTCCCGTTGACAGGGACCTTGACTTACCCGCTCCTCAGCTTTGCGGGCTTTTGTAGTCGTGATGAGCAAGCCTCAATATATCCAACGCAGGCTTTCGTACGGTGCGGCACATGTGATGGGTTGGCCGATGCGGGCTCGCAACTGCGCGTACTGGTGACCGGCTACCGACGCGAAGAGCGTTCCCGCATCACACGCAATGTGTAAAGTACAGCTATTTCCCGTGAAGGTGACGTCTGACAGCCTTCCGTCAAACTGCAGGCGTCCGGGTTTGGGCGCCTCCCCGGGTGGAACCATCTCGATCGACTCGGGCCGGATGAGGAGCAATGCGGGCCCCGGCTCAAGCGTTTGGGCACTCGGATTCCCAGTGTGCATACCGCGAGTGTGCATACCGCGAGGGTGCATACCGCCAGCGTCCATACCGCGAGCGTGTATACCTTGAGCGTCCACGCTTGGGTTGGCGGTGCCGTCGGCGGTGCCGTCGCCGGTCCCGTCGGCGAACAAGCGCTCTCGCGCGAACCGTCCCAGCGCGCCTAGATCTACATCTTCGCTACTCACGTGAGCCTCGATATGATTCCCTTTCCCGATGAATCGAGCGACAAAGCGAGTTGCCGGTTGGTCGTAGAGTTGCCATGGATCGCCCACCTGCTCAAAGCGGCCGGCGTTCATCACGGCGACGCGGTCGGCGGTGGCCAAGGCTTCGTCCTGGTCGTGGGTGACGAGGAGTGTTGTGATGCGGTACTCCTTTTGTACCCGTCGAATCTCAATCCTCAGCCGCTCGCGCAGGGCTGCGTCGAGCGCGGAGAGAGGCTCATCAAGGAGGAGTATCTCCGGTCGGGGCGCCAGCGCCCGGGCGAGTGCGACACGCTGTTGCTGGCCGGCGCTCAGTTGGTCCGGACGCCGGTGGCCTAGCTCGCTGATGTCCATCGTTTCGAGGAGATCCGTTACTCGCCGTTCCCGTTCCGACCGAGCGAGTTTGGCCCACTTGAGTCCGTACCCGACATTCTCCCGCACGCTCATATGGGGAAAGAGTGCGTAGTTTTGAAAGACGATGCTCACGCTGCGTCGCTCCGGTGGGAGGTGGGTGATGTCGCGCTCATTTACGGCGATACGTCCGCTGTCAGGGGATTCAAGCCCGGCAACCATGCGCAAGAGGGTCGTCTTGCCGCAGCCGGAAGGGCCGACGACGGCTAGAAATTCGCCCTCGTCAAGTGTGAGATCGACCCCGGCGACAGCCTGCACGTCGCCGAAGCGCTTGGTTAAACCGTTCAGTTTGAGACTCACGATTGCCCTCGTCCTCTCTTTGGTTCGCGGCGAATCACCTTTGTACCCACTTCAAGGAGAAGGAAACACCCCGCCGTCACGGCGATGAGGAAGACCGCCATCGCGCTGGCAGCCCCAAAGTCGCGCGCAGCCAACAGCCGGTAGATGCTCACCGGCATTGTAACCGTCTGGGGAGCCGCCAACATCATCGTCGCGCTCATCTCGCTGAGGCTGAGCGCAAAGGCGAAGGCAAAGGCGACGACAAGGCTCCTGGCCAACAGCGGTAGTTCGACGTCAAGGAACGCTCTCGATCTCGACGCTCCGAGCGTCCGGGCCGCTTCGGTGAGCCGCACATCGACGGTCTCAAACGTAGGGCGCAAGCTCCGCAGCACAAACGGGAAAGCGAGTACCGCGTGGGCGAATACAATGCGGGCGTCTGGAGGCATGGCCCCCAGTGGCGGTTGTCGAGAGGCGATGAGGAACCCGTATCCGAGGGCAACCGATGAGATGACAAGTGGCGCCATAGCCAGCGTCTCCAAGGCGGGGCGGCGCCGACGTGCACCTCGTGTGAGCCCGTATGTAAAGGAGGCGCCGACGACCAGCGCGATTGCCCCCGCCCATAAGCCGTAGCGCAGACTATTGCCGATCGCGCTCAAGGATGCGCTGCCGATGTGGGCGTTGTGACCGACCGAGATGAGGCGGGCGTACGCTGCGAGGCTCGGTTGACCGTGCGTATCGGTGAATGAGTCGATCGCCACACTGGCCATGGGACCGAGAAAAAGGAGAGCGGCAGCGCCGACAAAGAGCCAAAGGGGCGTCTGTTTGACGAACGAGATAAAAGGGTGCGCTCGATCTAACAAGGGGCGGCGGGCCGCGTCCGTTCGTGTAACGGTAAAGGAGGCCGCCCGACCCTGGGCGCGCAAAAGGAAGTAAGCAAAACAAAGCGAGATGACAGCTTGGAGTGCTGCCAAAGCTGCGCCCATCTCTCGATCCCACAGGACGCGCATCTGGGTGTATATCTCCACTTCTATTGTGGAGAAGCGTGCGCCGCCCAACGCCAAGACGATGGGAAAACTGAGGAACGAAAAGATGAACGCAAGAATCGCTCCGCTAAGGACCGCCGGGAGGATGGCGGGCAAGGTGACGTCGCGCCACACCCCCCAAGGGGAGGCGCCGAGCGATCTGGCGCTCTCTTGAAGCCGGGGGTCGAGCTGTTCCCACGCGGACTGCGTGGTGCGAGCGACGATCGGCGCGTTGTAAAATGCATGCGCCAGAAGGATCGCCCAGAGAGAGTGCAGGAGCTGCACGCGAACGCCGAAGAGACTTTCAAACCCTTGGTTGAGCCAGCCGTTAGCCCCAAACATGAGAAGAAAGCCCAGCGCGACGGTGATGCTGGGGAGGACAAACGGCACTATCGTGAGCGCCGACAGCAGGCTGTGCCCCAAAAAGCGGCGTCGGGCGAGGACGTAGGCCATCGGCAGGCCGATGAGCGTGCTCAAGGCGCTGGAGAGGAACGCTTGCCACACCGTGAACCGGACGAGACGCTGTATGTACGGATCGGCGAGGAGAGCGCCGATCCGTTCGAGCGTGAATAGGCCTTCGGGGGAGCGGAGCCCGCCCTGGAGCACACTTCCGATTGGAATGTAAAAGAAGAGCGCCAGGAAGAGGGCGGGCACCCCCAACAACAACCAGTTCAACGGGTGATTTCCGTCGCCCACTGCCTGAGCCAGCGAGCTTCATTCTCCGCGATGTGGGATGGGTCCAGGTGGACGGCGCTCTCGGGGACGATGGCGTGCTCTTGCCACTCATCGGGCAGCGGTGTCGCCTGATTGACCGGGAACATCCAGTTGGTCGTTGGGATTTGGGCTTGGACTTCCACGGAGAGCAGATAGTCTAGAAAGGCGTGAGCAAGGTCGGGCACGTCGGTGCCTACGACAATGCCGGCCCCTTCTATCTGACGGTATCCCTCGCCGTCGGGCGTGATCACTTGATGACGGTCACTGTCGGAGTACATGACGCTGTACGCCGTATCGGTCGAGTAGGAGATAATGATGGGCGCTTCGCCGGCCTCGAAGTGTTGGTACGCAGCCGACCAGCCTCCAGCGACCGTCAGCAGGTTGGGTGCGAGCTTCCGCCAGTAGTCGGTGAATCCGGGATCTCCGTACCGCGCAATCGTCCACATGAGGAACGCGTGGCCGACCGACGACGTGCGGGCGTCAATGGCGATGATCTTCCCTTTGTAGCGCGGGTCGGTTAAGTTGTCGAGGCTCGTCGGCACGTCTGCCGGGTCGAGCGCCTCCTTATTGTAGACAAGCGTGATGTAACCGCGGTCCAACGGGACGACGTGTCCGGTCTGGTCGAACTGCAGATCCGTCGGCACGTGGGCGAGGTTTGGTATGAGATCCGTGTCGAGCGGAGTGAACACTTGTCGGGCGAGCGCTCTGGGCAGCTGGGTGTCGCTGATTCCCACGAAGAGGTCGGCCGTCGTGGAGCCGACCTCAAGCTCGCTAACGAGCTTAGCCAAGGCTTCGCCGCTACTTCCTGGGGCGACGAAGACCACATCGACCCCTGGATGAGCTTCTTCAAAGGCGGACTCGATGGAGTTGGCTGGACCCCAAGAGACAAACGAATCGTAGGTGTAGACGACGAGTTCCCGAGCGGAAGCCGATGCGGTGAGTGCCCCGGCGATAAACAGAGCGGTGATCGCCAAGACGAGACGGGTGAATCGTGGCATACCAAAAGAACCCCCTTGTTAATAGAGAGGGTCCGTGACGGGTAGACATGAACTCTTCCTGCGCCGGTATTATCCGGATCAGGTGCTAGGGTCGGTGGTCGCTCCACCCTCTCAGCCCGTCACGAGCTCCCCTGAGTCACAGCTACACTCTACCAAATAAAGAAGGGAGAATCAATCCATGCAAAGGCTTCCACGTCGGGCCCAGGTTACAACTCTCCGTAGGCTCGGGCGAGGAGCTCGATTGGGTGAATCACTTCGATCTCCTTCCCTTTCGCCCTCAGCCCCTTGGCGATCTGCATGAGGCAGCCGGGATTGCCGGTTGCCACCACCTTGGCCTCGGTCTCCTCAATCGCTTCCATCTTGCGCTCGAGCAACCGCTCCGCCATCTCCGGTTGCAAGATGTTGTACAACCCGGCGCTGCCGCAGCACACTTCAGACTCCCGGATGTCGACGAGTTCCAGATCGGGAATCTGGCGGAGCAACTCTCTTGGCTCGCTACGGACACCCTGCCCGTGGGCGAGGTGGCAGGCGTCATGGTAGGCGACGCGCATAGGAATAGGCTTTTTAAACGGAGCCAAATCGATCTTGGACAAAAAGACGGAGATGTCCATCGACTTGGCGCTAAACGTCCTGGCCGTCTCGGCGTGTTCCGGGTCGTCGGCTAAGACGTGACCGTACTCCTTGAGGGTCGAGCCGCAGCCGGCGGCGTTTGAGATCACCGCGTCGACGCTGTCGAGGTCAAAGACTTCGAAGTTATTGCGGGCAAACTCACGGGTCGTATCTGGGGCGCCGGAGTGCAGGTGCAGCGCACCGCAACACCCTTGCTCCTTGGGGATGACCACTTCGCAGCCGGATTGCGCCAACACGCGCGCGGTCGCCCAGTTGGTTCTGGCAAACATTTGGCTCGCCACACAGCCGGTGAGGAGCGCGACTCGGTACTTCCGTTCGCCGACGGCCGGCACGACCTCCGGGAGGCGGTACGTCCGCGGCGAGGGGAAATCGGGCAGGATCTCCACCATGCGCCGAAGGTCCCCCGGTAGTATCGAAGCAAGTCGCCGGGCCAAGGGACCCAAGACGCGCACCGGAGCGAGCGCCCACTTGAGCCGGGACGGATAAGGGAAGAGACGATCTCTCAAGATCCCCATGATGAGGCGGTCGCGCAAGGGGCGTTTCACCTCTTGGGCGATGTCGGTGCGAGCCGCTTCGAGCAACTCGGCGTATTTGACGCCGGAAGGACAGGCAGTCTCGCACGCCCTGCACTCGAGGCACAGGTCGAGGTGGGCGACGACGTCCTTGGTCCAGTCAATCCGTCCCTCAGCGACGCCGCGCATCAGGTGGATGCGTCCCCGTGGACTGTCTAACTCCGAGCCGAGCTCCAAGTAAGTGGGACATGCCGAGGTGCACAGTCCGCAGTGAATGCACGTCTGCAGGTCCTCCATCGGTATACTCGTTCGATTTCCCTGCTTGGCAGGGGTCAGGCTCTGTGGTGTGGCCACGTTAGCCTACCTCCTTCGGGAATCTCCCACGCTCAATAACCATTAAATGCCGCCTACAAACCGGCCGGGACTCAACACGCGCTTTGGATCCATCCGCTCTTTGACAGCCTGGTGCAAAAAGAAGTCGTCGCCCGGCGGACCCCATACGTCGACCCGGCTCTTCACTAGATTGGGAGCCCTCTCTACAATTAGGCGCCCGCCGACGGCTCGCGCTTGCTCTCGCCATGCGCTAATGCGTTGCACTGCGCCTTCGACACCGTCTGACTGGGCGGTCGGCTTCCAGTGAAAGCGCACAATTCCCGAGCCAACGTGTGCCGCAAAGCGAAGGGACTCTCCCTCCGAACCGCTCTGCGCAAGGCCCTCGAGAAAGGCGTACAATTCCGTGTCCGGCGTGTGAACTCGGCAGGTGAGGCTTCCCGCATCCGGGTCCCCTTTGTGCACGTCAATGACATGGGGGTAGACGCTCTCCCAGCCTGCCCGGACGGTCTTGGGCGCTGAGTGTCCGTTGTGCGTCGTCTTAAGGGTGCGCTCAGCCGTCTCCAACTGCCATGCGACGTCTTCAGGCGTCCCCACGAACCCAACTGCCAAAACGAAAGAGACGTCGCTGCCGAGGGGTTCGAGGTGTTGTAGCAACTTAGCGACCGGCTTTGCTGGCGCGCCCACTTGGGCGTCGCCGAAGGCGACGGGACCGACCAGCTCCAAGAAAGCTGGCTGAACGCCGGAGGCTAACAGCCGTCGAACCTCTTTCTGCGCTGCCTTGGCATCGCGACACGTCGCCAAGAACGCCTGGCGTGTGCGGGCAAGCGGCTGCACTTTAAAGGTAGCCTCTACGATCACCGCCAGTGTGCCCATTGAGCCTGAATAAAGGCGGCCGAGCTCGTATCCGCTGACGTTTTTGACCACTCGACCACCAGCTTTGGTCACCCTTCCGTCAGCAGTGACGACGGTGACGCCTAGGAGCGAGTCGGCGATGGTCCGAAAGCTAAAGCGATGGGGGCCAAAAGCCCTCGTGGCCAAGATGCCTCCGATCGTGGCCTCGGGTCCGATTGGAGGGTCGACTGGCAAGAATTGCCCTGACCTACGCAGTGCCGCCTGCAGTTCGACCAGCGGCAATCCCGCCTCAACCGTGACGGTCATATCGGCCGGCTCGTGTGCGACGATCTGCTTGAGGAGCTCAAGGCTGAGCACGATGTCGACGCGCTCGGGCACGTTCCCCAGACCAAGTTGCGTCCCACCGCCCCTTGGAAAGACGGTGAGGCCGTTGGCTCCGGCGAACTGGAGCACCGCCGCCACCTCCTCCGCCGAGCTGGGGAAGACGACTGCCTGGGGCGCTACTTCGTCGATGGCGTACTCTGCCGCCTCGTCGCCCTGTAGGAGCCGAGTCCCGTCTGCGATCGTCGGTAACTGGGCGATGGCCGCTGCGATGTCGGCGGTCGGTTCCGCGTTTGGGCTCTCCTTTAGTGCGTCGCTCATCCTCGCTTAAACTCCTTCAAAAGCGTCGATATCCTATACCGGTCCCACTCCGGTCTACGCCGGCGCCTTGGACCGGGGACGCTTGATCTCGATACACCCCTTGGACGTCGGGAACAACTTGCCAGGGTTGCAACGGTTCTCCGGATCGAAGGCCGTGCGCAGGCGAGTCATCACCTCGAGGTCATCAGCAGAGAACATGCGGGCCATATGCTCCACTTTCTCGATGCCGACCCCGTGCTCACCGGTGACGGAGCCGCCCAAATCGATACAGGCGTTGAGAATGTCATCGGACGCCTTGAGCACGCGCTCCACCTGGCTGGGATCGTTCTCGTCGTACAAGATGATCGGATGAATGTTCCCATCCCCGGCGTGAAAGACGTTAGCCACCCTCAGTTGGTACTTCATTCCCACGTCGGCGACGATTTGAAGAATCTCCGGCAATTTGGTGCGGGGGACGACCCCATCTTGCGTAACGTAACTCGAAGAGAGGCGCCCGATCGCTCCAAAGGCACGCTTGCGCGACGACCACAGTGCCTTGCGTTCGGCCTCGGTCTGTGCTTGGCGGATCTCGCGGGCTTTGCCGTCGCGGCAGATTGTCCGCACCTGCTCGGTGAGGGTGTCTATGCCGGCCTCTAAACCGTCGAGTTCAATGATGACGACGGCAGCGGCGTCCAAGGGGAAGCCGAAGTGGTAGGCATCTTCGACCGCCTGAATGATGAGTTGATCCATCAGCTCGACCGCGGCCGGAACGATCCCCTGGCGTATGATCTCCGAGACCGTATGGGTCGCGTCCTGTACGGAGTCAAAGACGGCAAGGAGTGTACGGTACGCCTGCGGCGAGCGCGTCAGGCGGACGGTGGCTTGAGTGACGAGGCCGAGCGTCCCCTCCGATCCGACGACGAAACCGGTGAGGTCGTAGCCGAAGGGATCTTCGGCCCGGCCACCCAGTTGCACCACCCGGCCGTCGGCCAGCACCATCTCCACGCCTAAAACGTGGTTGATCGTCACGCCATACTTAAGCGTGTGCGGACCGCCGGCGTTGGTCGAGACGTTGCCGCCGATGGTACACGCTCCTTGACTCGACGGGTCAGGAGCGTAAAGGTACCCTTCTTTCTCGACGGCGTTGGTCACCCACACGTTGACCACGCCGGCCTCGATCACAGCCGTCCGGTTGGCGAGGTCGATCTCGCGAATCTGGCGCATGCGTGAAAGCCCCACGACGACGCCCCCTTCGACGGCAATCGTCGATCCGGAGAGCGCCGTGCCGGCGCCCCGGGGAATGAAGGGCACCCCTGCTTTGTGCAAGAGAGCGAGGACTTGAGAGACTTCTTCGGTGTTGGCGGGGAGGACCACCGCCTGCGGGGGTGTTCGCTCCAAAGTGTACGCATCGCACTCGTACACCAATAATTCCGATGGTTGCGAGAAGACGTGCTCCGCGCCGACGATGCCGCGCAACTCGTCTAAAAGTTGCGGCGTAACGGACCAACTCACTAAGACTCACCTCATCACATCTCGAAAGACCTGCGCATCTCTATCGTTATCGCTATTTTCTTGTCTCTATTCTAACATGCAAACTCGACTCGCGCTCGGCCCTGTGAGGCGACCGAAAGGCATTCGTCCGTGTTTACAAAGAGACCGGTTTACCCCCGTTTTTGAGAGACTCGTCGGCGGCAAGGACGATGGCGAGAGTCTTGCTTGCGTCCGCATAGGGAGAGCGCACACGGCTGGGATCCCCGGCTTGTACCGCTTCGATAAAGGTCCGGTCGCAGTCGAAGCCGTGCTGATTCCCTAGCTGGCGCTCACGAGTCTCACCCTTTTCAAAGTAGGTGACACTCTTGCGCAGTCGATACTCGACGCGCGCCTCACGCGTGTAAATCTCTAACCCTGACTTGCCGGCAGGACCAGGCGCGAGGTAGCAGGCGGAGAAGACGGTTCCGACCGCTCCACTCTTTAACTTGAGAGTGACGGCAGAGGCGTCCTCGATATTGTAATTCTCCACGTGCTGCATCAGGCCGACGGCGGCGGTGGCGGAGACGCTTTCCACATCACCGAGGAGGTAGCGGACGGAGTCAAAGATGTGGATCGTCTGCTCGACGTGTTGTCCACCCGACTGCTCCTTGCGGCGCCACCACGGCACTCCGGGCATGCTGCCGATCCACGAACCGTGGAAGAGTCCTATGTCCTTGTTATCGAGGTATGAGTGCAACTCGTCAAAGGTGTCTTGGTAACGATCTTGGAAACCAACGGCGGTGACGACGCCTGTGCGATCGACGGCCGCCTGTACCTTGCGCGTCAGATCCAGCGAGAGGGCGTGAGGCTTCTCGGTAAAGAACGGAATGCCCTGCTCAGCGGCGATCAACTCTTGATCCGTGTGGGCAAAGGGCGGCACGCAGACGAAAACCGCGTCAAAGCCGCCGGCCTCAAAGAGGTCGTGGTGATTCGAGTAAACTTGCGCTCCGAGCGGCTCGGCGATTTGCTTGGCCTTCTCAACGTCGACGTCGGCGACGGCGACGACGTTGACATCATCCATCTGCTCTAGGTGTCTAAGATGGTAGCGGGCGATTCCTCCCGCTCCAATCAGTGCAACGCTTGTTTTGGACACACGTGTGGCTCCTTCCACTCGCTTGAAAATTGGTACCCCTACTCTTTTCGAAGGGGCCGATTCGCCTACCTCTTTTATAAGTCCGAATTCATGCACCAGTTTTGTGCCTATTTGGCAACTCAGGTCACAGGGTTTGGCCCGGCAGGGAGAAGCTTAAGAGGTGAGGAAATTCGTAACTCCTTGAACTTCGCTTAAACGGATGACGTAAGGGGATGACGTGCCTTTGAAGATGTACATTGGAGAAGCGTGGATCGACAAGTCCGAAAAGATCGAAGTCCGCAACCCGTACGACGGTAGCGTGATTGATACGGTCCCAAAGGCGGACGCGGACGACGTAGAGATGACGCTGGCTACGGCAGTACGTGGCGCGGCGGCGATGCGCGAAGTGACGGCGTACGAGCGGGCGCAGATCCTTTTCCGTCTTGCCGATTTCATTCTCCGGGATGCCGAAGAGCTGGCCCGTACGATCTCAATGGAGGAAGGGAAGGCGCTGACCGAGGCTCGCACAGAAGTGACCCGAGCCGCCGAAATCGTGCAACTCTCGGGTGAAGAGGCCAAGCGCTTGTACGGAGAGACCATTCCGCTCGACGCCTCTCCCGGAACGCGCAACAAGATGGGCTTCACCATGCGGGTCCCGTGCGGCGTGGTGGTGGCGATCTGTCCGTTCAACTTCCCCCTTCACCTGGTCGTCCACAAGTTGGGCCCGGCGTTGGCCGGCGGCAACGCCGTGATCGTGAAGCCGGCCTCAGACACACCCTTGTCCGCGCTCAAGGTGACCCAGTTGGCGCTCGAGGCCGGTGTCCCGCCTGCAGCGGTCCAATGTATTACGGGGAGCGGCCGCAACGTGGGCGAGGCGCTTTGTGCGGACCCGCGCGTCCGCAAGATCTCCTTTACCGGCAGTCGCGACGTGGGCGAGGCGATCACGCGGGCGGCCGGCATCAAAAAAGTGACCATGGAGCTCGGCTCCAACTCTCCGTTGATTGTCATGGAAGACGCCGACCTCGACCGTGTGGCCGAACTGGCCGCCATGACGGGGTATGCCAATGCCGGGCAGGTGTGCATCTCGACTCAGCGGGTGCTCGTCGCTGCAAACGTTCACGACGCGTTTGTCGATTTAGTGCAAGAGAAAGCCGGTGCGACACGGGTCGGCGATCCCTTGGACGAAGGGACCGGTATGGGGCCGATGGTACGTGAGTCGGACGCACAGCGCGTCGTCGAGTGGATCGACGAGGCCGTACAGGGCGGGGCGCGCCTTGTCGCGGGCGGCCGGCGGGAACGGGCGATGGTGACGCCGGCGGTATTGGCCGACGTTCCTCGAGAGAGCCGATTGATGCGTGAGGAGCTCTTTGGACCGGCGATTGCGATCGGAGCCTTCAGCGACATCGACGAAGCGATTCACATGGCCAACGATACCCAGTACGGACTGAGCGCCGGGATCTTCACCCGCAACATTGAGTGGGCTATGGCGTTTGTCAACCGAGTGGACGCGGGCAACCTCCACGTAAACTGGGGACCCCAGTGGCGCGCCGATCTAATGCCTTATGGCGGATTAAAAGAGAGCGGCTACGGTAAAGAGGGGCCCCGTTATGCCGTAGAGGAGATGACCGACAGCAAAATGGTGGTGATTCACCTTTAGAACAGGTCCACTATTGCTGCCTGCGGCCGAATAGACCTAGAGTGCGGTAGGTTTATTTGGGGTTCGACGTGCCCCCACGAAGGATCGGAGGTGGGGACGTTGGCAAGAGTCCGCCGGCGGACCTTGACGGAAGAAGTGTACGAGGCGCTCAAAGGGGACATTTTAAGTCGCCGCCTGCGGCGAGGGGCCCGGCTCGTTGAGAGTCGGCTCGCCGCGGAGTTTGGCGTGAGTAAGACACCCGTGCGTGAGGCGATCTCCCGGTTGGAGCGAGAGGGGCTCGTCGATTTTATTCCACACCACGGCGCAGTCGTGAGTCGTCTGTCGGCCAAACAAGTCGAGGATCTCATGGAACTGCGGGAAGCGCTGGAGGGTTTTGGTGCCGAGAAAGCGGCGACGCGCATCAGTGCAGAGCACCTCCAGACGCTCTCGCGGTTGGTGACCGAGGGCGCTGAGGCCCTGACCAAAGGGGAGCTTGAGCGTTACAAGGAGATCGATCTGCGCTTTCACCGTGTGATACAGGCAGCGTCGGGGAATGAACGCCTCGCACTGGCCATTGCCGGACTGGCGGATCAGATCCGGATGGTGATGTCTACGTCGGTTCAACTCAAAGGTCGGGCCGACTCCTCGGTCGAGGAGCATCGCGGCATCTACGAAGCGCTCGAGCGGCGCGACCCGCAGGCTGCGGCAGCGGCTGCTCGCAGCCACATTGCCCGCGCCCGCGACGCAATTCTTGCCCACCTTCGTCAGTCAGGGGATGAGTGAGGTGCGCGAACAGGCTGCGGTTCCCATTCCCAGCGGCGCGTCGGTCGCGTAGTGTGAGACGTGACGGCGTCGTCATCCCAGGAGTTTCGGTACAGGGCGACCGTGTAGTGGGTGGATTCTGGAAAGACAGGGTTTCGGAGCTTGGGGGGAAGAGCGCTTGCGTCTACAGCCAAAGGCGTCGTTTGAGGTACGCGTACAGCCGGAGAGTATGACGCGCTTTGCGGCGCAGGTGTTGCGCGCTCTGGGCGTAGGCGAGGAGAACGCGACGACGTTGACGGCGGCCCTCGTCAGCGCCGACCTGCAGGGGATTCAGACGCATGGGATGAACCGACTGCCCATGTACGCCGAACGCATCCGGCGGGGTCTCATCGATACGGAGACGATGGGGCGTGTCGTCCGACGACACGGCAGCATCGAGAGTTTGGACGGCGAGAACGGGATCGGGCAGGTGCTCGCAGCGCGGGCGATGCGCGATGCGGTGGAGATTGCTCGAGAATTCGGCGTCGGCATGGTCGGGGTGCGCCGCTCCAATCACTTCGGCGTCGCTGGGTACTATTGCGAACAGGCTGCGGCTGCAGGGATGCTCGGCTTCGCCTTTACCAATTCACCCAAAGGAGTTCCGCCGTGGAACGGACGCACGCCGTACTTTGGCACCAACCCTATCGCGGCCGCGTTCCCCGTCTCGGGGCGAGATCCGATCGTCATCGATCTGTCGACGAGTGTAACGGCCCGAGGAAACATCATCATGGCCGCTCAAGGTGGCGAGCCCATTCCGCCGGATTGGGCGATCGACCATGCCGGCCACCCCACGACCGACGCTGAGGCGGCTCTCCAAGGGGCGATCCTGCCCATGGCCGGACCCAAGGGGTACGCCCTTGCTCTGCTGGTCGAGGTGTTGGCCGGAGTGTTGACGGGCGCTGCGTTTGGGCCGCACGTGCGCAACATGTACACCGACTGGACGGCGGGGAGCGGCATCGGGCATCTCTTTATGGCTATCGATCCGGGAGGCTTCGGCCCTTCCGAGGCGTTTGCTGGGTGCATGGCCGCCATGGCGGAAGAGATCGAGGCAGTACCGCCAGCGCCGGGAACCGCCGGCCCACGCCTTCCAGGGGCACGGCGGCACGAGTCCTTGGCGCGGTCCATGCTGGAAGGGCTTACTTATCCACCCTTTGTCTGGGATGAACTCGTGGCTTTAGGCGCGAAGACGGGTGTTGAAGCGCCTGACATACTCTCCTAACGAGCGCTTTGCGCCTCAACGGCAGCGTGGGCGTTGGGAATCTGGCGAAGCAGGGAGAGTTCGTCCAGGGGGGAAGTCTAAGTTATCGCAATTAAAAGACAAGGGAGTGGATAGCCATGAGGTTGCGACACTGCTTGGGACTGGCGTTCCTTTGTACGCTGGTCTACGTACTGATGGTTGCCCCTGTCACCGCACAACCCGTCACCATTGAGTTTAGCGGGTGGCCGGCCGTAAACATTCAAGACATCATCGACCGATTCAACCAAGAACATACGGACATACACGTCGAGTTTGTAAATGGCAATTCAGCTGAGATCCTCACGCGCATGGCGGCAGGCACTGGTCCGGACGTCTTTCGCATCAGTTGGGCAGAGTTCAGCCCCTGGGCATTACAGGGCTTGGTGATGGACCTGACGCCATATATCGAACGAGACAGCGGCGAAGTGCGGACCGAGGATATTTGGCCGGCGGCCCTTACGCCGTTCCAGCTCAACGGACGGCAAATGGCGATGCCACACCATATCGGTGGCAACCTCATGTACCTCAATCTCGATCACCTCGCCAGCTCGGGCCTGGCTGTTCCTGCGGACGTCTGGACGTGGGAGGAGTTTGCCGAGATCGCCCGCCGAATGACGCTCGATCGCAACAACGACGGTACGGTCGATGTCTGGGGTTTTGGAAGCCCGCATGCCTGGCAATTTTGGATCGGTGTTATCGAGTCAAACGGGACACGTGTCTTTAACGCCGATCAGCTTTCGTTTAACTTTGACAACCCGGGAACCCAGGAGGCTATGCAATACGTCTATGATCTTATCAACGTGCTCAAAGGGGCGCCGGGCCCCAGTGAGCGCAGTGGAACCCTCGCCGCTTGGACCGGTGGGGAGGCCGCCATGGTGATGTCGCCGGCGACCGCCGTGTGGCGCGATACGCCGTTCGAATTCACCGTCATGCCCAACCCGACGGGCAGCGCGAAGCGAGTGATGCCCGGGGGACCGCAGCCGCTTGCGATATCACCGACGACTGAGCATCCAGAGGCGGCGTGGGAGTTTATCAAGTGGGTGATTAGCCCTGAAATTCAGGAGTGGATCTCCAATGAATTAAAACGCTTCCCGCCTGCACGCCGCTCTGTGGTTCCGTCAATCGAGGATCCTGTCTTACGCACGTACGGGATGGAGCTTGAGAACCAACTCGTTTACACGACGATGATTCATGGTGATATCGTCAGCACCTTTAACCGGCACCTCGACGCTGTGTTGCGCAACGAGGAGGCGATCACCGCCGCAGCCGCACAGATCCAACACGAGTTGACGGTGCGCGCGCAAGAGACGCTACAATAATTGCTTGATAGATGCTTGGCGCATTTTAGCGGCAATGTGTATTTGGTTGCATGCTCCGCTCGCATTGGTCTACGATAATAGCGTCAAACCCAGTTTTAACCGAATAATCGTGGAAACCAGGTGAGCGGTATTGTCACAACAACTGAATGAGCGGATATACGACGTGGCCGTCATTGGGGCGGGACCGGCGGGGGCGCAGGCCGCGATCTCTGCGGCGCACCAGATGCGTTCGGTCCTCGTCCTTGATGCCGGGCAAGTGAGTCAACGCAAAGGGCGGGCGTACTGGTCAAAGTCGGTTGAGATCGAAGACGCGCCGGTCTTTGCCGGCATCACCGGCCCTAAGTTTATACGGGCTCTAAAAGAGTGGATGCAAACCCGTCCAATGCAGGAGATCGAGATCGGGGGCGTGCGACGACTAACTGGGATCGATACCGTTGGCGGTATGCTCCTTTCGCTCAAGCGAGCGGATACGTCGGCGGAGGCGTCTGGTGGATCTCCGGCGGGTTCCTCAGCGGGTTCCTCAGCGGGTTCCTCAACCGGCACTTCCGTCGAAGCTGATGAGCCTCTCTTTCTGTTGGAAACGTCGATCTCAGCTCTCAAACCGGATGGGTCGCTTGAGACGGCTACGTTTCAAGCGCGGGCCGTCGTGGTCGCGTCCGGGTTTGAGGACGGCTGGCCCGACATTGAAGTGGACGAGAGCGCCGAGCGGATGTTTGAGCGGTACAAGACAGTCTACCGATACGCGGGGAACGCAAAGGGCTGGCACCTGTGCATACGCTGCGATGGGCATCTGCACGTCGATCAGCACATGGCCCTCTTAGGTGTTGGCGATTCGATCTACGGGGCCTCCTTGGGCGCTCAGGACTTTACCGACAAGATCACCATCCTTACCAATGGTCGGCCTCACGGATTCTCCGAGCCCATCCTGCGCCAAATCCAAGAGCGCGGGATCGAGATCGTTGAGAGTCGGATCGTGAAACATATCGGAAAAGGGACCAACCTTTTGGGCCTCCTCTTTGAGGACGGAAGCGAGCTCTACTTCGACGGCTTCCTCGTCGACGAAGGGTTAGAACCAAACACGCAGTTTCTCGAGGGTTGGGATGTCAAGAACGACGAAGACGGTTTGCTCGTCGTCGACGAGGACGGTCAGGTGTACAGCAACGACGGCGACCTCATCGAAGGGCTCTTTGCAGCCGGCGACATTGTCTCTGACGCACGCAACCAGATTGCGACGGCGTTTGGGCTGGGGCAAAACGCGGGTCTCTCCGCCAGTGACTCGTTGCGAAAGTGGCGATGGCCACGCGAGTAACCGTTGGGACGCCTCCTTCTATTAATCGGCTGCGGGGCGCCTACTTTGCCTTTTTCTTTGCGGCATCCGCCCTCTTTGCCTTTGCGCCGCTACACTACGAACGGCTCGGCTTCAGCGCGGTTCAGGTCGGCTTGCTTGTGGGCATGGGTCCGTTGATCGGTTTGGTCGCTCAACCCTTGTGGGGTCACGTCAGCGACCGCCGTCAACGGCCGCTATCGGTGATCAAGACGAATCTGCTCGTGGCGGCGGGAGTGGGCCTCCTGCTGCCGTTTGTTCAGGCGTTTGGGCTGCTCGCACTCTGCGTCGGGTCGCTGATGTTCTTTAGCGCGCCGATCGGCGCCCTCCTCAACGGCGTTACGTTGAGCGCGCTCGGGACGAATGCCAGCTCCTTCGGTCGCATTCGCCTCTTTGGCTCAATCGGTTTTACCTCGGGCGTCATCATTGTTGGTTGGATACTGCAGGCGAGCGCAACGCGAAATCTTTTTGTCGCTTACGCGCTCAGTCTCTTGCTTCTGTTATGTGTCTTGTGGCGGGCCGTCGACGTGCGCTCCGAAGGCCCCCTACAGGTGCGCGGCTCGATCCTACGACTCCTGCGGAACGGAGCGCTGTTGGGACTGTTGCTCTACGCATTCTGCAACGAAGTGGCGTTAGCGGCCGCCAACGCATTCTTGTCAATCTACATCGACCAGTTGGGCGGGAGCGAGGCGCAAGTGGGCGTGGCGCACATGATCGGTTCCATTGCTTGCATGCCGATCTTTTACTACTCCAAGAATGTCATGGATCGGCTGGGCGCGCGCACGGCACTCGTCCTAGGGTCGGGCGTGTATGCACTGCGCTGGTTATTGACAGCGTTGGCCACCGAGCCGTGGCATGTAATGCTCATTCAGGTGCTCCATGGCCCCGGCTTTGCGTTGACGTTTACGGCCGCCGTTTCGCTCGTTCACGCCTTGACCCCCCATGAGATGCGTAGCTCCGGCCAGACCGCTCTCGCTTCGCTCACCGTGGGCTTAGGCGGGGTCGTGGGCGGGATGGCTTCGGGAATCGTGGTGGAGCACGTGGGTATGCAAAGCCTCTACTTTGTGTGCTCGCTGGTCGCGGGGCTGACGGTGTTAACGGGTCCGGTACTCTTGAGGAACGTGACCCCCGCGTCCCGGGCTCCGGCAGCCTGAGCGCTGACGATTCGAGGACGACTTGCAGATGACTTGCAGCCGACCGGTAGACGCTCTGATCTCCGAATCGGCGGCTGCCGTTGCCCGAGCGGGAAATCCGACGATGGCGAAGCCGGATTGACGCTAAATTGTCAGGAGAATCTTGCCCGCGCTTTGGCGACTCTCAATGCGCTCGTGAGCCTTGCCGGCCTCTGCCAACGGAAAGGCCGAGTCGATCCGCACATCGAGCTCCCCCGCAGCGATTGCGGCAAAGAGACCTCCCGCTCGCTCCATGAGCTCGGTGCGATCTTGCACGTAGTGCGCGAGGGTGGGGCGGGTCGTAAAGAGTGAGCCACTCTTGGATAGGATCTGTAGATCCACCGGCGCCACAGCGCCGCTCGACTGTCCAAAGAGGACGAGGTACCCTCTGGGGCGCAAGCAGGTGAGGCTCTTTTCAAAGGTCGCCTGTCCCACGGAATCGTAGACGACGTCGACGCCGGCTCCATCGGTAAATCGCTTCACTTCCTCAGCAAAGTCGGAGCGTGTATAAACGATGGCCTCGTCGGCGCCTGCCGCCTTCGCCAACTCCGCTTTCTCGTCGGTTCCGACGGTCGCATACACGGTGGCGCCCCGCTTTTTGGCGAGCTGAACCAGGAGGCGCCCCACCCCGCCTGCGGCCGCGTGGATTAGAGCGCGATGCCCTGGTGCCAGCGGAAAGGTGCTGTGGCTGAGGTAGTGCGCGGTCATCCCCTGCAACATGATGGCGGCGCCGACTTCAAAGCTGATACTTTCTGGCAGCGGTGCAAGTGACCAGGCTGGGAGCGTGGCATACTGAGCGTAGGAGCCCATATGCATGGCGTAGGCGACTCGGTCTCCTGGTTTCACTTCCGTGACACCCGGGCCGACAGCATCGACGATTCCGGCGCCCTCCATGCCCGGTACGAAGGGCGTCTCGATGGGATAGGCGCCGGTGCGGTGGTAAACGTCGATAAAATTGACGCCAGCGGCGTGCAGTTTGACGCGTGCCTGGCCTGGCCCCGGCTCCGGCGTCTTGACGTCGGCAATGCGGAGCGCTTCGGGTCCGCCGGGACTTTCGATGCGTATGGCTTTCATAACGTTCATCCTTTCCGGTTGAACATGTCGTTGAAACATTCGAGGCAACCATTCGAGCGCAGCAAGGGAAAACCCTTGGCTCCGAGGACGCCGCAGCGGACGTTTGAAAGGTGAAATGACCGGTGGCACAAGCGCTCGAGTGGCCGGGAAGGAGCCCGCGAATCGGTTAGGGAACGTTGCAAGAGAGCAAGACTTGGAAAGGATGCAACCAATGTCTGTTGGCACGCAGAACGAAAACGTCCGCCGGCGCAAGCCGGAGTGGTTAAAGAAGCGCATCCCCGACCCTCAACCGATGGCTGAGATGCGCAAGCTTCTCCAAGAGCTAAAATTGAATACGATCTGTGAAGAGGCCGGCTGTCCGAATATCGGCGAGTGTTGGGGCAACAAGACCGCGACGTTCCTCATCCTTGGGGAGATCTGCACGCGAGCCTGTGGTTTCTGCGATGTGATCACCGGTCGCCCCGAACCTGTAGACTTCGCGGAGCCGCTCCACATCGCTCAGGCGGTGGAGCACCTAGGCCTGGCCCACGTCGTACTCACGTCTCCCGATCGAGACGACCTGTCCGACAAAGGGGCAGAACACTGGGCCGCATGCATCCGTGCCATTCAGCGGCGATGCCCGGATGCGACGGTCGAGGCGCTCATCTCAGACTTCGACGGCATTGAGGAGCACCTGCGGACCGTACTCGATGCGAACCCGGTGATCTTGGCGCACAACATAGAGACGACGCCGCGCCTCCATCGAAAGGTTCGCCCTCGATTCCGCTACGAACGCTCTCTAGAGCTGCTGGAGCGTTCTCGCTCGATACGCCCCGACATCTTCACTAAGTCCAACATCATGGTGGGGCTAGGCGAGCGTGAGGATGAAGTGATTCAAGTGATGCACGACATGCGGGCGGTCGACGTCGACTTCTTGACGATTGGGCAGTACCTGCAGCCAAGCCCCAAGCATCTCCCCGTAGAGGAGTACGTGCATCCCGACGTCTTTGCCCGGTACAAGGCGGCGGCTGAAGAGGCGGGCTTCCGTTACGTCGCTTCGGGCCCCTTCGTCCGCTCTTCCTTTGATGCGGCGGCAGCCCTGGAGGCGATCGGATATGGGCGGAGCGAGGCCAAGTAACGTGCACCTGGATGTGGCGTGGACCGCAGATCAAGTGGATGAGCGTGCCGTGGCCGGTAGCACGGCGGTCGCGATTGATGTGCTTCGCGCTACAACGACGATGGCGGCTCTCTTCGAAGCCGGGGTCGCGGCCGTGTGGCCTGCTACCGAAATCGACGAAGCGCGTGCGTTGGCCGAGCGTCTTGGAGATCAGGCGCTTTTGGCAGGCGAGCGAGGAGGTGTGCCTCCGAGCGGATTTGACATGGGCAATTCGCCGTTAGAGATTCGCCCAGAGAAGGTGCGGGGGAGACACGTTGTGTTGACCACGACCAACGGTACCCGTGCCATCCACCGCGCCGCCGGGGCAGAGCGACTTGCAACAGCGGCCTTTGTGAACGCAGCGGCTGTCGTGGAGTGGTTGCATAAACACACCCGAGAGCGGCTCTACATAATCTGCGCCGGTACCCAGGGCAAGTTCTCGATGGACGATGCACTTTGCGCGGGGATGATTGCCGCTCGGTTTGTTGAGGAGCACTCCGAATCGGAACGAATCGAGTTGAGTGACGCCGCCGCTGCTGCTATCGGATTGTATGAACGGTACGCCGGTGAGATCGGCGAGCGCGTCGCCGCCTGTCGGCACGGGCGCAACCTCGCGGCGTTGGAGATGGAGAAGGACGTAAGCTATGCAGTGCAAATCGATCGATGCGGTGTGGTCCCTGTGCGCAGTTTGGAGGAGCACGCCACCATTGTGAGAGGGGAACGTCAAGGGTGAAGCGACCACTGAGTCTAGTGTGGGATCTCGATTCCATCTTTCCTGGTCGGAGCGAGTCGACCCAGTTGCAGGAGTACCTCGACCGTTTGTCGGCGGACATCGAGGCGGCGAAGGAGAGCGTAGAGCGTGCTCCCGTGCCGACAAGTGTCGACGACGCGGCCGGCTTGGCTGACGTAATTGCCACGATGCAGGACCTTTCGAGCCGACTGCGCCAGGCGGGCGCCTACGCTGTTTGCCTCGTCTCGGAGAATACCGAGGATCGCAAGGCGCCGGTAATCCGGGCCCGCGTGAGCCGCATGAGCGCCGATTTGCAGTCGCTTTGGACCGTCCTAGACGAACGCTTCCTCGCCATTGACGACGCGCTCTGGCTCCAGTTGCTCCAGACCCCCGGGTTTTCCGAGGTGGCAGAGGCCATCGACGAGCAGCGCCGTTGGGCGGGGCGGAAGCTCTCCCCCGATAAGGAGGCGCTCGTCGGCGATCTGGCCGTCGACGGCTACCACGCGTGGGGCGAGCTTTACAACCACATCTCGGGCGCTATGAAGATCCCGGTCGAGGGGAGGGACGGGGGGAGCATCACCCTCTCGGCGGGCCAGGTGCAAAACCGCATGTCGAGCGATCCCGATCGGGCGATGCGCTCACGCCTCTTCACCGCCTATGAGCAGGCGTGGACCGATCATGCCGAGCTGTGCGCCAAGGCGCTCAATCACCTGGGCGGCTTCCGACAGGCCCTCTACCGGCAGCGGGGATGGGATTCAATTCTCGTTGAGCCCTTGGAGTATAACCGGATCACGCGGGAGACTCTCGACGCTATGTGGCAGGCAGTCGACGAGGGTAAGCCGGTCCTTCTCCAATACCTCGAACGCAAGGCGAAACTCTTGGGGGTCGAGAAGCTCAGTTTCTACGACGTCGATGCGCCCCTCGGGAATGTAAAGAGCGAGTGGACGTACGACGATGCGGCCGAGTTCATTGTGAACCAGTTTGACCGGTTTAACCCGGGGATGGCTGAGTTCTCCCGTCAGGCCTTTGAGCGAGCGTGGATCGAAGCGGAGGACCGTCCCGGTAAGAGAGCGGGAGGTTTTTGTACTTCATTCCCACAGAGCCATGAATCGCGCATCTTCCTCACCTTCGACAACTCAATCAACAGCGCGACGACTCTCGCCCATGAACTTGGCCACGCTTTTCACCACTCCGTCTTTCGCGAGACGCCCTATTTGATGACGGGGTACCCCATGAACCTCGCCGAGACGGCATCGACACTGGCTGAACTCATCGTGGCCGAGGCTGGAATGGAGACAGCTGGGGACGAGAACGAGCGGCTGGCGCTTTTGGATAACAAGGTGCGCAAGAGTGTCGCATTCTTTATGAACATACACGCCCGTTTCCAATTCGAACTGGCTTTTTACGAGGAGCGCGCGAAGGGCTTGGTCCCTGTCGACCGCTTGAACGAGTTGATGGAAGAGGCTCAGAAGAAGGCGTTTTGTGACGCTCTGGGAGAATGGCATCCGCTCTTTTGGGCGTCAAAGCTGCACTTTTATATCACCGGGGTGCCCTTTTACAACTTCCCTTACACCTTTGGTTACCTCTTTAGTCATGGCGTCTACCAGTGGGCGCTCGAAGAGCGAGACACCTTCGCCCGGCGGTACGACGCGCTGCTGCGAGATACCGGGTTTATGCAGACCGAGGAGCTGGCTAAGAAGCACTTTGGCGTCGATCTCACCAAGCCTGACTTTTGGCGTGGGGCCGTCGCACAGTCGCTGGAGGGGGCGCACGCGTTCTTGGAGGCGACGGAGGGCTCTGTGTGAGCGAGTGATCCCACGTCATGCGAGCGACGTCGCGTCGCAGTTGACCGAGAGTTGCTGCAGCCGCGAGGAACCACCTCTCTTAGAAAGGAGACGAGTATGGAGCTCGGCGCGTTCTCAATCAGTCTAGCTGTCAAAGACCTAAGAGCGTCACAGAACTTTTACGAAAAGCTGGGTTTCGCAGTCTTCGGTGGGGACGCTGCGCAGAACTGGCTTATTATGAAGAACCGCAACTGCGTAATAGGCCTGTTTCAAGGGATGTTCGAAAAGAACATCCTCACGTTTAATCCCGGCTGGGACAGCAATGCTCAAGAAGTTGAGACGTTCACTGATATCCGGGAGTTACAACGCCAACTAAGAGAGCAAGGGATTCATTTGCAGCAAGAGGCTGATGAAAGTACTACTGGTCCGGCGAGCTTGGTCGTTGTGGATCCTGACGGGAATACCATCCTGTTTGATCAGCACGTATGAGTTGACCACGACGACAGCGAGAAGACTAGGACACCCCATGCGGGTAGCAACAATGGCCGATTGGTGGCGTTTTGCCACGAATTTGCCGTCCGATTGGCCGTTCGGTTGGCGTCCGGTTGGCCACGAAGTGGGGTTTTGCAATCCTCGAAAACTTAAAGGCCTGCTAGAGGCGGTGCTCGTTTCTTGGGATTTGGCGCCGATCAGATCAGGTGCCGGAACGAGAACGGTGTTGCGATTGATATGAGGAGCTATTTCTCGCAGGCGAGCAAAGACACCTCATGCGGGTAGCAACAACGGCCATCTGGTGGCGTTTTGCCACGTATTTGCCGTCCGATTTCCGTTGGGTTGGTCGTCCGGTTGGCCACGAAGTGGGGTTGTGCAATCCTTGAAAACTTAAAGGCCTGCTAGAGGCGGTGCTCGTTTCTCGGGGTTTGGCGCCGATCAGATCCGGTGCCGGAAAGATGTCAGTGTTGCGATCGATATGAGGAGTGATTTCTCGCTGGCGAGCAAAGACACCCCATGCGGGTAGCAACAATGGCCGATTGGTGGCGTTTTGCCACGAATTTGCCGTCCGATTTCCGTTGGGTTGGTCGTCCGGTTGGCCATGAAGCCGGGGCGTGCAATCCTTGAAAACTTAAAGGCCTGCTAGAGGCGGTGCTCGTTTCTTGGGGTTTGGCGCCGATCAGATCAGGTGTCGGAACGAGAACGGTGTTGCGATTGATATGAGGAGTGATTTCCCGCAGGTGAGCAAAGACACCTCATGCGAGTAGCAACAACGGCCATTTTGCGGCGTTTTGCCACGTATTGGCCGTTCGATTGACCGGTCGGTTGGCGTCCGGTTGGCCATGAAGCCGGGTTGTGCAATCCTCGAAAACTTAAAGGCCTGCTAGAGGCGGTGCTCGTTTTTCGGGGTTTGGCGCCGATCAAATCCGGTGCCGGAAAGAGGCCGGTGTTACGCTTGATATGAGGAGTGATTTCCCGCAGGTGAGCAAAGACACCTCATTCGGGTAGCAACAACGGCCGATTGGTGGCGTTTTGCCACGTATTTGCCGTCCGATTTCCGTTGGGTTGGTCGTCCGGTTGGCCATGAAGCCGGGGTGTGCAATCCTTGAAAACTTAAAGGCCTGCTAGAGGCGGTGCTCGTTTCTCGGGGTTTGGCGTCGATCAGATCCGGTGTCGGAACGAGAACGGTGTTGCGATTGATATGAGGAGCTATTTCTCGCAGGCGAGCAAAGACACCCCATGCGGGTAGCAACAATGCTTCTTTGGCGGCGATTCGACCGAGGTGGCAGAGGGGCCTGAGCGCGAGGCCACAGAGCGAGATTGCCAGCAGCTCGGGATGGGCTCGGCCAGACGTTCGCACCAATGCTCTCCTCAGGGCTCACCCCGAGCCACACCTCCAGCCTCTCCTCTCAATGCCCAACTCGCCTCGAGCGAGCTAGTACACAAACTCCCGTATGTCGTACCGTGCCGCCTTCACGCCCATGCCTCGGATGGTAGATGCCAACCGGGTAAGCTCGGACTCGATTTCGTGGTCGGCGAGCGGGGTCAGCCCTGCATCGTGCCGCCGCTGGACATAAGTGGATCCGGGCTGTTCGATAAACGGTGAGAGGTAGACGAGGTCCCCCCGTCCCAGGGGCATTTGGGCGATGGCACGGAGGGTGGCCTCGGCGTGTGACTCACGGTATTCCTGGCCGCCGACCCCGACCATCACGATCAGGCCGACGTAGAGTCCAGCTTCTTTGAGATCGCCAACGAATTCGACGAGCTCCTCACACGAACCCGGCTTGTTCAGAAAGCGCAGCAGCTCATCAAGGCCTGTCTCCATCCCGATGTAAACTCTGCGGAGGCCGAGCGCGACGAGTCGTTGCCAGTCAGCGACGCTGCGGCGTTCACCCGTGTACACGTCGATAAAACTGTAGATGGCTTGATCCCCGAACGCGTCTCGAGCTGCTGCGAACAGGGGCTCCAACCGCCTTTGCGAGAGTGCCAGCGCGTTTCCGTCGGCCAAAAAGAGGCCTTTGCGCATCTGGGCCCCACGACCAAACAATTCCTTCACGCCTTCGACGTGGTGTGCAAACTCGGTGGTCGACTTGGCGCGAAACGGCCGGTCCTGATAAAAGTTGCAAAAGGTGCACCGATTCCACGTACACCCCTCAGTGGCTTGAAGCACAATGCAGAGGTATTGATCAGGCGGGAGAATAGAGATTGGCTTATACACCTGAGCAAAGCGGTCCGATTCGGCAAGCAGCCGCTCGGGCGACCAAGGCAGCACCTCGTGCTCAAGACGAGTGCGCACTTCCCCTTCAGCGTGCCGGTAGCACGTGCCCGCGACATCGTATGCTTCGGCAAAGAGCTCTAGGGCGTCTTGGGGATCGAGTCGCTTGCGCTGCCGATTCTCGTCTCGCCAACGGACCTCGACGGTCGAAGCCAGGGAGCGCCGGTACGTAGTCCCATCTTTGAAGTAAGTGTAGAGGCGCCCCTCCCGATCAAAGGATGCGACCGTTTTTCGGTCCGGGCTGACATTCGTGAAACCAGGTTTGGCGCTGGCTAGAAGCTCAATTGCCTGTGTCATGCCTGAATGGTACCACGGGCCGAGACTTCTGGCAACGGTAGGGTGGGTCCGTGAGGGGGACCGTCTTTCGGCTAAATCGTCCGCGAAGTGAAGCGCGTCTTTCGTTTGAGACGTCACATAAAAGCGGATTGACAACAAAGATGGGAAAATTGGGTCTACACAGGAAGGAGTCTCTCAAAATTGGATCAACCATTGGGGAGAATGGAGGCGGGTAAGGTGAGACGAGCGCACCGATTTGCGGTATTCACTGGTATTCTGGCACTCTTGTTGGCTTTGGCGAGCAGTGTAAGCGCGCAGGAGCGAAAGGTCGTCTTCTACTACAACTGGGGCGGGGCGGTCGGCGCTGTCGAAGAGTTCTTCTTAAGGTTAGAAGAGGGATTTGAAAAGGAGAACCCGGATATCGATGTTGAGATGGTTCGCGGAGGTGTCGTATCGGGCAACGCGGATCTTGACCGACTGCTCACCCTGATTGCCGCAGGGACGCCGCCGGACGTTGTCCATTTCGAGCGGTCCATTGTGACGGAGTTTGCGGCCAAAGGGTACCTACGTCCGGTGGACGACATTGTGGGCTCGATCGAGGACGAGTTCGTGCCGGGCACGATTCAAGAGGTCCTGTTCCGGGGTAAGACGTACGGCGTCCCGTTCGGCACCGACATCCGCGGGCTCTTTTGGAACAAGGACGATCTCGCCGAGACGGGTTACGATGTCGATCGTGGTCCTCAAACGATCGAAGAGCTGGACGAGATGGCAGCGCGACTCACCCGTCCAGACGGCGAGGGCGGGTTCTCGAGGCTAGGTTTCATTCCTTGGCTGGGCAATTGGTATGCGCCGGGGTGGCTCTATACATTTGGCGGTGACATCTTGGACGGGGAGAACATGGCGCCCCGTGTGAACACGCCCAATCACATCCGAGGCTTCGATTGGATTCAGGAGTACGGACAGCGATACCCCTACGATGTCGTTGGGGCTACGCTTGCGGGGCAGCCGCACACGACGTTCTACGGTCAACGCCTCTCCATGATTGTCAACTATCACGGGTGGGCCAACTTGGTGACGCAGAGCATCCCCTCCCTTGAGTACGGCGTTGGAGAGATGCCTCACCCTCCTGAGGGAAGCAACGGCACTTGGCTCGGAGGGCAGGCGTATGTGATTCCGGCAGGCTCTCGTAACGTGGATGAGGCGGCCAAATTGCTGGAGTACGTGACCCGCAAAGAGCACGAAGTGGCCATGTACCGCATCGGTCACCGATTGCCGACACGCTGGACTGCCGTGGCAGAGATCGAGGACGAGCTGACCCCGGTCGACGCTATGCTATTGCGGCAGGCCGATGTGGCGTGGGGAAGGCCGCCTCTGTGGTATCCGCCATTCTACACCATCACAAATGAGGCGCAGGTAAAAGTGGCACGCCTCCAGGAGACGCCGCAGGCCGCGCTCGACGAAGCCCAGCGCCAATTGGAGCAGGCCTTCTTAGAGATCCTTGGGGAGTAGCGCTTGGAAGTAGCGCTGTGGGGATACATCCATACGGCGCACATGTTGGTAGGTTGGGCAGGAACCGCGGTTTAAAAGGTTAAGTAACGGGCCACCCGGCGAGCGCGTCGTCGGGTGGCTTCGTTCATTTATGTAAAGGAAAGTCGATCGCTTCACGGAAAACTCCCCGACAACGAGAGACTCGAGGTGCATAATCGTGCAAACGAAGACTCATAAGGTTGATTTTTGCGTGGTTGGAGGCGGCATGTCGGGTTTGTGCGCCGCGATCGCGGCGGCTCGACACGGCACGAAAGTGGCGCTCATCCAGGACCGACCTGTACTTGGGGGCAACGCGTCTTCGGAAGTGCGCATGTGGATTTGTGGCGCCCACGGCAAAAACAAACGGGAGACCGGTATCCTCGAGGAGATTCACCTCGAAAATCTTTACCGCAACCCGTCCGTCAACTACTCAATATGGGATAGTGTGCTGTACGAAAAGGCTCAATTTGAGGAGAACATCACCTTGCTCCTCAACTGTTCCGTCAACAACCTGGAGATGGACGGCAATCGGATCACCAAAGTGGTCGGGTGGCAGCTCACCACGGAAACGTGGCACACGGTCGAAGCGGATCTCTTTGCCGACTGCTCCGGTGATAGTATTCTCGCGCCGCTCTCCGGCGCAGAGTACCGTGTGGGGCGGGAAGCGCGATCTGAGTTTGGCGAGTCGATCGAGCCTGAAGAGGCGGACAAAAAGACGATGGGTATGAGTTGTCTCATTCAGGCGCGGGAGACGGACCGACCGCAACCGTTCACGCCACCCAAATGGGCCTACGTCTACGAAACAGATGACGATCTGCCGTATCGGTCACACAATATCCATGTTGCCGGCACCAACTTTTGGTGGATCGAGCTGGGTGGGGAACAAGATTCCATTCACGATACAGAAGAGATTCGAGATGAGCTCCTCAAAGTCGCGTTTGGCGTTTGGGACCACATCAAAAACCGACAAGACCACGGAGCAGAGAATTGGGCTCTCGAATGGATCGGATTCTTACCCGGGAAACGGGAGAGTCGTCGCTACGTGGGAGACTACATCATGACCGAGAACGACGTGAGCGCCGAAGGTCGCTTTGAAGATCTCGTGGCGTACGGCGGTTGGACCATGGACGACCACCACCCCGGCGGCATGAACTGGTCGGGTAAACCGACCATCCATCACCCGGCGCCCTCTCCCTTCGGCATTCCCTATCGGTCGCTCTACTCACGCAACATTGAGAATCTCTTCATGGCCGGCCGCAACATTAGCGTCACCCATGCCGCGCTGAGCGCAACTCGTGTCATGGCCACCTGTTCCGTGATCGGTCAAGCGGTCGGAACGGCGGCGGCCATCGCCGCAGCTGAAAACCTGACGCCCCGAGGAGTGTACCAGGAGAAGCTGGGCGAGCTTCAACAATGGTTGATGGACGACGACGCCTGGTTGCCGTGGCAGAGGCGCGCCATTCCCGAACTGTCACAAAACGCCGCGTTGTCCGCCTCTGAGGGAGATCCCGAACCGCTCCGCAACGGATACGATCGGCCCATCGACGATGACGATAACGGTTGGCGAGGAGCGCCGGGATCATGGGTGGAGTACACCTTTGATGGGCCTACGAACGTATGCGAGGCGCGCTTCGTCTTTGACAGCAATCTCAATCGCGGGTTGCGCAACATGGTCGCCAACTACCCCCTGGATCTCGAACACCGGAGCGTCCCGCAATCTCTCGTCAAGGCCTTCCGCATCGAAGGTCGAGCCGCAGAGGGTTATACGATACTCGCTAGGATTGAGAATAACTATCAACGGTTAGTGCGTGTACCGCTGTCGGAGAAGCTCGAGGCCGTTCGATTCGTCGCTGAAGAGACGTGGGGGAGCGAAGACGTCCATTTGTTCGCGTTTGATGTGAGGTAGGGAGGAGGCCGACTCGTGAAGACTCAATACTACGTGGCTTCAAGCTTGGACGGCTACATAGCCACGCCCGACCACTCCCTCGATTGGCTGCTGCAATTCGGGGACGTCGAGGAGACAAGTTACCCGGCTTTTATCCGCGACGTCGGCGCCATTGCCATGGGCTCCAACACCTACGAGTGGATCTTGCGTCATCAAAGCGACTCTGCCTCTCCCCCTGATTCCGGCGCAAGCGGCGCTGAGGTTTCGCCCGAGTGGCCATACCGACAACCCGTATGGGTGTTTACCACTCGTTCGCTGCCAACGATAGAGCGCGCCGACATCCGCTTTGTTCAGGGAGACGTCAAGCCCGTGTACCAAGAGATGGTTGCCGTATCGGGGGGCAAAAACCTGTGGATCGTCGGCGGAGGCGGGCTGGCCGGTCAGTTTTACGACTGCGGGCTCCTGGACGAGCTGATTGTTCAGGTGACTGCGGTCACGCTTGGACGTGGGGCGCCTCTACTGCCGCGCAGAGTAGCCAGTCCGCCGTTGCGACTCAAATCGGTGACTACGTTTGGTGAAGGCTTTGTGGAGATTCGGTACGAAGTACCCCGACCGGCTTGAGACTTGATTCGAGAAGCCGAGCACGCCTCAATCAGCGGCGCGCTCGGCGATGTTGCTTGAGCTACCCGTGCCGGGCAGTGGTGGCGGCTCGTGGTGCCCGACTCGTGGCGACCGGCTAGCGGTGCCGGCTAGCGGTGTCGGCAAGAATGGATGCGGCTACCGCGGCGAAGCCGCCGAGCTGTACTCGTCGATTAGCTCAAGTAACTCGTGCGTCTTCTTCTCCAGCAACTCGGCGTCGCCCCGAGTCTCGACGTTGAGGCGGAGCAACGGCTCAGTATTCGACTTGCGCACGTTAAAGCGCCACGTCTCCAACTCGACCGCCAAGCCGTCCGTATGGTCCACACGCCCCCCAGCGCCGTAACGGCGCTCCATCTCTGCGATCACAGCATCAGGTTCGTTCACTTCGCGGTTGATCTCACCGCTCACCGGGTATCGTGCCATGCGTTCTCCCAGGAGCTCGGAGAAAGGCTGATTCCTCTCAGAGAGGATTTCGGCGACCAGCAGCCACGGTAGCATCCCGCTGTCACAATAGGCAAAGCTCTTGAAGTAGTGGTGAGCAGACATCTCCCCACCGTACTCCGCGTCCTCAGCTCGCATTCGCTCCTTAATGAAGGCGTGACCGGTCTTACAGAGCACCGGAGTGCCCCCGGCGGCCTCGACGACTTCGACGGTGTTCCACGTCAGGCGAGGGTCGTGCACGATTTTGGCGCCGGGACTCTTTTTGAGAGCGGCTTCAGCCAAGAGGCCGACGAGGTAGTATCCCTCGACAAACTCCCCGCGCTCGTCAAAGAAGAAGCAGCGGTCAAAGTCCCCATCCCACGCAATGCCCAAGTCGGCTCCCGAACTCCGTACCAATTCGGACGTCACACCCCGGTTCTCGGGTAAGAGGGGATTAGGTACGCCGTTGGGGAAAGAGCCGTCCGGTTCGTGTTGGGTCTTGGTGAATCGAAAGGGCAGACGAGCTTCCAAGAGGTCGAGGATAGGTCCGGCGCATCCGTTTCCGGCATTACACACGATATGTAACGGCCGTAGTTTGGAGAGATCGATCTGCTCGAGGAGGTGCTCGATGTAGTCGGGAGTCGGATCCGCAGCGAGCGTTCTACCTTTGGTGAGAGCGCCGCCAAACTTGCCGGCCAGTGCGAGCGACTCAATCTCCCGAAGCCCGCTGTCACCGCTGATCGGAATCCCTTGCTGACGGACGAATTTCATTCCATTGTACTCAGGAGGGTTGTGGCTCGCCGTCACCATGATTCCGCCGTCGAGCCCTAGGTGAAACGTAGCGAAATACACCTGTTCGGTTCCACAGACGCCGATGTCGAGTACATCGACACCTGCATCATTGAGGCCGCGGCAGAGCGCGCCGGCCAACTCGCGACCCGACGGTCGAATATCTCGCCCGACCGCAACGTGTCTCGGCTTCACCACCGCGGCATAAGCCCGTCCAATGTTGTAGGCGAGCTCCGCATTTAGTTCAGAGGGGACCTTGCCCCGGACATCGTACGCCTTAAAACACGACAACCAACATCCCACTCCTTTGTGCAAATATCGTATCGCTACATGCCCTCTACGAGCCGTTTCACTTCTTCGAGGTGGTCACGATGGGCGACGAGTGTCCGGTTGCCGGCCCGAACGACCACGAGGTCGCGCACACCCACCAACGCGACGGTCTCATCGTCGGCCTCGCAGTACACGAGGTTCTCCGTGGCGTCGAGGCTATGGAGACGGCCTTTGACGAGGTTGCCGTCTTCATCGGGTTCAAGGAATTCGGCGAGGGCGATCCAACCGCCGACGTCACTCCAACGAAAGGGCGACCGCACCATCCGCACGTCGTCCGCCTTCTCCATGACACCAAAATCGATTGAAACCTTAGGAAGGGGTTCCATGGCATCCTTAAGTCGCCCTTGCGCCTCCGCCGACCCATCGAAGTCGGCAACCGAGGTGAGCCGCTCAAAATGCTCCGGCAAGTGGCGCTCGACCTCGCTCAGAATGGAGGACGTCTTCCATGCGAACATACCGCTGTTCCAAAAGAAGCCCCCCTGGTCAAGGTAGCTTTGGGCGACCTCGCGCGCCGGCTTCTCTTTGAAGCGCTTAAGCCGGAAGTGATCGATCGGGATCGCGTCGCGTTCGGAGCTGCCGGATGCGTCCTCAGGGCGGGCGGTTTGTTCACCTAAGTCGGCGGCTCGTTCCCCAGAGCTGACGATCGGTTCACTGGCGGCAGCCACTTCGCGCGCCGCGTCGGCATACCGGCCGTCTGTCTGCGCGCCGGGCGTCAACCGTTCCCCACTCTCAAGGTATCCGTACCCGGTGGCGGGATATGTCGGCACAATGCCAAAGGTGTAGAGCGCTACGCTCTCCCATGCCGCCTGGGCCGCCGATAGGAGCGCGGATTGAAAAAGTTGCTTTGGCGAGATTGCGTGGTCGGCGGGGAGCGTCAGCATCACGTGTTCGCCCCAGCGGGCATGTGATAAGACAGCGCCTAGAGCGACTGCTGCGGACGTATCTCGAGGGAGCGGCTCTCCAATGATGTTCGCGGGCGGCAACTCGGGGAGTTGCTCACGAACGATGGGCACAAATCGCTCATTGGTGAGAACGAGGATCCGTTCCGGAGGCACAAGCCCGTCGAGACGGTCAAACGTGTGCTGTAACATGCTGCGATTGCCATAAAGGTTGAGAAACTGTTTGGGGCGTTCGGCCGTGCTAAGCGGCCAAAAACGAGTCCCGCTTCCACCGGCGAGAATGGTCGCCGAGAGGGGGATGGAGCCTCGGGATTCTACACTTGGACATCTCACGGCTCTTTGAGTCACTCCTGAAGAGACTTCAGTTTGCCTCCTTTATTCTCGCCGTGGGATACAAGCCCCTGCGCCCGGAGTACTAACAGGCGAGCGTCCGGGGACCCTCTTCCAAGGGGAGTCTTTGCCACAGATGAGAAACAATTCATGCTTTGCTCGCCTAATGCCATCGTGGCTGACCAGATGGGTTAGAAGAGGGCAGGCCTAGGCTATGAGTTAACCACGTTCGGGAGATGCTTGCTCTCGCAACAGCGGATCGTGAGGCGAAACTTTGGTGCCTGCGAGGGCGTTATCAGGGTCTCGCTCCACACTTCGTAGCCCGGCTTTGACCGGCTTCGTCCGATTCGCCCTGCGTATCCGGCTTCGTCCGGCTTCGTCCGATAAATGATCGCAGTCCCTTTAGGCGAGCTCCCATTGGAATAAAGGTTCACGCTCTATCCATCACGAGCAGGGGTTTAGCGAGTAGGTCTCGTTTGAAAGAATGCGTTGCGGCGACGTTCGCGCAGGGTGCGGGTATTTTTCGGACACCGAGTAGATCGTTAAGCGGACTTTCAAGCGGACTTTTCAAGCGGATCTCAAATGGACCGACGATCAGGGTTTCTCCCCAGGGTTTCTCCTCAGGGTTTCTCCCCAAGCGCCCTCCTTAGCGTTCTCCTCACTTGTCCGAAAAGTGCTCGCTATGTTGCGGAATTCCGCCATCGAGTGTTTGGGTTGGTGAAGGCACCACGTTGAGCAGGCCGTTCCTTCTCGGCATCGTTGACGGAAGCCTCCCCGGGACCCGGTCGAGGAAGTACCGGGCATTTTTCAGACGCCCGATGGGTTGGACGCCAGTAGGTCGGACGCCAGTAGGTCGGACGCCCGTGGGATTCGGACGCACGCTGAGTCAAACACCGCTGGGTCGGCGGCCGTTGCAGCGGCAAATCTTAGACCAACGGCAGTTGGCCGACGACCGTACTCTTCGCGGTCCGAAAAGTGCTTGCTATGTTGCGGAATTCCGCCATCGAGTGTTTGGGTTGGTGAAGGCACCTCGTTGAGCAGGCCGTTCCTTCTCGGCACCGTGGACGGAAGCCTCCCCGAGACCCGGTCGAGGAAGTACCAAGCATTTTTCGGACCACTCGGGGCTGAAGCCGCTTTGCTGTTGCGTTTTCCTGTGTTACATCACCCTCGGAGCGAGTCACGGGAAGGGTTCTATCCGATGGCGAACAAGTGTTTGTGCAAGAGCTGTCGGAGGTTATCTACAGCGGTTCGAGCGCGAGATCACCGAGGGAACCAACCTGCCCGAAGACCAACGAGTAGGTCGGCAAGGAGGTGGCACGGGTGCAGCTGTGGTTGCGGGTGCGGACGATTGACGTTCCAGTGGCGCTATTACTTTCGCGTGCGTTGACGCCCGCTGCGAAGTTGCTTTGGATCCGATTGCGCTTCGACGCAACGCACAGACGTCAACGTTCTCACGTGCCCGGGCGTCTCGCGAAGCGCACCTGCCTAGCCCGTTCCACCGTGTATGAGGCCTTGAAAAGAGCCGTGGCCTCGGGATGGCTCGTGCCGCACCGTGATCCGTCGTCGGGGAAACGTCGATGGCGAACGGTCTTACCTGCCCTGGACGACCGCACCACGGTAAAAATCCCGGTGGACTTGATCCGGGCGTCCCATGCCCTGCGACCGCAGGCGCTTCTCTGTTACGGACTCCTGCAGGCGACATCAAGATTCAACGGATTAGCGGGTTTCTTCAAATGGGCTGAAATCAGCAAGCGGACCGGATTGCACCTAAAGACCGTGAAGCGTGCCGTCCGTGCACTCGCCCAGGCACGCTGGATCGCGATCACCCAAGAGAATCGGCTCGCGCCCATCTGGTTTCGTCTGCAACACGCTGATCAAGCGTACAAGGAGGAGGTTAAAAGACGCCTAGAGGAGTCGAAATATCGCGGGGAAGCGTTGATGCGGGCGTGCCTCTCTCTGATCAGCGACACACGGGAGTGTGAAGACGGCGCCAGACCGGACTTCCTTGAGAATCCGTCCACTGGAGAACGCATGGAGCTCGACCGTTTTTACCCAGTGGATCGCGTGGCTTTCGAGTTCAACGGACGACAGCATTACGTCGCCGAGGGACGCTTCTCCAAACAAGACGTGGTCGCACAGCGTAAACGCGACGCCCTCAAGCGGCAAATCTGCAAGAACCAAGAGGTCGCTCTAGTGATCATCCATGCAGAGGATCTCTCGCTCACCACGATGCGAAAGAAAGTTGGCGACAAGCTGCCACGGAGAACCCTGCGCGGATTTAAGCAGACGATTCAATACCTCAAAACCTACAGCCAGCGTTACAGGAAAGCGGCTCGTAGAGAATGATAGCCCCAGAGGGAATTGGTCCCCGGATGGCTATCGGGGACCAATTCCAGTTTGAGCGTGGTTAGGGCACCGGCGGCGGGTCGCTGGCGGGGAAACTTTGATCGGAGACATTGTCGTAGTCAAAGTGCTTCTCTTGAATATGGTCGTGCACGTCGCCGGCGAGCGCGTTGAGCTGGTGGCGTGTCTGTTGATCGGAGGGCAAACTGAATTCGTCGATGACGGCGTCGATGAGTTCGTCGATAGTGGCGTATTCGTTCGCTTCGAATCGCTCTTTAATTGCTTTGACAATCGGGGCGGTGTCGCGCAGCTCCATCCGGGAGACCCCCTTTTTTGGGAGAGTCTCCCCCTGAGGAATGCGCTCCATTCTATTCTGGTGCTCAGACTTAGCCGGCACGTTTCATTGGGTCACGGAGCACACCTGGACACACCTCGAGCACTCGGACACCGGGAACCCACCCGGACTACCCGGACTACTCGGACTACCCGGACTACCCGGACTACTCGGACTACTCGGACCACCCGGACCACCCGGACTACCCGGACCCAGTGCGCTATATCCGCACACGCACGTTGTAATGCTCGAGCCAGGTGTTCACCTCGATGAGGTAGGCGAAGAGTTGGGGGCCGGTCATGAGCTGACCAAACCACGGTGTGTCAAACGCGTCGTCCTGGGCCATTGCCATCGCCCTTATCTTGTTTGTGTCGATCAACGGCAACAGCGGCGCGCTTGGCTCGTCGAGGATCTCCAACAGTCGCGTTCGCACGGCGTCGAGGTAGACGGGGTTGTGCGTCTTGGGGTAAGGACTCTTTTTCCGGTACAAGACCCCTTCAGGGAGCACGCCCTCCAACGCTTTGCGCAGAATCCCTTTCTCTCGACCGCCGTATCGTTTCATCGACCAGGGGATGTTCCAGACGTACTCCACAAGTCGATGATCACAGAAGGGGACGCGTACCTCCAGCCCGGTTGCCATGCTCATGCGATCCTTCCGGTTGAGTAGCGTCACCATAAACCACACGTAATTCAGGTAAAAGATCTCACGAATGCGAGCCTCTTCGGGTGACTCCCCTTCAAGACGGGGCACTTCGGCGAGGCTCTCTTGGTAGCGTCTTAGGGCGTACTCATGAACCCGCACGGCTGATCGCACCTCCGGCGAGAGCCAACTCGCCCGATGATCAAGCGCACGACTCCACGGGAACGTATCGGCCTGTAGCATGTCAGGCCGATGGAACCACGGGTAGCCACCGAACATCTCGTCCGCGCACTCCCCCGACAATGACACGGTGAACGCCCGTTTAATCTCCCGACAAAAGAGGTAGAGCGATGAGCTCACGTCGGCCATTCCCGGAAGGTCCTGCGCTTTAACCGCAGTGAGGAGCTCTTCGGCAAGATCGTGGTTGTCGAGTGTGACCACGTGGTGCGTGGTGCCGAGCGTTTGGGACATGACACGCACCCACTCAGCGTCAGAATTAGGTTGAAACGCATTCGGCTTGAAGTGGACGTCGTTACCCTCATAGTCGATCGAGTACGTGTGGAGCGGAGCGCGGCCTTCCCGCTTGAAGTGGTTGGCTGCGAACGCCGTTAGAGCGCTCGAATCGAGGCCGCCGGAAAGAAGCGTACAGACGGGGACGTCGGAGACGAGCTGACGTTCTACTGAGTCCTTGAGGAGAGCGTAAACGGTACTGGCCGTGGTCTCTACGTCGTCCGTGTGAGGCCGGCTCTGCAACGACCAATAGGGGTACGTGCGCAGGCCCCTGCGATCAAAGATCAGGGCGTGGCCGGGCTTCACCTCGTGAACGCCACAAAAGACTCCGTGTCCGGGCGTTCTGGCGGGGCCGAGGGCGAAGATCTCGGCCAGGCCCTCCGCGTCGACTTCGGCTTTGACGCTCGGATGGGCGAGAATAGCTTTAATCTCTGATCCAAAAAGGAGCGAGTGCGCCTGAGGACGATAAAAGAGCGGCTTGACGCCCAGGCGGTCGCGGGCCATCACGAGCCGATGCTCGCGGGCATCCCACACTGCAAAGGCAAAGATTCCGTTGAAACGCTGAATGCAATCGACGCCCCACTCCATGTACGCCCGTAGCAACGCTTCCGTGTCGGAGTGGCCACGGAAGGTGTGCCCTCGTGCCTGGAGTTCGGTTCGCAACTCAGCAGTGTTGTAGAGCTCACCGTTGTAAACGAGAGTGTAGTCATGTTCGCCTCGCCGACGGGTCATGGGCTGTCCCCCTCCGGCGGGATCAACGACGATGAGGCGCCGGTGTGCCAGCGCTACGTGTTCAGAGAGCCACGTTCCACTCGCGTCGGGGCCGCGACTTGCGAGTCTCTCCGCCATGGCTACAACTGTCTCCTCTTCGTGGGACAGATCGCGCTCCCAATCGATCCAACCGGCGATTCCGCACATGCTCTATCACCTCGACTTTTGATGCACCTCTCACATTATGTCGACCGTGAGGACGACGTGCTTCTTTGGCCTAAATTTCTGGGTACCCCGGATCCTCGGCTGGTGCATGCGCCCCTTGATTCGATAGAATAAGAGTGACGACGAGAGTGACCGAGAGTGACGGATGAGAGTGACGACGAGAGCGAGGCAAGAGTGACGGCAAGTGAGTAGGAACACGAGTTGGGATCTGGGATTCGAGCCCTGAAAGGATGGTGCCACGTTGGCGCGCATAGGTAGGTGGCCGAGGCCCGAGGAGGAAGGGAAGGACTCGTTTTACGACGATCCGCGGGTGCGCCGCCTCTACGAACAGGCCGAACAGGTGATTCAGGACGCAGTCTCCCCGGAGAAGATGAAGAACAACCCCTACCACGGCAAGCCTCTCGATCTCAAGTCAAACCCTCACGAAGGGAGCTACGGTCTCGCGTTTCGCATGCTTAAGAGCAGTGGCTTTAAGTTGCCGTGGATGGAGATGCGAGACGAAATCGGCGCCGAGAAGGAGGCGCTGCATGCCTTGACGCGCCAGTTCACTGAGCGCCTCGAAGCCCAAGGGTCTCGTCTCGAGGCCCAGCCGCATAAGCGAGCGTTCATCCGCGCAGAGGTCGTGGCCGACCAGCGGCAGTTTCACGCTGAACTTGAGGAGCGAGTGAATGCGCTTCGGCGGCGGATCGCTCAGTTTAACTTAGAGGTGCCGGTCCTGCACCAACAACTGATCAATGTGCGAGTGGAACAGTTCCTCAATCCGTACAAGGAGCGCATCGATGCCGCCATGGCCCGTCTGGCCGGCGATGAAGATTCGGTTTAGATAGCAGGAGCGACTTTAGCAGGAGAGCTTTAGCAAGAGCGACTTTAGCAGGAGAGACTTCGAAGCGTTTCGAAGAATGATTACCCAGGAAGTTTCCGCAAATCGCAAGATTCCCTGGGAGGTTGCAACGGTTTGAGTAAAACTCGTTACGCCATCGTTGGCATGGGTGGGCGCGGTACGGGAATGTTTGCTGTTCCGCTTGAACGGGAGTATCAGGACGTGGCTGAGCTGGTCGCGGTTTGCGACATCAACGCGAAGCGCCTTGAGCTTGCCCAAGAGACGATTGGGCGCAAAGTCCCGGCGTACACCGATTTCGATCAGATGCTAAGTGAGGTAGAGTGTGACACCGTCATCGTGACGACCAAGGACTCCACCCACCACCAATTTATTATCAAGGCCTTGGAGGCCGGCAAGGACGCCATCACCGAGAAACCGATGACGGTCGACGACGAGAAATGTCGGCAAATTCTTGCCGCCGAAGAGCGGACGGGGCGCAGTGTGCGCGTCACCTTTAACTACCGCTATACACCGTACGCAACCCGCGTCAAGGAGATGCTCGCCTCCGGCGCCATCGGACGGATCCTTTCGGTCGATTTCGACTGGTTCTTGGACACCATGCACGGGGCCGATTATTTCAGACGCTGGCACCGGCAAAAGGAGAACTCCGGCGGACTCTTTGTCCACAAGGCGACTCACCACTTTGACCTGGTCAACTGGTGGCTCGATCAAGAACCCGAGACCGTGTACGCACTCGGAACACGCGGCGTTTACGGCCCGACCCGCGAGGAGCGGGGAGAGCGCTGCCTCACCTGCTCGTACACTGAGAGCTGCGAGTTCTACATGAATCTGTCCGGGAACGAGCGAATGAAGCGCATGTACCTCGAAGCCGAAAGCGAGGACGGGTACCGGCGCGACCAGTGCGTCTTCGGCGACGATATCAACATCGAGGATACTATGGCGGCGATGGTTCGCTTTAACCGCGGTGTCCAAATGACGTACACGCTCCACGCGTACATGCCCTTTGAGGGCTGGCGCATCGCCTTCAACGGGACCAAGGGCCGCCTCGAAGCCGGCAAACCCGAGACCTTCGTCCCTGCGGAGACCCGCAACTTCGCCGAACGCTCCCGTGCCAAGCTCTCCCACGTCGACCCGCTTTGGGCGGCGCATGGGTCGATGGAGCCGCGGGAAGACGAGATTCGCATCTATCCCATGTTTGGCGGCGTCGACGTGATCAAGGTACCGCAGGCGACGGGGGGACACGGCGGGGGCGACGTACGCTTGCGCGACATGCTCTTTAGACCTGGGACGCCCGATCCGCTCGGACATGCGGCCGGGAGTAGGGCCGGCGCCATGTCTATCTTGGTTGGTGTCTCGGCCAATCAGTCGATGGCGTCGGGGCTTCCGGTTTCGATCAACGAGCTCCTGAGCGGTCAAACGGCTGGAAGCGTCGCCTAATAGATCGCCTTTGCACATCGGGTTACCGTTCAAACGAGAGGGAGGCGTCATTCGTTGTGATTGAACCGTCCATGCTCTACCCTGATACACTCTTCTCCGAACTCGACACGCCGACGGTGTTGGTCGACCTCGACGTCGCCGAGGCGAACATGCGCAAGATGGCGGAGGCGACCGCCGCCCGGGGCGTCGGTTTGCGGCCGCATATTAAGACCCATAAGTCCGTCTACTTCGCTCACCGGCAGCTGGCACACGGAGCCGTCGGCATCGCGGTAGCCAAGATCGGCGAGGCGGAGGTGATGATCAACGGCGGTGTCACCGACGTCCTCCTTGCGTATCCGCCCATCGGACCGATTAAACTGCGGCGGCTCGCCGCCCTTATGGACCGGGCCCGAATCATCGTCTCGATCGACAGCGTAGAGGCGGCCGAAGGCCTCTCCGACCTCGGGCGGAAGTTGGACCGAGAGATTGAGGTGTACGTCGACGTCGATACGGGACTGCACCGCATGGGGCTGCCGCCTGGTGAGCCCTCAGCCGAGTTGGCCCAAAAGATCGACCGCTTGAGCCACGTGCGGGTGATCGGTATCATGTCTCACTGTGGTCACGTCGGCCGGGAGAAGACGCCCGAAGCCTTGGCTAAGGCGGCACGAGGCGATGCCGAGCGACTCGTGGAGACGGCAAACCTGGCCCGTAAAGCGGGGATCGCGATCGAGACGGTCAGCCCCGGCTCTACGCCGGCTTCACTGCACCACATCCAGGTTGAAGGCGTCACGGAGATCCGTCCCGGCACATACATCTTTAATGACGCGAACTGCGTCGGTCACGAGATTTCCACTGTTGAGGAGTGTGCCGTGACGGTGCTGTCGACTGTCGTCTCTCGGCCGTCTCCTGACCGAGCCGTGGCCGACTCCGGGAGTAAGACGCTCACCAACGACGGGAATTCAAAGCGGCGCGGTTTCGGCATCGTCAAGGGTATCGAGTCGGCCTACGTCTCCAGTCTCAGCGAGGAGCACGGGGTGTTGGAGCTCACCGATCCTTCGGTCACACTCAAAGTGGGCGATCGGATTCGCATCGTTCCCAACCACGTCTGTCCCGTGGTGAACCTTACGGACGAGTTGGTGGCGGTACGTGGCGACGAACTCGCCGGCACGATCCCCGTCTCAGCCCGCGGCAAGCGACAGTAGTGGAGCGCGAGCCCAATTTGCGCGCATCCTAGCCGCTACGTTCACATAACTGAAGCGCAATAGAGGATCCCCCCCGGCTCGTCGGAAGGATGAGCGAAGAGCCCTGTGCCAACCGCACCTGGCCGACGGGGGGGGGATCTTTTTGGTTGGCGACAAACTAGGTATCGCCTTATCCGGTGGCGGGTTCCGGGCTTCCTTCTTTCACATCGGAGTCCTCGCCGCATTGGCCGACCGCGACCTCTTGCGCAACGTCGAGGTGATCTCGACGGTCTCGGGTGGCTCCATCGTCGGAGCGCTGTACTACATCAAGGTTAAACACCTTTTGGAGCGCAAGGAGGATCGCGAGATCACCGCGGTCGACTATCAAGAGTTGGTCTCAGAGCTCGCCGACGAGTTCTTGGCGACGGTTCAGCGCAACTTGCGCCTTATGGCTTTCGCTAACCCGCTTAAAAACGCCCGGATGGCGCGCGTCGACTACTCTCGCAGCGATCGCATGGGTGAGCTCTTCGATCGACTGCTCTACCGGCCGGCCTTTGGTCACCAGCGGCGTGAGCCCGTGGGCATGGAGGAGCTGTTGATCACCCCAAAGGGGTGGTCGTCGCAAGAATTCTCACCCGCGCAGGCGAACCCACGCCGCCGCGCGAAGGTGCCACTCCTCGTCATCAACGCGACCTCACTGAATACTGGGCGGAATTGGCGGTTTGAAGCCACCCGCATGGGCGAACCTGACCGTCGCGGCGCGTTCGCCGCCGACATCGACATGCGTCTGCGCCTGCAACCACTCCCGTCCTACGATGAGCTCGGTCCCCGCCGCACGATGCTTCTAGGGCACGCGGTAGCGGCTTCGGCGGCGGTTCCGGCGATCTTTCATCCCTTATCCATTACTCACCTGTATCACGAGACTCGCGTGGAGCTGATCGATGGTGGCATTCACGACAATCAGGGAGTCGTCGCACTACTCGATTACCGGTGCGACTCCTTGGTTGTAAGCGACGGCAGCTCTCAGATGCACGGCGAGACGCTCCCCGGTACCTCGATTCCGACCGTGTTGATGCGGACCAATGAGATTCTGATGAGTCGTGTGCGCGAAGAACAACTGCTGCGGGCCTACCAGTCGCACGGCAAGCGCCTTTGCTTGGCCCATCTGCAGCAGGGGATCTCGGCAGAGTATATCCCGTATCGCACCAAGAATGGATACAAGGTGTCGGTGAAACGCCCACAACCGTCGGCGACTGGTGACATGCGAGTACACCCTGCAGTGCGTGAGGCGCTTGTCCACATCAGGACAGACTTGGACGCGTTCAACGACGCCGAGAGTTTTGCGCTGATGCGAACGGGGTATCTCAACGCGGTTAAAAGTTTGCGCGCCTTTGACCGCCCTCGTCGCTACGGACGCCTGAGTGCATTTCCATGGCGCTTCGAAGCGGTCGATCCTTTACTCAGCGAGCCGCCGCCCGCCTTCCTCAAAGTGCTGCGGACGTCTTCGGCTAATGCATTTAAGGTGTTCGCACTTTACCGTGCTCTCACGACCGTTTCAACCCTTCTCGTCGTCGGAGGTTTTGCGCTATGGGGGTGGATGGAGCGGAATCACCTGTTGGAGCCGATCGTAGAGCTGGCGTGGACACCGACGCGACTATCGGTCCTCTTAGGCCTCGTTTTCGTTGTCGCGGCGGGGATTATGGCGAGTGTACGGCGAGCGCTGGGCGGGATCGAATCGATTCAGCGACTGTGGAAGGTCGTGCGCACGCCGATCCGCTTTGTAGGCAGGGTGGCATTGCGGGCTGCTCCTTGGGTGTTGGCAGCCTTTCCGATCTATTTATACGTGCGGCTCGTCAATCCACTCTACCTCAAGGCCGGGCGCCTCGATCGGTTCGGGCCGGGACAAGGCAAGGGGAGCGCACGTGTTAAGCGCTCTGAGAGCCGGTCTTGGCACCGTCGGCCGAATTCCTCTGCTGCAGCGCCCCCGCGCTGATCCCCAGCGCGACGAGTAGGCCCGCACCGGCCAAGATTGCCGAGAGAGCAAAGAGCATCCTCATTCCCAACACATCCGACAATAACCCGATCGGGTAGAGCACGACGAGGCCGGGCAGGCCGGCAGTCGCCACGGACCAGGCGCTTTGCCCCTCGGTCCGCCTATGAGAGGGTAGCCGACCGTGCAACAGTGTGACGGCGCCGACGTGAAAGGCTGCGAAGGTAAAGGCGTGCAGTGATTGCGAGAGCAACAGAAGCGTCGGCGAAACGGTAGCTGCGCAGATGGCCCATCGTACGACGCCTGCACCAATCCCTGTGATAAAGAGGGCGCGGGCATCGACTCGTCGGGCGATGCGGGGTGTGACCGCCATCAAGACCACTTCGCTGAGGACCGCTATCGCCCACGCGACGCCGATCATCTGCTCCGTCATGCCCAATTGATCGGCGTAGACGGCAAAGAAGATCTCGTGGGCAAGCCCCGCGCTGCGTCCCAAAATGCCGGCGATGACCGCGAGCCGTACATCGCGAATGCTCCAAAGGAGCTTCATGCCCGCCCACGGCGGTGTGAAGCCGCCGGGCGTCACTCCAGGGCCCACTGCCAAGCCGGGAAAGCGTCCCCGGCGCGCCATGGCAGCGGCCAAGAGTGCCGTCACCCCGAGGACGGCGACGTGGGCGATGACGCTGGCGCCGATCCCCACGCGATCGGCCGCGGCGCCCACTGTATACACCCCTGCGATAAAACCGATGGAGCCCCAGAGGCGGATGGGCCCGTAACTCGCCTTGCCCCCGTCGATCGTGCGTAGGGTCGCATCGTCAAGGAGGGGAGCGACCGGCGCTTTGCCCAGACTCAAGAGGAGGTAGAGGAGGGCGAGAGCCCACAAGCTCTTGGCTCCGATAAAGAGGGCGGACGGGACGAGGGCGGCGAGTAACACGAGCGGCAGCGTCCACTCCTGTAGGCGGAGTCGTGACGAGAGTGAGATCAGCGCTACCGGTCCAATGAGCGCGGCAAGCGGGCGCATCGTACTGAGCAAGCCGATTTCGGCTCCGTCCAATCCGATCCGTTTTAAGTATAGGGCGAGGTAAGGGGAGAGCACCCCAAGCGAGGCAAAGTAGGCAAAGTAGAGCGATTTGTATGCAATCACGTCAAAGCCTCGGGAAGTACCGACATAATGCAAGGGTACCACGAGGTACGCGTAACCTTCAACGAGAAAAGAAAGTCCGGGAGGAGTGAGTGTTCCGTGCCACTTGGTTCGTGTGTCGACAGCGTTTTACAGGTGATTGGAAACACCCCGTGTGTGCGACTCAGCAAGCTTTCTGCAAACATACCGGGCAACGTGTACGTCAAATTGGAGATGCATAACCCCAGCGGTGGGTTGAAAGATCGAATTCTATTACACATTGTCGAGAAGGCAGAGCGCGAGGGGCGATTGCGCCCTGGGATGACGCTGATCGAGGCGACGACCGGGAGCACGGGGATTGCCACGGCGTTGATCGGTGCGGTGAAAGGGTACCGCGTCATGATCGTGATGCCGGAGGGTATGAGCATCGAACGGCGCCGAGCGATTCAGACGTACGGCGCCGAAGTGCACTTGACGGCGGGGGGCGGCAGTGACATTGATGCTGCGATCAGCCGGGTGCACGAGCTGATTCACGAGAGTCCGGAGAAGTACTTTCACATTAATCAATTTGCGAATCCCGAGAACGTGACGGCCCACTACGAGGGGACGGGCCCTGAGATATGGAATCAGATGGATGGACAGATCGACGCGTTCGTCATGGCCTACGGCACCGGTGCGACCCTCACGGGTGTGGGCCGCTACCTTAAGGAGCAAAACCCCGCCGTCTACGTCTTAGGCGTTGAGCCGGCGGAGAGTCCGGTGTTGGCCCGGGGGCAAAAGGGGAGTCACCGCATCGAGGGTGTTGGCGACGGCATCGTTCCTCCGATCTTAGACACCAAGGTGATGGACGACTTGGCGCTTGTCTCGTCCGAGGACGCCTACGCGACCAGCCGACTCATGGCTCGCGAGGAAGGTATCTTCTCGGGACCCTCCTCAGGCGCCAACGTTTACGCGGCGCTTGAGCTCTCCAAGCGGAAGCCGGAGTTGGCCCACATCGTTACTGTCCTCGGTGACACGGGATGGCGATACCTTTCGGTTGACGGAGGCCTGGTCCCCCAAGGGACCTTTACATGCACGCCGTAACGGGACTTTAGGCTCCTATGGAGTTTTACTATAAGAAAGGGCGTAATACACAGATGAAAGCAGGAGTGAATAAATCCATACACTCGGTCTCCGAACTCGAGGAGGCATTGTCGGTTCCTAGCCCCGAGCTCGTTGAAGAGGTGAGCTCTTGGGACGACGGATTAATGGTCTTGGGTGCAGGGGGCAAGATGGGACCCACGCTCTGCCGCATGGCGGCAAATGCGTTCCGGGAAGCAGGGAAGAGCCACACCGTCACGGCAGTCTCCCGCTTCTCTAACCCCGAGGAGAAGGAGAAGCTCGAGGCGGCCGGAGTAAGGACGATCAGCGCAGATCTCATGGACAGGCAGGCGGTCGAAGCGCTGCCCGACTGTAAGAATATCGTCTTTGCTGCGGGCCGGAAGTTCGGCTCCACTGGGGCTGAGTCGCTCACATGGGCGATGAACGCGTACTTGCCCGGCATTGTAGCGTCTCGCTTCACCAACTCCCGTATGGCGGTCTTTTCGAGCGGAAACGTCTACCCCTTCTTGCCGCCCGTTACAGGCGGGTGCACCGAGGAGACGCCGCCCAATCCCTTGGGTGAGTACGCACAATCGGTGCTGGGACGCGAGCGCATCTTTGAGTACTTCAGTCATACGTACGACGTTCCGATGACGATCGTACGGCTCTGCTACGCTGTTGAGTTGCGCTATGGGGTCCTGGTTGACCTAGCTCAGACAATCCACGCGGGTCAGCCCGTCGACCTGACGATGGGTGCCGTCAACGTGATTTGGCAGCGGGATGCGAACGACTACGTACTCCGCTCTCTCTCAATCGCAGACTCGCCGCCGACCTACTTTAACCTGACAGGGCCCGAAACGGTCTCCGTGCGCGGGGTCTCTCAAAAGCTCGCTCAGGCGCTGGGTAAAGACGTGGAGTTCGTCGGTGAAGAGGCGACCGCGGCGCTCCTCGTCGACGCGTCACAATGCTTCCGCCAATTCGGCTACCCCAAGACAAGCCTTGCCGAGATGATCGAACGAGTCGCGGACTGGGTGAAACGCGGTGGAGAGACACACGGCAAACCGACCGGTTTCCAAACGCGTGACGGTAAGTTTTAAACGTACGCCATACGAAACATGTGGCGGTGAGTCGGTAGCGGTAAGTCTTAAGTTGAGGTGATTTAGGTGACGATCCAAGAGTTGCGTCATGCGCTCTTTGACAGTGCAGTGATCCCCGCGCATCCGCTGGCGCTTACGGCTGAGCGGAAGTTGGACGAGCGCCGCCAAAGGGCGCTCTCGCGCTACTATCTGGACGCCGGAGCAGGTGGACTGGCAGTTGGTGTGCACACGACGCAGTTCCCCATACACGACAACGGCATGCTTGAACCTGTCTTGTCGATGGCGATCGAAGAGGTGCACCGACACGAGCGCGAGACGGATCGCAGTCTCATTAAGGTCGCGGGCTTGGTCGGGAAGACGGAGCAGGCGGTACGGGAGGCCAAACTCGCCCGAGAGCTCGGCTACGACGCTGGCCTCCTGAGTGTAGCTGCCTTTAAGACGGCGCCCAACGAGGAGATTTTGGCCCACTGCCGTCGCGTTGCCGAAGAGCTACCGGTGATCGGTTTTTACCTGCAGACGGCGGTGGGCGGGCGCTTGCTCGACTACGCGTTTTGGCGCGAGTTCTTTGAGATCGAGCGTGTGGTCGCTGTGAAGGCGGCCCCCTTTGATCGGTATCAAAGCCTCGACGTGATGCGGGCGTTGGCCGACTCGGGTCGGGCCGACGAGATCGCTCTGTATACGGGGAACGACGACCACATCATCCTCGACCTCATCGGCCAGGCGCGCTTCTCGACGCGAGCCGACGCACCGGCGGTCGGCTTTGTGGGCGGTCTCCTCGGCCAGTGGGCCTGCTTTACCAAACCCGCCGTTGAGATGCTGGCTCGCCTGCGTGAGCTGCGTTTGAGCGGGGACCCGATCCCCCAAGATCTGATCACGTTGGCGCACATGATGACGGATATCAACAGCGTTGTCTTTGACGTACGCAACAACTTTAAGGGTGTCATCGCAGGGATTCACGAGGTACTCCGTCGCCAAGGACTCCTTGAGGGCATTTGGTGTCTGGACCCTGAGGAGGATTTGGGACCCGGACAAAATGAGGAGATCGATCGCATTTGGCGAGATTACCCGGAGTTGAGGGACGACGAGTTTATCCAGGAGAACCTCGATCGCTGGCTCTCGTAAACGCGTGAGGCGCGACCGTATCGCAGGGAGGGAACGAACAGTGGCGCAACTGCTCTTAGGTACGGCGGGGACGGTGATCACGCCGCCCCTCGGACTCTTTTTGGCGGGGTACGGCTTCCGAGACCGCGGTGCCGACGAGGTGTTGGATGAGATCGAGGCGCGCGTCTTTTGGCTTCAAGTCGACGATGGTACGGGCAAGCTTGAGGACGCGTGCATCATTACAGCGGACCTGATCGGGTTCGGTAAGGCGTTGACGGCGGCGTTGCGACGCCAACTCTCTGAGCGTTTCGGCTTGGCGGCGGAACGGCTCACGTTGGCGGCGAGTCACACTCACTCCGGTCCCCAGACCTGTGAGAATATGACGACAGCGGGCGGGCACCCCGATCCTGATTATATCGCCTCTCTCCAAGAGCGGCTGATCGAAGCTGTCGGTGAAGCTCGCTCCAAGCTGCGGCCGGTCACTTTGCGCAGCGGCCTGGGTGCGCTCAGTGGGTTTGCGATCAACCGCAGAGTGCTCGTCAACGGCAAGGCCGTCGCCGCGCCCAATCCCAAAGGGGTAAGGGACGACCAAGTGACCGCCCTACTCTTTCAAGACGCCGCCAACGGCGAAGTGGCAGCCGTACTCTACCACTACACGTGCCACCCTACCACCATGGGAAGTTACAGCGTCACAGGCGATTACCCGGGAGCGGCACGTCGCCGCCTGGAGAAGGAGTTTAGCGGCGCGGCATGCGGCTTCTTGCCGGGCTGCTTCGGAGATGTACGGCCGGCGTGTACACTTGTCGGCGGAAAGCAGTTTCGGCGCGGTACCCCCCAAGATGTGGCCGCATTCGGCAACGCCCTGGGTGATGAGGTCGCTCGGGTGGTCTACAGCATCGCCGACTCTGAGGCCGCGTTGCATGAGCCCCACATTTCAGGGGCGCGGACGGATCTACAACTCCCACTGGTCGATGGGAGCAGCGCCGAACTAAGCGTGCAGCGGTTGGACTTCGCCCCTGATCTCGCACTCGTCGCCATGGGCGGCGAGATTTGTGTTGATTATGGCCACTGGATCAAGGCGATGCGGCCAGGTAAGACGACCCTCCCTGTCGGCTACTCCAACGGGTTGGTGGGCTACATCTCTTCCGAGCGCATGTTTCCTGAGGGCGGATACGAACCGGACACATCGATTCGCCCCTTTAATCTACCGGCGCCATTCGAGCCGCGCATCGAGGGCCTGCTTTTGGAGGCCGTCAAAGGCCTTCTCGCGTAAGAGCACGACCAACGCGCCCCCACATCCATTAACGGCACGGCGTCGCTGCCACGGCCCAAGCACCACGCGAAAACGAGCCTCTTGAAACCTTCGCTGAAAGGTTCCAAGAGGCTCGTTTGATGTACGCGTCGTCAGGTACGCTTAGGCTGTCGCTGGACGGTAGAGATTCCAACTGCCGATCGCATCCGGATTCCCTGTGTCGTCCGCCAGCAGCTCCTCGTAATTCTCTGCCGCTTTGCGGAACGCGTTGGCGTACTCTTCGATGATTTGGGGGCGGTAGTGCTTAAACCACGGTATGCTGTAGAGTCGAGCGCTGATCGAGTCGGTGACAGGCAGATCCCGGTCGAGCTCGCGCACGTCCCTGGATGTATGAGCGATGCGAGTCGGCTTGCCGTCTCCATACACGTCGGCCTCTTGAAAGAGCGGGTGTGTATGCAAGGGCTTGTTCGCTCCAGGACTGGTGGACGCACCTTCGGCGCGTACCGCGGCACAGAAGCGCTGGACGGAGAGACCGCCCAACTCCTCCGGTACGTAGATGCCCTTCGCAGCGTACCAGCCCGCCATGTCCGACCCGGAGTCTTTGGGTGGCCGGTGTGCCCGCAGGCCAGGCACGCCCTCAAGCAGATCCCAGAAGTAGTTCATCGCTTTGCGAATCTCTTGACAACGCTCGTCGTAATATTTGAGTTGCACCCGGCCGACCGCAGCGCTTAACTGGTGCATGCGGTACTTGTAACCGCCCAGGGGCAGTCCGGCCATCGGCGTTAGATCTTCGGATTGGACGAAATTATCGTTGTAGCGATCGTAGTGGCCAAGCGCGATGCCGCGCTCGTAGATCTCCCGATCGTTGGTGGTCAAGATGCCGGCTTCTCCGATAGCAAAGGACTTGCCTGCCATCAACGAGGCGGCGCCGACATGGCCGATCGAGCCGAGCTTGCGTCCCTTATACAGCCCACCTTGGGCGTGGGAGACGTCCTCGATCACTTTGATGCCGTGCTTCTCGGCAATCGCCATAATCGGGTCCATGTCGCAGGGGTGACCGACGTAGTGAACGACAATGATCGCTTTGGTGCGGTCTGAAATCCGTTTCTCGATGTCGTTAGGATCGATACATAGGGTTGTCGGATCCACATCGGCGAAGACCACGGTGCCACCAAGCGAGTAGACCGGCAAACAAGACGCCCAGTAGGTGAGACTGGGGCAAATCACTTCGTCTCCCCGCCGCACGCCGCACGCCCACATCGCCGCCTGCAGAGCGGCCGTGCCGTTGTGGAATCCGAGAGCGTACTCGGTTCCCTGCCATGCGGCGTACTCTTTCTCAAACTGTTGAGTGACGTCGGTTTGCGACATCGCACCACGACGCAGTACCTCGAGGGCGGCTGCTTCGTCCTCCTCGGTGATAATCGGCCATTTGAACATGTCGCCCGCAGGTGACTGGACAGCTTTAGGTCCTCCAAATAGGGCCAATTGCGACTGGGTACTCAATCTAATGGGCTCCTTTCGTATTGCCAACGATGCGTTCAACGCGTCACCATTTTATTCAGCGGGAACTTAAAAGCCCCTTCATAATTTCTTGCGTTTTCCAGAAAAAATGGCAATAGCGCGTTTCGAGGACGGGGCAATAGGAAATGGAAGGAGAATCTTGAAAAGTATCCTAGGATACGCGAAAGGATGGCACCCCGGTGTATGAGTCCGACTCATTACGTGGATTAATCGTCCGATACGGGAGTCTCATCAGTAATATTATCGAACGGGGGCCGCTGACGCGGGGCCAACTTGGCGCCGCTCTCAAAGTAGCCCAACCGACGATTACGCGTCGAACGATGGAGCTGATCGAGGCCGGCCTGCTTTACGAGGGTGAAATTGCCTCGGAAGAGAGTCGCTTGGGCCGGCCTTCCAGAAGACTTCACGTTAACTCCGATGCAGCGTATGTGGCGGCGCTCCACTTGGGCCGTGTCGACGTCGAGATCGGCCTGGTCAACCTGGCCGGCGAAGTGGTCGCTAAACGGACGCTCGACGCGGATCCGGCCGAGGAGGAGGCGCCGGTTGAGTCGATCGACCGCGCCGTTGACGCACTGGGATCGCTGTGGGACCAAATCGAGATTCCCCACACAAAGGTTTTGGGCTTGGGTGTCGCTACTACCGGCGTCGTCGACGCAGCGACCGGCACCGAAGCCCGCTTTTGGTTGCGGGGTGGACGTCTGGTCCGCACCGACGTTCCGGTGCGAGAGCGACTCGCTGCGACAGTGACGCTGCCAACGGTGATCGAGACCAATGCGTGGGCGATGGCGATGGGCGATCGCTGGTTTGGCAACCGGATGAGAGACTTTGCGCTCTTTCATGTGAATGCCGGCGCCGCTGCGGCGCTGGTCGTAAACGGCGCGCTTTATCGAGGGCAAGGCGCCGCAGGAGAGATCGCGCACACGCGCGTTGGTGGCAGTCGCCGTCCGTGTTCATGCGGGAAGAGGGGATGTTTGGAGGCCGTCGTTTCGAGGGCTGCGATCCTGGCTGAGGTCGAACGGTATCAGAAGGTGTCGAGCATCTGGGACGTCGTGGAGTTGGCCAATAGCGGAGATCCCGACGTGCTGGAAGTCCTTGCCGAATGCGCTGAGGCGATTGGTCCGGCGTGCACGTCGATCGTCGACCTGTTGGATCCCAGGGCGCTCGTCGTCTCGGGTCCAATCTTTAGCGTGCCGCATGTCTTTAACGCAGTCGAAGAGTTTGTACGCCAAAATTCATTTACCGGACGTATGGGCCGAGTGCAGGTTTGTCGCTCACCATTGGCGGCGGACATCGCCCTCGTCGGCGCCGGCAGCCTTGTCATCGGTTCGGTGCTCTCCGGGTCGTTGCCGCGCCTGCGCCGGACAACCCGCAAGAGCATGGCCAAGTCGAGCTGAGTACGACCGTACCTTACGCTGTTGACGACTATCTAGGAGGTTGCACGTTACACATGGCTGAGAAAAAGCTTAAATTAGGTATCCTTGGTCTGGGTCGCAGTGGTTGGAACATTCACGCCCGTGGGGTAAAGGACCATGCGCTCTTTACCGTGGCTGCGGTGGCCGATCCCGTCGCAGAGCGGCGTCAAGAGGCGATCGATACGTTTGGATGTAAAGCGTACGAGGAGCCGCAAGGGGTGATCGCCGACTCCGACGTCGATGTAGTGGTCGTCGCGACGCCGTCTCACACGCACGTGCCCCTAGCGGTTCAAGCGCTTGAATCCGGCAAGCACGTCATCGTGGAGAAGCCGATGGCTGAGAAGGCGAGCGACATCGATACGATGATTCAAAAGGCCAAGGAGACGGGGCGGCACGTCACCTGCTATCAGCCGCGTCGCTTCGACGCAGAGTACCTGGCCATCCGCTCGCTCATCGACGAAGGCCGGTTGGGCCGCATCGTCATGGTGCGTCGTACCGCACACGGCTTCCAACGTCGAGCCGACTGGCAGATGCTGCGCAAGTACGGCGGTGGCGAACTCTCCAACACGGGTCCGCACCTCCTCGATCAGGTGCTCCAGCTCTTGGGCGAAGGGGAGCTCGAGGTGTTTGCCGACCTGCAACATACCGTTGGCGCGGGAGACGCCGAGGACCACGCCAAGGTAGTTATCAAGAGTGCGTCGGGTGCCGTCGCGGACGTAGAGATTACACGCTGCAGCGCCTTCACGCAAGAGCCTTGGTTTATCATGGGCACGCAGGGCGCCGTCAAGGGTACCACCAAGGAGCTTCACGTGAAGTGGTACGATCCGTCCACCCTAGGTGAGCTCGTCGTCGAGGAGGGCCCCGCCGCCGGCCGCCGCTACGGGACGGGCGAGGAGATCGAGTGGCACGAAGAAGTGATCACGCCAAAGCTCGAGGCGCCTCAGGTGGTCCAGTTCTACAACGCGTTCTACGACACCATCGTCAACGGCGCGCCGTTGTTCGTTACGCCTGAGAGCATCCGCACCCAAATCGAAGTGATCGACCGGGCGCGCCAGGTAGCCAACTACGCCTAGGCCCGCTCTTTATAGAGAACGCCGGTAAGAGCGCCGGCTCCATACGTAAGTAGCCTGACGCCTGTGACCATGCCCTTTAAAGGGTGGTTGCGGGCGTCTTTTTTTGTTTGCCTTGCCACAACCCACCTTAACCGGCGGCCATTCTCTTGAGGGAGACTATAAGGGTCCATGTACAATGGGGGAGTAGGAAGGGGATGTGATCGTGCTGGGAAGAGTGAGCTGGAGCGGGAGTCTGGGTCGGCGGTCGGGAATCGTCGTGGCGCTCGTTCTCGTGCTGGTGACAGCGCTTGGATGCTCGGCCCCCTCCGACGATTCGTCGCCGGGCGGGCAATCACAGGCGGAGGGGGCACGCGAACTGCCCGCCGCCGATAACTCGGCCGGTGCTTTCGTCGAGTCATTCACCCTTGAGAACGGGTTACAGGTTTACGTCACTGAGCGTCGGAGCGCACCGGTGGTTACGGTCATGCTCGGTTATCAAGTGGGCTCGCGGGACGAGCCGATTGGAAAGCGGGGAATGGCTCATCTCTTCGAGCACATGCTGTTTAAAGGGACGCCTCAGTTTGGACCGGGAGAGTACGATCGCCTGATTCAGTCGGTCGGCGGTTCACTCAACGCATTCACGTCGTTCGACATGACAGGGTACTGGGCTACGGTCCCCTCGTCCCGACTCGACCTCGTCCTTCAGCTGGAAGCGGATCGTATGGAGAACACCTTGATCACCGAAGAGGCGCTGAAGAGTGAGCGGGAGGTCGTGAAGGAGGAGTACCGCCTGCGCATGCAAAACGCCCCGGGCGGACTCGCGGTGAATCACCTCTTCGCGTCGGTCTTCAAGGAAACGCCGTACGCCTGGACAGCAAGCGGCTTTCTCGAGGACCTTGATCAGATTGCGACGGATGATTTGCTTCGTTTTTACAGGCAGTATTACTCGGTGAACAATGCGGTCCTCGTCGTCGTCGGCGATGTCGAGCCGGACCAAGTCTCCGACCTGGTCAAACGGCACTTTGGTGATCTGCAGCCGCGGACCCAACCCGAGCGAGAGTCGGTGGAGGCCCGCTCCATTCCTGAGGGCCGACCCGTAGCGGAGGTCGTCTATCCGGTCCAGGCACCGCTGTTGGTGGGCGTCTACATGCTGCCTGCAGCGGGAGACCCCGATGCTCCAGCGTTGGAGGTGTTGGGCGCGCTGCTCTCTCTCGGCGAAAGCAGCCGGATGCATGACGAGGTGGTGCGCACTCGGCAAGTGGCAGTGGCAGCCTCCGCCGGCCCACTCACGCTTAAGGATGCCGGCCTGTTTGTGTTGGAGGCGGTGCATACCCCCGCTGTCTCTGTAAACCAGGTCAAAGAGGCGCTCGAAAGCGTGGTTGCCGGGGTTGTCGCGAGCCCGCCGACTTCGGATGAGTTGCGCAAGGCAATCAATCAACTCACGCTCGTGCACGCCCTGCAGCTTGACTCAGTGCACAGTACGGCGATGGGCCTCGCCGAGGCGACACTCCTCTCCGGCGATCCCACGACATTCACTCAGGCCCTCGAACGGTATCGCGCGGTCAGTGTTGACGACGTGGTTAGAGTCGCCAAGGAGTACCTGGTAAGCCAATCGGCCCAGTGGGTGAGCGTCGCGCCGGGCGAGGATTCTTAAGCGGAACGAGGAGGTTGAGGACGAGTGAGAAGACAGATACGCATGATGGGGCGACGATCCGGGGCGTTGGTCGTGCTCATCCTATTGGCCGCCGCCGCAGGAGTGGGAGGCTCTTTGCCGCTGATGGCGGCGACGGACCAAAGCCTAAAGCCCACGCCGATCGAGATCAATCTGCCTGAGGTGACTGAGACGACGTTGCCTAACGGTCTCCGACTCATTGTAATGGAGCGCCACAGTGCACCGTTGGTCAACCTGTCGCTGGTGGTGCCCGTCGGACACGTTCACAGCCCTCGTGAACAACCGCTTTTGGCTGAGATGACCGCCGTCTTGTTGGAGGGTGGGACCGAGCGCCTTAGCGCACGGGAGCTGGCCAAGCAGCTGGAGGAGCTGGGGGCAAACGTGAGCGCCTCGACGGCTGCGGACGATTCGACCTTGAGCGTGACGGCCGTCTCGCACGAGTACCAGCAAGCGTTGGCTCTCTTAGCGGAGATGGTGACGGGGCCGGCGTTCCCTGAAGCGGAGCTCGCGTTGCGCAAAGAGATGACTCACGCCGCGCTTGACGGTATGAGGGACGATCCGGCTCTGTTAGCTAAGGCGCACGCCGAGGCCATGGTGTACGGCTCGGGGCATCCTTTGGGAGCGTATCCGACGCACGCGGAGGTTGACGCATTGAAGGTCGGCGATCTGCGCTCCTTTTACCGACAGCACTGGCGGCCACAGGGAGCGAGGCTTCTAGTAGTCGGTGACGTACGGACAGACGACGTCGTTGCCGCGGTGACGGAGCAGTTTGGACGTTGGAAGGAGAACGCCGACGCTCCGGCCGACCCGACGCCACCCGCGGGAGTACGTGCGCTGAAGGGGCCGCGTGTCCGCTTCGTCGAGAAGCCCGGTCTCTCTCAGGTCTCCATCCACCTCATGCAGCCGGGCATCCCTTGGAACGATCCGCGGCACATCCCGAGCGGTATGTTCACGGCTGCCCTCGGAAACGCGGGATTCTCCTCACGATTGATGGGAACAGTGCGTGATCGAGACGGTCTGACGTACGGCGTGAGTGCCACACAGTCGTCGACAGCGCAGAGTGGCACCTACTCTATCGCCACGTTTACCGGCACGGAGACGTTGGGGGCGATGATGCAAACGTTACGTAAGGAAGTGACCACCTTTGTAAGAGACGGCGTCACCCCTGACGAGCTGGACGTGGTGAAGTCACTCTGGGTCGGCTCGTATCCCATGCGCTTTGACTCGTTGGCGGGGATGGTCGGTGAAGTGCGGCGGGCGCTCTCACGCGGTGAGACGCTCTCGGCGCTTGAGCGTCGGGCATTTACCTACGACTCGGTGCAGTTGGAGCAGGTGAATCGGACGCTGAAGGAGTTGCTCTCACCGGACTCCTGGGTGATCGTGTTGGTCGGCGATCCGGCGGCCCTCCAGGAGGCGCCCAATGAGATTTGGGGCGTGCCGCTGGAAAAGGTCGAGCGCGTAAGCTGGACGGACCCGATCGACGGATAATCGCCGACAAATCGGCAGAGAAGAAGAGGCCGGCGTCCATCGAGACGCCGCGCCCCTTCTCATAGGATCCCTCATAATATGGCATATGGCTCAGTAGGGTTTGGCGGGATGCGAGTGCTTTTCGGCGTCTTTCACCGCTTCGTCGGTGTGGGCGGCTCCGATGGGGGCGCCGTCCTGTGTCATGTCGTCGTTCATGCTCGCCGCTCTGGCCAGGCCTTCGGCCACTCGGCGACCGTAAGCTGGATCGCACTTGGTGAACATTTCGATCATCCGGTCCTTGATGTGCTGCCGACAGGGCTTTAGCGTATTCACCAAGTTGGTGATCAGCTCGTCGCGCTCCCAATCGGTGAGCACCTCGCGGTAAGTGACGCCGGCGTACTTGTAGTCGACCTCCCCGGAGCGCTCAACCGTCTCCCGCACGAGGCGTCCCTCTATGCGGGGGGTGTGCTCCCTACCCGAGCGGGTCCCTTCCACGAGCCCGTTGAGTGACGAGGGCTCGTAATTGATATGCGGATTCTGACCGGGGGCAGTGTCGACCTGGTACGACATCTGCCCACCCCGCTGATGGGTCGCGACATGCGTCTTAGGCGCGTTGATCGGGAGTTGTAGGTAGTTACTGCCCACACGGTAGCGCTGGGTGTCCGAGTACGAGAATGTCCGCCCCTGCAGCATCTTATCGTCGGAGAAGTCGAGCCCGTCGACGAGAACCCCTGTTCCGAAGGCAGCCTGCTCCACCTCGTTAAAATAATCGATGGGGTTGCGGTCGAGGACCATGCGCCCGACAGGCAAGAAGGGAAACTGATCTTCCGGCCAAAGCTTGGTGTCGTCGAGGGGATCGAAGTCAAGCTCAGGGTGCTCGCTGTCGTTCATGATCTGGACGCAAAGCTCCCACTCGGGGTAGTCGCCCCGCTCGATCGCTTCGTAAAGGTCTTGGGTTGCGTGATTATAGTTGCGACCTTGGATTGACTCGGCCTCTGCCTGTGTCAGATTTTTGATGCCCTGCTTTGGCTCCCAGTGATATTTGACGAGGACGGCTTCGCCGTCGGCGTTCACCCACTTGTAGGTGTTGACGCCCGAGCCCTGCATCTGGCGGTAGTTGGCCGGAATGCCCCACGGCGAGAAGAGAAAGGTGATCATGTTGAGCGACTCCGGGTGATGCATGATAAAGTCAAAGATGCGCTCGCCGTCTTGGATGTTGGTAATCGGGTCGGGCTTAAACGCATGGATGAGATCAGGGAACTTGATTGCGTCTCGAATAAAGAAGATTTTGAGGTTGTTGCCGACCAGATCCCAGTTGCCGTCCTCGGTATAAAATTTTGTGGCAAACCCTCGAGGATCGCGAAGTGTCTCCGGAGAGTGCCCGCCGTGCGTGACGGTCGAGAAGCGGACGAAGACCGGTGTGCGCTTCCCTTCCTCCTGAAAGAGCTTGGCTCGCGTGTACTTGGAAATGGGCTCGTTGCCCACACGTCCGTAACTCTCAAAGTAACCGTGTGCCCCCGCGCCGCGGGCATGGACGACGCGTTCGGGGACCCGTTCTCGGTCAAAGTGCGAGATCTTCTCGATAAAGTGGTAGTTCTCGAGCGTCGCCGGTCCGCGGTTGCCGACAGTGCGCATGTTTTGATTGTTGGCGACGGGATGTCCCTGCCGGGTGGTCAGGGTCTTGTTGCCATCGTTCTCCAAGGCACAAACCTCCTATGACGGTGCATTCCGTTAAAGAGTTTCCGTGCCCCTTCGCTGTTATACTCCGCACGAACGATGCCGGGCTTGGGCGTGGGTGGCCTGTCCCATCGCTACCGTCCCGCCGGCGCCACCCCGCGATACTGCGGCGGCCAGTACGGCAGGGAAGCCCCCAAGGTCTCAGCCGCCCGTCTGGGCCAGTAGGGGTCGCGTAGGAGTTCGCGCGCCAGGAGTATGATGTCGGCGTCGCCGCGCTCCAGGATCGACTCCGCCTGCTCGGGTTGGGTGATGAGGCCGACGGCTCCGGTGGCGATCCCGGCCTCGGACCGAATCTGGGCAGCGAAAGGCACTTGGTAACCGGGCGCTGCCGGAATCTTCGCCTGTGGCACGGTTCCCCCTGAAGAGGTATCAATCAGGTCAACGGCGAGTGATTTGAGCCGGCGGCTCAGTTCGACACTTTGATCGACGTCCCAACCGCCCTCATCGAGCCAATCAGTGGCGGAGATGCGGACCCAGAGGGGGAGTCGCTCCGGCCAGACTCGCCGTACGGCTTGGACCACCTCTGTGAGGAGGCGGATGCGTCCCTCAAAGGAGCCACCGTACGCGTCCGTGCGTCGGTTAGTCACCGGCGATAGGAATTGGTGCAGCAGGTATCCGTGCGCCGCGTGAATCTCGACGACGTCGAATCCCGCCTCCAGTGAGCGACGGGCCGCGGATGCGAACGAGGCGACGACCTCCTTGATTCCTCCCGCGTCGAGTTGGTTCGGTATTGGATCTCCTTCGTTAAAAGGGATCGGGCTGGGAGCGACCGGCTGCCAGCCCCCTGCCTCCCGAGGGACGGGGCCGCGCCCTTCCCAGGGTCTGTAGGTCGACGCCTTCCGGCCGGCATGAGCCAGCTGGATCGCGGGAACGGCCCCTTGGCTGCGAATAAACGCGGTGACTCTCGCCAAGGGTTCGACGTGGCGCTCTTCCCAAATGCCGAGGTCGTTAGGGCTGATCCGGCCCTCAGGCGTCACGGCGGTCGCTTCGGCCATCACCAGACCGGCCCCGCCGACGGCACGGCTGCCGAGATGGACGAGGTGCCAGTCGTTGGCGATACCGTCTTCGCAGGTGTACTGGCACATGGGTGAGACGGCGATTCGGTTGCGCAGAGTGATGTCGCGCATCCGTAGGGATGTAAACAGTCGTGGTTGCGATCCGTGCATTAAAGTACACTCCCGGCTTGTCATCGATTATGGTACAAAAAGGAGCCCCTCGCTGACGCTGGTTCGGCGAGGGGCTCTCCGATTCCTAGTTGGATATCATGGCACAAGGATGCCTTACACGGGTGTCGGCGTTGCGTAAAACTCTTTGATCCTTTGAATCTCCTCTTGGCCCGCCTGGGAAGCGGGGAGATACCACTGCCGCTCAGCCGCCAGTTCAAACATCTGGAACTGGGACTTCTCGCCTTCGGTTACCAATTGCATGAGGGTTTGTCTCAGTTTGGGATTGGACGACTCGAGGCAGGCCTTCAGTGTACCGGCCGTGCTGTGTTTCATCATGTCGAGGGCGTCACTGGCGATGTCTTTATCGGAAAGCATGCGAATCACCTCCGGGGCGTTTATTGAAGAAAGCTCATGAGCTGGTCTGCTTTCTTTTGGCACTTGGCGCTCTCGGTTTGCAGCATCTGTTTCAGTTGAGGGTCTTGGCACTGCTCGGAGTACGTTCCAAACTTCGTCGACGCCAACTGCGCCTCACCGACCAAGTGACGGAGATACTGTAGCTCCATCTGAGTCGTTTGAGTCTGCGGCATTGGGCGTGCACCTCCTTTATTAGGTTTCCCTCTTCACGCACAAGAGTGAGTATCAGCCTATCACTAGTCGATACTTACGCCTTTCCGTTGCTTCCGTTGGCCCCGACCGGTACGGGCGCCTTGGTGGTGCCGAACACTTTCGGATTACCGGCGCCCAGCTCAGGAGCGGGTCCGAGGGGTCCGGGATTCTCGATGTACTCGAAGTTTGACTTCCCATCCATCGACTGGCCGCTCGCCCACCGTCCCTCGCCGCTCTGGGTTCCGGCCGAGCAGTTCCAAAACTGGTACGCTACCTCAGACTTCTCCAGTTCCTGCGGGAAGCCGACGCTGGGAACGGGAGTGAGCTCGAGGCCTTCTTTCTCAATCTCTTCGATGGCTGCCATCCACTGGTTCTGGTGCATGGTGTCTCGGGCGATTAAGAATGAGAGCATGTCCTTGACACCGGCATCATCGGTGAGCTCGTAGAGGCGACATACCTGTAGACGCCCCTGCGACTCAGCGTTGAGGTTGGCACGGAAGTCCGCCAAAAGGTTACCGCTGCTGATGGTGTACCGGGAGTTGAACGGGTAGCCGGCGCTGTCCGTAGGCGTGGCGCCCAGCCCGCCGACGATCACATGCTGCGGGTTCATGCCGCCCATGACGGCCCCGACCAACGGGTTGGACTGTGCCGCCTGGTCTTGATCGACCGGCGAACCCTCCAACAGGCGGGCGATCATCGTGGCGAGCATCTCGACGTGGGCAATCTCTTCGGTTCCGATGTCCAGGAGCATGTCGCGGTACTTGGCAGGCCCGCGGCAGTTCCACCCCTGGAAAAGGTACTGCACCATGACGGTCATCTCGCCGAATTGGCCGCCAAGCACTTCTTGGAGCTTCTTGGCGTAGACCGGATCGGGTTTGTCTGGCTTCGCCTCATATTGAAGACGTTTGTCATGAAAGAACAATTTCCAAATCCCCTCCCCACAAGTGTTAACGATTGGTAGGCTCTCCGGCGCGGGGGTGGGTATGCACGGCAAGATCTGACAGGCGAGATGGATCGCGTGACGGTCTTAGCGTGACGGTCTTAGCGTGACGGTCTTATTAGAGGGAAGGAAGTGTCTGGGTTCACCCTAAAGTAGATGAAGAACGAGTTTGACAAGCCTTTTGGGTGGAGCGTGATGCTGAATTGGACGTACTCATTACGGCCTCGCTGAGCGAGGATGTTCGCCGTCTCGTGAACGAGACGGTGCAGCGCGCCGGCGCGGGCGCTACGTTTGAGAAGGATTTGCGGCAGGTGAGCGTGCAGCCCGACGTCATCTTTGGCAACGTCTCGGTTGACTTTGCGTTGGAGCAGCCGAAACTACGCTGGGTGCAAACGGTCTCTGCAGGAATTGATGCGTTCTCGGCGCGCGCTGACGAGATTCCTGAGGAGCTCCTCATCACCAACGGATCAGGGACGTACGGCCCTGGCGGCGGCGATCACGTCATGGCGATGATGCTCTTTTTCACACGGGCTCTCGGCACGTATTGGGATAACAAAAAGCGCGGCCTTTGGCAACCGCGCCTTGCCTCCATGAGTCGCTTGCTGGGGCAGAGGTTGGTCGTGTTGGGGCTTGGAGATTTGGGGCTTAACGTGGCCCGCCGGGCCAAGGCGTTCGGCATGTACGTGATCGGCGTAAAGCGGACGCCCGAACACGTGGCTGAGGTCGATGAGGTCGTCACCGTCGACGAGATCGAGCGTGTCCTCCCAGGAGCGGATCACGTCGCGATCACGCTCCCACATACGAATGCGACGCGGCATCTCTTGAGCCGCGAGCGCCTCGCTCTCCTGCCTCCGACGGCGTATCTTTATAACATCGGGCGCGGCGCAGTCGTCGACGAGGATGCCCTCGTTGAGGCGCTGCAAAGCGGTCGTCTGGCGGGAGCGGGACTCGACGTCTTCACGACCGAGCCACTCCCAGAGGAGCACCCGTTTTGGGCGATGGAGAACGTGTTGATCACGCCGCATGTGGGCGCGAACACGCCCCATGATCATGACATTGCCGCAGAGATTTTCCTGCAGAACTGGCAGCGCTTCGTGGCCGGTGAACCCCTCATGAATCGGGTCGACCTCCAATTGGGGTACTGATTACGCCGATGCTTGAGTCGTGCCGGCGTCAGCTTTGCCGCGGTGGGCGGTGCTCAACCAGACGGCGCTGCTGACGAATAAGACGAGCGCTCCGGCTGCGTACATCCATGTGAACCCAAATGCCTCCGCAATGAACCCCCCAACGGTGGAGCCGAGGATGATGCCGATGTCGAATGCGTTGGTCATTCCGGCAGCGGCCATCGCTCGGCTCTGGGTCGCGCGCTCGACGAGCTGAGTCCAAAGCAGCGTTTGGCAGGTTCCGTGGCCGACTCCCATCAGCAGCGCTCCGCCAAAAAAGGTGAGCGGCGTTGTTCCGGTGGCGAGCGTCAGCAAGCCGGCGAGGAGAAGGAGGAATCCCGGTGCACCGACGAGGCGGGCGCCAAACCGGTCGATCGCTTGACCGGAGAGGAGTCGCAGGCTCATCGAGCCGAGCGCAAAGGCCGAAAAGAAAAGCCCTGGGTTAGCGACACCGAGCGTCGTGCCGTGCACGGCTGCGAAGGTAAAGATCATCCCGAAATTGAGTGTCACGGTTAGGTTGACGAGGAGTATGACGAGGACGTCCCGATCGCGCCACGGGGAAGCAGTCCGCCCCTCAGCGTCAGCCGCTCCGGACGCCTCGGAAGCGGTGCCTTCTCGCATTAAACTGCGAGCCGTACGATCGTCGGAGCCGATCGGGAGGCGATCCTCCGGCAGGTCGCGTACGGAGCGCAGGAGGAAGAGCGCACCGAGCGCGGCGAGGATGGCGCCGGCGACCACGAGGCGCATTCCCCCGATGTGTAGAAGCGTAATGCCGATCGAGGGCGCGACGAGGAGGCTGGAACTCGTGGCGGCTCCGTGCAAGCCGATCGTTCGACCGCGCTCGCTCGGCGAGCAGCGGTCTACAAGCATCAGAGGGATGGCCATAATGAAACCTGCCGGCATCAGCGCGTGGACGACGCGCAACAGGGCGAGCCATCCGGTACTGGTTGTCACAAGGTAGGCGAGCGGGCCGACGATGCCGCCCACGGCGGCCAATCGAACGATCAAGCCTAGGCCACGGCGGTTGGCCAGGTGCGCTAGAAGGGGGCGGGCCAGAAAGGAAGCGCCCGAAAAGGCGCCCATCAACAAACCGATCTCGCTGCTGCTGCCGCCCCGTTCGGCGAGGTAGACGGGAAAAGCGCCTAGGATAAAGTCGTAGTTGTAGAATAAAAGGAGCGCCGATGCAATGAGCATCGCCCGCTCCCGTCGCACTCCTATTTGCTTCATTCGTTCGGCTGAACCACACTCCATCCCGCTTCGAGCGCGGCGACAATCGAGTCGACGTCGTAGACACAGCCACCCCACGTGCCGCCGCTCACCCGCTGCAGAGCGGCCCAAAGTCGTGTCTCGGGCGGGAGCCCCTCGTCCGGTTGCACCTTGGGATGAACGGTACGCTCGGCGAGCAACTGCTCGGCCTCATCGGGCTGGAGCCGACCGCTCTTGGTCCCGACCAAGTTGACGGAGCCGGTGAGGTTGACACAGTCGACGACGAGCTCGATGAGGTCTCCGTCTCGCACTTTGCCGATCGGACCGCCGGCAAGCGCTTCGGGTCCCACGTGGCCGATACAGGCGCCGGTGGAGACGCCCGAGAAGCGGGCGTCGGTGAGCACGGCCACGTCCTTGCCAAAGGGGAGGTAGCGCAGTGCGATCGTAATTTGGGCCACCTCTTCCATGCCGGAGCCCATGGGACCGCGCCCAACAAGGACGATCACGTCACCCGCTCGAATCGGCTCAGCGCCCTGCCCTTTGATGGCGGCGTTGGCTTCTCGCTCCGTCGTAAAGACGCGGGCCCGTCCTACTTTGCGGTACACTCCATCCTCATCGAGGAGGCTGGGATCGATCGCCGTGCTTTTGATGACGGAGCCTTGTGGGGCGAGGTTGCCAGTGGGGAACGTGACCGTACTGGTCAACCCTTTGGACTTGGCCCGGTCGGCGTCCATAATCACATCGTCGGGATCGATTCCGTCCGCCTCGTGGAGACGGGCTCGCAAAAGCCTCCGTCGCTCGCTCCCTTCCCACCAGTCGAGAGCGTCGTTCCACGTATGTCCAGAAGCGGTGAGGCATGTGCCGTCGATCAGGTTCATCCGCCGCAAGTGCAGCATCACTTCGGGGACTCCGCCGGCAAGGAAGACCCGCACCGTGGGATGGTACATGGGGCCGTTGGGTAGGACATCGACGATCCGAGGCACCTTGGCGTTCACGCGCTGCCAGTCTTCTACCGTGGGGCGGCGCAAGCCCGCAGCATGGGCGATCGCGGGAATGTGCAAGAGCAGATTCGTCGAGCCCCCGAACGCCGCATGGACGACCATGGCGTTGTGAATCGCCGCCTCTGTGAGGATATCCGCCAGCGTCAGCCCTCGGGATTCGAGCGCAGCTACGGCGGCCGCTGCCCGGCGAGCGCCGGAGAGCCAAATCTCTTGTCCGGAGGGGGCCAAGGCGGAGTGGGGCAGGGCCATCCCGAGCGCTTCCGCCACCACTTGGGCTGTCGCTGCGGTGCCGAGGAACTGGCACCCACCCCCCGGACTGGCGCAGGTGCGACAACCGAGCTCGGCCGCCTCTTCGAGGGTGATCTCCCCGTGGGCGTAACGGGCGCCGACGCTTTGGATCCTCCCGGCATCCTCGCCCGAGGTCGGCGGCAGGGTGACGCCGCCGGGGATCACTACCGACGGGAGTTGTTTCACCCCGGCGAGGGCGATCATCATAGCGGGCAGGCCCTTGTCGCACGTGCCGACGCCGACGATGCCTTTGCGCGTCGGCAGTGAGCGGACCAGGCGTCGCAAGACGACCGCAGCATCGTTGCGATAGGCCAAGCTGTCGAACATGCCGGGGGTGCCTTGTGAACGTCCGTCGCAGGGATCGCTGCAGTAGGCCGAGTAGGGAATGTGCCCCATCTCTTTAAGGGAGCGAGCGCACGCGTCGACGAGGAGGCCGACCTCCCAGTGCCCTGTGTGATAGCCGAGTGCGATCGGCTCCCCGTCAGGGTCGCGCAGGCCTCCCATCGTGCTGAGAATGAGAAACTCTCTCCCCGTCAGCTTGGTGGGATCCCAACCCATGCCGACGTTTTGGCTGAGGCGAAAGAGGTCGCCGCTCGGCGCTTCGAGGAGCATTTCGCGCGTGAAGGGCAGCCGTCCCGCCGGACCGTCTGCATGTGTGATCACGTTGTACTCGTCACGATTCTCAGTGGTGTAAAGCGTCTCCATTGGAGTCATACGTTCGCCTCGCCTCACTAGGCCGAATTCGCTGCGTATTGCCGAGCGTAGAGTCGTCGGTAGGTCCCGTCTTCGTTAATCAGTTGTTCGTGGTTGCCGAACTGGGAGATGCGGCCGCCTTCGAGTACGCAGATGTTGGTTGCGTCGCGGATCGTCGAGAGTCTGTGTGCGATGACCAACGTGGTGCGCCCCACCATCAGCTTTTGGAGCGCTTCTTGAATGAGGCTCTCGGTCTCGACGTCGACGGCTGAAGTGGCCTCGTCGAGAATGAGGATCGGGGCATCCTTGAGGATTGCTCGAGCGATGGAGAGCCGTTGCTTTTGTCCCCCGGAGAGGCGGACGCCGCGCTCACCGATATGAGTGTCGTACCCTTGCGGCAGCTTAGCGATGAACTCGTGCGCGTTGGCAACCTTAGCGGCCTCGATGGCATCCTCGGGGCTCTTGCCCGGATTGCTGTAGAGGATGTTGTCAAGGACGGTGCCGTTGAACAAGAACGTGTCCTGCAGCACCATACTGATGTTGTGTCGCAGGGACTGAAGGTTGATCTCCTTGAGGTCGACGCCGTCTAACGTAATGCGCCCGGCCGTCGGATCATAAAAGCGGGGAATGAGGCTCGCAACCGTACTCTTGCCCACACCGGTCGGCCCGACCACCGCGAGTGACTCGCCCGGTTTGATAACGAATGAGATGTCGTGCAGGACCGGCACGTCTTCGCTGTAGCCGAAATCGACGTTGTGGAACGCGATCTCACCCTCGACGTTTTTGAGCGTGCGGGCGTCCTTCGCCTCTTTCACGTCGGACTCCACGACGAGGATGTCCGAGACCCGCTCGGCCCCGGCGAGTGCCATTTGTACCTGCTCGTTCATCCGGGCCAACAACATTATGGGTTGGTAGAACATACTGAGGTACAGAAGGAAGGCGACCAAGTCTTCGATAGGCAATGAGCCGCGCAGCGCTGCCATTCCACCAAAGTAGATGATGATAATGGTCCCCATCGTACCGACGAATTCGACGGATGGGTGATACACGGCCATGATCTTGAGGGCGCGCAAAAGGTCGGCCGTATACCGGCGTGAGCGGTTGGCGACGCGCTTCCCCTCGTGGCGCTCCCGAGTAAAGATGAGGATCTCTTTGATGCCGGAGATATTGTCCTGCAAGATCGCGTTAAACTCGGCGAGCTTCTCCTGGGCCGCTTTAAAGGCGGAGCGCATGTGTTTGCTGAAACCGAGGACGACAAAGAGGAGAAGGGGAATCGGAAGCAGCGTCAGTAGCGCGAGCTCGACATTGAGGTAGAGCAAAATACCTGTAATGCCGACGATCAGGAACGTGTTGACGATCAGGTCCGGAATGTTGTGCGCCACCAACGGCTCAATGTGGTTGGTGTCGTTGACGAGTCGGGACATGATCTCACCCGTCTGCTTGTCGTGGTAGTAGCGGAGTGAGAGCTTCTGCAGGTGCTGGTAGACAAAGACTCGTAGATCGCTGACGAAGTTCCACGCCATGACGTGAGCGACGTAGCTCATAAAAAACTGGCAGATGCCGCGCAGGATGTGAGCGACGGCAAAGATTCCGGCCAATAGGCCGATACGCCCGGCGAGGCCGCTCGCGGCGAGGCGCTCGGCAAAGTCCAAGCTGAGGGCGAGCGCGCCCGCCTCCTCGGATTGGAGAATCATTAAGACCTCACGAATGATCCAGGGACCAATCAAGTTGAGGGCCGTGACGCCCAAGGTGGCCAGAATCACAACGACCATGTGCTTGCGGTATGGGCGGAAGAATGCCCGCAGTCGCCATAACGCTTCCATTTGGCAACCTCCTAAAATACCCTTTGAACTTTAATTAAGTTCCATTCGACGTCGGAGCCCTTCGGGCCTTCGAATAGAGGGAAGTGCAGCCCAGCGCTCGAACTTCAAGTGACGGGTGCGCCCAACGTGTCGAACGATTCACAGAGTAACTACGATAGTAACTACGATAGTAACTACGAGAGTAACTAAGAGTGTAACTGGAAGAGCAACTGTGTTAATGAGGGCGGCTCTCTCCTAAACGAGGTGGACACCACTTCCGTGACTGACGACAATCGCCGATCGACCCGTACCTTACTCGTTGCCATTGCCTGCTTTTGGGCGTCACTGTACCTCTACGTTCCCATCCTTGCGCCGTATGCCGAAACCCTCGGCGTTCCCATAGCCTGGGTGGGAATCATCATTGCGTCGTACGGTTTCTCGCAACTCGTCTTGCGCATTCCTGTTGGCTTGTGGTCCGACCGACTGGGACGCCGGCGCCCCTTTATTGTAGCGGCTTTTGTCGCATCGGCCCTTTCGGGCCTCCTGTTCGTCTTCTCCGGCGGATTGGGGGGGCTGTTGACGGCGCGGGCCCTCTCGGGCGTCTCCGCCACCATGTGGGTTGTGATCACCGTCTTGTACTCCAGCGCTTTTCCACCGGAGAAGGCAGGTTACGCGATGAGCATCGTCACCTTTGTGACGACGGTGACGCAGCTTTGTTCCACGCTTGCCGGAGGGTTGATCGCCGAGATATGGGGATGGAAGAGTCCCTTTTGGGTGGCGGCCGCAGTCGGCGCCGTCGGCTTGGCTCTCACCTTGCGTCTGCGAGAAGTGAACACCCGCCCCTTGGGTCTCTCCGTGCGCGCCCTGGCGGCGGTGGGGAGGGAGCCGTCACTCCTGTTGGTCTCCGCTCTCGGCGCCTTATACCAGTTTAATATGTTTGTGACGGCATACGGATTTACCCCCAATTACGCCGTCGCCCTGGGTGCGTCCAAGGCGGACCTCGGCTGGTTGGGACTCGTCTCGACGTTACCGATGGCGCTCGCTTCATTGGGGAGTGGGAGCCTCTTTGCCAAGCGTATGAACGAGGGGCAAATGGTGACGACGGGGTGCGCGCTTACCTGCGTAGGCACCGCATTGATTCCTGTTTGTTCCTCACTGTGGGCGCTGTATGCAACCCAGGCTCTCGCAGGTTTTGGACGAGGCTTGGTCTTTGCGGTCTTGATGGGTCTTGCGATTCGCACTGTTCCGACCGAAAAGCGTGCGACAGCCATGGGCTTCTTTCAATCGCTCTACGCAATCGGCATGTTTGCCGGGCCGGCCGTCGCAGGAGTTACAGCCGACGCATACGGGTTGAACGGCGCCTTTTACACAGCGGCGGCGGTGATGGCCGTGGCTACGTTGGTCGCGGCCGGATGGCTGACCCGTACCTTTAACAAGACGATGCACTCTCCAGAAAACGTCGTCTCCTCATAAACCCGGACGGTGCACCCAGAAAACGTCGTCTCCTCATAAACCCGCCGGTCGTGTATGATGGGTAAGGCGGCGCAGTCGCCGCCTTATACGGAGACGAAATGCGGAGACGAAATAGGCAATCGAAATAAGCAACCGAAATACGGAATTAGAAAGCGGGTGGCGGGCATGGGACGCCCCCTTAAAGTGTTATCGATCGCCACGGTGATCGGGATGTTTCTCGTCCTTTTAATGGGCGCTCTCGTAACCAAATCGGGCTCCGCCGAAGGGTGCGGCGCGTCGTGGCCGCTATGCGACGGCAAACTGCTACCAGCGGCCAACATTCACTCGATCATCGAGTACAGTCACCGTGCTGTCTCCGGAACGGTCGGCCTCCTCGTCCTCGCTTTGACGGTGTGGGGGTGGCGGCGCTACCCGGGACGGCGTGACGTACGCGCCTTGCTCGTGACGGCGTTGATCTTTATCGTCATTCAGTCGCTGCTCGGTGCGGCCGCTGTCTTGTGGCCGCAGCCCAAGCTGGTGCTGGCGCTACACTTTGGCATATCACTCACAGCGTTTGCTGCTGTCTTGCTACCAACGATCATCATGTTTCAGCTCGAACGGGGTGAGACTCACCGGCAAAAGCCTGTCAGCTCACGCCTTTGGGCATGGTCTTGGGGCGCTCTCGCGTACGTCTACGCCGTGGTGTATTCAGGGGCGTACGTACGCCACACCAACTCGCACCTCGCCTGTCTGGATTGGCCGCTCTGCAACGGCGCCTTGATTCCGGAGTTATCCGGGGGTGTCGGTATTCAGTTCTTTCACCGAGTGGCGGCCGGTGTGGCACTCCTCGTGTTGCTGGGGTTGGTGCGCGTGGCTTCCCGGGAGAGAGCGGAGCGTCCGGACCTCTACCGCGGTGCCGTCGTGGCGGCAGCGCTTGTGGGGTTGCAAGTGTTGAGCGGGGCTCATGTGATCTTGACGCACTTGACGATGACGGCGATGATGCTGCACAGCGCGATTGTGACCAGCTTGTTCGGCGCACTCAGCTACCTCTGTCTCCAGGTCTCCAGGGAACCGGTCGCTCGGGATCCTAAACGGCACGCGCGGATAGGAGGGGAGCTTCATCGACCGTAAAGCGCTCCTTGCCGCGCTGACCACTGTCCTGTTCTGGTCGTCCGCATTTGCCGGTATTCGGGTGGCGATCGAGGCGTACGGTCCTGGCCACCTGGCGCTCATCCGCTTCCTCTCCGCTTCGGCGCTCTTTGGAGTGTACGCTCTCGTGACGCGGATGCCGATGCCGGCTCGGCGGGACTGGCACCGCTTCGCCTTGCTGGGCTTCTGCGCGGTGACGATTTATCACACGGCGCTGAATTTCGGCGAGCAAACGGTTCCGGCAGGGACGGCGAGCCTCATCATCGCGACGGTCCCGGTCTTCACGGCGATCTTCTCCCGGATCTTTTTAGAAGAACGACTGACGGGCGTGGCGTGGGCCGGCCTCTTTTGGAGCCTCTTTGGCATCGCGGTGATGACTTTTGGCGGAGAGCGAGAGGTCGGTTTCACGCTCGGAGTGTTTTATGTCGCTGTGGCCGCTGTGTCGGGCGCGATTTATACGGTCTTCGTCAAACCGCTTCTGGCTCGTTACCCCCCGGTAAACAGCATGGCCTACGTGACATGGGCCGGGACTCTGCCACTGTTTCTCTTCGCTCCGGGCTTCCTTCAGACCCTGAGCGCAGCTCCGATCGAATCGACCCTAATCGGCGTGTACATCGGCGTCTTTCCTGCTGGGATCGCTTACGCCTCGTGGAGCATCGCCCTCTCACGCCTCCCGGTGAGCCGAGTCGCACCGTTTATGTATTTGGTCTCCCCCCTGGCCATTCTGTGGGGGTGGCTGTGGGCGGGTGAGGCGCCTACAGCCATGACATTGGTAGGCGGCTTTATTGCCCTCTCCGGGGTGCTCGTCGTGCAGCTCTGGGGGCGCCGTCCGCTGAGCGCCCCCTCCACGAGCCGCAGCGCCAATGTGAGGGCCTAGGGACTCAAGCAATTCAGTGACTCGAGCGGTCTAGCGAATCTAGCGAATCAAGCGATCCAGTGACTCAAGTGGTCTAGCGAATCATCCCCCGAGCGGCGACGGGCCAAACCTTCTCCACGTTGGCACCTCGAACACCGATCAACTCGTCGTGAAGATTGGTGACGACACAGGTGTGGTTGGGGATGATACGAATCACTTCGCCCACCTCCGGCTTGCGCTCCCCTTCCGGGAAGCGGACGTACCCGTGCTCCTCGTTGAGGCGGTAGATGACGGCGTCGGGGTACTCGACGATGCGCCCGTGGCCCTTGAGGCCCAGCGTGTCCGCAGAGAGGCTCTTGGAGCCGGCGTCGATGATCGCTCGATCAGCCGTCGGCCGACTCACCACAGTGGCGCGAATGTGCATGGCACAGTCATCCCACGTAGCGGCTCCTTTAGCGACACACGAGCGGTCGTAAAAGATGTAGGTACCGGCCCGGTGCTCCGTCGCTCCTGGGATCTGAGGGAGCAGCGAGACGGCCGGCGTGCCCCCGGTGCTGACGATCTGGGCATTCAATCCGACACGATCTAATGCACGGTACGTCTCTTGTAGAAAACTGGCGGTCGCGTCGGTGATCGGGTAGGTCATCAGCCCCGCGAAACGCAAGTTGGGTAGGCCATCGACAAATTTGCCCAACTCAGCGGTCTCCTCCGGGGTTTGCGTCCCGTTGCGACCACTCCCGGTGTCACACTCCACGAGGACCGGCAACTCTTCTGCAGTGTCGCGCATGCTTTCCGACAGCCCTCTAGCTACATGAGCGTTGTCACAGAGGGTTAGTAGCCGCCCGCGTGTCGCCGCCTCCCGGAGGCGGTCCAGCTTTGCGGCGCCCAAGATATTATAGGTAAGAAAGATGTCCCCCAAGCCCGCTGCCTGCATGACGGCCACTTCGCCGAGCTTTTGGCAGGCAATCCCTTGTGCGCCCGCCGCCACCTGCATGTGAGCGATCTCCGGAATCTTGTGCGTTTTGATATGAGGGCGGAGCGCGACGCCTGCGTTGTCACAAAGCCGCTGCATGCGAGCAATGTTGGCTTCCATGACGTCGAGATCGATGGTGACGACCGGGGTGTCGTTTAAGTCAACGCTATCGCTTATGTGGGTTTTGGCATTCACTTAAGAATGGCACATCCTTTCGCGTGGAGCACCTTTACCGTATTGCTAAGTGGGGTAGAGCTTCCGGCATGGGGCGTCAGATCCTGCGTGCTCCTAGAGATAACGGAGTCTTGGATATGGGGTGGCACGCCTAATCCTATGCCGATGGCGCCTGTGGTCTATGATCGACACTTTAAGAGTCGAGAGTATTAGTCTAGGACTCGAGAGTCTAAGGTCAATAGTCCACGGTCAATAGTCTACGGTCTATGGCGGTTGCACTTTGGCGGCACCCATCCCGGATTGCCCCCCTCGGAAGGCCCTTCCTGGCTTTCACCCGCTACGGAGCGCTTTGGGCCGCTTTTATGTAGCGCTGGCTACAGTGCTTCAGGTACTGGATCGTCTGCTTAAATCCCCGCAATACCCTCATTGGCAGCTTGTCTCCAATTTTCCTACGCAAATTAGTGAGCGAAAGGTCCTCGGCGTGGACGACGACAAGAGCGATCTTTTTGTCTTTACAGATCTGCCGCTTGAGGGCGTCGCGTTTTCGTTGTGCGATCACTTCCTGTTTTGAGAAGCGTCCCGTCGCGACGTAATGCTGCCTTCCGTTGAACTCGAACGCCACGCGATCCACTGGGTAGAAACGGTCGAGCTCCATCCGCTCTCCAGTGGATGGATTCTCAAGGAAATTCGGTCTAGCGCCGTCCTCGCACTCCTGTGTGTCGACAATTAGTGACAGGCACGCCCGCAAAAGCCCTTCCCCACTGTACTTCGACTCCCCCAGGCCCCTTGCGACCTCCGCTTTATACGCTTGGTCGGCGTGTTGAAGTCGAAACCAGAGGGACGCGCGCCGGTTCTCTTGCCTGATCGCGATCCAGTGTGCCGCGGCGAGGGCGCGAATGGCACGCTTCACGGTCTTTATGTGTAAACCGGTCTTCTTACTGAATTCAGCCCACTTGAAGAAGCCCGTCAAGCCATTGAATTCAGACGTCGCCTGCAGCAGCCCGTAACACAGAAGCGTCTGCGGGCGCACTGTATGGGACGCTCGGATCAAGTCCACCGGAATCTTTACGACAGATGGGTTGTCCAGGGCGGGAAAGCCAATTCGCCAGCGCCGCTTCCCGGAAGAACGCTGACGATAGGAGACGAGCCAACCCGAGGCTACTGCACTTTTTAAGGCCACATACACGGTGGAACGGGCCAGGCCGGTGCGCTTTGCGAGACGATCCGGCATGTGAGACCGTTGTCGTTTGTGCGTTGCGTCAAAGCGCAACCTGATCCAGAGCAACTTCGCAGCGGGCGTCAACGACCGAGAGAGCAATAGGGCGAGTGGAACGTCAACCGTCCGCACCTGCAACCGCAACTGCACCCGTGCCACCTCCTCGTCGATCTACTCGTTGGCCTTCGGGATGAATCGCTTGGTGATGGTGCGCTCGAACCGCTGTAGATAACCTCCGCCACTTCTTGCACAAACATTTGTTCGCCAGGCCAATAGAACCCTTCCCGTGACGCGATCCGAGGGTGATGTAACACAGAAAACTTAATAGCAAAGCGGCTTCGACGTCCCAGTGGTCCGAAAAATGCCCGGTACATCCTCGGCGTGGTCCGGTGGAGGCTTCTGTCCACAGTGCTGAGCAGAAAAGTCCTGCTCAACGAGGGTGACCTCGCGAACCGAAGCAATGGATGGCGGAGTTGGGCCCCTAGCGGGAACTTCTCGGACAGCGAAGGTACGGTCGTCGGGCCAACTGCCGTCGGTCTCAGATTTGCCGCTGCAACGGGCGCCGACCCACAGGCGTCCGAAAAATGCCCGGTACTTACTCAGCGTGGTCCGATGGAGGCTTCTGTCCACAGTGCTGAGCAGAAAAGTCCTGCTCAACGAGGGTGACCTCGCGAACCGAAGCAATGGATGGCGGAGTTGGGCCCCTAGCGGGCACTTTTCGGACAGCGAAGGTACGGTCGTCGGGCCAACTGCCGTCGGTCTCAGATTTGCCGCTGCAACGGGCGCCGACCCACGGGCGTCCGACACACCGGCGTTTGACTCAGCGGGTGTCCGACCCCTACGGGCGCCGACCCACGGGCGTCCGAAAAATGCCCGGTACATCCTCAGCGTGGTCCGATGGAGGCTTCTGTCCACAGTGTTGAGCAGAAAAGGCCTGCTCAACGAGGGTGACCTCGCGAACCGAAACAATGGATGGCGGAGTTGGGCCCTTAGCGGGCACTTTTCGGACAGCGAAGGTACGGTCGTCGGGCCAACTGCCGTCGGTCTCAGATTTGCCGCTGCAACGGGCGCCGACCCAGCGAGTGTCCGAGCCGCGGGTGTCCGAACCCTACGGGCGCCGACCCAGCGGGCGTCCGAGCCTCGGGCGTCCGAGAAAGAACCGCATAAGTGCGCCAGAGGCGCAACGTATTTATTCAAACGAAATCTGCGTGCTAAACCCCCGATTCTGTTGGGGAAAAGTGGAACGTTAAACAAAGTGTGCTCGCCTTAAGCAAGCTGCAATCGCTGATCGGACGAAGCCGGGGCACGCGCTGTGAAACGGAATGACACGGCACAAAGCGGAGGCTACGTGGTGTGGATCGAAACTCGTGCCAACAAACGTGGATATGTCTCAACCTCCGCATGGGTGTGGAGCTTGGGCGGACTTGGGACTGTACGTGGGTACGATGCCGCACTCCATTTGGTGGTCTTGGAAGGCTTGGAGGATTTAAGGGAAATGGAGGATTTAAGGGGATTGGAGGACTTAAGGGAATTGGAGGTCTTGAGGTACGAATGAATTAATCGTGGGACGGCCGCAATGAAGGCCGAAGCCTCACCTGTGCGAGCGAGGATCTCCGGCCTCCGTTCCACCACGCTTTCGCAGTTACGCTATTCGGTTAGAGCGCAATGAGCGCTACTGTAGCAACAGCCCATCGACGCAACACCGCAACACCGCAACATCGCCCCAACCCCACATCGCCCCAACCCCACATCGCCCCAACCCCACACCGCTACAACCCACAACGTTACGGCGCCACGACGTACCAGACTTCGCCGACGCCTTGGCCGGTCGTGTCGCCCGGCTTCTCGTCGTTGATCCACCCGTACAGCGGCATGCCGTTATAGGCGATCTGGCGTGACCCGTCCTCGCGGGTGATTACGCTGATCGCATCGGGGTCGACGCCCTCACCAGCCACCGGCTCACCATAGGCAATCAGCGTTGGTGGCCAGTTGCCCGCGCATCGGCCGGAGCAGTTGCTGACGCCTTCTTCGTCCCGGGTGTACAAATAAAGGGTCATTCCGGTACCGTCAATGAGGTATTTGCCGAGATTCGCATTCTCTGCCACGCGCAGGGTGGGGCTCGGGTTAACGACGTACCACACATCACCCACACCTTGGCCGGTGGTATCTCCGGGTTTGGCGTCCCGTACCCAGTAGTAGAGGGGAATGCCGTTGTAGGTGACGTGCAGCGTGCCGTCGTCGGCGCGCTTCACCACGTCGAGCTCACCTGCGAGGCCGTCGGGCAGCATGAGCTGGTCCTCAGACTCAACGGTAAGCGCGGGCCAGTTGGCCAGACAGCGACCGCTACAGTTGCTGACGCCCGGTTGATCCGGGGTGTACAAATAGAGCGTGAGGTCGTCGGGACCGATCAAGTAGTGGCCCAACTCGGGTGAGTAAGCCACCTTGACTGTGGGCTCCGTCGCGCTGGCAAGGGCCGGCAGGGCCAACAGAACGAGGGTTGCTACTGCTAAGAGGAGAACTCTGGCACGGGTGGTTCGCAATCCAATCCGGTATCTCATCGATTTATCGCCTCCGAAAATGTGGTCCTTCATCCGGAGATACGGAGGAAAGGCAGGAGGTGGATCACCCAAAGTCTGACGATTTGTAAAAGCGTGGAGGGTGCGTGGTGCAGCAACACTCTGAAATCGTATGGAACGAAATCGTTGCAGGCGCTTTTCAGGAGTACCCGATCTTCGTTCTTCACGCTCCGTGTCGACGAGCGCGGGTGACCCGATTTCATCGTCAACCCGGTCTGGAGCTTCACTTCAGCCACAGTGGACGGGGATCGTTTCACTTAGAAAATCGCGTCCTGCCGCTCGTCGGCCGTCATGTAGTGATTCTGGGCGGCTCCCAACCCCATCAGGTGTTTGCAGACGTCACGTCGGGGTACAAGCGGACGGTCGTATGCATCGACACGCCGGTCGTAGAGATGGTGCGGAGCTTCTTCCCTGACGGTCAGACGCCTGAGTTCTTACGCACAGGGAGCGCGTCGGAGGCTGTGGTACCCTGGAGCCTTTGGCGCCGGCTGAGTGGGTACCTTGCTCACATTCACGATGAATACCGAGGGCGTGAACGCGGGTGGGAGCAGTCTATCTTTGCGTCGGTGGTACAACTGATCGTCTTGCTCGAACGGGTAAGGGTGAATCCCATTAAGGAGGAACGACCGGAGGATCTCGTCTCTCGCTGTCTCGACGTGATCGAATCGCATCTGGATTCTGACATCAATGCTGAGATATTGGCCCGGCTGTTGAACGTCTCGCCGAAGCACCTCTCACGTGTCTTTAACCGCGCCGTGGGTTGCGGCATCCGCCACTACCTCAAGCGCCGACGTATCGAAGTGGCAAAGAGAATGCTCCTCGATGATCGGGAGGTAAGTGTGCAAGAGATCGCCTTTCTTTGTGGATTTAAAGCGCTCTCGCATTTCTGTCGCTCCTTTCGCGAATTGACGGGGACGACACCGACTCAATTCCGACAGCCTGAACGCGGCGACTAAGCAGTGTCTAACTTGAGGTAAAGAGATAACTGGTGAGGCGGTTGGCAGACAAATGAAGACGGTTGGGTCGTGCTATAGTCGGTTCAAAGGTTAGGCAAAGGGGATGGGTAGATTTGCGGATCTTGGAACCCTCAAGGCATATTCCGGTCGCCGGCGAGTACGATGTCGTCGTCTGCGGCGGCGGACCTGCAGGTGTGTCGGCCGCCGTTGCGGCGGCACAGAACGGGGCGAAGACACTCCTCATTGAAGGGGAGGGATGCCTCGGAGGGATATGGACGGCCGGTCAGCTCTGCGTCATCCTCGACGCGGCGGGCAAGGGCGGTCTCATGCATGAGTTCGAGAGCAGGCTCAAGAGTCACGACGCGTACCTTGTCAAGTCCGGTCGGAGCAAGTACACCTACGACGTCGAGGCAATGAAGTACATCTTGGATACGATGTGCGCCGAAGTGGGTGTCGACGTTAGACTGCACACACGGGTGGTCGCCGTGAACCGGGATGGTGAGCGCATCACCTCGATTGTGACAGAGAGTTATAGCGGGCGCGAGGCGATCCGAGCCAAGATGTTTGTCGAGGCGACCGGGAACGGGCAAATGGCTGCGTCGGCCGGCTGCGCGTTCGACGTAGGGCACCCAAAGACCGGGCAAACGCAACCGGCGACACTGATTGGAATCATAAGTGGCGCCCCCGCCGATGAGCCGGGTACCCGCAGTATGGACGAGAAGCTTGCGTTTTTGCGACTCCTCCAGTCGGTGGGCTTTGAGCCGTCGTACCGAAAGCCGTCGATGTGGCGACTCCCCAACCCCGAGCTCTGTTGTCTGTCGGTGCACCACGCCTACGGCGTGCCGTGTGATGACGCCAAAGCCATTACGAAAGCGACCATCGAAGGTCGTCGCCAGCTCAATCAAGCCGTTCAGGCGTTGCGGCAGCTCCCGGCGTGGCGCAATGTCCGTCTCGTCAGCACGGCAACTCACCTCGGGATCCGTGAGGGACGGCGCATTCGGGGACTCTACTACCTCGACGTCGATGACATTCAAAACGGGACGCGCTTTGACGACGGTATCTGTCTCGTTCGCTTCGGCGTCGACATTCACGCGGTCACGATGAACGACGATGACCGGCAAGAAGGGTACAGCCAAGGGATCAAGGTGCGGCCGTACAACATACCTTTGCGTTCCCTGATCGCTAGAGATGTGAGCAACCTTGCTCTGGCGGGGCGGTGTGTCAGCGGGGACTTTTACGCGCACGCATCGTACCGCGTAACGGGGAACTCCGTTCCGATGGGAGAGGCTGCAGGGATTGCTGCCGCCATGTCGGCCGAAGCCAGTGTCGCGTTGCGAGATCTCGATGGCGGACGCGTGCGACAAGCGATGCTCTCGCGCGGGTACGAGGTTTGACCGTCAAGCAAAGGAACATCCTCAAGCCACTGCAAAAGTAACCCCGGAGGCGTGGCCCCCGGGGTTACTTCGGCATTCGGCGGGGCTTGCGTGGTCGATAGTCACCCTTCGTTACTGTTCGTTACTGTACGATGAGTGTGCCCACCATGCCGCTGGCCGTGTGTCCGGGAATATCACAGTAGATCTGGTACTCTCCGGCCTTGTCGGGCGTGAAATTAACACGAATCGTCTGGTCCGGATTGTAATCCTGATCCACGCCAAACTCGTCGATGGAGATATTGTGGGCGATTGACCCGCTATTCGCAAGGATGATTTCCACGGGCTGTCCTCGCTGCACCGTCACTTCGGATGGCTCAAAGTAAAACTCGCCGCTGTCCATTTCGATCGTCTGGGTTTGTTGACCGCCACCTTGCTGTTGGGGCTGGTTGCCGCCGTCGTTTGCTCCGCCGCCACCGCCACCACCTCCGCCTCCGCCACAAGCCGTAGCGACCAAAGCGAGGATGAGCACGGTAAGCAAAAGCCAGAGTTTGTTGTTGTTTCCAGGTCTCGTAAGCCGCATGTGTACCTCCTCCTTCAGATGGTAGCTTGGAGCGCGACCGCCAAAATCATGTGCACTCTGACCATACCAAACCTGTGGAAAGAAGATCCAGGGGAAGTTAACCCAAAGAAATGGTGACATTTGCCCCTTAACGAGGCCAGGAAGGGCTTTCTTATGCTTATCATGAATTGACGAGAGTGATCCACGATCGGCTGGCACTCACCCATGATCCGTTTGTTTGTGATCCGTAATCGGCTACAGTCGCTGCTTTATTCGGGCATTTTGGAGGTTGGTCTCATGTCTCGCACCTTGTATATCATCGACGGTTACGCCCAAATCTTTCGGGCTTACTACGCTATTCGCGGCGGCATGCAAAGTCCCACGACGGGTGAGCCGACCCACGTCGTCTTCGGTTTCACCGGCATGTTGCTTAAGCTCTTTACGCAGCTCAAGCCCGATCTTGTCATTGTCGCATCCGACGCTCCGGGAAAGACGTTTCGTGACGAGCTGTACCACGATTACAAGGCAAACCGAGAAGCGATGCCCCAAGATCTCTCCGCGCAGATTCCCCGAGTGATGGAGTTAGTGGAGTCATTTGGGATTCCGATCGCTTCGGTCGAAGGCTTGGAGGCCGACGACGTCATTGCGACGATCACCCGCCAAGTCCTGTCAAACCCGGAGATGGACGATGTGCGCATTCGCATTGTCTCCAAGGACAAAGACTTGGAGCAACTTCTTTGTGATCGCGTCACCCTCTACGACATCCACAAGGACGAAGAGGTAGACGTTCGGCGCCTTTGGGAGAACAAAGGGGTCCGTCCTCACCAGGTAATTGACCTGTTGGCAATGACGGGCGACTCCGTCGACAACGTACCCGGCGTGCCCGGCATCGGCCCGAAGACGGCGGCGAAACTCATCCAGGAGTACGGTTCGATCGAGGACATCTTGGCAAATCTCGACTCGATCAAGGGGAAGCGTCGCGAGAATCTCGAGGCGTCCAAGGAGGTGCTGGCGCTCTCCCGTGAGTTGGTTACATTGAAGGATGACGCGAGCATCGACGTGCCCTGGGAGTCCGCTCACGTCTCGTCGATCGACCTCAACCGCCTCTTGCCGCTCTTTAAGCAGCTTGGGTTCCGGCGTTATCAAGACGAAGTGCGCAAGCTCGCCGAGGCACTGGGCACGCCGGGCGACGCCATCGACGCAGCTGGCGACGGCGCGGCCGAAGACGAAGTGGCGGCTGCGACGGCAGAGGCGGTGGAGAGCGAGCCGGCTTTACCGCGGGGAGAGTACGAGGTGGTGACGACGGCGGCACGGCTCGACGAGGTCGCCCGTGCGCTCAAGTCAGCTGAAATTGTCAGCGTCGATACAGAGACGACCGGTCTCGAGTTCGACGCAGAGCTGTGCGGTCTTAGCCTCTCCTGGGAGGTGGGGAAGGGCGTTTACGTCCCTGTCCGTTCGCCCAATCCGAATCATCACCTCAGCCAAGAGGAGGTCCTGAGCGTCTTGGGACCGATCCTCTCCGACCCGACGATTCCCAAGTGTGGTCACAACCTGAAGTTTGACGCCCGCGTCCTTATGCGAAATGGAGTGCGCTTGCGCGGGATCCACTTTGACACGATGGTGGCGAGCGTGTTAATCGATCCGGCCCAGGCGAGCCATAAGTTGGATCAGTTGGCCCTCGACCACCTGGGATACCGGATGATTCCCATCCAGGACCTAATCGGGACCGACGACGGAGAGATCTCGATGGACGCGGTCCCCTTGGATGAGATCGCACCCTACGCTGCCGAGGACGCGGATATTAGCCTGCGCCTGTACCATCACCTCGAGGCCAAGGTGAAGGCGATGGGCCTCGATCGACTCGTCCGAGACGTGGAGGCGCCGCTCACGGCTGTGCTGGCGGAGATGGAGAACCACGGGATCGTGTGCGACCCCGATGAGCTGCAGCGCCAAGGTGATGACCTCTCGACCCGCGTCGATGCGCTGCGGACTCAGGTGTGCGAGATCGCCGGAGAAGAGTTTAACGTCGACTCCCCGTCGCAGCTGGCGGAGATCCTCTTTGAGAAGTTGGGGCTACCACCCGGCAAGCGCACCAAGACCGGCTACTCGACGGACGCGGAGGTGCTGTCCAAGCTGGCGGCTCAGGAAGATAAGAGCAACCCCGCTTCGCTCGTCCCGGGTCTCGTCTTGGAGTACCGACAACTCGGTAAATTGATCAACACGTACCTGGGGAATTTGCGCGAGTCGGTAAACCCGACGACCGGCCGGATCCACACGACGTTTCACCAACTTGTCACCGCGACCGGGCGGTTGGCGTCTCATGCGCCCAACCTGCAAAACATTCCCGTGCGCACCGATATCGGCCGGCAAATTCGCAAGGCGTTCCGGGCTCCGACAGGCTCTGTGTTGATCTGCGCTGACTATTCGCAGATTGAGCTGCGGATCCTCGCACACCTGAGCGAGGATGAGGGCTTGGTGACGGCTTTCGAAGACGACCTCGACATCCATGCGGCCGTCGCCGCCCAGGTGTTTGGCGTCCCCGTCGACGCTGTGACGAATGAGCAGCGGACGCATGCGAAGACGATCAACTTTGGTATCATTTACGGCGTGACGCCGTACGGGCTCGCCCGCCGGATCGACGGGCTTGACGTAGGCAGCGCCGCCCGCCTCATTGACGATTACAAGGCGCGCTTCCCTAAGATTGACACGTTTTTGCAGTCGTGCATCCAGCACGCCCTCGAGTACGGGTACGTCGTCACGATGATGGGGCGTAGGCGGGAGATCCCCGAGATTCAAGCGAGCAACCGAGTGCGGCGGAGTCTAGGAGAACGCTTGGCGATCAACTCCGTCGTACAGGGGAGCGCCGCCGACCTGATCAAGATTGCCATGGTGAACGTGCAACGCCGCATCGACACCGACGCGCTGCCGATGAAGCTGCTGCTACAGATTCATGACGAGTTGATCTTTGAGGCGCCGAGCGCAGACGCCGACGCATGTGCCCAGGTGGTGCGAGAAGAGATGGAACAGGCACTGTCGCTGCGGGTGCCGCTCAAGGCGGAGGCCGGGTTTGGAGAGGACTGGATGAGCGCTAAGTGAGCGGGAGCGATGACGGGGGCGTTCACGTACGAATGACAACGCCCAAGAGTCTCCTCAACAAGGGGACGGGCTTCCTCTCGGAGTACACACACACGCTGAATCCGTATGCCGGTTGCGTCTACGGATGCTCGTACTGTTATGTGAGACAGATGCCTGTGGCCCTCTTTCGCCAGGAGGAGTGGGGGCGTTGGGTCGATGTCAAGACGACGGCTGCCCAGCGCCTCGCCAACGAGCTGCGCCGAGCGCTGGCAAAGGGGCGCGTGACGATCTTTATGGCCTCGAGCACCGATCCGTATCAGCCGATCGAGCATCGCGCCAGGGTGACGCGCTCGCTCCTCGAGGTGATGGTCGAGCAACCACCCGATTTTTTGCTCGTGCAGACTCGCAGTCCTTTGGTACGGCGGGATATCGATTTGCTGCAGCGTTTAGGAGAGCGAGTACGTGTGAGCGTGACCGTGGAGACGGATCGAGAGGAGATGCGCAAACACTTCACGCCCCACGCCCCGCCGATTGCGGCCCGGCTGAGTGCGCTCAGCGCTCTGGCGGAGGCTGGAGTACCAACGCAGGCGAGCGTCGCGCCCGTTCTCCCAAGTACAGAGCGTTTCGGGCAGGTGCTCGCGCAGTGCGTCTCGCGGGTGTGCATTGACGATTACTTTATGGGAGACGGCAGCGGTGGGCGGCGGACCCACGCGCTCGGCATCAAGCGGTTGTACGAGGAGCTCGGACTGGAAGAGTGGTACCATCCCGCAGCCTATCGCAGGGTGTACGAGAGGCTGCGGGCGGTGTTTCCTAAAGGAAGCGTGTGGCTGAGCCGAGAGGGGTTTGGCCCCAGGGGGCAATAAACCTCCATCAAACCTCCATCTCGAGGAGCTCGCGGCTTTGGTGGTCGAGTTGGTTGATGTCGACGATTTCGTAGCGGTTGCCGTCGACATCGGTCACGACGACGTGGCGATCGTTTAACCAGCGGATGTCTCGTTGGCGACTCCGCACTTCAAAGGTGCGTGCACCTTTGTCGGTCTGCACGGTCCACTCCATCATGCGAAACTGATCGTCGATCTTCTCGATCTTGGTGATACGCGGGAGGAAGTAGCTCTCTTCGAGCTCCTCCTCGAGGATCTTGAGCGAGTCGGGGTCCAGGCGCTTGTAGTTGCGCAGGAGGCCCACAAACTCGCGCTCCTCATTGGAGATGATGACGAAGTCGTCAGGAGTGGTGAGAGGAAAGGCCCAATTTACCCAGATCGGACCCTCCTTCCCCTTTGCAGTCTGCATGTAAAGCTTCTGGTCGGTCCCGCGAGTAATCGTAACGTCTCGGGGTGAGAGCACTCGCTGTTCCATTCTGGTTCGACTCCTCTAGTGTACTGCTACCCTTAGACAGCCTTTTGTTCGCTAATCTCCTGCTGCATCCGGACCAGTCGGGCAAAGACTCCGTCCTGCTTGATCAGCTCCTCGTGCGTTCCCATCTCCACCAGTTTGCCGTGCTCGATCACGAGCAGCCGATCGGCGTTTTTGAGGGTCGAGAGTCGGTGCGCGATGGCGATCGTTGTACGATTTTGTACGAGACGCTCGATGGCCTGCTGAATGAGTGTCTCTGTCTGCGTGTCGACCGCCGAGGTGGCCTCATCAAGGATAAGGATCTTTGGATTCTTGAGAATGGCCCGGGCAATGGAGATCCGCTGCTTTTGACCGCCTGAGAGGCGCAAGCCGCGCTCACCGGTGTGCGTGTCGTAGGCGTCAGGGAAGCCCATGATGAAGTCGTGTGCGTTGGCAGCGTTGGCGGCCCAGATGATCTCCTCCCGCGAGACGTCGGGGACACCGTAGGCGATGTTGTCCGCAATGGTGCCATGGAAGAGGAGTGGCTCTTGCAATACGACGCCGATCTGACTGCGCAGCGACTTAAGGTCAAGGTCGCGCACGTCGTGACCGTCGATCTTGAGTTTGCCTCCGGTTACGTCGTAGAGCCGGGGGATTAAGTTGGCCATCGTCGTCTTACCCGATCCCGATGGGCCGACGAGGCCGATCATCTCACCCGGTTTGATGTCTACGGTGATCCCTGAGAGGACCGGTTCGGTGTCGTAGGCGAAGTGTACGTCCTCAAACGTGATGCGGCCCTCGATCTTGTCAACCGTGATCTCCTTGCCCTTAGGTTTCGCTTCGGGCTCGGTGTCGAGGATCTCAAAGACGCGCTCGGCTGCGGTGGCCGCCTCCTGAACCACGTCGGTGAAGCCGGCGATTTGGCGCAGCGGGTTGTAGAACTGGTTGACGTAGTAGAGGAAGGCGACGAGGTCACCTACCGACAACTCTCCCGTGCCGATGACCAGATACCCGCCGAAGCCCCAGATAATCAAGGTGCCTGTCGACGTGACAAACTCAAGGAACGGGTTGAAGACGCTACGGTATTTGGCCACGTCGATGTGACGGTCAAACACCTGGTTGCTGCGGTGGTCGAACTTATCGATCTCGCGCCGCTCCTGGGCGAACGACTTAACCACTTTAATGCCGGGGATGGAGTCGGCCAAGACGGAGTTCATCAGGGCGATGCGAATCCAAACTCGCCGGTAGATGCGGCGTACGCGGCGGGTGAAGTGGTTGATCCCGAGCATGATGAACGGCATCGGAATGAGTGTGACGAGCGCCAGCTTCCAATTGTACACGAAGAGGACGGTGGCGACACCGACGAGCATGACGCCTTGGAAGATGACGTTCTGGGCGCTCGAGACGACGAAGCGCTGAATTTGTTGCGTGTCGTTGGTCGCACGGGACATGATCGCTCCAGTGCGGACGCTGTCGTAAAAGTTCATCCCCAGGTACTGCAGGTGGTGGAAGACTTCAGATCGTAGATCGCGTACGATTCGCTGTCCTAACCACGTCATCAGGTACTGCCGGAATCCGGAGATAAAGGCACGTATCACAAAGACGACGCCGAGGATCGTAACGAATCCCCACAGGGCGCTCATGCGTCCTGGGTAGAGGACGTCGTCGACGAGGCGTCCCGTAAGGTACGGCTGCACCATTTGGAGGACGCCGCCGAAGAAAAGCAACAGCAGAGAGAGGGCGACGTGTCTCCAATACGGCTTGACGTAGAGAAGCACCCGAAGGAGCAGTTTGGACTGTTGTATACAGTGTGGACAGTAGGAGTCCCGAATGGCCCGCCCGCACTTGGGACAGCGGTTGGTGTTTGACCGCTCGTTCGATTGGCGCCGCAGTCCAAGTTCGCGCTCGTTCCCGGACTCTTCACGCTGGGGGAGCGTGTGTACTTTCTCGTTCACCCACTTCTCGATGGCGACGCGCGCCTCTTCGAAGTCGTGGGCGAAAGTACGTGAGAAACGTACTAGTTTGATTCGTTCGGAGCCTGTCACGATCATCAGGACGCCGTTGCCGACGAAGTGGTCGATGTCGACTCCTTGCACGCTATCCAGAGGGACTTCGAGCCTCGGTGAGGAGTCTCCGTCATAAATAGAAAAGACCCTCCGACTTGTGAGGATCAGCCACCCCCTTGCATAGGCCCCGTCCAGCGTCATGTCCGTCACGGTGACATGCTCAATCTCTTCGCCTTGGGAGAGGGTGTGTCCGAATAACTCACGAGCCTGGGTCGTGCGTTCCGCTAACTCCGGTTGCCGTTTTAAGTAGGGGTCGGACTCCGAAGTCATAGCCACATTCAACATCCTTCCTGAAGCAAACCTCGGTAAGGTGTTCGTTGTTCCTGGACATTATGAGTCATGTTACCAGCGTAGTCAAGTGCTGGAAGCACAGAACAGTGAATACTTTTTTGCCTTGGTGGAAAGGAATAATTAGCTACGCATTCTTTAGTCTCCTTCGCATAAGCACAACGACGGCGCCTGTGTCAAGCACAGCCGTGAGTATGTAATCGGCCACAACAGCCCAAAGCGCTCCAACGATCCCCCATTTGGGGTCCCCGACCAACACAAAGATGAGTCCGAGGCGTACGACGTTTCCGATGACGGTGTTGACCATGGCGACGCCCGTGCGACCCAATCCGTAGAGAATCCCTGCGGCTACGTGACCGACGTACACAAATGGAGCGGCGACGGCGAGTGGCGCGATGAGGACGCCCAGCCCGCTCGTGCTGTACAAAAGGACGCCGAGCTCCTCTCCGTAGTTCCAAAAGGCAAAGGCTGAGACGCCGGCCACCGCGATCGCGACGGAGAAACACTTGGTCAGAAGGTTGCGCACCGAGTGCAGCTTCCCTTCGGCGAGGCGCCGGGCGACGGCGGGGATGGCGGCGTGAGCGATCGGGTGAACGGCGACCATCGGCATGTAAAGCATCGGCAGGACCATGCCAAACAGGCGTCCGTAGACAATGGTCGCTTCGGTCGAATCCAATCCCGCCGTGAGAAGCTGCCGGGGAATGAGCGCAACGTTAAACATGCCGAGAACGCCGTTGATGAGCCCCGAGAGGAGGACGGGGGCGGCGACGGCGCTCAAAGCGCCTGCCACCGGAACTGCCGTCGGAATCCATCGCTGCCAGCGCTTGCGTGCCTTGGTCGAGGCCCTCCCTCTCCTCGTGGAGGGTCGGGTGTCGACGGGATCGCTTCGCCATGATTTGCGCACGCACCAAGCTAAGTAAGCGAGAGAGAGAACCTCGCCGACGACAAGACCGCCCGCAATACCGCCGGCCTGCCAAGCGGCTCCCCACGGCATCAACCATGCCACTAAAAAGAGGACGATGGGCACGCGGCTCGTCGCCTCAATCACACTGGAGATGGCGACGGGGGTGAGGCGTTCTTGTCCTTGCAACACGCCGCGCAGACTGTGTGAGAGTGCAGCAGGAATTAACAATAGCGGAAAGATGGCGAGCGTGACGATGGTCCGAGGATCTGTGAGAAAGTGATTGGCAAACAGGTTGCGTGTGCCAAAGAGGAAGAGGGCGGCCAACAGCGCGGTACACAACGTAAGCGCCAGCCCGACCCGACCGTATGTACGTGCGGCGACGCGATCCCGAGAGCCGAGGGCGTCGGCGCTGAGCCGGGCGATCCCGACGTAGAGACCCGCGGTGGCCAGTGTCCAAGCGACACGGTAGACGGGCCATGTCATTTGGAGGAGTCCGATCACCTCTTCGCCGGCGGTGCGCACCAGGAGGACTCGATAAGCGGTACCAATGACGCGGTTGGCGACGCCGGCCAAAAAGAGGGCGGCAGCCCCTGCTAGAAGCGGTCTTTTGCGCAAATCCAACGTTAAACGCGCCCCCCATCCCTTGCAGGTTATGGGGACGAGGGGCGCGTTAGAACGGCCACCGATGTGCTTTCATCATACGGTCTATTGCTAGCGTACTGGATTCTCCGGACCGCGGCCGCGAAAGGCATCGCTAAAGGCGTCCAACGCCTCGCGCTCGAGTGAGTCGAGTGGGAGCAGATGGCGCCAGGCGGCAAGGACGTACGGGTGATCCATGTTAGGGCGAGGCACCGCGATGATGGCGTCCCACTGCCCTGTATACGATTTGGTCAGCGTCGAGAGGTACGCTTCGTCCTCAGGTGTCAGATTCTCCGGGCGGTAAAAGACGACGATGTGCCCGTGTTCGAGGTTGTGCACGACGAGCTCGTCGTCGATCGGCTGGTAGTAAAAGCCTGGAGGCGCCCAACGTGCGTAGTGAGCGCCGGAGTTGGGCGGATCAGTCTTGTAGGTGACCTGTTCTCCGACCGCAACGTGGGTTGCCCCTTCGGATGCGTACACTTGGACGCGGTCGGCAATGACGTCTGGAAGCCCGCGCACTTGCGAGTCATACCAATAGGCGGCCCCGAGAACGAGGACGACGACGATGCCTACAATAATGTAGGTTTTGTTTCGCTTTTGATTGCGACGTGCGGTAGCGGCTTGTCGCCGCGAGGAGCGCGGGGTGCTCATCGTTTCCGATCAAACCCTTTCGTCAAGAATTTCAAGGAGGTAATTCTCCATCTCTGCGCCGGAGAGTTGTCCGATGTGTCGTGAACGAATCACTCCGCGCCGATCGATAAAGATACTGGTTGGCATAGCCCGCACGAGGTACGAGCGTCCTACCTCCCCCTTGTGATCGAGGTAAATGGGGAACGTATAATCAAAATCCTCAAGGTAACGAACGACCGTCTGTCTCGGTTCGTCCGAAATGGCTACAACGTGAAAGGCGCCGGCGTGTTCTTCGTAGAGAGCCTGAATCTCCGGCATCTCCTCGAGGCAGGGCAGGCACCACGTCGCCCAAAAGTTTATGAATACAGGTTTGCCTTGCAAAGACGCCAAGTCGACGGCGTCACCCGAGGATAGCTCTGTCACCGTGAAATTGGGGGCGCGCTCTCCTTCAAACGTGCCGACAGCGGGTTGGCCGAAGTACCACAGGACCAAGGCGATGCCTGCCACTACCGCCCCCCACAAAAACCAGGTTGCGCGCGCTCTCCCTTTTTCAACGCTCATGCGAGTCGTACCTCCTGCTCGAGTGGGTAAAGATCGCTGTTAACCTTTGGTGAAGCACCTTTCACACATTCTTCACATTTCCTGCAGAGCGTGAACGGGCATTTGTGTTATGCTAAGGGCGAAAACTACGAAAGAGGCGTGAGTGGTGCATCTATGAGTCTCTCAAAACGGACCATCATAGCGCTTGTCCTGGTCGTCGGAGGTCTCGTCTATCTTATTTCGTCGGCCGTCTCCAACACAACCATGTATTATGTGACAGTCGAGGAGGCGCTTGCCAAAGGCGTCGACGCTGACAAGGGGATGCGGATCCAAGGGAACGTCGTGGGAGAGAGCATCAATTGGCAGCCGCGGGAGCTCTTGTTGCGCTTTGCGGTGGCCGGAGAGAGCGGCGAGAGTATCAAGGCCGTCTATCACGGACCTCGCCCGGACAACTTCACCGCGGATGCCCCAGCGATCCTTGAGGGGCGTTTCGGTACTGACGGTGTCTTTCAAGTCGAAAAGTTGATGCTCGCCTGTCCGTCCCGCTTCGAGGCGGAAGGGGCCGAACACCCCGGCACGATGGAGTTCCAGTACGTCGGTGAGTGAGGCTGCGCCGCTCCTGGCGGCTCGCGGTCTAAGCGTCCCCATCGGACGTCGCAGGCTCGTGCAGCCGACGGACCTTGCGTTGCGCGAGGGAGAATGGTGCGCCCTCATCGGTCCCAACGGAGCGGGCAAGAGCACGTTGGTGCGTGCGCTGGCGACGCTGATGCCCAGTGAAGGGCCGATCTCCTTTGCCGGCGAGGACGTTCGTCGGGATTCGCGGCGCTATCGGCGTCATTTGGGGGTCGTCTTGCACGAGCCGATGCTCTACAGGGAGTTGACGGCCCTCGAAAACCTGGAACTCTTCGCCAAGCTCTACCAGGTGACCGATCGGCGTCAAGAGATGTGGCGGCGTTTGGAACAGGTGGGTCTGGTGGAGCACGCGGTCGAGCCGGTCCGCCGCTTCTCTCGAGGGATGCTCCAGCGGCTTAGTGTGGCGCGGGCGTTGTTGCATCGGCCGCGCATCCTACTGCTGGACGAACCGCTTGAAGGGATCGACGCCACGGGGGCCGAGGAGTTGAAGGCCCTCTTTCTGCATGTGAAAGAGGAGGGCGTCGCGGCTATCTGGGTCACCCACAATTGGCGGCGGGCCTGGTCGGTGGTAGATGAGGTGTGGGAGATGCAGCGCGGCCTCATTCACAACCGCATACGGACAGAGCGGGTGAGCCCACAGACGTGGCGACCCCGGCACTCGAGCGGGCTGGGTTACTGATGGGGGCGTACTGGAGTGTCGTCCTGGCCGTCGTCTGGCGGGACGCGCTGGTTGAGCGGCGGAACCTGCAGAGCTTGGTGGCGATGATCACGTTTGCTCTGTTGGTGGTGGTCCTCTTTCATTTCGCCTTTAACATTCAAGGAGGCGAGGAGGCGCGGTTCTTTCCGGGGGCCATCTGGGTCGCGCTCTTTTTCGGCGGCACCGTGGGGATGGCGCGCACGCTTCACATGGAGGAGGTAGACGGGCGGGGTCGAGCGTTGACGTTGGCGCCCGTCGATCGAAGCGCCGTCTTCGTCGGAAAGTTTCTTTCGAATTTATTGCTTCTCGGAGTCACTCAGCTTGTAGCCGTTCCCCTCTTTGTGGCGGCGTTCCGCCTGCCAGGCATTGCCGCGCCGGGTCTCTTTGTCGGGGGATTGGCCTTAGGTACGTGGGGGTTTGCCGCCTTAGGGACGCTGCTCACAAACGCGGCGGGTGGGAGCCAGGGGCTCGGACTGATACTGCCTCTGCTACTCTTTCCTCTACTTGTGCCTGTTGCACTGGGTGGGGTGGCGTTGGTGGCAGCGGGCGTGAGCGGTGAGACGGGGCCGGCAATAGTCTCGTGGATGCAGCTGTTGCTCGTCTTTGACCTCCTGTTCACCGTCTTGCCGGCGCTCTTTTACGAGTACATTGTGGAGGTGTAAGTGACGTTGCGAGTGCTGGATAAGTTGTTGAATCTCGTTATAAACGCCCGTACTCTCACCGGTGTGTTGTCGATGATCCTCGTGCCGATCTCGTTGTACATGGTCTTTGTCTACGCCCCTCGGGAGGCGTCGATGGGCGACGTACAGCGGATCTTTTATTACCACGTCGGCACGGCCTGGAATGCGTTTCTCTTTTTTGGCCTGGTTGCAGCGAGTAGCCTTATCTACTTGGTCACCCGCAAGGAACGGTGGAATACGGCGGCACGCACCGCTGCAGAGTTGGGGGTCCTGTTTACCACGCTGACCCTCGCAGCCGGCAGCCTGTGGGCCCGGCCCATTTGGAACGTGTGGTGGACGTGGGATCCCCGGCTTACGACCACGTTGATCCTCTGGTTTATCTACATTGGGTATTTGTTGATTCAAGCCGGGGCGACGGAGAGCGTCGGTCAGCGTCGCTTTGGAGCGCTCGTCGGAGTGGTCGGATTCGTCGACATCCCGCTGATCCACTTCTCGGCGCGCCTCTGGCGCAGCATCCATCCTACGGTGATCCAACCCAACTCTCCCGGGATGCCGCCGGAGATGTTGATCACGATGTTTGTGTCGCTCCTCGCGTTGATGTCGGTCGGCTTCTTTCTGTGGGGTCAGCGGCTGATGATTGAGGAGCTTAAGGAGCAGGCGGAAGTGCTGAGGGACGAGTTGGCGCCTGCCAGCGTCCGGTCGTAGTGCGGCGTCGGTGCGTCCGAGAGAGTCGACCTCTCTTGGGGAACGTAAGGCGTTCGCGCACCTGTGATTCGACGTGAATTTTGGTCTGGGAACGGAGGGACATACCATGTCGTATCTCTTTATCGCTTACTCGGTGGTTTGGTTGGGTGTTTTGTGGTACGTGTTTGTGTTGAATAAGGAGAGCCGCCGCCTACGTGAGCGGATCGAATCGCTCGAAGCGTTGAAACGCAGACAGGAAGGGAGCGCTCATTGACGATGAGACGGGGTGCAAAGACGGGTCGTTCATACTTGAGCTTTGTGCCACTCGCCATCCTCGCGTTCTTTCTGGTACTCGCCTTTATGTATCAAGGGGGCATCGAAGCTCGCGCGACTGTCGGCGAGGTCGCGCCCGACTTCAAACTTCTCGGTTTGAATGGTGAAGAGGCGAGCCTTTCGGACTTTCGCGGTCGCCCCGTCGTGGTCAATTTTTGGACAACGTGGTGTACCGAGTGCCGGACTGAGGTGCCTGAGCTGGAGCGACTCCATCAGCGCCGCGGCGATTCGGTGGTGGTCCTCGGTGTGAACATGAGAGAGCCGGAAAGCGTGATACGTCCGTTCCTTGACGAGCTCGGCGCGACCTACCCGGTCCTCCTCGACCGAGACAAAAAAGTAGCCAAAGCGTACCGCGTCACCGGCGTTCCGGAGACCTGGATCGTCTCGGCCGAAGGCGTGGCGTTGCACCGGTTTATTGGACCGGTGAGCGCGGCGCAACTGGAGCAGGCGCTCAACGTCACCTCCGGCGAGGCGACGACCGGGAAGGGAGGGGCCTAAGGCTTATGCGATTAAAGTCGATCGTCTTGTGGGGCGGCATCCTAGCCGCACTGGGGCTCTTTCTCTTCGTTGCCTTTCAATCGACTGTCACCCGCGGGATCGATGTAGGCGAGCCCGTGGATGGGTTGCGCCTCACTACGCTGTCGGGCGACGTGGTCGACCCCGGCGCCTGGCGCGGCAAAGGTGTCGTCTTGCGCTTCTCTTCGTCGAGCTGCACGACCTGTCCGCAGGACGGCCCACTCCTCGAAAGGTGGCAGCAAGACTTGGGTGACCAGATCCTGGTGCTCGCTGTCCAGGTGGGCGACACGGCGACGACGGCGCGGGCTGCATTGATGGGGGCCAACTCCGGCGTGCCGGTTCTCCTCGACACCGACGGTGCAGCGGCTCGACAACTGGGACTCAAACAGGTGCCGGCGGTCTACTTTATCACTGCACGGGGAACGCTCAGCTCCGTCTCCAATGTAGAGGTGGCGCGCACTGATATGGCCGGGCACGCCCGTCTCATGCTGGCCGGCGGTCCGACGATCGAGTCTGAGGTGCGAAGCGTCTCACAGCAGTTGCAGTGCCAGGAGTGTCAGGGTCGTTCAGCGTGGGAGTCGGACTCGCGCTCTTCGTTCGACATGAGGGAGCAAGTGCGTAACCGCCTGCTGGAGGGTGAACGGCCTGCGGAGATCTTGCAGGCGATCGCCGACGAGTATGGCGAGTGGATCTTGATGTCGCCTCCTGTTAGCGGTGTAGCGTCGCTGGCTTGGTTGTTGCCGATCGGGGCGACGCTCGTGGGTGGCGGCGCGTGGGCTCTGATGCTCAGGCGGGCCCGCAGGCGACTCCCAAAGGCGGAGGCGAAGGATGATGACACCGCGGCACTGGAGGAGAAACGGGCGCGCCTGAAGCGCCGAATCGACGAGTACATGTAGAGGCGGTTGCCAATGGAAACGCTTGCGCTCGTGGGCCGCAGCGCCCTCGTGCTTGCCTTTTTAACGTTTGTCGGCGCAGGGCTCTTGCGCCTGTTGCATCGGGAGGGTCTGGACGTCTCGGCGCCTGCCAACCGGTGGGCGCACCGTCTCCTGTGGGCTGGATGGGGGCTCACCTCGGCGGCGCTGTTCCTGTTGGTCGGACTCTTTGTGGCCGATGCGTTCGCCTTCACGTACGTGTCCGGGCGCTCAAACCGTGAGATGGCCACCGTCTACAAGGTGACAGCGCTGTGGGCCGGACAAGAGGGATCGCTCCTCCTCTGGCTGTGGATTCAGTCCAGCTACGCTCTCTTGGTGAGTCACAAGGCGATGTGGAGCAGGCGGCTTGACGTGGGGGCCGCCGGAGTGCTCGCCCTGATCGCATCGTTCTTTGCCCTCTTGGTCGCCTTTGTGGCGAGCCCATTCCTGCTCAACGCGACTCCCCCGGCCGACGGCGCCGGCATGAATCCTATCCTGCAGAGTTACTGGATGACGGCCCATCCGGTGATGTTATACCTCGGCTACGTCGGCCTCTCGGTTCCCTTTGCCTATGGGGCAAGCTCGTTGATCAACCGCAGCGACGCATGGATTCGGGCGACGCGGCGCTGGTCGTTGGTGGCGTGGACATTTCTAAGCATCGGCATCCTCTTCGGCGCCCGCTGGGCGTACGAGGAGCTCGGCTGGGGCGGCTACTGGGGCTGGGATCCGGTTGAGAATGCGTCGTTTATGCCCTGGTTGGTGGCGACGGCCTTCGTTCACTCGGGCCTCATTCAAGAGAAGCGTGGGATGCTGAAGCGATGGAACCACGTGCTCATCTTTGCCACTTACCTCTTGACGATTTTTGGCACCTTTATCACACGCAGTGGCATCCTCTCGAGCGTCCACGCGTTCGTGGAGTCGGACATCAGTCCATGGTTCATTGGCTTTGTCGGTCTCCTCGTCGCCGGGTACCTCTACGGTTTGACGCAGCGATGGGAGTCGCTGAAGGATGAGCGGCGGGTGGATTCGCCGCTCTCCAAAGAGTCGTCGTTCCTCGCCAACAACGTTGTCCTCTTGGCGAGCGCCTTCGCCATCTTTTGGGGAACCGTCTTCCCGCTGATCGCCTCTGCGCTGGGGCGGCAGGTGACGGTGGGCGCGCCGTACTTCGACAAGGTGACGGCGCCGCTCTTTTGGTTGTTGATTGTGTTGATGGGCATCGGGCCGCTCATCGCGTGGCGCCGGGCCTCGCCCCAGAGCTTGCGGCGGCACTTCACCGCCCCAGTCATCAACGCGCTCTTTATGCTGGTGTGGCTCTTAGTCGTCGGGCTGCGCGAGAGTGTGACGCTCTTTACGCTCCCCGCCGTCGTCTTTGTCTTTACGACGATCCTCATGGAGTTCGCCCGCGGCGTCGGGGTCCGCATGCGCTCGCGGGGAGAGCCCTTTTGGTTGGCGTTGCCGCGCATGATGAACCGCAGTCCAGGCCGGTACGGCGGGTACGTCGTTCACCTGGGAATTCTCCTGTTGGTCGTGGGAATCTCGGCGACCGGTGTCTACCAGCAAGAGCAAAACGCTGTGCTGGGCGTCGGTGAGGAGGCGCGCGTCGGTGGTTACACGCTCTCGCTGTACGATGTGCGCCACACACAGCACGGTGCCGTCCCGGCCGTCGAGGCGGATTTGTTGGTCCGGGACCCTGGAGGGGAGATACTTGGATTCTTGCGCCCGAGTAAGCGGTTTTACCCGGGGAGCGAGACGATGGGCCCCACGACAGAGGTGGCGGTCTACGGGACCTTGCGGGGGGACGTGTACGCGGTCCTGGCCGGCTGGGAACCGTACGGCAGCCTCGTCGGCTTTAAGCTTTACTTCACGCCGTTGGTGTGGCTGATTTGGACCGGGGGAGGCCTCCTGGTCTTTGGCGGGCTCTTCGCCTTTTGGCCGCGCACCAAGCGGGTCCTCTCGGAATCCGAGCACGCGTTGGCATCGATGGCGGAGCTTGAGTACGACTTTCGGATGGGGAAGGTGAACGAGAGCGAGTACCGTGCGCTCTTTGTCGAGTTGTCGGGGAAAGCTGAGTCGTACTTGGCGCGAGAGGCTGAAGCGATTCGGCGCGTTGAAGCCGAGTTGGCGGGCGCCTCTGAGGACGCGAAGGAGCAAGACTCGTCTGGATCTCAAGGCGGCGACCGCTCGGACGGTCGAGGCAATGGCGCCAAGCTGTTGAGCGTTGCGCTCCTCGCGGGTATGCTCAGCCTGAGCCTTCCCGCGTGTGTATCGGCCCAGGCGCCGGCGGTGCCACCGGTCGAAGGCGGAATGCCGAGCGGCATGGGACCAGGCGTCGCGGTGACGAGCGACGTCCTCGTCGTCAGCGCCATTGGGCCTCGACTCTCAGTCCTCAACTTTGTGAACCTCACTAACGTTGGTGAAGAGGCGGTCGGTGAGATTCACGTACCGATTCCCAAAGGGGCGATCCTGCAGGAGCGGCAGCCCGAGCGACTCGCCCCTGCCGAGGACGGAACACTCGTTGACCCTGAAGCGCTCCTCCCCGACGAGGATCGACGCTACACTCTGCGCTACGAGATACCGGTGATGCGGTGGCCGTACCCCTTTTTGAGAGAGATCGAGTACCCGACTCGGGAGTTGACGCTCCTCGGCGACACACAGAACCTGAACGTGAGTGGCGTCGACGTCGTCCAGGCGGGGCAGGAGAGCGTGGCTGGAGCCGTCTTTACGACCTTCCGAAGCGAGTGGATTGCGCCGGGGACGACGTGGCAGGCTGTCTTTAAGCCGACGGCGGCCCTCGGCCCCCTCCCAGGTTGGGACGAGCGTATCGATCGACTCGACGTGATCGCCGAAGCGGATCGCTTCCCTGGTGACTGGTTGTTTCAGCAGCTTGTAGGGTTGCCCGGATGGCTGCAGGGCGCCGTGTTGATCCTCGTAGGCGCAGGGAGTGTCGCTGTTCTCCTGCGGCGACGGGCGGCTCACGGCTCCGGCGAGACCGATGCTGCGCCCACCGCGGGCATCGGTCCGACGCGTGCGGAGGGCACGCCTGCGGGGACCTCAGCCGGATCGGACCCCTCGGGGGATTCCGGTGAGACAGAACGAGATGCGTTGTTGCGCGCGGTCGCCCGACTCGACATCGCCTACAGTGAAGGGGCGTTGCCTGAGCGTGGATACCGGCGCCGGCGGCTGGCGCTCATCGAACGTTTAAAGAAGGAGATGCCGCGTGGCACCTAAGGTGCTGGTTGTGGACGACGAGGAACGGATGCGCTCCCTTCTCAAGCTGCACCTGAGACAGTGCTTTGAGGTGGTCACGGCCTCCTCAGGGGAGGAGGCGCTGGAGCGCGTCCGGTCGGAGCGGTTTGACGCCGTCGTTCTCGATATACTGATGCCCGGCCTCGACGGGCGGGAAGTATGCCGCCGCATTCGGAGCATGAGCGCCGTGCCGCTCCTCATGCTCACGGCGCTGGCCGACGTCGAAGAGAAGCTCGAAGCGTTTGACCGGGGCGCGGACGACTACCTAACGAAGCCGTTCGATCCCCGGGAGCTCGTCGCTCGAGTCGAGGCGCTCATTCGCCGGTCCCAAGCGAGCTCAGATCCGGCGCCGGCCGGGACGCCGCCAACCCTCGAGTACGGTCCGCTCCGCCTCGATCAGGCGGCCCGTGTGGTGCAGGTGGAGGGGCGCGAGCTGGCGCTCACTCCCAAGGAGTACGAACTCCTCCTCTTTTTGACGCAAGCCCCGGGACGCCCATTCTCGCGGGAAGAGCTCCTCCAGGAGGTGTGGCGCGACGCTGCCTTTGCGCAGACTCGTACCGTGGACAGCCACATCAAGACACTGCGCGAAAAGCTCGGTCGAGACGGTGTGGGCGCCACCCTTGTCACCGTGTGGGGGGTAGGGTACAAATTCGATCCCCAGGGCCTTTAAGACTCGGAATCACCGACAAACTCTGGCTCTCCATGCTCGCCATGGTCGCCGTCATCCTCATTCCCGTCGGCGTCGCCATCGACCGTGGCGTCACCCAGTTTTACTACCAACAAAATACGCGGGAGATGCTCGCCTTTGGGCAGCGTCTCGCCGATTTTATCGAACGGGCCCCCGCACCCGGCGCCGCTGAAGCCGTTCGATCCATCGCACAACTCGCCGGGACGCCTATCATGCTTATCGACACCGACGCCCGCGTGAGCGCGGGCTCGGGGCAGCTGGCGGCCGAGGTGGGGCGGAGGGTCCAGTCCGAGCAGGCGCAAAACGCGCTAAAAGGCGACGCCTCGGTCGTCTTGGCTGTGGATGAGACGCTGCCTGGAAGCCTCTTTGTAGCGGCGGTTCCGGTAGGGCGGGGCGATCGTGCGATCGGCGCCGTCCTCCTCTTTCGTTCCGCCGATGAAGTGAGTGCGACCCTCACCCGAATGCGAGCGCTCCTGGGGTTTGGCGGCGGCTCCTTTTTGCTGCTCGTTTGGGTGGTGGGCTGGCTCCTCTCGCGCAGAATCGTTCGACCCATCCTCCAAATGAAGGAGACCGCCGATCGCATGGCGAGCGGCGACTACTCGACACGGGTCTCGGGGAGCGGTAACGACGAGTTGACGGAGTTGGCGAACGCCATCAATCGGCTGGGTGAATCGTTGCATTCGCTTGCAGCGGGGCGACGCGCTTTCTTTGCTAACGTCTCGCACGAGCTGAGGACGCCGCTCAGCTACGTCCGTGGCTACTCCGACGCCCTTGCCCACGGCCTCTTTGAGAGTGAGGAGGAGGTGCGCGAGACGGGGCGCATCCTCTCGGAGGAGTCCAAACGCCTCAGTCGCCTCGTCGACGATCTCTTCGACCTCGCCCAGGCGGAGGAGGGACGGCTTCGTCTCGAAGTGGAGCGGTTGAATGCGAGTGATGCAATCGAAGAGATCGTGGTACGCATGCAGAGCGTGGCGGAGCAAAAAGGAATCCGCCTGCAGGCTGAGGCCTCTGAGGCGCTGTGGCTCGAGGCTGATCCGCTCCGGTTTGAACAGATCATGGTGAACTTCCTGGACAACGCGCTGCGGCACACGCCCGAAGGCGGGCGGGTGCAGGTGAGCGGGCTGCGAGAGCCGGGCGGTCGAGTCACTGTAACTGTCGAAGACAGCGGTCCGGGCTTGGGCGCCGAACCGCATCGGGTGTGGGAGCGTTTTTACCGTGGGGATGAGTCGCGCAATCGCAACCTAGGCGGGAGCGGTCTGGGCCTCGCCATCGTCAAGAGCCTCGTCGAGTTGCACGGCGGCGACGTGTTTGCGGACAACCGAAGCACGTATGGCGGCGCACGCTTCGGCTTTGTGCTGCCGTCGATCGATGGCTAGTGGTCGCGGTCAACGGCGGCGTGGCACATGCTTTGTAATGCGCGGCTCGCTTCGCTGGCGTCGAGGATGTTAAGGTACTGCAGAGCCTCCAACGCGAGCATGTGACCGGCCGCCCGTGCGGCATCCATCGCGCCGGTGGCTCGGGCGCCCTCCTTAACCAGGGAAATCGTCTCAGCGTCGACCTGACGTGCGGCGATACGGGGTGCGATCCGTTGGCGCCAGTGGGGACGTTCGAGGAGACGAATGACCGGCAGGGTCACATTCCCCTGGACGAGGTCGGAACCGGTGGGTTTGCCGAGGAGCTCTTCGTCTCCTTCGAGATCGAGGACGTCATCCATGATTTGAAAGGCGAGCCCGAGGTTGAGTCCAAACTGACGCATGGCTTCACAGACACCTTCGTCGGCGCAAACCAGGCGGGCGCCCCCTTCGCAGCACGCCGCCAACAGCGACGCGGTCTTGCCCCGGACCCGAGTCGTATAGGTCGTTTCGGAGACGGTCGGATCAAATGCGTACTCTCGCTGTAACAACTCTCCCCGGCACATATCAGCGATGGCGTCGGTCATCAACGTAACGACGCCGGTGTGAGCGTGCGCGCCCAAGAGTCCAAACGCAGAGGCAAAGAGGTAGTCACCGGCCAGCACCGCCGTGTGATTGGACCACATGCTGTTGACAGAGCGGCGGTTGCGTCGCACGTCTGCGTGGTCGATGATGTCGTCGTGAATCAATGAGGCGACGTGAATCAACTCCGCGGCCGCCGCCACATCTTGTACCGCCTCCCAGTCGGCTCGCTCGTCCGGCGGCGCTCCGCACAGGCTGGCTTCGGCGCTCAGCAGCACGAGCCTGGGCCGGAATCCCTTTCCTCCTGCCTGAATGAGGTGGCCCGCCGCGGCGCGCAACTCGCCGGAGGCCCTGTTCAACACCTCGTCGATCCGACTGTGAACGTGCTTGAGTGAAGGAAGGATGTCACTCTTTGTACGCACAACATGCACCAATCAGGTCACCTCGGCCTTGTAAGGTTCCCTTAGTATGCATGTTGTGGGGACGGTGCATGCGCGTGGGTTTGCGGTTAACGACGCAGGATGACGCTGGAGCCTTCCATGCGAATCATTCCCTTGCTCTTGAGCCGGTTAAGGACTCGCGTTGCGTCCGCACGGGTCATGCCCAGGAGTGAGCCGATGTCTTGCTTAGAAAGGTCGAGTTGGACGAGGGTGCCTGCCGGCGTGCTCACGCCGCGCTCGGACGACTCTTTCTCGAGGTATTGAAGGACTCGAGCCTCTTGTGCCTCTAAGGAGTTCACGTCTTTCTCTCTCCTCTTTCTTTAAGAAGATCTGGATAGCTCTTTGTTGTTTGCCATCGTGTCACGTGACTCCTTGCAGCGTAATAGGATTCAGGGCAGAGAATGTGTGTGCGAGGAGTCCAGAGCACGATGGCAGTCGGCAGCGACAACCCTTTGCTGGAGATTAAAGGCTTAAACGTTCAAATCGGGACAGGGCCGCGTCGGGTGCAGGCGGTAAACGGTGTCGACTTGACCCTGCAGCGCGAGCGTACCCTTGGCGTTGTGGGTGAGAGCGGTTGCGGCAAGAGTGTGATGTCGCTCTCTATTATGCGGCTCCTACCCCGACAGAGTGCCCGCGTGCGCGGCCAAATCCACTTTTCTTCCGCGGCCGGCGGCCGGATCGATCTCAACAAACTCCCGCCCAACGGCGCGATGATGCGGCGGATCCGCGGCGCTGAGATCGCTATGGTGTTTCAAGAGCCGATGACTTCGTTGAATCCGGTGTATACTGTGGGCGCCCAGATCGCAGAGGCGATTCGACTCCACGACCCGCCCAGCCGGCGACAAGCCCGAGCCCGTGCCGTCGAGATGTTGGATTGGGTCGGCATTCCCGCAGCGGCCGAACGGGCCAGAGCGTACCCACACCAACTGAGCGGAGGCATGCGACAGCGCGTGATGATCGCCATGGCCCTCGCCTGCCGCCCGCGCCTGTTGATCTGTGACGAGCCGACGACGGCGCTCGACGTGACCGTACAGGCGCAAATTCTCGAACTCTTACAACGCCTGCAACACGAGTTTCACACGGCGATCATCCTGATCACGCACGATTTGGGTGTCGTAGCGGAGAGTGCGGATGACGTCGCCGTCATGTATTTGGGTCAAGTGGTCGAGTCGGGGCCGGTGCGCACTGTCTTTGCCAAGCGGAGTCACCCATACACACAAGGGTTGTTCCGCTCATTGCCGCGGCTCGAGTCGGCGTCCAACGGACGGTTGCATCCGATTCCGGGCATGGTGGGCGACCCCCGCCGCCTCGGGCCAGGCTGTCGCTTTAAAGACCGGTGTCCGGTGCGCATGCCTCTTTGCGACCGCGAGCCACCCCTTGTACAAAAGCGCGGCGGCCACCAAGTGCGCTGCTGGCTGGCCGCGCCCGAAGGAGCGTCGGTTACTGCCCGTTGATACTCCCCTTCTCAGCGTACTCTTTAAAGATGCCTACAAGACGCTCCGTGGGTTGCGCGCCTGAGAGCAAGTAGCGGTTGGCGATCACGACGGCAGGGACGCCGCTAAGACCAATCTGACGCGCTCCCATCTCTTCGCCCAACACCTCGGCTTTAAGCTCCTCGTCTGCAAGCCCTTGCTCAAAGGCCTCTCGCTCAATCCCCAGCGAGGTTGCGAGCTCGGTAAGCGTCTCCACGTTGCTGATGTCCTTCTGCTCGGTCCAGTGCGCTTCAAAGACCCGCTTGTGGTACTCGTCCGCGCGCCCGGCGTCGCGAGCCACTTTCGCTCCGATGTGCGCGAGGCGTGTGTCGATTCCCCACAATCCCTGTTTGAGCGTGAGACCGTAGCTCTCGCGGGCGACGCGCTCGACTTGGGGCCAGTGCGCTTCGATTCGCTTCTTTTTCTCTTTAGTCCACTCTGCGTCAAACTGGGAACGGGCTTCCTCAGGTCGAAGCTCAAACGCTCTCCATTCGACGGCGAGTTCGACTTTCTGGGCTGTCTCCTCCAAACTGGAGTAGATCATGTAGCACCAGGGTCAAACGTAGTCCGAATAGGCCACGACGGGTACGGGTTCCATGGCGAAAGCCTCCCTTTGTCTTCCCGAGCTCCATTTGGCGGGACGTGTCCAACGTGACACGTTAAGTAAGCACGGCATTGGTACGTTCAGCCATTATCGTAACACGGTTGTGCCGTTGCGACACGCCGACTTACTGAAATCCCCGCCAGGCGATATGCGCTACGACCGGCAAGTGGTCGGAGCCGCTCGTTTGCGGTACGTCGTGGTGGACTACATGTTGGGCCAGGTCGGGTGAGGTGAAGATGTAGTCGATACGCGAGTTGGGGTTGGGGTTAGGGAAGGTGAGGCCGGCGGGATCCGAGCTGAGTTCCTCGGTAGGAGTGAGGACCGACGCGATCAGTTGAATCTCCGGTGAGTCCGGGAGCGCGTTGAAGTCGCCGGCGAGAATGACCGGGGTCTGCACGTCCTGCACGATCCGCACCAGCTCCTTTGCCTGCTCAAGGCGCTCGTCGGCGTCGAGGCCGAGGTGGGTGACGATCACCGTGAGGGGTCGGTCCCAAAGCCTGATCTCGACGAGGAGCGCGGATCGCTGTTCAGCGCCTGCTGGGCGCGGGAGGGCTAAACGCTCGGCACGCTCGATCGGGTGACGACTAAGAATCGCATTGCCGTAACGGGATGGCGACAAGTTGACGGACGGCAACGCCAACGAGGGACCGAAGGCGTAGTGCTCAAAACCGGCCTCCTGTGCGATGAGGCGGGCTTGATCGGAGAACTGACTGCGAGGCCAGTTGATGTCTACTTCATTGAGAAAGGCAAGGTCCAGAGGTTGCACAAATCGTGCGATCCGAGGGATATCCAGAAGGTCGTCTTCGCCGACGCCGTGGTGAATGTTGTACGTGGCGATTTTGAGGACCGACGGCGGCGACGAAGCGCTGCGGGAGCTGGTCGAAGTGGCCAAAGCCACCACCGTCGGCGTAAGACTAAGACTCGCCGCGCGGGTGCAACCGAGAAGCGGTAAGAGCGCTACGCACAACACATAAAGGTTTGATCGCAAGAGTCGCATGATCCGTACCCCAGTCATGAATCGACGATGCACAAAAGGTGGAGCAAACCCGAGAGAGTGCTCACTAGGAGTACATTTTGGACTTTCCACCAATAGGTCCTCCAGGGGATGATTGCCACTTGGACTGTAATTGCCACTTGGACGGTGCCGGGAGCGTCTACCGAATGGCGAAGCCTCGCTGCGGGGGGCGATGATCAAAAGGTGCAGGCGTCTCGTGGACGCTGTGGACCCGGGCGTGGCGCGGGCCCTTGGCAAGCGCACGGCGCAGAGCCGCTAAATCGTCGGGCGGCCCGATGGCGAAGACGCGTACGTCACCGTCGTCGAGGTTTTGCGCATACCCCGTCAGACCTAACGTGCGGGCGCGGCGTTGCACAAAGGCGCGAAATGAGACACCTTGAACCCGCCCCGAAACGATCCAGCACTTCTCGTGTCGCTCCTCAGACGCCATGATAACTCCACCTTTCCAACGAGACTAAATCACTGCTCACACTTTCGCTGCAGCCCGCCGGACGGCCTGGGTCGTGTCGACGCCGGTATCGCTCCTGCCGTTAGTGTAAGCCGGTTTGGCGCGGAGGGTGACTCGAGCGGTCGACCAAGCGTTCCTACGTTGTAGCGATACGAGCAACGGGTTTGGTCGTGAAAGCACGAGGGGAATCCACCGATAAGAGTGAATTCTCCCATGAGAGTCTTGCAGCGCTTGGGCCGCGGGTGGTCCAAGGCCAAGCGTCGAGCGTATCAGAGTACGGGAGGGGTCGACGTGCAGTGTGAAGCGGTCCGTGATGAACTGGCGCTTGCCGCGTTGGGTGAGACGCGCGCCCTTCCTGTGACTATCGTTGACCACTTGGCAACCTGCTCGGCGTGTCGGCAGGCTTACCGCGAGTTTCAAAGGAGTGTCGATCGGCTTGCAGATGCCCTCCCGCGGGTCGCACCACCGCCCGGTCTCAAGGGGAAGGTGATGGCACGCATCGCCGCTGCCCAGGAAGAGGCAGACCCACACGAGGCGCAGGAGTTGGCCGGCGCGGCCTCGGACGCTTCTCGGTCCCGCAGATCGATTTCACTGGTGGAGAGAGTGGCGGGTATCGCTCGTCGTGCGGAGTTTTGGGGTGCGGCGGCGGCTCTGCTTGCCGTCGTCAATGGTGCGCTGATCTGGGGCCAGTTGCAGCTCAATCGAGAGTTCCGCCGTGTGCTGAGCGAGACAGAGGTCGTTCGCTCGGAGTTGGTGGAGACGTGGCGCGCATTCTCCGGCGCTCCGGCGCAATCTGTGGGGACGCTCGTCTTTGATGTGGTGGACCCCGGTGAAGGACGAGCCCCGGCTCTGGTGTCGGCGGAAGGATACTTGTATCAGCGGCCCAACGGCTGGTCGGTCCTTATTCAGGTCCGTGGCATCGAGCGCACCTCCGGGCATCAGTACGACGTATGGTTGCGTGGCGTTCGCGGTTGGGAACAGGTGGGCCCGCTGATGTTTGACACGGACGGTATCGGGACGTTCCTTTACTACGCCCGCGAGCCGGAGGTGGCGTTTGAGAGTCTGCGGGTGGTCACTTCCGGAGTCCTTCCTGGTACGCCTCAGTGGCGAAGTGAGTCGCTCATCGTCGGTCAGGCCGTCTTTGATCGTGATGGTACGAATGATGGGGCGCCACGCGTTGATGACGCGTGGTAGAGCGTGCGCTGGATGTCCCCGAGTCGGGAGGAATGGGTTCGTTGTCGAGAAAATAAACTGAAATATCCGTCTTTGATGGCAGCCTCTTCGTTGGCTGCCGCGGAAAGGATCGAGACCATGACGAGAAGCCGCACGCATCCTCCCGAACGGCGCTGCATCCTTGACCCTGTCACAGGCTCGCAATTGTGGCAAATGACGAACGCCCCATGTATCAACCACGGGCTCTACTTTACCCACCCCGATTGGACGGCGAGTGAGCGAGATCTTATATTCATATCCGATCGCGAAGAGCAGTTTGACCTTTACGCCATGAGTGACGAAAGTGGGGAAATCCGACGGATCACGGATGTCGAGAATCTAAACTCTTTTTCCGCGACGCCGTCCAACAAGGAGGACCGAATATACTTCACAGCTGGAAGTGCCGCATGGGTTGTGGACGTCCCAACGGGTGAAGTGGATCGTCTCGCCCACATTGACGGTGCATCCTTGACAGGTTGCAGCCTTTCCCCATCGGAGAGACAGCTGGTCACTACGGGTTTTGACGAGCAGGGCTGGAAGATACTCGTCGTGGCGACAGACGGATCGGGTGTCACTGAAGTCGCACGCACTGAACGAAGCGCTTACCACGCCCAGTTCTCTCCCTTCGATGAAGAGCTCATACTTTATGCCAGCGATATTGACCAACGTATGTGGCTTATCCGAACCGACGGCGGTGCACATCACGCCCTGTTTCTCCACGATTCGGACACGTGGATTACGCATGAATCCTGGTTGGGCAAATCCGGCGAAGTGATGTTCGTCCATTGGCCGCATGCGCTTCGTGCAATTCACGTTGAAACCGAGACCGTGCGCACGATCTGTTCCATTAACGTTTGGCATCCATCCCTGGCTCCGGACGAAACGTCCATTCTTTGCGATACGACCTGTCCGGACCGCGGGATCTTGATTATTGACCCCACTGACGGCACATGGCGCGCAGTCTGTTACCCCAACAGCTCAAACGGTGGCACCCAATGGTCGCATGAAGTACCGGCCAAGGCGGAGATTACGGAGACGACCTATGGGCCCCAATGGACTCATCCTCATCCAAGCTTCGATCGACGTGGTCGCCGAATCAGCTTTACTTCGGATCGGACCGGACATCCGCAGGTGTACGTCTATCGGGAGGGAGAAAGAGATGAGAAGGGTTAAAGTCGTGCTGATCGGAGCAGGACGTCGATCGGCTGCTCACCTTCCTGTACTGGGCGGTTTAAGGGATCACTTTGACTTTGCGGGCATTTGTGATCTCAACTTACAAGCCGCAAGTGAGCGGGCAAACGAATACGGAGTACCTGCGTACGACAACGTAGATCGAATGTTCGAGTCGGTGCAACCGGAACTGGTTGTTCTTACCGTACCCGCTGACGGGCACCATGTCCTTGCAAGCGTAGCGGCAGATTACAAAACCCACATGCTTATTGAGACACCCTTGGCCCTCAGTCGTACTCTGATGGATTTCATCATCAACAAAGCCACCGAGTCAGGGGTGATCGTCGAGGTGAGCGAGCAGGTTCACCAATGGCCACATCTGCAAACAATGCGACGAATTGTTGAGAGTGGGGTTGCTGGGCGCCCGGTACGGGCCTTCTGTCATTACGACACGGCAGGGTATCATGCATGCAACGGATTGCGTTTCTTAGCAGGGGGTGACCCCGTGCGAGTCCGCTGTATTCGCCAGGCATCGGATACGTCGCAACCACAGTGGAGGGGCCAAGTTCGGCGGGGTCGAGAGACTTGGGATCTTGGATTCTTTGAGTTTGAGAACGGCGCGACGGGATTGCTCGAAGTCGATGACGCCCAGAGAGCGCCTTTAAGGAACCATGTCCCGAAGGGCTGGCGCCTTGATACGACCGACGGAATGATGATTGATAAGAGGCTTTATTTGCCGTCCGGCGACCAGACGCTCGAGTATCCATTCGAAGAGGTTCGATCAGATGGCGAGATGAAAGGAGTCAAAGTCGACACCGACCCCGTGATTGAATGGCACAATCCGGCACGAAACCTTGGACTCACTCGCTCCCATGATGTCGCCTCACTTTACCTAGGTCTACATCGAGCGATCGTTGACGGTACCGAACCACTTTACGGACTTAAGCAGGCACGTCTGGACCAAGAGATGTCCCTTGCTATGACATTCTCCGGGGATATCAATGAGACTGTTACACTTCCGTTACCGTCCGAGAACACCCCTTGGGAGAACTGGTACCACGAAAACTACCGACACGAACACGGGTATGACCCTCTAGACATTGATGCCTTGCGCCAAAGGATGTATCCACGAATCTAACGGCAAAATGAGTGAGGCCCCGGGGAGATCCCTCGGGGCCGCAGAGGTTTGCGGGAACGAAACGAAGGAGAGCTTCGTTCTTTACGACCATTCTTCAGCGAATCTATGATAGACCTCGTCAAATCGAACTGAATCCGACATTCCGTTGAAAGCCAGCGCCGCCCAGCGTAGCGTGAGCTGCGAATCATCGTCACTGAAATGCTGATTCACCGTGAATACGCCATACTCCCGAGTAAAGAACTCTGCAGGGTGAGCCGGATTTGACGGGTGGTCAAAGATTGCAATACCACCATGAGCATCGCCTACCTTTCCCGAGTATCCGCACCATCGAGCCGGCTTGCCGATGGTTGCCTCCTCCCCTTGAGCACCTTCACTGTTGCAAATCTCCCCGGGAACGTGGCCGTCAGAGTTGTAAACCGCTTTCACACGGATAGAGTCGGCAACTCGTGCGCTGCACAGGAGTTTCCCGGGTACAGAGTCTGTGGGCCGACGCACTTCTTGGCGAATTCGGATGAGAATCTCCTGGTCACCTACAATTTCGATCTCGTAATGACGTTTGTCAGCGCCCATTTGCTCTCCGTTGCCGTTAACCCAGACCGTTCGTTCTTGGATGAGGCCCGTACGCTCATCGAGGAGCCCTACGGCGTCGAAGCCATCGTGAAGCATCTTTCCACAGGGGCCATACGGCGGTTCGTCATAATCGCTCCAAATGCTTGTCGTCTCATTGGTGGGATGGCCTCCGTAGGCCAACGAAAGCCCATACTGATTTGGGTGCTCTCGTGCATTGACCCCGCGTACGACATTACCGTTGGCTACGCACAGCGGCCAAAAGTACGGTCTCCAGCAACCTCTGTAAATGTAACTGCCTACCACTCGACGGCCTATGCGAAAGCGTACGCGATCCGGAGTCATGTCGAGCGCCAGGGTGGAGGGCAAACTCATGGTTACCAAGCCACCTTCGTAAGATGAAGTCTGCTTTGTGTTACGGTGTCCCGCTGCCTTACTCTCCTCAGTCCGTGCCAAAAAGTATTGCTTCGCCGCGCCGTTTAGCGTTCTCAATCGCGTTCTCCACTGAAACTGTGCCTTCCCACATGGGTGCAAACTCCTCGTTGATCACTGTGTTGTACCTTAACCACCCGTCAAACCGCTCCCATGGAGCATTCAGATCAGGCTGGAGTAGTTCGGCGTAAATGCGCTTGTTGTCGGGTGGAAGTGGATCGTCCAGGAAGTCCTCCATTGTTGAATAACGGCGCGGTAACGTAGATGCAAACTCCCTTTGTATGCGTTCGCCTTCTGCGCTGGTAATGAACTTGAGGAAGTCCCATGCTGCTTCGGGATTTTGGCTGCTCTTCGAGACAGTAAGACCACTTACCATAAGGGGTTGAGGCGCTGGTCCGTGAAACCCTTCGAAGAACGGCGCGACGTCCCACTCGAACTGGTCGCCCACGTACAATTGGTATCGATGAGCATCGTAGTAGTAAGGCCACATGGCGATTTGCCCGTTATAAAAGAGTTGGTGGCCACCGCCGGCGCTTGGGGGCGACGCAATTTGGTCCACATGAATGAGATCCCGAAGATATTGGATGGTCTCCACGACATTTGGAGAGTCAAGTAGGATTTCGGTGGGCTCGTCGACATCATCCACCGTTTTCCCGTGGTTCGCCCCGATCCAAGGCGTTAAAAACTCATACCCACGATTGATGGTGAGCGCCCATCGATCGTAGTTTCCATCACCGTTGATGTCCCTGACGAACTTCCTCCCCTCGGTACGTAGACGCTCCCAATCCCATCGGTCATAAGGATAGGCGGCTCCGACTTCGTCAAATAATGTTTTGTTAAACCAAACCTGCATCGTGACAAAACTAGTAGGTAGAGCTGTGAGTTCGCCGGATCGTTCCATCGCTTGGATGAGTGACGGTACCACATCATCCCGCCCGTAATCTACTGCATCCCTCTCGAGCCATGGGTAGAGATTCCTTAGGACTCCAGCTTTATGAAACGTGGTTGCAAGTAGATGGTGAACGCTGAAAATATCCGGTGCGGTACCGGCGATCAACTCAACAAGAATTTTGTCGTGATAGCTTCCGGGACCGGGTAGCTCCAACTGCACGTCAATGTCGGGGCGTTGTTCTTCAAAGGCTCTGGCAATGGCGGAATTCATCTCCCATTCGGCCTCGCCCCATATACGCCATCTGACCACCTTTTGCTCCATGGCAAGAACTCCGGACGTGAAGAGAAAGAGTATAACGCCAACCACCCAGAGAATACCGACCCGACGGCGCCTCTCGCGGTTCATGTCAACAACTCCTCATTGTGTTGGATGTACTTTTCTGTATATTCAGTTATATAGCTCTGGATCCCTTGTTTCTCGTGGACGCTGTAAAGCAGTGCAGGGGCCCAGCGGGCGTACACTCCGAGTATATCGCCAACGTTCTGACAACAGGAAACAGTGTGCGACCAGCGAAAATAGTCGTTGGTTGGAATCCTGAGACTTATGGTTGTTTAATTGAGGGGGTGGGGTCGATTCCGTCGTATCGGAACGCAGACGATGTTCCAGCGGGTGTTGTCAGTCGGGTGATGGGCGAATTGCAGTACATCACCAAGGCGGAGACGGAGGACTTTCTACGGACGTTGACGTCCCAATGGCAGGCGCGTCGCGAGGAGCTGCTTTGGCGACGCGACTATTCGTCCGAGTCAGCGTACATAACCTCCGTGGAGCCAAATCGTCGACGTTGGCAGCAGGCCGTGGGTGATCTAAGTGCGCTGGAGGTCCCTGAGCCGGAGGGAGACGTCGAGTGGGAGCCCTTCTTCCAGGACAACGACATCGAGGCACGCTGGATCTCAGTGCCTGTAGGGGCGGGATTGCGCGTGCGGGCGGTGCTCGCGCTGCCGAAAGGTAAGAGCGGTCCGTTTCCGGTCGTCTTGACACAGCACGGCGTGACGGGGTCGCCGGAGAAGACGTTTGGTTACGACGATCCCGGCGGCTACTACTCGCGCTACAGTGCGGAGCTGGTCCGGGCCGGTTACGCGGTCCTGGCTCCCAAAAACCTCTCTATGAAAGAGGTGCGGGGGCGCATGCAGCGGCTCTGTCTCATGCTGGGCATCACGCTGTGGGGGCTTGAGATCTATAAATTGCAGCGCCTCCTGGACGCGGTCCTTGCGCTCGACGAGATTGACGAAGAGCGCTTGGCCATGTGGGGCCTCAGCTTAGGAGGGGCGTACACGCAGTTTATGATGCCCCTCGAGCCGCGCATCAAAGTGGGGATCACCAGCGGCTTCTTTAACGACCGCTATCGCAAGATGGTGATTGACGACCCGCGTTACAGTTGCTTCCTCTCGACGATCGAGGAACACGTCTTCATTCCGCGTTGGCTGGTCGAGTTTGGCGACGAAGATCTGGTCTCGCTGGTCTGCCCGCGTCCGTTCCAAATTCAGACGGGGAAGAGTGACGCGATCTCGTGGTGGCCGTTCGTGCAAGAGACGTTCGAACGCTCAAAGGAGCATTACGTAAAGCTGGGAGCCCCTGACGCGATCGAGTTTGATCTGCACGAAGGCGGGCACGAGATCAGGCTCGAGTCGGGGATGCGATTCCTAAAAAGATGGTTGTAGCGGACATGATGAGCACATTTGCACCGGGGTTGGAGCTAAGTTCGGCATCTATAAGGAGGTCGTGGAAGTGAGAAGGAGCCTTCTGCAAACGGTGAGCGTCGCCGCGCTCTTGGTTGTTTTGGCGGCAGTGCCAGCTTGGGCGGTGACGACCATTCAGTACCAGTACAACTGGTACAACAACCAGCGTGAAGGGTACAATGAGGCGTTTGAGGCCATGATCGAGGCCTTCAACAGTTCGCAAAGCGACATTCGCGTCGAAGGGTTCGTGGTGAGTGGGACCGACGAGCGGCTCATCACCTCGATTGCTGCTGGGATCGCCGCCGACGTCGTCCACTTTGAAACGTCATCCGTCATCGACTTCGCCAGTCGAGGCTTGCTCGAGCCACTCGATCCCGTCTACGACTACGAGTCGATCGAACGCTACTTTTTCGCGGCTGATGCTGCCGAAGTGATGTGGAACGGCAGAGTCTGGGGCTTGCCGGGTTACACCAACGTGCGCGGCCTCTTCTGGAACGTCGACATCCTGAACGAAGTGGGGTTGGACAGCTCTAAGGCGCCCGAGACGCTTCAAGGGCTCGAAGAGTTGGCGGCTAAGGCGACCGTTGTCGAGTCTGACGGCCGCATTACGCGCCTTGGGTTCACCCCGTGGATGGGCGGCATGTACCCGGCCGGATGGTTCTGGGCGTTTGGTGGAGAGATCTACGATCCTGAGACGGGCATGCCGACGCTCACCCGTGAGGAGAACATTGAGGCGTGGCACTGGGTCCAGGATTGGGCCCAGCGGTATCCTGAGGAGCGCTACGACCTCGCCGCCGGGGGCCTGAGCGGTGCCAACGGATACTTTGTCTCCGGCTCGTTGGCCGCAACGGTCGCGGCCGACAACACCGTCGCTTCGTACCGGACGGCCGCACCGGACCTCAACTTTGGCACCGGTCGAATCCCGCACGCACCCGGTGGCCGTAACGGTACATGGGGCGGAGGAATCGGACACGTGATTCCCAAGGGGGCCAAGCATCCCGACGAAGCGAAGATCTTCTTGCGCTGGATCGCTACCGAGGGACAAAAGATCCTTTACGAGCGCCTCGGTGAATTCCCCACGAGCATGAGTGTGGCGTATCCGATCATCGAGTCGCTCCCGATGGACGATCCCCGGGTGCCACTCTTTGAGATGGTCGCCGAGCGCAATCCTCGTCCGCCGTTGTGGGCGCCGGTGATTCGTGCGCTGATCAGCGCGGAGGGTACGATTCGCAGGATGGAAGATACGCCGCGCAACGTGTTGGAGAACCTCCAGCGACAGTATGTACCGGAGTACGAGAAGTTGCAACGGTAGTCCGGCATTGCGATACCTGACAAAAGAAGCCCTCGCGCCCTACGTTACCAGGGAGCGAGGGCTTCTGCGTCTATCTGACTTAGAAAGGGTTGTTTTGGGGGATGCCGAACCCTGCCAAAGCGAGGTGAGTTGGTTATGCGTTGTGTCGTGCTGCGTGAGCCGTACACGCTTGAGATGCGTTCCATGGATATGGGGCACCCGGGGCCTGGTGAGGCGTTGGTGCGCGTTCGGCGCATCGGCATCTGCGGTACGGATCTACACGCTTACCGCGGGAACCAACCTTACTTCACGTACCCTCGTGTCCTTGGACATGAGCTGGCTGTGGAGGTTGTCGCCCTAGGCCCAGGACCGACACACGTGCAGGTCGGCGAACTCTGCGTCGTGCTGCCCTACCTCTCGTGCGGTACGTGTATCGCGTGTCGGGCTGGGCGAACGAATTGTTGTACACACCTTGAGGTGCTCGGCGTACACACTGACGGCGGGATGAAGGAGTTTATGATCCTCCCGGTAGCGACGCTTCTCTCGGGACGCGGGCTCACGCTCGACCAGATGGCGCTGGTAGAGAATCAGAGCATTGGCGCACACGCCGTGCGGCGCGCCCAGCCGCAGCGTGGCGAGTTAGCCCTGGTGATCGGCGTCGGTCCGATTGGACTCGGTGTCGTTCAGGCGGCCAAAGGGGCCGGCGCTCAGGTGATTGCGATGGAGGTGAACCCCCTCGCGCTCGCCTTTTGCCGCGAAGTGCTTGGTGTAGAGCACGTCGTTGACGCACGCACCGACCCTTTACAGCAATTGGAGAGCATCACGTCCGGGGAGCTCCCTACGATCGTCTTTGACGCCACGGGGAGTCCGCACTCCATGATGAAGGCGTTCGAATTCCCCGCCCACGGGGGTCGGCTGGTCTTTGTCAGTATCGTAAAAGCGGACATCACCTTTCATGATCCCGACTTTCACCGTAAGGAGCTTACTCTGCTCAGCAGCCGTAACGCCACGTGCGAGGACTTCGCGAACGTGATGACGGCGATGGCGGAAGGCCGCATGGTGACAGAGCCTCTCATTACCCATCGGACGACGCTCGAAGGAGTGATCGACTCCTTTGACGGGTGGTTGCGGCCCGAGGCGGGCGTCGTAAAAGCCATGGTCGAATGTTGAGGAGAGCGTTATAAGGTTGAGGCTGGCTTGTACTCTTGTGAGGAGGTCCAAACGATGAATCCCAAATTTCGCATTGGAATTGTTGGAATGGTGCACGACCACGTGTGGGATGTGCTTCAACACTTTGCCACGGACGAACGAGCAACGCTGGTGGCGGCGGCGGATCCCAACCAGCCGCTGCTCGATCGGATTCGTTCGGAGTATGGTGTAGAGGCGCTATACACTGATTACACGCACATGTTGGACCGGGAGAAGCTGGACGCTGTCATCGTATACACGGACAATGTGACGGGACCGTACGTGGTGGAAGCAGCCGCCCAGCGGGGCGTGCACGCCCTGGTTGAGAAGCCCCTATCGGCCCGCCTCGAAGGAGCGGAGCGAGCGACGCTCGCCGCGAGACGACACGGCACTCTGCTCGCGGTCAACTGGCCGACCGCGTGGAACCCGCGCTTCGCCCTCGTATCCCGCCTGGCTGCCGAGGGAGATATCGGGCGGATCTTTAAGGTGCGCTACCGGGCTGCCCACCAAGGGCCCAAGGCGTTTAACGTCTCCCGTTACTTTGCCGAGTGGCTCTATGACAAGGAGCGCAACGGCGCCGGCGCGCTGATCGACTACTGCTCGTACGGATCTATGTTCGCCGCTTATCTATTGGGTCGACCGGGGAGCGTCACGGGTGTGGCTGGTCGCTTTGTGGACGAGGAAGAGCCGGTGGATGATAACGCCGTGTTACTCCTCAAGTACGAAGGGGGCATTGGTATCTGTGAAGCCTCGTGGAGCCAGTGGGGCTTTGGTTATGAGCTCCTCGTCAACGGCACGGAAGGATCTCTGCGCGGGGAAGCAGACGGTGTCTACCGAGTGCGTCGCGGCAGCAAGGAGCCGGAGCGTCTGGAGATCCCCCCTCTGCCGGCGGGACAGCAGAACGCAGCCGACTTCCTTTTGACCGCGCTGGCATCGGGCGAAGTGCCCGATGGGCCGTGCAGCGCCACCGTCGGTCGCAACGCGCAGGAGATCATGGAGGCAGGCATCATTTCAGCACAGACGGGGAGTGCCGTGCCGCTGCCTCTGCTCAACGTTTAGCAATTCAACGCGTCAGGCGAGGCTCCAATCAAAGATGACGCCGAGGTACTCTTCCTTGCGGGCGCTGAGCCCTTCGTACACCTCCTGGCAATCAGCCGGGGATGCGACGTGCGTTAGTAGCGGTTCCACAACGAGGCGCTCGGCGGCAATCCACTCGACGATCTGGCGGTAGTTGGTTTCGAGGTCCCGAGTGCGATCCGTCGGGTGCATGGGCCAGCGCCATTCAAGAGCGCCGATCATGCGAATGGCTTCGAGGTGGATTCGCAGGAGCATGGGCGTGACGTCGAAGGTGGCCTTCGCCCGCGGGCTGCCCAGCAGAATCACCTCGCCGTAGCGACGGGTGAGCATCACGGCCTGGTTGATCACTTCGCTCACGCCGATCGCTTCCACCGTGATGTCGGCGCCTTCACCCTGCGTCCATTCCATGACCGCCTCGGTGAGCGCATCGGCTCCCCCGTGCGCCGTGCGGGTGAGTCCGCAGGCCATTGCGCGCTCCAGGCGAGATTGAGCGAGATCGGTCACCATGACATCTGCACCGGCTAGTGCGAAGAGTTGCGCAGCGAAGTTGCCCACAAGGCCCATGCCGATGACCAGCACCTTGTCACCTGGTTGAACGCTGGACGAACGTAGTGCAGCGATGCTAACACCTGCCATACGTGCAAAGACGAGCAGGCGCTCGTCTGCGTCAGGCGGGACGGGAAGGGCCATGCGCCCAGCATCCGCTTTCACCAGGGACGCGTGCCGCGCGAAACTGAGCACTTTGTCGCCGGGGCGGCACATCGTAACGCCTTCTCCAACAGCCACCACTTCGCCGAGGTTGCCGTAGCCTGTGCGACGGGGGTACACTTTGGAGTCTCCTACCGGCATCTCTTTGACTAGCCCGGTGAATCCCGCCCCTTCTGTCCCGGCGCTTACGATTGAGACATGGGTGCGCACCAGCGCTTCGTGCGGCGCCAGCTGCTCCTCAAGCTCCGATTCCTGCAGCTCAATGCGGCCCGGTTCAACGACGACGAGCTCTTTGATTCGCACGGACGTGGCTCCTCTCTGGTCCTTTCGCCCATTAAGGTCGTGTGTACATTTGATCGAGGTGCGTCGCTTACGTGATTCTCACGTCCTCTCGATGAGAATACACGTGTACGTCTGTAGGTTCGGCACGACAAACTCAATTCCTGATGATGTCACCTCAAACGGTAGTGAAGCGCCCGATTCCTGCGGCTCGTCGGGCGTGTAAAGCCGCGCGGAGAGGCTCTGAGCGTCGCCGTCAGGCCACGCGACCTGCGCTTTGATCTGGTCGAGCGGTTTGGTATTGGCGTAGTTGATCACGTGGAGCGTAAAACCACCCGATTCGGTCTCCCACAGGTCGGCTGCCACCGTCGTTGGGGCGTCGAGCCGCACTGGAAGGCTTCCGCCGGTCGCCTTAGTGACTGCGTCGACGATCTCCTGATGCCGCATGGGCAGGTGGGGGACGTAGAGGAATTCGGCCTTCCGCTCACTAGAGAGTGGCCGCACCGCGTCGAGCGCGTCGGGCATGAAGACGACTCGATCCTCACCGCGCAGGTGTTCAAACGCGGGTTGTAGGCGGAGGCGAAAGTGCTCGTCGTGCGTTCCCACCTGGCCGGAGACGACGAGTCCCTTACCGCTGCGAACGAACGCTTCGATGTCCTGTACCTCTTCGTCGCTCAGGCACGTCTGGTTCGAGATCACGAGGGTGTCCAGCTCGCATAGGGTCGAGCGGTTCGCCGAGAGCACGACAACGTGTGGGATCTGGCGCCAAAGGAGCGCCTGCGATATCCCGACCCTCCCTACGAGCGCTCGTTTTTGATCAAATGTCTGAGATTCAAACGACGCGTACACTCCGACGTTGGCCCGGGAGCGTTTCACCTCGTAGAGCCACTCGTGGTCTCGGTAGAACTGCATGTAGCGCTTCATCGCTTTGTACAGCTCGGGGCGCTCGAAATGGGCTCCATCCGGCGGCGTGTCCGGTCGGAGCGCCCAGGTTGCGGCGATCACATTCCCGCCGTACGCGCCGTGTTCCGCTAGGTCGAGCGCCACCTCTTCGGCGCTCTCCACGCGCCGAAGGCCCGGTCGCTTAGGATCGCGAAACCAAGACGTCGACAAGACCAAGCGTCCCGGCGCCTGGTGCAGCTTAATCCAATGCGCACGGTTGATGATGCCGGATTCCCCGTGAACGTGCGGCAGATCCCAGTTCTCGTCAATGATGATATCGGAACGGTAGCCGTCTGAACGTTGCAGCGCGGTGGGGCCGACGTAGTGTACGAACGCCGCCTCGGGGTTGACGTCCCGCGCGTGTTGGTGAAGTTTCACCAGACGCTCGTGTTGTACGTCTCGGCGAAAGTAGGTGAGCTGGCGGTAGAGTGGATCCCTGGGGCTGGTTCCAGTGGGAATGCGGACGTAGTCGAGATACGGTAGGCCGAAGAGTTCTTCGATCTCCGCTTTGGAGTGCCCCTTGAACTTGTCGGCGAGGTAGCTACGGAACCGGTCCTGACAGCGAGAGCAGTGGCAATCGTACGGTCCGCCGTCCCAGTACACGCCGTCAAGTTTGGTGTCCACCAGGGCCTTGGTGATCACGCGCTTTAGGTACTCAATGTGGTCGTCACAGGTGGCGCAGGCAAACCAGCGCCAGTAGGAGTTGCCGTAATTCAGCTTCTCGCCGCGGGCGTCGATCGAAGCCCACGCGTCGAGGTCGGGGACCTCGCGCAGCATAGTCTCGTAAATGATGGTGGTGAGCTGGTTGTATCCGAGGACGCGGATGCCGTGGCTGTGGCAGATCTCCGTAAACTGACGAGTCAGCTCGATCTGATCCGCCTCGGCCTCGAGACCGAAACCTTTGAAGAAGGCCGTCGTCGTCAAGTTAACACCCATGTCGGCAAGCTTGGCGACGATCTCTTCGGAGTGCATCCGATCGTAGTACTCGGCGGCCCAGCGCGGGTTCCACACACCCGTTGCGCTGGGATCGCCCCCTTGCCTACGGTAGTGCGCCAAAGGCTCCCACAATCCCCACGCCCAGCGCAGTTTGCCGGGCTTGATCCACTGGGGAACGTCGTTGATACTGCTCATGGTGTACGCCTCCTCGATGTTCATTGGCGGTTTGGGATGTGACTTAGGAATGGGCCAAAAACGTCCGGTTCGCTCAACGGCTCCGTCCCCTCCATTAGGCTCACAATGCGACACGGCCGTGGCGCGAGCGTTTGCAGCAGTTGAGGAACGTCGCCGACGTGCGAAATCAGCCCCGGCACGAGCGCGAATGCGTACTCATAGCGCAATGCGTCGTGCGCGCTCCGATCACTCGGAGGTATGAACGACGCCGGCAGCTTCGACAGCTCCAGACGGGTGACGTCGTCGGACAAAACGGCGGCGGCGAGCGCTACCAACGTGGAGAATCCGTGAGCGAAGAGTTCGACTCCTCCGGCGGGAGCGAACGTCTCCTTCACCCAGTCGATGGTCGCGAGGAGATCGAGCGTGCGTATTCCAAAGAGCGGCCGGTCGTATCCGATCCCCTTCTGCATGGCCACCCATTCGTCGAGGCGCCCGTCGTCTGCGAGCTCCCTGGGGGTGAGCTCACCCCAGCCGCGCACGTCGACACACACCGCCCGCACGCCTTCCGCAAGCGCATGCTTTACGCTGTCCCGGCACCACGCCGAGTCCTTACCGTCACGGTCGATCAGGATACGCACGCGTGGGGAAGTCTCTCGTGGCGATTCCTGGACCAAATCTGTAGTCACGGTTGGTTTCGCTCCTGAATCCGGCGAGCGGGCAATACACGTCAGCGAGAGAGGCCCATCGGGGTCGACCCACAGCGTGACGGATTCGAGGCGCTCGTCAATTGGCGTACGTTGAACCTGCGGGCGCTCCCGGAGGGACGGAAGTTTTAGGACGTCTCGCAATCTTTGGCGGGTGAGGGTTCCTTCGCTTGTGAGGCCTTTCAGGAGGATCCGAGCCTCCTCCCGCACGAACGCGTTGAGGGTACGCTTCAGACCCGGCGGCACGTGTGGATCCGAGAAACAGAGCAGTGCCGGGTGATCGGTCGGCAACGGTTCGAGGTCGACCGGTTCCTTGGCCGCTTCGGGTTCGTTCACTCCTTGTAGATGCTTAAGGAAGAACGCGTATGCCGCTTCGCGTTTGGCTTGCGTCAGGGAGTGCGGGTCGCGCGAGATAAACTGCTGCACTCGCTCTGCCTGTTCGTAGAGCGCGTAGAAGCGCCGCGTGCGGCGGTACACTTCACGCTGCAAATCCCACGGGAAGACCCGGTCCAAGTCTCCGCCGAGCAAGAGAAGGGGTCTCGGGGCGATGAGGCCGAGGACGTGCTCGATCTCGGCATGGGGAATGATCTGGGGCGCCAAGTTGCAGAAGCAAATGTCGCGCTCTTTCGCATGGTTGTACGCGAACGACGTTGTGGCGTCGGAGGGGATGGCGACGGCGATTCGTTCGTCCAAGGCGGCGGTCCAAATCGTCTGTGTTCCTCCGCCCGAGTTGCCGATGCATCCGATACGCTTGGCATCCACTTCGGAGCGGGCACACAAGACGTCGAGGCACTTGAGGTTATCCCAGACCTCCATGCCGATCAGTGACGACCCGATGAGCGTCGGCGATCCCATGCCGTTGTGGCCGAGTCCCTGCCGCTCACCGTGTCCAATCGCGTCCGGCGCCAGAACGACGAAGCCTTTGCGGGCGAGGCCGATGTAGAGCGATTGGTAGGCAGGAGCCGCTTTGCCGGAGTCGATGTTGTGGCCGGGCGGACAGAGGATCGCGGGCGCCGGCGCCTGCAAACCCTTGGGAACGTAAAGGTTCGCTGTGACGAGGAAGTTTGGACGGGTCTCGATGGTCAATCGTTCGATGGTGTACGACGCAAACTCACTCGTGCCGTTCAGCGTGGCAACGGGGTCTTGTGGTGCGTGGGGAACGACCCCGAGAGAACGCCACAGCCGCTTCCGTAATTCGGCGGCCTGCCGCTCCCATTCGGCGCGTGTCATCGGCGTCCTGGGGCGAGGCGTACCCTCGGCTATACGCTCGTAGGTGTCCCAAAGGGAGCGGGACGCGGGCACGCTGTTCATGAGCATCACCTTCCCACATGGGTTGAATCACATTGTGGCGATCGATAGCGATCGGCAAGTGGGTAACTTGGGAGGGCCCGGACTCACCCGAGGGGCGAGTCCGGACGGCGTTTTGCTACTTCTCTTGGTCGATCTTTTGCCAGGTCTCCGAGAGGACAGCCTCAAGTTGGTCGTTGGCGGCCTCGAGGATCGCACGAGGATCGGCCTCACCGGTCCGAAGCTTGGGCAGGTGCTCCCTCAATACGGCGTTGACAGCTTGCGAGTTGGGAGGTGAGGGCTGCGCTACGACACGGTCGAACGATTCGACGATGGCCCGTCGATTGAGGAACGAATTCTCCGTAAAGTTGAGTCCAACGTTGGCGGGATCGAAGTCTCGGTAGTACGCAGCGAGCGGCCCCGGACCTCCGGGGATGAAGCCGATCTCCATGGCGATCTGCTGCGTCTCGGGCTCCATCCAAAATTCCAGGAAGGTCCACGCAGCTTCTGCATTGGGCGCTCCGTTGACCATGGCGATCCCGGCGCCGCTTCCGTACGTGACCTCTCCGGCCGGCGTGGTGGGCCACACCTCGATGTCCCAGTCGTGGGTCATGCCGTCGAAGCGAGAGTAGACCGTCTGAATGCCGCCAACCATGGCCAGTTCACCCTGGGTGAAGGCGTCGTACGTACTGATCGTCGGATTAGAGACGTTCCACGTGTTGTACAGGTCATGCACCCAGGTGAACGCTTCGACGTTCCTAGGATTAAGGAGGTTGGCGTGGCGCAGGTCTTCGGTCCACTTCATCGTTCCCCAGAAGTGATCGGCGTTGATGTGCGCGTTGATCACTTCGAGGCCCCACTGGTCGTTGACTCCGTCACCGTTTTGATCGCGGCTGAGTCGGCGGGCGTGATCGACCAGCTCCTCGGTCATGCGCCAATCGGACGTCGGGTAGCCGAGTCCATGGCTATCAAAGAGCGACTTGTTGTACCAGAGCAAGTGCGTGCTGAGCTGCATGGGCAGTCCGGTGATGCGTCCGTCGGTGGTGAAAAAGTCGACGACACCGCGCGGGAAGGTCGAGTAGATGTCGATGGCTTCCCGTTCGAGATACGGCGTGAGGTCGGCGTACAAACCTTGCCGCTCCACGTCTGCGTGCGTGGCAAAGTGCGTGTAGGTGAGGTCGGGCGGGGAGCCGCCGATCGAGCGGATCACCAGGGCCTCCTGTACGCTGTAGGCGTTTCCGCCCTGAGAGTCCATGCGCACCTCAATGTCGGGGTACCGGGCGTGGAATGCGTCGAGGACGGGTTTGAGGCGCACCGGGTCACCCCACACCAGGAAGTTCACCGTGGACTTGGCCATGGCGATCGAAGAAAGCATGAAGGTTGCCAAAAGAAGCGTGAAGAGCAACAGCTTGGTCGTTTTCCGAAACATAAATTTCCCTCCTATCGAATGAGCGTTTACAGAGGTCGGTTGGCTTAAATCGCTGCGCTATCCCCCTCCTTCGCTGTATTCGGCAGCCCGTAGAGTTCTAACGCATTCTCACGAAAGATCCGGCGTTTGAGATTCGCTGGGATGCCGCGCAAAACTTCGTTGGGATCGTCAAAGTCCCAATGCGGGTAATCCGAAGCAAACATTACGGTGTGGTAAGCGTCGATCGCTTCAAAGAGCTGTAGAAGATGATCGAGCTTTTCGGGCTCCTCAATCGGTTGAGTCGTGAAGCGGACGTGACGCTTCATGTAGTGACTGGGCAGCTCCTGCAGCCAGGGTACCTCAGATCGTAACGCCTTGTAATTCTTGTCCAGCCGCCACATGATGGGGGCCGCCCAGGCAATACCGCCCTCGATGAGGACGAATTTGAAGTTGGGAAACTTCTCAAAGACACCTTCGCAGATGAGACTGACGAGGTGGTTGATGTACGAGGTGGCGAGAATGGTATGCCATTCGATGTAGTACGACGGATACCCGGAGGCTGTCGGAATGGTAATTCCGTTTCCCTCTTTCCCCGGATGGACGGCGACGGGGAGCCCCAGGCTGGCGGCGGCTTCGTAGATGGGCCAAAAGTAGCGCTTGCCAAAAAGGGTGGGCGATGCGCTCGACATGAGTACCTGCACGATCTGTGGGTGCGACCCGACGCGCAAGATCTCCTCGACGGAACGGGGCACGTCCTGGGGAGCGATCATCATCGAGCCGCGAAAGTTGGGATTCATGGAGAGCCAGGTGTCGATGAGATCGTCGTTGTACGCCCGAGCGTACGCAATGGCGAAATCTGAGTTGGAATGAACGTTGGCGCCGAGGTTGCCCGAGCCGTTGAGGATCGGGTACTCGATACCGTATGCGTCGAGCAGTTGCTCTCTAAGGAAGGCCGGATCGCTGCCGGCCGCTCCGCCCGAAGGCGGACGAGCGTCGGTGCGCATGCCGCTGCGTCCCACGCCTCCCGGCCAGGTCATGCCGCCGGGCAATGACTTCTTGCGCCAATATTCGGGCATCCGATCTCGAAAAGCTTTCTGGTCGACAATCCCTTGGTGGACGTCGGTGTCCACGAGACCGTAACCAAAGTGTTCTTTGGCGGAGCGGGTCGAGGTCAAAAGGCTCTCTCCTCCGGTGGACGTAATGAGTTGGATGCTGTGTGAGCAGTCGTTCTAGCGGTGTTTCCAGTCGTTACATGTGCACGAAGAGTCGCCCGGTCTCCACCGTGACCGGATACGTCTCGACGGACGGCCACGCGCTGTCGTCGTCGGTGTCCCACGTCTCCACGGTGACGTCGTACGAGCGCACACGGCATTTGAACGGATCAAAGACGGACTGGCCTGTCGTCACATCGAACTCCCATCCGTGCCACGGGCAGCTCAAGATCTTTCCCCGATGCCCGATGACGTACTCGCCCGGCTTGGACGGGAGGGTGGTGCCGGCGAGCGTTCCCTCGCACAAAGGCGCCGCTTGGTGCGGACAACGATTTAACAGGGCGTGGAATCTTCCCTCCACATTGAAGACACCAATCGAGCGTCCCTTCACTTCGAAAGTTTTCCACTTTCCAGGTGGAATTTCGTGGGCGAAACCAACCATATATCGATCCAGTGGGTGCCCCTCCCATTTCGAATGAGGATTTGGATTCGGTGTACTAGATAATACATGTCGAATTCTTGCGTTGAAATAGAGGATAATCGCCGACTTGGATTTTATTAAACAGAGCGAGAGGGTGGGCCGATGTATCAGGTATGCAGAGCTGTTTACAGTATTTATAGGGCGAATCGGGGAATTCTCCCCGGCGTAGTCGCCAACCCGACGTGGGGGTACATCGCCCAAGGGAAGGCTCGCTACGAACTAAACGGCGAGACCTTTTGGGTGGATCGCGGCAGCCTCATTTGGCTTCCGCAGAACACGCAGCGGGCCATGAGGGCACAGTCGACCCTGCTGCACTTGCACTCCGTTGGGGTGGAGCTGGACTCTTGTCCGGCCGGCTCATGTCAGCGGTTAGTCGGCGGCTTACCCGCAAAGGCCGAAGTGGTGCACATCAGCAATCCCGGACACGTCGAGAGTCTCTTTAAGCTGATGGAACGCCTATGGGTACAGCGTTCGCCGTGGGCGGAGTTGGAGATGCGGGGTGTGGGACTACAGATCGCGGCGCAGTTCTTTAGCGCACGCAGCGAACCAGACGTGCAACCGCACGTGAAGCAGAGAGTGAATGCAGTCCTTGACTACTTGGCTACACATTACACGGAGCCCGACTTAAGCCTAGACGATCTGGCGGCCGTCTCCGGCTGGTCGAAACAGTACTTTATCGGGGCGTTTCGCAGGTTGACCGGTCAGACGCCGATGGCGTACGTGCGGCGACTTCAGATCAATTTGAGCCTCGATCTCCTCGCGCTGCGGGAGGGGAGCGTCCAAGAGATCGCTGAGCGCGTCGGTTTTCGGGATGCAGCCTATTTCACGAGAGCTTTCACCCGGCACGTCGGAAAGCCGCCCTCCTACTTTATGGGCGTCGAGAACCGTTATGTACGCGTTCATGACGTAAGGGAGTAAGTGTGCGCAGGATGGCACTCACCGCATTGTGAATGCCATGCGCTGCACCAACTATTTGACCGGGTGTTGCAAATCGATGGTGTCCTGGGTCTCTTTCTGCCAGGAGTGTAAACGCTCCGTGAGCGCTCGAACGATAGGACGACAGCCTGGGTCGCTGATGCAATTCGTCATTTCGAAGGGGTCCTGATCCAAGTCATAAAGCTCTGATTCGCCGATGCCGTTGAGGGTCAACTTCCAACCCGCTCGGTCAACAAGGGTGCGAAACGGCACACCCGCAATGCGTTGAACGCGGGCCTGCACTTCTTCGGAGTCATCGGGTGTCATAAATGACTTGTCACCGGACGTGCCGTTCCACTCGACCACGACCGGGGAGGCCAACTCAAAGTCTCGCCTTTCGATGGCGGTAGTGAGGTCTCGCCCAGGAAGATGCGTTGGCACGTCGGCTCCGAGCGCCGATAGTAACGTTGGCATCAGGTCGATCTGGCTGACGGGCTGGGTGATCCTCTGTGCCGGACGTTCCAGCCACGGAATGCGCATCATGAGCGGGACACGCACCGATTCTTCGAACATGACGGTCTTCCCGATCAGACCGTGATTCCCCAGCATTTCACCGTGGTCGCTGGTGAAGACCACGATCGTGTTCTCATTCAGACCGTTCGCCTTGAGTTTGTCAAGGATAACGCCGACGTACTTGTCCACGAGGGAGACGAGCCCCCAATACCGTGCTGTAAGTTTGCGCAAGGACGCCTCATCGGGGATGCTCTTTTGAGAATGCGCACGCTGCACGTGGTTGCGAAAGGGGATGTTCTCCGCCATCTCCGCTGTAAAGTTTGACGGAATCGGCATGTCTGCAGGATCGTACATGTCGTCAAATGCGCCGAAGTAGGGCGGGTGGGGCTCAAGGAAATTGAGGCAGAGAACGAACGGATCGTCGCCCGCCCGATCTAGAAACTCGCAGGCGCTCTTTGCGAGAAAGGCAGGCTTACTGTACGCTTCGGGAACGCGGGCCGCCTCGCCTCGGCTGAAAACATTGCCGTCCTTGGGCGTGAACCCATTTTTGACGAGAAAGTGATGGTAGTCTGAGCGGGCGTTGCGGTCACGACTCGGATTGTAGAAGCGGCGGTACGCGTCCTCGACGCCCACCCACTCGTCAAACCCGCGCTGTGCGAAGATTTCGTCTCCCAGGTGCCACTTGCCCATGTACGCAGTGCGATAGTTGGCGTTGGCATCGGAGAGCATCTCCGGAAGCGTGGGGATCTCCTCGGTCAGGTGCATATCGTTATTGACGCATCCGTGTGTATGAGGGTACACCCCTGTCATCAAAGTCGCGCGGGAGGGTGTGCAGACGGGCTGGGTTACGTAGGCGCGTTCAAAAAGGAGGCTCTCTGCCGCCAGGGCGTCAAGGTTGGGCGTGTGGATATCGGGATTGCCGTAGCAGCCAAGAGAGTCGTACCGTTGCTGATCCGTAAAGATGAAGAGCAAGTTTGGTCGGTCGGGCCTCTTACTTTCTGTCGTCATTCGTGCGGACACCTCCACAGTGTGCGGTAGAACACATGCAAGTTTGTTCCTGATGATACCTAACACATTCTCACGCGACAATGGATGCTAGTCGTGTAGTTTGGACCTTGTTAATGTCATACTTCTAGAATTGAGAACCGAGATTGCGAAAAGAGAGTAAACATTAAATAAAAATTAATAGTGTCCAAGTGGATGAATTCCCTCCATTCACGATTGTGGCAGAGTTGCGTAATATGAAAGTTGCGAAAATGTGGGTGACTCAACGCTAGGGTCGCTCGTCATGGGGTTGATTGGAAAGGGGTTCCGGAATGAAGCGATCATTTGTATCAAGAATTTCTGTTGCACTCATAATCATTAGCACGTCCCTCAGTGGGGTGTCGCTCGCCCAGGACCACGAGGGGGTAACACTTACATTCATGGACTGGTGGGGCCCGCCTCGTTCAGATGGCTACCTAGAGATTATTGAGGCTTTTGAACGGGAGCATCCAGGGATCTCTGTTGAGTATGTTCGGGGTGACGCGCGGGGTGAACAGGCTCTAACCATGATTGCGGGGGGTACTTCGCCAGACGTTTTTGCGATCAATTTTGAAGCGCTCTCCGGTGTCCTTGAACGGGGAGTTATCGCTCCGTTAAACGAGTACTTGGAGCGTGATGGCGTTGATCCCAGTCTCTTCTTGCCCGGGGCTTTGGAAGCATCGACGTCCTACGAAGGTGTTGTGTATGGATTCCCCAAGGTTTTTAATCCTATACACCTTTTCGCGAATGTGAATGCAATTGCAGAGGCCGGGCTTCAAACTCCAGAACTCGGTTGGACGACGAGTGAATTTGAGGAGTACGTCAGCCGACTCACCCGAATTCAAGGAGATGGGAGCACCATTAGATACGGAATGACGATGCCGGCTGCGAGGGGATGGCCCCACATTCACGGCGGGCGATACTACGATCCACAGACCGGAACCACGGGAATTACTGATGAAGCGTTTGTACGACCTATCGCTTGGCTGGCCGACCTCGTGGCCCGTGGGTTTCTTGGAGAGATGAGCGGCGGAGAGGTGCAAAACTTCCTTAGCGGTCAGGCGGCACTCCTTGATCAAGCATACCTCACGCGTGTTCCTGCGGTCATGCAGGATGAGCCGGCGTTCGAGGTGGCAACCATCTACCTGCCGAAAGGGGATGCGCCCACTGTTACATTCGTTGCCGTTCATCCGCACGTGATCTCCACCGCAAGTAAGCATCCCGATGAGGCCTGGGAGTTCCTCAAGTATCTCAACCTCTCCGAAACCGCCAACACGATTCGTGCCGAGTATGGACTGGGACCAGGAACAGTCTCTGGGATGAAGCAGGTCGTGGATCTCGCAATGCTCCCGGGCAATCAGAGCAGGCAGCAGGTGTTTGGCCCGTTCTTGCAGCCTACGTCGAATATCGCCATGTGGCCGACCACGCTCCCTGGGTTTTCGCAAGCCGGCGAGTATATCTGGCCTGCGTTTGATCGTGCAATTGCAGGTGAAGTCGACGCATACTCGGCGATGGAGTCCATCGCTGCGGGCGTGAACGAAATCTTCTCTGAAGCCAGGAGTCGGAATTAAAGTTTGAGCTCAGCCAAGAGAGCAACTCCGCTTGGCTCAAAAGCGGCGCCTTGATTCCACCAGTCTTTACACACTTCGAATGACCCGCAGTCCCCGTTTTTCCTGGGCGGATTCGAGCTGGCTCCGAACATCAACGTTGCCCCGCTCATCCAGCGAGTACTCCACGACGGTGAATTCGGCCAGGGACGGAAGCTCAATCCGACCGCGGCGAGCCTGGACGTAGCCGCCGACATGGAGCCGGCCCTGGCGATCGAGCTCGGGCGGCTTCTCATGCCGGAGAAGAAAATCAGCAATGTCACCCGCCAGCGCCTTCTGATCGATGCCGTGCCCAACGCCTGGGAGCTCGACATATGTGACGGGTTTGCCGAGCTCCCGGGCTCGCGCTGCGTAACGCCGGCCCATCTCCACCGGGACGCGCGGGTCCGCGTCGCCGTGATAGGTGAGGAGTGGGGTCGCTAAATTCTCGACCAGGTGAATCCCACTGCGGCTGCGGTAGAGGTCAGGCGCGTCGTCCGGATGGACGCCTAACCATTCATCCATGTCATCACGGAACTCACCGACCTCATCCCCGCGATACCAGGCTGCGTAATCGGAGATCCCGCAAAGCGCAACACCCGCCGTAAACAGGTCGGGGAACTTACCGAGGAGCGCGTAGACATTCCCGCCGCCCCCGCTGCCGCCGAGGCAGTACATACGCTCCGGATGGGAGATGTAACGCCCGAATTCACCTTTGGCAAACTGCAGTGCATCGACGGCATCGAGTAACTCCCAGCCGTTCACGTCGGGCGTGCCCGTACTTTTGCCCCGCCCGCGCATATCCACGTTCACGACGACAAAGCGATCGGCGAAGAGCTCCGCGGTCTTGCGGCTGCTCACCCGCGTGCCATGCCACCCGTGAAAGAGCAATAAAAGCGGCGCCGGCCGCTCAGGCACGTAGACGTCCGTACAAAGTACAAGGTTTGGCTCACGTGACGATCGGTACATTTGATCAAAATGCGCAGTATACGTAGCGCTCATCCCCTTTTCCACGAAGACACACGTGCATGATAGTAAGTTCGTCGGGAAGAACTCGATTCCTGATGGCGTGCGCCGACATAAGGATTAAGAGGCGCGTCCCCAATCGGTTCCTCGTGTGAAAATAGAGGAAAATCGTAGACTTGGACTCTATTAAGTCGGCAAATCGAGCGAGGAGAAGGAGGTTGGATATGCATATCGAGCGAGTGCGCGTGCTCCCGGTGCGGGCGCGCCGCGTGTACAAGACTCAAATTGCCGTGGCTGACGCCGTTGAGGAGTCCCTTTGTTACATACTGCGCATCGAGACAACGGATGGCCATTGGGGAATCGGGGAGATCTCTGATGCCCCCGATTCGTATCCGGACCTTGACGAAATCCAAGTCATGTTGGAAACCGTCCTGGTGGGGCAGGACCCGTATCGGTTTGAAGAGCTGGGAGACGTGATCCATGCAGGGCGCCTGGTTAAGGCCGGGGTGCTGCCTCCCCAGTACACCGGAAGCAGGATCGGCTTGATTCGTTGTGCCGTTGAGATGGCGCTGCTCGACCTCGCGGGTCGCATAGCAAAGAGACCGGTGCACGATCTCTTTGGGGCCCGCCGGCGCGAGGCTGTGCGAGTCTCGTGGGTCGCATTCATTCGCGATGCAGCTTCGTTAGGCCCTGAAATCCAGGAGCGGCTCGACCAAGGTTTTGACGCGTTTAAGTTAAAAGTGGGCCTCGACATTGACGAAGACGTGCGCCGTGTCGCGCTCTTTCGGGAGGTGGCAGGCGATAGGCCCCACCTCAAAATCGACGCCAATGGGGCGTGGACGGCGGACGAAGCGATCGAAAACCTGCGTCGCCTCGAGCGCTACGGTATCGCCGGCGTGGAGACCCCGGTGCCCAGAGATGACATCGAAGGCATGGCTCGTGTCCGCCGGGAGTCTGGCATTCCTCTCATTGAGCACGTAAACGATCTCTCCTACGCCTTGTCCCTCCTCCGGGCCGACGCGGTCGATGTGTTTAACATTGCGACGGTCTCGAGCGGGGGGATCGCTCCCGCTCGCCGGGTGGCTGCACTGGCCGCTGGGGCAGGGGTCCCCGTGCTCTTGGGCAGTACGGTGGAGCTCGGCGTCGGCACAGCGGCGCAGTTGCACCTGGCGGCGTCGATTGAGGGGGTGGAGTGGCCGTCCGATCTCGTTGGGCCCCTCCTGTACACCGACGATGTCATCGCAGAGCCGTGGGAGTGGGACGATGGATGGCTACATGTACCCAAAGGCCCTGGGCTCGGCGTTTCATTAAAAGGATCCTTGAGCGAGGCACTCGAGGAATGACCAAAGCGTGAGTTTTGGCCCTGATGCGTGGACGGAGGGAATTGACGTGGGTATTTATCAACGACTGGGCGTGCGACCGTTCATTAATGCGGCGGGAACGATAACCACCTATGGCGGAAGTTTGATGAGTCCAGAGGTGGTGGAGGCCATGAGGCAGGCCGCGGGCTCATTCGTCGAGTTGGAGGAGTTGCAGCGCCAAGCGGGTCGCCACCTCGCAGAACTGATCGGTGTCGAGGGGGTGTACATCACATCGGGAGCGGCGGCAGGTATCGCGATTGCCGTCGCCGCCACGATCACCGGTTTGGACCGCGCCAAGGCGGAACGGCTTCCCGACACACAGGGGATGAAGAACGAAGTCCTGATGCACCGCTCGCACCGCAACGGATTTGCCCAAGCGGCGCTCACGGCCGGCGCTCGAATTGTCGAGTTTGGCGGAGCGTGCGCGGATAGTCAGGGTGCGCTAGAGGAGCTCGAGGCACACCCGACCGAAGGCACTGCTGCATACCTCTACTTCGCATGTTCTGAAGGTGTGCCGGACTCGCCCCCTTTGGAAGCGGTTGTCTCAATCTGCCGTCAGCGTGGGGTTCCTGTAATTGTCGATGCAGCCGCCGAGCTCCCGCCAAGAGAGAATCTGACTCGCTACGTCCAGCGAGGCGCCGACGCGGTCATTTTCAGCGGTGGGAAACAGATCGGTGGCCCGCAGGCAACCGGACTCATCATCGGGCGGAGCTCAATGATCGAGGCGTGCGCGCTCAACGGGCCGCCTCGGCATAGCATCGGACGAACGATGAAAGTGAGCAAAGAGGAGATCGCCGGGCTGGTGCGCGCCGTTGAACTCTTTCTCGCACTCGACGAAAGGGAGCTCATGAACGCATGGGACGGTATGGCTCAGACCATACATGGGGAGCTCTCCCAACGAGGAGCCGCGGGCCTACGGTTGCGGTTGGTGCGCCTAGGGGAGCCGGGAACGCAGCCACAGGAGATTCCCCGAGTCTATATTGATCTGCCGGACACAGCATTGGCCCGGCGCTCCGAAATCCTCGCCGCGCTCAAACGTCACGAACCCGGAATCATCGTCGACACCCAATCTCGCGGCCTGGCTATCAACCCGCAGACGCTGGTATCGGGGGAGGAGATCATCGTGCCTCGGGCCGTTGCGGAGGTTCTTCAGAGTTTTCTTCGGGGAGGAACGGGTTCAGCCTGACCGAACCCCTAGAAGTTTTTTATCTTTCCCGAGTGGTGACGCTTCTTGCTGCAACCGAGTAACAACATTGTGATGCGCGTGAGTCTTGGAGTCCTCCTGTCCGTGGTTTCCGGATGGGCGATGGCTGTGGCGACGTACACCTGGGATCTTCCGTGGCTCGGCCTCGTAGCCTGGGTGCCGGCAATTTTGGGCCAGCACCTCGTTTGGCCCCGACGCCTCCAAGGTTGGGCGATCGGATTGGCCTGGTTCACATATTTGAGTCTCAACTTCGTTCCCAAACTGCTACCTGAGATCGGTTCGTGGGTGTGGGCACTTCCTGTGGGTGTCGGCGCGCTCTCGATCCTCCTCGAACAGCGAACCGTCGACGAGGCGCAAGCGAGCGAGTATCGGCGATACTGGTGGCAAAACGCTTGCTCGTACACCGCCGTGGAGTTTGGGCGCTCGTTTGTTCCTGGCGTGGCGACCTGGGCCGTTGCAGGGTACAGCGTCATTGTCTCACCCGGCTGGGGAGAGTTGGCTGCGTACGTTGGCGTGTTCGGGCTATCGTTGGGGGTGTGGGCACACAACTTTGCCCTGGCCTACCTCATTCTCCTCGTTCTCGGACGGGCGACCTGGCGACGCGGGACGGGCATCCGTGCAGCGCTGATTCCCCTGTTGGCCTTGATCCTTATGTTTGTGCCGGAGAAGGGGATTCCCAGCGAGTCTCGCACGTTGCGCACCGCCGCCATTCAGGTTGGGTTTGACCTCTACCAAGGGGAATGGAACGCCCGTCGTCTTGCCGGGGACGACGACGCTCTCTCCCGGGACATGATCGCCCACGGTCTCGAGCTCACCGAGGTAGCTGTGGACCAAGGAGCGAGGCTGGTCGTCTGGCCCGAAGGCTTCCTTCGGGTTGTGCCGCAGGATCATCCCCAGATTCGGACCGAGCTTGAAGCGTTCACACGCGGGGCAGACGTGACCCTCGCCGTCGGTTACGTGATCGAAACGCCTGACGGCCGCCGAAACGAAGTCGCGATGCTCACACCTCAAGGCACGTGGCACGTTACCGCCAAAGACCACCCCGTTCCGTGGGCGGAGACGGGCAGTGTGACGCAGGGGCAAAGCGCAGTCGTGACCGTGGACGGGTACCGCGTGGGCGCCATGATCTGCTTTGACGCGGATTTTACCGACACGACTCGAGAGCGTGCCAGCGCCGGCCTCGACCTTTTGGTCGCACCGGCGCACGACTGGCCGGCGATCGGTCGTGGACGGGCGGTGCATGTGCGCACCCGGGCGGCGGAGAACCGTCTTCCGATCGTCATGGCCGACTGGATGGTGGGTTCGGCCGCTGTTGATCAACGCGGCCGTGTGCTCGACGCCATGCCTTATACCGAAGAGACACGGGGCGTCATGGTCGTCGACGTGCCGATCACCCCGGAGGGACCTACACCCTACGGCGGAATCGGTGACGTCGTGGGTTGGCTCAGTATTGCGGGAACCGTTCTCGCCCTCGTTCTCGGGCGATCCAGGCGATAACGTTACAAGTCGTCGGTCCAAGACCTTATCTGGCAGGACGAGTCGATGCTGCCGATGAACAGGCTGCAGGCCGCAGTCGGTGGCAATGACATTTCGAGCTTTGCGTCGGGCCGTTTGGGCATGGGAACCCGCTGGCTGTCCACATTGGTTGCCTTCGCAGATTCGCCGTACAACATTGGTATGGTGCCGTATCCGCGGGGTCCAGCCGATGGAGGCCGTTATGCGACCGACTTGGGCATGTTTGGCCTCGCTATCAACCGAATGACTGAGAATGCTGAGGCGGCCTGGCGGTTTGTCGCCTTTGTGACCGGGCCGCGCGGCGCAGAGTTTGCGGGAACCATCCCCGGTCAAACACCGACCCGTCCGGCCCCTGTTACATGGATGCCGGAGAACGTCGTTAACCCCGAAATCTATCCGGACCTCCTCCTCTCCGGGACTCTTCGCATTATTTCAAAGGATCGTCTCGATTTGGATCGGATTATTAACGAGGAGGTCGCGCGCGTGCTTGCCAACGAAGCGACTCCGGAGTCGGCAGCGACGGAGATTGTGCGCCGTACCGCATCGTCTCTCGCCGTTCAACAGTAGGGCGAGATTTGTGCACGTCTCCTAAGCATGAAGTAATACGAGTCGGAGGGAACGTCTTTGGATAGAGCAATCATGGGGACAGGCGCCGGGTACCGATTTCAAGAGTGGTTGCGAGCGAATGTGCGGGCCGAGGGTCGTGCGCCCGCACTGCCACGCTCGCCGGAAGAAGTGCCGAAGTACCACGAAGAGGTGCGCCGCCGTTTGGAGCGGGCGGCCGGAGTTCGTCCGGAGTACGATCCGCTGGACGCGGTCGTTCACCAGACTCGCGTCGAAGAGGGGTATCGCGTCGAGGCGGTCTCCTTCAATACGTTCGCCGGTCTGCGTATGACTGCGAACGCCTACGTGCCGGACTTAAGCGATCCGGTCCCGGGTATACTGGCTGTTCATGGACATTACAAGCATGGGCGCAGGGATCCGGTGCAACAGCGGCGGTGTGCAGCGCTGGCAAAACAGGGTTACTTTGTCTTGTCGGTCGACTGTTTCGGCAGTGGTGAACGCTCGGTTGAACTGCCCGGCAGCTACCACGGTGGCATCGAGGCCGCGGCGCTGTGGCTCACTGGGACGTCGCTCTTTGGTGTACAGATTCATGAGAATGTCCGGGCGGGCGACTACTTGGCTTCCCGGCCGGAGGTCGATCCGGAACGCTTAGCCATTACGGGAGCCTCCGGTGGAGGGAATCAGACCTTGTATACGGCGGCCTGGGATGCCCGCTTTAAGGTGGCGATCCCGGTGGTGGCCATCGGCAGTTATCACAAGGTCGTGGCCACGAGCAATTGCATGTGTGAGACACCCTTTGGACTCGCCGGAGAGCTTGAGCAATACGACATCCTGGCGCTCATCGCGCCGCGGCCCGTGCTCGTGATCAGCGCCATGAACGACGGCGTCAACTTCCGCTTCGAGGACGCTGAGGAGAGCGTCGCCCAGGCGGCGGAGGTGTGGCGACTCCTCGGGGCGCAGGAGAAGATTCGGTTTAAGGCAATTCCAACCCGCCACGGTTATCACCAGCCGATGCGCGAGGCGGCCATGGGGTGGCTCGACCGATGGGTGCGTGGCGCTCACTCTGACGCGCCGGTACCAGAGACCGAGATGGAGCCGGCGGAGTACGCCGCCATCTCATGTTACCCTGAGGCCGAGACGCCACAGGTAAAGACGATTCGCCATCACTTCGCCGATCGGCGGAGCAAGGCGCTCGCCGTCTCCAGCGGTACGAACGACGTCACGCTCGAGCGGCTAAGGGAGCTCCTGCTTGGAGACCCGAAAAATCCGTTGAACGCCGACGATGCGCCGCTGCGCTCCGAGGTGGGGCCGCCGTCCGGTCGGATCATGGGCGTTGGACGCATCTTGCACGGATCTGGGGGTTTGGCGATCCCCGTTTGGGCGCTGCGGCCCGATTTAGAGACGACGCTTGAGCGAGTTCTCGTACGCGTGGGCAACAGCAAAGACGAAGTGTTCGGCGATCCCGAAGTGCGCCGAGCCCTCGATGCAGGATGGCACGTTTGGGCCGTCGATCTGCCAGGTGTCGGAGAGGCAATTCTGCCCCACGAGACCGGGCAGACGGTGACAAACGCGGTTCGGGCCTGCCACATGCTCGGTTTCACGCTGGCAGGCCTGTGGATTAAGACGATCAATCAGGTGGTGAAACGGGTGCGTGCCGAAGGGGCGAGCGAGGTGGCACTCTCGGCCTCCGGCGTGACTGCGACGCCTGTCCTGATGGGCGCTGCGCTCCTTGAGGACGCCGATCGCATCATTGTTCACCGTCCATTGTCGTCGTACGTCCATGGCGATCACTTTGCGACAGAGTCCATGAGCGCGATGATTCCTGGCGCTCTAGAGGTGGGGGATGTCCCCGAGTGGGCCGCCTTGCGAGCGCCGCAACCTTTGACCATCGTTGCGCCAAATGACGCTCTGGGAGAACCCCTCTCCGCATCGACCAAAGCGCTTGCCTTTGCCGCGCTGATTGAACGGTATGCCCGTGAGGGAGCAGCCAAGGCACTCGCCTTCGTTGGCCCACAAGAGGCCGATGTGCGGACGGGATTGTAAACGCAACGGTTAGAGCATGTGCGGTTATAGAACGTGTGGTTATAGAACGTGTGACCTCTAAGTGATGTTTGATACCGTGTGGCGCTGAATATGTCGCTTCCAATTCTCTGTGCTGCGTCGAGCCCACGGAAGCGTCCATTGCACTCACGGGGTGGCTGTTTCTTGTCGCCGGCGGACAGCTCACCCCGTGACCGCCAAGGGACGCAAACCGGGCAAGTAGCAGGTCGTTAGATGGAACGCCTTCACGCATTCGACGTGAGGTCACGGTCACGCTCCGTTACTCTTAAGGACCGCAAACCTATGTAGTTTCATCGCAAACCTGTGCAGTTACATACCGAAAACGGCGTTGTTGCCGCACTCCTGGGGAGTGATTGCACGCCCCTGAGGAATGATTCCCCGTCAAGAGCGCAACAACGTTTGGTTGCCGCAGGGGGGTGGGAACGGCGCGACACCGTGCAAAGAGGCCGACGCCTGTAGCAGGCCTTTTGATGTGACGCCTTCGCGCAAACGACGTGTGAGCACGCTCGGCTGCTCCCAAGGACCGTAAACCGGGCAATTACAGGATGGAAACGGGCCAAAACCAGAGCAAAAACGGCGTTGTTGCCGCGCTGGTGGGGAGTGATTGCACACCCCTGAGGAATGATTCCCCGCCAAGAGCGCAACAACAGCCAGTTTGCCGCCGCGGTCGGAAGCGAGGCAGATCTGTGTAAAGAAGCTAGCGTCTCTAGCAGGCCTTTAGAAATGACTCCTCCAAGCAATCGAAGTGAGAGCACGCTCCGCTTGTTCCAAGGACCGCAAACCTGTGCAGTTACATACCGAAAACGGCGTTGTTGCCGCACTCCTGGGGAGTGATTGCACGCCCCTGAGGAATGATTCCCCGTCAAGAGCGCAA